>JBGAVW010000024.1:0-62173 GCA_044227925.1 Saprospiraceae bacterium | reverse complement strand
ATTGTTTTTACTTCAGGAATTTCTATAAGCTTTAATTCAATGTGTTTTCTAAAAGACTTTGATTTATAATCCTGAATGATTTCCAATATATCTCTATCAAAATAGCTGGTTTGAGATCCATTTAATTCGACTATACTATAGTCAGGAATTTTATCTAAATATTCAGTAAGTTTTCGCTTATTAAGAAAACTTACTTGTTGATCAAATTTTAATTCAAATTTGCGTGTATGATTCCAGGGAGTTTCTGTGGATATAAAACCCGCTTTGTATTGATTTTTCATCATAAAATAAATAGCATATATAAATCCTATTAATACACCAATCAATAAATCAGAAAAAAGAATAGCGATTATAGTAACTATAAAGGGCAAAAACTGTTCTTTGCCTTGCTGATACACATCCTTAAACATAGCTGGTTTCGCAAGATTATAACCCGTCCTTATTAAAATCACTGCTAATACGCCATAGGGAATTCTATTAATAAAGGCCACTGCAAATAATAGAGCTAATAACAACCATATGCCATGCAATATGGCTGACAGTTTTGATCTGGCACCCGCCTCCAGGTTGGCAGAACCTCTTACTATCACGGCAGTAATAGGGAGGCCCCCGAGTAAGCCACTGAGCGTATTTCCAACTCCCTGAGCTATCAATTCCCTGTTTTGATCAGTAATTCGATTAAAAGGATCCAATTTATCTACTGCAATAGTAGACAATAAGCTTTCTAATGAGGCTACGATGCAGATGATTACACCTGTCTTCCAGATTAATGCGGACTGAGCTGACCATTGAATCATTATGTGCCAGTCAGGTAATCGAATATTGGAAAAAATATTTTGAGGCAATTGAATATAATGATCTGATTTTAAACTTAATGTTGGAGCAAACACATTCAGCAGCCAGGCCATCAATACTCCGCAGATCACCGACACGAATGCGCTGGGCACTTTTTTGCTCCACTTGTATCTTAGATTATGCCAAATAAACAAAATAAAAACGGTAATCACAGAAATGATTGTAACTCCGAAAGATGAAGTTTGATAAAGATTCTTTATATGCTGAAAACCGTGGTTAAAAGTAAAAATATTGAATAATTCTGCACTCCAAAAATCAGGCTTATTATATCCAATGATTATCGGAATTTGTTTTGTCATTAATAATATTCCAATAGCAGCTAACATGCCTTTTATTACCGGGGAAGGAATAAAATGAGAAAAACCAGCTAACTTAAAAAAACCTAAAATTAGTTGCAATACACCTGCTATAACTATTGCTATGGCTAATAAATCAATACTTCCTAATTCTAGTATGGCAGTAGCACATATAGTAACCAGTCCTGCCGCAGGTCCACTTACACCAAGACTGGAATTGCTAATGAAAGACACTACGATTCCACCAACGATACCAGCTATCAAACCTGTGTAAACAGGAACTCCACTTGCTAAGGCAATTCCCAGACACAATGGTAAAGCCACAAATAAAAGGGTAATACTTGACTTTAGATCATGCCTTAGAAACGAATTTTTATAATAATTAAATTTGTTTTTCAATAAAACCGGATTGCGCAAGCAAATATCCCATTTTTTATTATAAAAACAGGAGTGCAAAGAAAATTGACTCCAGTCGAATAGATAATCTAATTCATTTTATTTAGCAATACCAAAGAAAAGCCACACTAACAAGGCAATACTCTATCAACTCCTCCTGATCCCCGGCATCCTGCCCGGTGTATAAGGGGCACCTGCTTTTTCCAATTGCATTTCTATTTTCGATACTTCGTCTGTAATGGCATTTACTTCAATGATCACTTTATTTAGTTCGGTATTGGTTTCGGTAAATGTTTTTTTCATACTTCCGGTGGGCCCACTGGAAATATCCCAGAGACTACCGATGATGCTAAATACTTTACCATTAATACCAGGCAGGGTTTCAAATTCGCGGGATGAGAGGGTTTGGTCTCCATTCATCAAAATGCCTACTTTTCTCAATCTCTCTTCTAATGCCAAAGCTTCATTATTTACTGATAGTGGCAGCTTAGGGGTTTGTAAAAATGCGGCCTTAATAAATCTCAGTTTATTGGACAGATCCCCCTGGTAGCGTTGCACCATAGAAGATAGTCTTCGCATTTCTGCCACATCTTTATTAAAAGCAAGTACAGCATTCTGATCTTCTGCTTTAATGGTAGCATTATTCAAAGGAGTTGCTTTGATAGTAGTGCTGGCATCCAGGTCTGTATACACACCATGTTGAAATTTACTCAGGGATATTTTATAATTGCCGGGCAATACAGGATATCCTTTTTCAGCACTGGCAAATACAGAGACCGGTCCTTCTCCACCAATACTCACATTACTTACGGGAGCTGAGCGCAAATCCCAAAAAAATGAATTACCCCCTTTTTTAGCAGGTAGTTTTAATCTGCGCACTATTTCACCATTTTCATCAGTAATGGTTGCCAATACATAAGGTTCGGGTTCATTATCTTCCATGCGCATGGAATCTATGCCCGGATAATACACCGGCTCCCCTTTTTTGATTTTTTCTGCCTCTTTTGCCTTACGTATTTCCTTCAATGTCTTGATATCTTCTTTTATATTGTATACAATGGTTGCACCAGGTGCAGGATTGGGAGTAGTATAGTGAGATTCCCCTTGAAAGCCTTTATCTCTGACACCCAGTGGAAACCAGGGATTGTACATCACAGCTTCTTTAGCAGGGTATATGAATGCAGGTTTATCCAAATTCTTTTTATCGAAATTCCTAAGGGCCGCATAGTTTTCTAAAATCCAAAATCCCCTTCCAAAAGTTGCCAATACTAAATCATTTTCCCGTCGTTGGATTTCAAGATCACGCACTGCTATGGTAGGCAGACCATTTTTAATCTGGGTCCATGTCTTAGCGCCATTTACAGAAACAAACAACCCAAATTCTGTACCGACAAATAATAGATTCGGATCTACATGATCTTCAGCAATAGTATACACAGATCCTCTCTGTGGCAAATTGGCTGACACTGATGTCCAGGTCTTTCCAAGGTCTGTAGTTTTGAATAAATAAGGCTTGAAGTCAGCCATACGATGCTGATTGATGGCTACATACGCCGTGTTTTTATCATGTAATGAAACGATGATCTGATTGATGTATGACATGGATGGAGCGCCGGGTATCGCATTTAGTTTGTTCCACGAAGTACCCCCATTCGTAGTGACATGAATGAGGCCATCATCCGTACCTACCCATAATAAGTCAGGATCTTGCTTGGATTCGGCAAGGGACACAATATTACCATAGATATCAGTTGACCCATTTTTGGCCACAGCATCCATGCTCCAGACCTTTCCCATTACCTCTTGTCTGTTTCGATCTATGCCTGAGGTGAGATCGGGGCTGATTATTTTCCATGAGTCTCCTCTGTCGTCGGTTCGATACACCTTGTTTGCTGCAAAATACAATCGTTTAGGATCGTGCTGGGAAATTACCAGGGGAGCATCCCAATTCCATCTGTTAGCCGTTTCATTTTGATATTCAATAGGTCTGATATCGGTTTGCTCTCCACTGCGTTTATCAAATCGTTGCAATCCACCATATTGAGACTGGGCATAGATAATATTATCATCCGTATAATCTACCTGGGATTCAAATCCATCACCACCACACGTGATATACCAATCACTATTGGCTACACCATTACCACTCACAGTACGCGATGGCCCACCTAATGAAAAATTATCCTGGGTACCTCCATACACACCATAAAAAGGTTTAGCATAATCTACAGCAACTTTATAAAATTGGGTGATGGGCAGGTTTGATTTAAAATGCCAGTTTTGTCCATCATCCCATGATTCATACAAACCACCATCACAACCCACCCTGGTGTGCAAGGTATTGGATGGATCTACCCATACATCGTGATTATCTACATGTTTGTTTTTCTCGCCAAATTGCCTCCAGGTTTTGCCCCCATCATCGGTAATCATCAGAAATGTATTGGTGCTCCACACCCTATTGGGATTTATTGGATCACATATTAACTCCTGGTAATAATTACCACTGGTTTGGTATCCGGATCGTTTTTCCCAACTCACACCCCGGTCGGTACTTCTGTACACTCCGGTCTCATCACCCTCTACAATGGCATATATATAATCGGGTTTGGCTGGAGATATGGCCAAGCCAATACGACCCAAATCTTTTCCACTTGGGAAACCACCAACAACCTTATTCCAGGTAGCTCCTGCATCTGTACTTTTATACAAAGCGGTTTCGGGACCTCCACCGATGTAGGTAAATATTTTTCTTTGTCGCTGATGAGCACAAGCAAACAACACTTTATTATCACGAGGGTCCATATGTATTTCATTGAATCCGGTATGGTCGCTTACATGTAAGATTCTGGACCAATTTTTACCCCCGTCTGTAGTTTTATATATACCTCTTTCACCTCCACTGGCCCATAGAGGACCATAGGCTGCAACATATACGATATCACTATTTTTTGGGTCAACGACTATCTGGCCTATATGCTCAGAATTTTTAAGTCCCATATTTTTCCAGGTCTTGCCGGCATCTTCTGATTTATAAATGCCATCACCATAAGCCACAGATCGCTGGTTATTATTTTCGCCCGTACCCAACCAAAGTACAGAGTGATTGGAAGGATCCATGGTCAAAGCCCCCATGCTGTACGAACCATAGCTATCAAAAACAGGAGCGAATGTGGTGCCGGAGTTTGTAGTTTTCCATATACCACCCGATGCTACTACCACGTAATATTCTGAGTGATTATCCGGGTTTACCACGATTTGGTTTATACGGCCGGATACCAGGGCTGGGCCAATACTCCGCATTTTAAGGCCTGCAAATACATCTGATTTAAAAGTATCTGCGGCAGGCATAGTGCTTACTACCGGGATCGCTGGAGATTTTGATTCTTTAGGTTTTTTAGTTTGACCAAAAATGCTAATAAAAGCAAGACATAGAATAAAGCTGAAAAATGGTTTCATTCGAATAACAGATTTAGGTTAGCAAAATAGCAAAAATGGTGGAGTATGTAGGGGTGATTTTTGGGGGGATTTAAGCAAACCTGCGAGGTTTTATACCTTATCTGCGATAAATTTAAACCTTGTAGTGAGTCAAAATAATCTAATCGCATACTTCGCCAAAACTGGTAAAAAATGACAGATTTGATGAAGAATAATGAAAGATTCCGAATGTTATCAAACGAAAACTGAACCACCAAAAATCAATCTAATATATAGAAACCGCCATTTCATACAGAGATCCCAGGGCCTGGTGATTTTCGAATGCAAGTAAGACTCTCTTCTGTACGTTTTGTGCATTCTATGGAACTATCAATACACCATTTAAAAGCATCTTTTTCAGTATAACCCGGCAAAGCCGGTTCCTGTCCACGTTTTTTTATAAATTGATCAAAGGACTTAATGGTATTCCATCTGCCTGTGTTTAATCGCATACACGGTATGCCCATTTCGGCAGCTAATTCAAAGCAATGTTTGGTATGATATATGCGTTAATGTAATTCAGCTTTGTCCTGTATCACAAATCCATGGTGTATAAACAGGCAAGTGGAGGGCAATGCCATTTACTACATTAAATTTTGTGTCATATAGAAAAGAAAATTGCTTTTAAACTTTGTTAACAATCTAATCTCTTATTTTAAATTCATAGATAAAATAGAAAACTTATTATCAATTAGTTACAGCTCAACTCAAATTCTATTTCCACCATATGATTTCTTTGGCACTTCTAATTATCCCCAAGCGTTTCAATTCCAATTTTAGATCTTTTAAAAAGTCTCCTGATAATTGTAAATCATAAAAATGAATAGTACCTAGATAGGTACCTACAATTAATTGTTTTTCTGACTCTTGAAAGTAAATACTTGAAATTTGGGCTCCAATATACTCTCTCCATAATCTATGACCGTTCATATCCAAAGCTTGTATACAACCATCTCCATCACCAATAATGAATCCATCCATAAAAGCCAATCCAGATTTAACTTTAAAATTTCCATGAATCATTATTGGATCCGATTCAAGATCATCCATTTTTTGTATTCCTGCAGAATAATTTCCTGGATTGCCTCCACATAGAAAAACATGCTTGCCATCTAAAGAAAAAATGGATCTAAGATTATCTGGATACGATGCAGAATCTAAAAATTCTATTGTATCCACTAAATTTAAATTTGAATCGTAGATTAGGAAAGAACCGCTTGTACTTCCAATCAAAACTTTTTTATAGTCTGGACTAACGGATACATGCACACTTATCTCCCCTGCAGCATCAGATAAAAGATCTATTTCTTTATCTTCTTCTTCAAAATCTTCCGCAATTTCAGATAATACTGCTGAATCAGGAAACAATAATTTATAGCCCCCTTGTCTATCACAAGCATAAATACCATCCATAGACACCATAATTAATGTGTCAAGGTTACCTATGGCGAGAATTGAAAGAGGTGCTATTTTGTCTCTTTTTGAGTTATATTCAGCATCCGGTAGTTCGATGGTATCAATTTCTTTGGATGTATTGTAGTCAAATATGGAGAGTTTATTTTTCTGCAAATTATAGTAAATTTTATTTTTCAAATCTGAATCTATCCATTTACTATTTCTGTAGTGCTTACTAATATCCTTTCCGCTAAGGGCTATTACGCATTTGGGAGTAGACAGTATTAATTGATCACCAAGTGGAAATAAATGTCGAATACAAAATCTTGGGTATTCGAATACGGAATACATCGGTGGCAGGCAAATTGAATATTCAGATCCATTTCCTTCTTTAATTCGAAAGTATACCATGGATGCTAAATCTTGATTAATTTTATGATCGGGATATGGAATAGCAGGAAAAATTGCAGTTCCAGCCTGATCTAAAGTATGATAATACTCTGAAATTTGAGAATGATATGATTGCACTTTGTCATTCCATTCTTCTTGTGGTGTTACATGTACCGGAATAAGTTTTTTCTTTTCATTTTCTTCTTTATCATGCTTTTCCTTTTCGATCAGTAAGGAATTCATCTGTTCTCGTTTGCCAAATATAAAAGGGTGGGAAATGCGGCCATAGTATGCTTTTCCATCCAATGGTTCAAAATCGATTCCTGTAATTTTATTTTCTAAAAGTGTTTGTCTAAATTTTTCAGATATTATAGGAAAAATTTCTATTTCAGGTAATACTATAAAATCAAAATCATCTCTTTTAAGGATTATTTGGAAAGGTTTCAAAGCATCCGTCATGCCCATAGCACTCCTCTCTTTAAATATTTTTAACTCTCGTAAAGTTTCAAACTTTATCATTTTTTTCTCAAATACATAATCTCCTCGATTATCTATATGAATATTAAATCTATATTCAAAAATGCAACCAGGCAAATCAATATAATCCTCCACATAAGTCTTTGTAAAGAGCCCTGCATAATAAACCCCATTATACCTGATACGTTTATCCTTTTGATATACATAAGCATCTGTAACATTTATCAAATCATCAGGGATATTACTTGATTGTAATATCCCCAATAATTTGTTTGTAATTAATAATCCTTTATTTAACCCAAATGGACCGCCATCGATCAAATCTGTCAGTTTAGCAGTTTTCCTAATAATGAATGCATCCAAATTAGGCTCGGTATGAAATTTTGTAAATGTATAAATTGAGTTTTCAACCCATGCTAAGTAATCTTGCCTAAGGTTTTCACATTGCCAAGGATATTCTGAAGTTTTGATTAAATAATGCATTAAAAAGTAATTTGGTCTAATTTCTTTCCTTGATTTAGTTGAGTTCTTATAGAATTGGTCAAATTTAACAATTCTTGGGCTGCAGCAGAAGGCGTTATTGTGGCAAATTTTTGTAAGTGAATTCTCAATTTATCGTTATAAACTCTATGCGCAGTATCAAATCCAGTACCATGCAAAGTAGATGATAAAGGAATTCCATTGAACAATGCATTCATATGAAATCTTCCACTCTTAGCAGCGTTTTGAACAACATCCTCTAACATTAAACTAGTAGGGATAATATGATGTGCAATATTACTAGATCCTGTTGGTATTTGCAGCACCCTTCTCAACTGTCCGGGATCACCAAAATCAATTTTTCCATTGATGTTTCTATATTCGAATATTTCTTTTACCCCATCAGCTCTTCTTAACACTTTTGCACCAAATCTTCCCGTTGTTGAAATCCATCCGGTAAATGGTACTGCACTTAATATCGAAAATGAAGCACTTGCTTTGTCACCTTGCAATACATAAATGCCTGCATTCGCCAGGTCCGCCACCTCTCCTACAGCCGGTACGAGTCCCGCCAAATCCAATGCTGAATGTATTATACCATTAAATACATTCCACATTCCATTAATGACATACCATGATTCAGATTTACCAGGGGAAGAAAGCTTTAAATAGGCAATTTCATGTGCCACCTCTATATATTTACTTAAACCCCAGGTATTGGTCAGAACATCATAAATACCATTGGCCTTTGCAATTGAATTACTAGAACTAGTATAGGCATAATACATCTGATCTATTATAGAGGGCCTTGTTCTTAAGTCATAAATTTGGATAGGAGTGAGCTCCAGATAAATTTCTAGCAGCTCCAAATTAACTTGTTGTGTTTGTGTAAGCACAGTAGTTGTCCCACCGGTTCCCCCACTTCCACCACCAGTAGATCCAGTGGATCCTGTGCCAGTTCCACACAATTGACATGGGCCACTTGTCGGACTATCACAATACTGACCTGGAACACACGTAACCTGATAATCTCTAGATTCGAGTTCAAATAAGGCAATATTTGTATTTACAACCGTGCAATTGTTATAGGTATAGCAAGCTCTTGACTCTAAACCTAATAAATTATTCTTATTCTCTAAGAGCCATTGAACATATTTTTTTGATGCTTTACCATTTATGCTTTGATTTTGTTCTAACCCAATCATACTTAGGACTAACGGAGCTAGATTCGTTCGCTTTGTTTGCAAACTTTTATTACTGATAAAATTATCCATTTCACTTCTGGAGATTATATCCAAGTGATAAAAATTATTAATTTTTACTGCTGCTATTATTGCTGAAATTTGTTTAGAATCCTTCTTTTTTAACCCTACATAGTATATTTTAGTCTTTGGATCCAAATCTAATTTTAAAGCTTGATCCCATTCAGGTATACCCAATTCTTCATAAATTTTTTTAACAAATCCCCATTTTAAATCTTGGCGTGCAATTTCTATTTTTATTTCTTCCAATGATTCGTATTCTCTGCTTTCTAACTTTGATCCTACTTCAATAGTTGGATTTTGTTTTAAATTAAAAAAATCAGTTAAATAAAACTCGGATTGGATATATTTTCGAATTAGGACATCCGAGATCTGTACTTGAATTTCCGTTTCTAGTATCAATTCTTCTTTTGTCAAAGAATCCTTCTGACATCCCAAAAAACCAAAGACCAACAGTCCCAAAATCAAATAAATACGTTGTTTCATATGTATAATGTTTTAAAAAGTGACATAGCAATATTGTTTCATGGCCATCCGATGTTCATTATAATAAGGATAGCAATAACCTGCCAGTCTAAAATGATAAAAGTCAACTTAGATTCAGAAACAATAATAAAATGAATGAACCAGATGCAGCTCGTGTGTACTGTGCCATTAAGAGCTTAAGGGAAAAAGCTTGTGGAGATTTTCTCTACTACTTGTTCATTGAAGTGGTTAATACAAAATCAAAATCTACCTCGTTAGGTCGTTCTGGTTTCTGTATCATTCAAATCAAGTGTAGAGAAATATTGATATGAATTATTTGGGGTGATGGTCCGATAAAAACTCAAAAGCAAATATATGACATACATACATACATACATATGATGAAAATTAACATATAATTAACGATGACTATCCTGACCAGGCTTGATTCGATTTTATCCAAGAAACCAGAGATAAGTCATGTTACCCAGCCGATCATATATCGTTTCCAAATTTGGACATCGTATGATAATGGATAAAACAAAGGGCTGATGACTTTATCAAATAGGCCAGCATATATCTGATCTACTTTATTAATCCTTCTTACCCTATTCATTTTTCCCATTTTGTCTATTTGATTTTCACATTTGTGCTCACAAATTATATATCTAAATACCTAAAATGACTCTATTTTGAGGCATTAAAGAAAAAGGAATAAAAAATGGGTATTCGTGTAGCCATACATCATAAAATGCACTACGATTACGATCGTTTTATTGAGGTATCGCCCCAGGTCATCAGGCTCAAGCCTGCTCCTCATTCGCGCACACCCATTCATGCCTATTCCTTAAAAATAGCACCTGCTGATCACTTTATCAATTGGCAACAGGATCCTTTTGGGAATTACCTTGCCAGAGTAGTATTTCCAAATAAAATAAATCATTTATATATTGATGTAGAGGTCATAGCCGAAATGATCATCATTAATCCTTTTGATTTTTTCCTGGATACCTATGCAGAGAAAATTCCTTTTATTTACGAAGATCAGATTGCAAAAGAATTACTGCCTTATTTTGAAATAATAGACAACGATCCCCAGGTATTGGAACTGGTAGATCAGATCAAAACAAAATTAAACAGGCATACTATTGATTGCCTGGTAGAGATAAATCAATTTATAAGCAGGCTTATTGGATATACCATTCGGTTGGAACCCGGTATTCAGACATCTTCAGAAACGCTCAGTAAAAAAACCGGATCGTGCAGGGATTCGGCATGGTTGCTGGTACAAGTACTTCGGCATATCGGTTTGGCTGCCCGTTTTGTTTCAGGATATTTGATCCAATTAAAGCCGGATGAAAAACCACTGACCGGACCTGCAGGCCCGACTGAAGATTTTACCGATCTGCATGCCTGGGCAGAAGTGTATATTCCCGGTGCCGGATGGATAGGTCTTGACCCAACTTCGGGATTGTTTGCATCTGAAGGGCATATCCCATTGACTTGTACACCCCACCCGGTTAGTGCTGCACCCATCACCGGATTGATACAGAAATGTGAAACTAATTTTAGTTTTAAAAATGATATTACACGTATAGAAGAAAGTCCACGCATTTCTTTTCCTATCACCGAAGACAAGTGGCAAAAGGTTAATGTACTTGCCGCGCAAATAGATCGGGATCTGGAAGAAATGGATGTCAGATTGACTATGGGTGGTGAGCCCACTTTTATCTCTGTAGATGAAATGGATGCACCAGAATGGAACTCAACGGCTGATGGGGTCCATAAACAAAAACTTGCGGCCATTTTATTAGATAAGCTCTATGAATTTTATGGGGGAAATGGCATCAAACATTTTGGGCAGGGAAAGCTTTACCCCGGTGAATCGTTACCCAGGTGGCAATATGGAGTATACTGGAGAAAAGATGGAAAAGAGATCTGGCGAAATAAAGAACTTTTTGCTTCTTTTGATACCAAAGGTAATGCTGATTTAGAAGATTTGAAAAAATTTGCTCAGGCCATTGCAGAAGTAATGAACCTGGAGAATGAATCCATCATACCGGCCTATGAAGATGCCTTTTATTTTGCCTGGGAAGAAAACAAATTACCTAAAGACAAAGATCCTCTAAAGGTTGATTTACATGATAGCCTGGAGAGAAGGGCACTCATTGAAGTTTTAAACCATGGCCTAGCTAATCCGGTGGGATACATTATTCCTATTCATTATAATTACCAGATTGAAGAATGGGAGACAGGTGCATGGAATCTGAAAAGAAAAGAATTGTACCTGATACCCGGAAATTCTAAAATCGGATACCGGCTCCCCTTAAGTTCACTGCCTGACAATATCGAAAATCATCAGTTTGAGCGGGATCCCTTTGCTCCTGCTGGTAATTTAAAAGAATTTGCAGAGCAATCCATTCAAAGTAAAAAAAAGAAAAATCACAGAATGGACATAACTATAAAAACCGCTCTTTGCCTCGAGATAGTGAATGGCAATGTATATATCTTCTTGCCTCCTCAGATTAAAATTGAAGCTTACCTTGAATTAGTGGATTTTATACACAAGGTATCCGATAAATTGAAAAAGCCCATATTGTTGGGAGGGTATGAGCCTCCCTATGATAATCGAATAGAAAAAATATTGGTCACACCCGATCCCGGAGTAATAGAAGTAAATATTCCCCCTTTAAAAAACTGGGCTGAAATTTCAACTACCATCCAGGGAATATATGATCTGGCAAAAAAATCAAGATTAGGTGCAGAAAAATTTATGCTTGATGGAAGGCATACAGGATCAGGAGGTGGTAACCACATCACGCTGGGTGGAATCAGTCCGGCCGATAGTCCATTTATCAGAAGGCCTTCACTACTGAGAAGTATGATCACATTTTGGCAACATCATCCTTCTCTGTCGTATTTATTTAGCGGGAGTTTTATAGGACCCACTTCACAAGCACCGAGGGTAGACGAAGGAAGGGAGGATGCTCTTTACGAATTGGACCTTGCATTTAGCCAAATACCTGAGACCATGGATCCTCCGCACTGGCTGACAGATCGAATACTGAGAAATTTATTAATCGATGTGTCAGGCAACACCCATCGCTCCGAGTTTTGTATAGATAAATTATACTCTCCGTACGGCACCAATGGCAGATTGGGAATAGTAGAATTCAGAGGATTTGAAATGCCTCCCCATGCCCGAATGAGCGCATTACAATATATGCTCATCCGTGCTTTAGTATCTGCTTTTTGGAAAACTCCTTATCACAAAAAGCTCATCCACTGGGGCAGGGAACTGCATGATAAATTTATGCTGGAATATTTTATCAGGTCCGATTTTAACCAGGTAATAGATTATTTACATCATGCAGGATATGCCGTTGAACCTTCCTGGTTTGATGCTTTTTTTGAATACCGATTTCCAATAATCGGTTCTTTTAATACAGGAGATATAAGATTAGAGCTCCGCTGGGCTCTGGAACCCTGGCATGTGTTGGGAGAGGAAGTAACTTCAGTAGGTACTGCACGGTATGTAGATTCTTCAGTAGAAAGAGTACAGGTAAAATTAAGCGGATGGCACCCTGATCGTTACCTATTATCCTGTAATGGAACAATAATTCCTGTAAAAAGTACAGCCTCAAAAGGGATATATGTGACGGGCATACGATATAAAGCCTGGTCTCCACCATCCGCTTTACATCCTACGATAGAAGTAGATACTCCATTGGTTTTTGATGTTATAGATACTTGGAATAATAAATCAATAGGCGGCTGCACTTACCATGTAGCCCATCCCGGTGGTCGCAATTATGATACCATTCCGGTAAATGCGTATGAAGCCGAAGCAAGGAGACATGCCCGATTCAATGCCGAAGGTCATACTCCCGGCCATATCCTGTTTAAGCAAGAATCCACAGGGACTATTGGCAGAATATTCAGTATCAAGGATGAAATAAAAGATTTTATCATACCCATTGCAGAGATGGAGATGGATTTGGGCACTACATACGATTTACGAAAACGAAAAAGAAAGGGATAGAATTATTCAATCTTTATTGTCTCTTTATTTAGAATTTTATTAATTAAATTATCGGGTATAGAATTGACTGCACTTTTTAATTTTTCAGCCCAATAATTGGTAAGCTCAGTAAGATCATTCTCATAAAAACGGTGCTCGGTTAATTCAAAAGTTTCCGAATTAAAAATTAAAACATCAATGGGATATCCGACATCGTTGGCGCTCACGCGGGTACTGTCAAAAGATAAGATACCGGTCTTAAGTGCAAAAAGCAAAGAGGATTCGTAATTGATGGTACGCTGCAACACCGGTTTGCCATATCCCGAATTGCCAATGATCATAAATGGCGTACCTTCTCCTATTTCAATCCAATTACCTTCCGGGTACAACATATATAACTTAGGTGAATCGTCACTTGCCATTTGCCCACCTACAATGGTAAAAATATTAAAACTGATGCCCGATCTCATGAGGATCTCCCTATCCTCTTCGGCCACCTTTTTTATTTGTTGCCCTAATGCATTTACGGCTTTATACATTTTATCGAAACCGCTGGTTTCATTTAATATTTCTTCAAAATAGGTAATCACCTTGTCACGTACAGACCGAAGGCCGGAAGTCATAATGAAAATGGGGTAAGAACCGTATTTATGTACAAATACTTTTTTGGCTGTTGTAGTTTCAGAACCGGAGGTAATTCGGGTGTCGGCTACTGCCACCAATCCGGTTTTTAATTTTATTCCAAGACAATAGGTCATGTATAACTAGAATTTAGTATAATCTGGCAATCAGAAAAGTTGTAAAATAAGCAATTTTAATTCAACGATAAAAGCGGACTATTGATTTTGATTTTGTGTTTGTTTGAGCGAGAAGAGTTTGTCAATGGAGAAAAATGTCTCGAAAATGGCATTGGAGACATCATTCAATTTGGTCTGGATGTCTTCCAGGTTTTCATGCAATCCTGACTTTACTATTTCCTTGATATCCGTATATTCCAGGTTGGCTTTCAGTTTACCCAGTTCTCGTTGGGCTAAATTATGATTTGTAGGACTTACTCCCGAAATATTATTCATACATTGTTCAGCTGAAGTAATGCATTTTAATATAGATCTTGGAAATGCTTTATCCAATATCAAAAACTCCGAAATATGCATTGGGTCCAGTTTACCGTATTTTTTGCGGTACATATCGTAGGCACTTACGGATTTTAATAGTGCGCTCCATTGAATCAAATCTATAGAAGTACCTACTGCGCCAAGCGATGGCAATAGGATGTGATATTTTACATCAATGACCCGTGATGTTTTATCTGCTCTTTCCAGCAGCTGACCTATTTTACCAAAATGCCAGCCATCAGATCTGGAAATAGTCGAATCCAATATGCCATATAAGAGCTGAATACTTTTCTTAATAGATTGAAAGAAAAACCGAGGATCTTTATTCTCCCACACACGCTCATCCAATCCCCTTTTCACATCATAATACAGAGAGTTTATTTGCTCCCACACTTCTATAGTGAGTTCGGGTCGCACAGATCTGGCATTTTCGCGGGCTTTTGAAATTGAATTATAAATGGAATTGGTATTTAATGGATCCAATCCCATAAAATAAATGATACTGGATTTATCGGATTTTTCAAACCGCTCTTTAAAATCAGCGACATCACCAGTAGTGATTACTAAAGGCATCCATTGTTCCTCTGTTTTTTTTAGCTCCAGGCTCAGATTAAAATTAACATCCAAAAACCGGGCATAGTTTTCGGCCCGTTCAATATATCTATTCATCCAATAGATAGCATCAGCGACTCTACTTAGCATTTTAATTAATTTTAGGGTTAATTTTTTAAATATCCACTACCCAGGTATCTTTACTTCCACCACCCTGGGAAGAATTTACTACCAACGAACCTTTTTTCAGTGCTACCCTGGTCAAAGCACCCGGTATAATTTTAATTTCTTTGCCATACAAAGTATATGGTCTTAAATCAACATGTCTTCCTTCTAATGTACTATTAGTCAAAGTAGGTACCCTCGACAGGTTTAAAGTAGGTTGTGCAATGTAGTTTCTGGGGTTGTCTACGATTTTTTCTTTAAAATTATTAATTTCTTCTTTAGTGGATTTTGGACCAATGAGCATACCGTATCCACCACTACCATCGGTCTGTTTGACAACCAATTTATCTATATTTTCAATTACATAGCTACGTTCCGAATCATTTGCGCAAATAAAAGTTTCAACATTAGGCAATATCGGATCTTCTCCTGTATAGTATTTGATAATCTGAGGTATGTAGGCATATATTGCTTTATCATCAGCCACTCCGGTACCCGGGGCATTTACAAGAATTACATTTCCTTTTAAGTAGGCATTAAACAAACCAGGTACACCCAGCATAGAATCCGGTCTGAATACAAGCGGGTCTAAAAAAGAATCATCCACCCTTCGATACAAGACATCAATTTTCTGCAAGCCATTGGTGGTAATCATGTATAGCTTTTCATCGCGTACCACCAGGTCTCTGCCTTCCACCAGTTCAGCGCCCATCTGCTGTGCGAGAAAAGAATGTTCAAAATAGGCAGAATTATAAATGCCCGGTGTCAATACGGCAATGGTAGCTGGTGAAAAATCAGTTAATGATTCCAGCATGTCGCGTAAAAGATGCGAATAATTGGATACCGGTCTTACGTTTAAAGCTTCAAATAAGGCTGGAAATGTGCTTTTCAAGATTTCTCTATTGGCCAATAAATACGAAACACCCGAAGGAGTACGCACATTATCTTCCAATACTTTATATTGACCATGGTCATTTATAAGGTCAGTTCCCGATATATTCGTCCAGACCCGTTTTGCCGGATTTAAACCTACACACTGACTCAAAAAGGAAGTGGAAGTATGAATCAGGTATTCAGGAATGATTTTATCCTTAAGTATCATTTGATCGTGATACAAATCATCCACAAATAGATTCAGAGCATAGGTCCTTTGTTTGAGGCCCTTATCCAGATAGTCCCACTCCTGACCGGGGATTATTCTCGGCATTATATCCAAGGGCAGGATTTTCTCCACTCCCTGTTTATCACTGTATACATTAAATGTCATGCCAAGAGAAAGCTGGACTCTCTCTGTAGACTTTTGTAACAGCAATAATTCATTGATACCAATCTTCTGGATGTGATCCTTGACTATCTGGTAATAACTTTTGATGGTTTGATCCTGGCCAAACATTTCATCAAAGTAACCCCTGGTATCGTATTTATCAAAATTTAATTGGTCCATTCTGTGTACAATTGATTCTTTTTTATAAAACAGAATTTCTCATTGATGCTGAGGTAAATTAGATATAATATTTATGGCTCTTTATAAAATTTTAATATGGATTCTTTATTTTCAACCATGCCGGGATTATGGGTGGATATCGTGATTTGTCGCTATCCCTACTTCGCTTTTCTCCGAACATTATTCATTACTTAAATGAATTGATTACGGCTTGATTTAAAAACTTCAACGATGTGCTATTCTTAGTAATATTATTTGTATTAATAATTAACTTTGCACCATGATCCAATTTGCAGATCTTAGATTAGACTCTTTACAGCAAAAAGCATTGATAGCTGCACTTGCGGAGATAAAAGATCCAGTATATATCTTCGGATCCCGTACCGATCTTTTAAAAAAAGGCGGAGATGTAGATATACTCATCGTATCCGATTTTTATTATCAAAGTCATTTTAATACCACGCTACAGGTCATAAAAAAATATCAGCTAATTTGTGATGAAAAGATAGATGTTATTATATACCCTTCACCACAGAATATGGATCCCGTTCAAAGGGATTTTTTTAACCATATTTCAAAAAAACGACTGCAATGAGCGAGGATCAAATAGAGGTTAGAAAAAGGTTATTTGTAAAGTCATTGAGAGCTTTTCAAAAAACGGCATCCGAACTCCAACGGTTTGATCAGTTGAATACGTACAATGATTTGGAACTGGAAAAATAGGATGCGTTGGGAGCAAGATTCACCCGGGTATATGAATGCGCTATAAAATTGTTTCGTGCAAAAGATATAGTTGATTCTTTAGAAACTGCCGTTTCATACAGGGATCTTCTCCATAAAATGGAACGCTTTGGGTGGATTTCGGATATTGAAATCTGGAACGATATTAAAATTGTCAGAAATAAACTTAATCATGAGTATTTACCTTCTGAGCAGGAATCTATTTACAATTTTATAATAGATATTTCATTCAGAGAATTTATTAAGCTCTATGAAGAAATAAAAACAGTTTGAGTTTAAAAATGTACTTTAAGTTCATCCCATCGCAGCCCTCAACATCTCCACACTTTTTTTTACCCCACTATCTGCATTTTCTTTACCTTCAAACTCCAGGGATATATAGCCATTGTAATTTACTTTATTGAGTATATCGATAATTCGTTTGTAATCGAGGTCCAGGCTATACCACTCTCCTCCACCGTAATATGTTTTTGCTTGTACAAAACAGGTATAGGGAGCAATCATTTCCAATTTTGAATATGGGTTTTCTAAAAAATTACCGGTATCCATGAGCAATTGCAGCCAGGGATTATTTACTGCCTTCATGATTCGAAGCATGCCTTCCGGAGTAGATCCCAGGCCCCAGTGATTTTCGAGTGCAAGTAATACTCCTAACTCTTCTGCCCGTTTCGTGCATTCCATGGTACTATCAATGCACCATTTAAAAGCATCGTCTTCAGTATATCCGGGCAGAGCTGGTTCCTGACCCCGGTTTTTCATGAATTCATCAAAGGATTTAATGGTATTCCACCTGCCGGTATTCAGGCGCATACAGGGTATACCCATTTCAGCTGCCAATTCAAGACAATGTTTGGTATGGTCTATGTGTTTTTGCAGTTCGGTTTTATCAGGATTTACAAATCCCTGGTGGATAGACAAACAAGTGAGGGCTATGCCGTTTACAAATGCATGCTTCTTGATTTTATGCATATACGATTTTTCTTCGCTTTCCATCTGGCGATGCAATATATCCACCCCTTCCAGGCCGAGGGCAGATGCATTATCTATTACTTTTTCTATCGGGTATTTATCCCCTTTAAAATGCCAGTATGAATAACTCGATACACTAAGTTTGATTTTATTTTTTACAACCGAATGTACAGATTCTGTGGCAAAAGTAGTTTCATTTAAAAAGGGAGTAAATGGTGTTAATGCAAGTAGTTTTGAAAAATCTCTTCTTTCCATAAAATTATTATTTCTCCTTTGAAGGTAATAAATTTACATTTCAATCATTAAATACAATTATATTTTGAATAAAACGGATGTTTTGATCATTGGTTCAGGTGTGGCAGGCATGTCATCCGCTATCCAACTCGCATTATTGAATAAGGATATCCAAATTACCTTACTCACTAAAGTATTGCAGTTTGAAAGCAATACCCGGTATGCCCAGGGAGGGATTGCCGCTGTATGGGATGAGACAAAAGATAATTTTGACAAACACATTGCCGATACACTGGATGCAGGGGATGGCCTTTGCAACCAGGAAGCGGTGAATAATGTAGTAAAAGAAGGTCCTGCCCGGGTGCAGGAAATTATAGATTGGGGTACACGATTTGATAAAGTAAAATCCGATCTTGCTTATGATTTGGGCCGCGAAGGAGGTCACAGTGAAAACAGGATTTTGCATTATAAAGACCTGAGCGGCGCTGAAATGCAAAGGGCTCTGATGGAAAAAGTAAAATCACTGGCAAATATTACTGTAAAAGAGAACTACTATGCTATAAACCTGATCACCCAGCATCATCTGGGCTGGTCAGTAACCAGGGTATCTCCGGGTATAGAATGTTATGGAGCCTATGTCCTCAACAAAGCGACCAAAGAAATTGAAACCTGGGTATCAAAAGTAACCATTCTTGCTACAGGTGGTGCGGGACAGATCTATCGCAACACTACCAATCCACAGATTGCTACCGGTGATGGTGTAGCCATGGTGTACAGAGCCAAAGGGCGGGTAGAAAATATGGAATTCGTACAATTCCATCCTACTGCTCTATATAATCCTGCCGGAGAGAATCCCGATTTTTTGGTGTCTGAAGCAGTGCGTGGTTTTGGTGGAATACTAAAGACAAAAGATGGCGAAGAGTTTATGCATAAATACGATGCCCGTAAATCATTGGCTCCCCGTGATATTGTAGCCAGGGCCATAGATAATGAGATGAAGATTCGCGGTGATGATTATGTATACCTCGATTGCAGACACCTGGACAAAGAAGCATTCATCAATCATTTCCCTACTATAAATAATAAATGCCTGAGCATTGGTATAGATCCAATGAAACTAATGATACCGGTAGTACCAGCTTGTCACTATATGTGTGGTGGAGTGCATGTGGATCAGCGTGGGAAGTCTTCAATACAAAATCTATATGCAGTAGGAGAATGCAGCAGCACAGGCTTGCATGGGGCAAACCGCCTGGCTTCCAATTCATTACTCGAAGCTTTGGTTTACGGTAAGCGCATTGCCAGTGATATTCATAGCTCCATTCATACCATATCTTTAAACCAATCCATACCGGAATGGAATGACAGTGGCACTACGGAACCCAAAGAAATGGTATTGATCACACAAAGCTGGAAAGAACTCAAAGAAGTAATGAGTAGTTATGTGGGTATTGTACGATCCAATGTGCGTCTCAAACGTGCTATGGATAGATTGCATTTATTGTATAATGAAACTGAAGACCTGTATAATACATCTGTACTCTCACCCCAGCTATGCGAGTTGCGAAATTTGATTTCCATTGGTTATTTAATTACACGATCCGCTTCACTAAGAAAAGAAAGCAGGGGTCTGCACTTTACTACAGATTACCCTGAGGAGCAGGGGTTTTTGGAAAATACATTGTTGTAATGATCCAGGTCGTAATTGCATCTCTTCAGATCAGTACAAGAAAACCAATCCGGGAATAAAAGATGATGGCACGAATTTAAACTCATCAATCTTCCTTATATCCTATCGTCAAAACTGACTGCATACATTGATAAGTATTTGACTAATCAATTCATTAATTCACGAACCATTTGAATCCAAAAATTTTCAATGCCCAGAAGAATATATAAGTAACCTCCAAACAAATGGCTATTAATAAAGTTGATCCTATCCTGTTTTATAAAACATTATAAATATCCAATTCGCCTTTATTCTTAGCCGAGAATTTTCCTTTGTATTCACAGGGAATGGTATCCCTTACTAAATTATATGTTTCACTGGAAAGGTTAATTTTATTTTCGAATCCTATTTGTTGGATGCGTGCAGCAATATTGACCGCATCACCCCAGATATCAAAAGCAAATTTCTGAGCCCCAATGATCCCTGCGATCACAGTGCCGGAGTGAATGCCTATACGGGCAGACATGGCAGGATAATTAAAAAGTCTTTCCAGTGGAAATATTCCATCTGTATCAGACCTGATCCTCATCTCGATAAAGCTCTTTATTTCTTTTGCTGCCTTTACTACATTTAGTGCATGATTTTCTTGCTTGTCCGGCACACCACAGACAGCAAGGTAGGCATCTCCAATGGTCTTTATTTTTTCCAGATTATACTTCCCAATTATTTCATCAAATTTTTGAAAATAAAAATCCAATGTTTCCACTAAATGAGTTGGACTCATTTGTTCACAATATTTAGTGAACCCAACAAAATCTATAAAAAGGATAGATACCTGATCGTATAGTTTTGGTTCGGTTTTACCACACGCTTTCAAATCTTTTGTTATTTTTTCAGGTAAAATATTTAACAGCAGTTTGTCTGCCCTGGTTTTTTCGGCAACTATTTCTTCATTTTTAGCCTCCAATGCAGTGTAGGATTGATTCAGATTTTGTTTATAAATAAAATTCATCAAAAAATTAACACTAATCAGGCCTAGAATACTCAGTATATAAAACAAGTCATAAAATTTCAGATTATATGCCACCGGCGCGGGGGTTTTTACGGAAAAATACAGATTGCAAAAAGCTATGAAAAGAATAACTACAATAAACCAAATGAAGGCCCAAAAAGATTTTGAAAACAATAATGAAACTATTGGCACCATACAAAGCCAGGGCAGTACCGGCGAGTTAAACCTGCCTGAATAATAGCACAATACAATTACCCCTGTAAAGCCAACCAGCGCAATATAATTTCCAATGATATCAAGTGAAACTTTTTTATACATCATCAGAAATGTCAACGAAAAGAAGGCTATTAAAATAAGTTGAATGTGAATACCTATAGTAAACTCAAGAAAAAAACTCACTACTGCATAAAAAGCCATAAACCCAATGGTTACCAGATTACCATTTAACACCAATATGGATTGGGAGAGCGACTTAGCCGGGTATCCCTGACAAAGAATATGTTTAATTTCGCCGAACTTCATGGAACTTGTTTTATTTTAATTGTACTGGTACGTATTCAAATGGGCCCAAATAAGAATGTGTATAGATATTTAAAGATCCAGGCAATAAAACAAATAATGGCCCAGATAAAGGTTATTACATGGAGCCACCAGGGGTAATTCATTGAATAGGGAATACCTTTATCATATCTTCTCTTATCAAACCATTTATATGGCATTGTCATTTTCCATGAATGGAGTTTCCATATTTTGGCATATGGCTTGCCCGACCCGGATATATCTATAATACAATTCACAGCGCGTCTTGCAGACTCATTGGCAGCTTCCATAGTTGCCAGCCCTGTATTGGTACGAGTGTAATCTCCGGCCATAAATAAATTTTTTATTCTGGACCACGACTTTGGCATTTTGCTCCAACTATTTACTTTATTGACCAACAGTGGTTCGTTATTTGTAATACCAGCAGGAGTAAATTGAATACTGCTACCAATATGATAACCCACCACTATACTATTCATATTGACAGGCAATACGGGAACTCCTCCAATGATCAGGCTTTTGTATATCTGTTCATATATAAATTGAATCAATTGGGCTTCTGTACAGTTCTTTGCCGGCAATCCATTATAGACGGTGTCCCAATCTGAAATGTCTATTGAAATTATTCCTTTCACCAGACCTCCGGTGAGGGCTGACACATCAAATGCGGGCAGCCAGTATTGAACTTGAGATATAGAAGTAATTGCATATTCACTATTAACATGTATCACATGACCAGGAGAGATGGGAATATCCTTATTTAAATAAAATTGAACACCATTCATCCACGCTACATCCTTTGCCAAATCAGACACAAAATTCAAAGTGGGATCTAAGGATTTAAAATTTGAAGTCAATAAATTATTTGCTTTTTCCACGGGTATCGCCATTAAATAATAATCACCTGTCACTGTAAGATTGGTATTGGTAGCATGATCCCTGACAGTAATGCTTACTATCTGATCATTTACCAGGTTAAGGTTGGTAACCTCATGATGTTTATGAAAAACGACACCTGAGGAGATAAGGTGATTATACCAAGGGGTAAGAAATTGATCATTGGTGGGTCCATTTAAGATCCGGTCTGCTCTTAAAGTAGGGTCGGCCATATTGTAAATCAACTGAAGGAAGATGGATCCACCCACCTTGGTAGACATGGTATCTGCCTGAGCTGCTACCAGGGATTTGGTAAGTCCATTAGCTAATAAGTTTTGATACGTTGTACTGTATTGGTCAGCATCTACAAAATACCACCAACCTGTTTGTTCGTATTCATCATTAAATCTCGAATTGCTGGTCGTCAATAACTGAAAGATTTTATTTTTAAATGTGGTTACCTCTGTGTTGGTAAGCCCTGTGCTGGCTGCTCCACCAGTTATAGATTGGAATAGTATATTTACCTGACCGGGAGTAAATGGAAAATGGGCTACAGCTTTAAGAGGATCTGCACCATTTCGTGCAAAAAGTATAATATCTGTACTGACCAGATTATCAACTACGGATCCACTGCCAAAGGGAATGCGAGACATGGTATGCGTAATATGACGATAAAATCCAGGGAAAAATCGGAATCCATGCTCTCCCGGCACAGTATTAAAACCACCCACTGTAGCCAGCTCTGACCTTGCCTTTCCACCAATATAGAGCTCATTTTTTTCAACTATTTCCACATCAAACCCTCTTTCTATAAGCTCATGTGCCGCAGACATGCCGGCTATTCCCCCACCCATGATAATTACTTTTTTTGACATAACCAGAAGTGTAACAAAGGCTTTAATAATTCTTGGCACAACCCCGTTTTCACATTAAAGCCATCTGTAGGTTGGAGCACCTGAATTGGCAAATAGGGTGTACAGTCAATAGGAAATTCGCAATTCGATTACAAACTCAAATTTGATTTGGGCATTCTGAAATATCTATATTATTTCCTGTAATTTTGTAAAAGTTTAAAATTTGTAATAAAAATGAAATATTTTTTTTCAATTCTGTTTCTATTCGTTATCAACCTGGTGAAAGCAGAAGGTATGGAATTTCATCATGGTACCTGGGACGAAGCATTAGCCAAGGCAAAAGCGTCGGGTAAACTCATTTTTATGGATGCTTTCACCACCTGGTGTGGCCCTTGTAAACGAATGTCAGCCCAGACATTTCCTTTGCAAGAGGTTGGTGATTTTTATAATGCCAATTTTATAAATGTCAAAATGGATATGGAAAAAGGCGAGGGATTAATGCTGGCCGGTAAATATGGAGTCGATTCCTATCCTACTCTTTTGTACATCGATGGAGAGGGGAAACTGGTATCCAAGGCTATTGGATATATGGATGGGCCAAAGTTTATAGATGCAGGCAAATCCGCTTTACGTAAAAATGATAAAACCGAACTGTATGCAAAAGAATATGCCGCTGGAAAAAGAGATTTTAATACAGTTTATAATTATGTACGGGCATTGAATTACTCCGGTAAATCAAGTACAAAAATTGCCAATGAATATATCAATAGTCAAAAAGACATGACTACCAATGAAAACCTTTCATTCCTGCTGGAAGCTGCAGCAGAAGTAGATTCCCGTATTTTTGATCTATTCATTAAAAACAAGGATAAACTCATCGCACAATATGGGGCTGATGTGATCCAGTCTAAAATAGTAAGTGCCGCCACAAAGACAGTTAAAAAAGCCGTTGAATTTCAAACAATAGATCTGGTCACTACCGCCATAAGTAAAATAAAATCACTGGTGCCAACACAAGCTGATAGGTTTCAATTTCAAAGCAATTTGATGTTTTATTCTTCTGTGATCGATGCAGAAGCATTTCTGCAAACCATTAAAAACCTGCCCGGACAAATAGAAAAAGACCCAAAGCAAATGCTGGATTTGGCCAACACCATTGAAAAATCATACAGCTCAGAAGCAAAATTATTGGCCGCCATTGAAAAACTATTGAACCAGTCTATGTCTGCTACCTCAACCATCGACCAAAAATTTGCATTGGCCAGAATATATGTATTGAATAATAAAACCGATAAGGCGTATAAATTATTGGATGAAAGCATATCCGATGGTAAAAATCAAAATAAGGATGTCACATTAATCGAACAATTTAAATTAAAATTAGGCAAGAGTTAATAAACTACAAGCAGCCATACAGCCCGGTATTCCATTTATTCCGTAATACATCGGAGAATAAATTATGCTGAAAAAATAAAGCTGCTGATAGATCAAAATTTGTATTGCGACGCTGATACTCTTTCATTTAATGAGGCTGATAAAATTTGCCTATTCATCAAAGTTAAAAGAGGCAAGGCAAATTGCTGCCCACTGGCCATTACATTTATAACGTAATCAAAAAGGAGATACTTTATATGCTAAATCGCTTTTAGATCCCAGGTCGATCCCTCAAAACAACCTGATGCTGACTTTTTACCGAACAATTTTGCTAATTGATTCAAAATTTTCGACTTCACCGGATCACTCTGTTCGAATAGAATGAACCGGATTTTTGTTTGCTGCCTTTATCGTCTGGAAACTCAATGTCAGGACTGCCACACCCAGCATGGCGAGGCCTCCAATAATGAACAGGTAAAACTTAATTTCAGTATGGTATGCAAAATTATTCATCCACTTATTTACAAACCAATATACCAGTGGAGAAGCAATAAGTAATGCCAAGAGCACCAATTTGATGAAGTCAAAAGAAATAAGGTGTACCAATTGGGCGATACTGGCTCCTAAAACTTTGCGAATACCGATTTCCTTTCTGCGGTGATTGATGGTATATATCACCAGCCCCAGCATACCAAGGCAACTAATCAATACCGTCACTCCTGTAGCCCATCTGAGTAGTTTTGATATTCGTTTTTCCTGCTCATAAAACAAGGCAATCCCTTCGTCAGTAAATGAATATTCAAATTCGTCTCCGGCGTACATGGATTTATACTCTCTTTCAATTCCAGTGAGTGTATTTTTCCATGAGGCAGATTGGGCTATATCCAATTCGATATGAATGGTCGTCTGATACTTTTTTTCACTGAAGTAAGCCAATGGCAAAATAGGACTATGAAGTGATTTGAAATAATAATCCTTAATTACACCCACGATCGGTATTTGTTTATTCCCTTTTATTAATTGTTTGCCTATTGCTGCAGCAGGCGATGCAAATCCGAGATGCCTGGCCAGGCTTTCATTTATTACATATTCTGATAAGCTGTCAGTTTTGGCAGGATATTTTCCGGCCAATAAGGGTATTTGATATAAATTAAAAAAATCTTCATCTGCATTTTTGACTTCCACTGATGTTTCGTGAGACTTATTTCCATCATTGTATTTCATGGTAGTCACACTATAATTATTAGTGGCCGGGGTGGAGCCTGCAAGGCAAACATTTTTTACATGGGGTAGTGATTTTATTTTATTTACCAGTACCTGTCTTTCGCTATAGAAATGCTCAGGATGATCAAACTGATCGGGAGAAAAGGGAGTTTCCACTACCACTATTCCATTCGATTTAAAACCCATATCCTTTGTTAATAAATACCGGATTTGATTGGAAACCAACAGGCTACCGATTATAAAACACTGCGCCGCAGTAAACTGAGATATGGATAATATTTTTCGCATCCATTGTCGTCCGGAGTAACCATGATCTGAAATCACCTGGTTTTTAAGCACTGCCACAGGTTTATATCTTGTCATTACCAGGGCCGGGTAAAAACCGGATAAAACAGAAACCAGGATAACTAATATTAACATAAAAACTATGCTAACAGGTTTGATCAAACCTGACATATTCACAGCAGAAGGAATAAAATCAGAAAAAGATTTTAAAATGATCGGTACGAGTAATATAGAAAATACGGTGGACACAACCGTAGTTATGCTGGTTTCTCCAAGAAATTGAGTAATCAATTGCAATTTAGAACCCCCGATGGATTTTCTCACCCCTATTTCTCTGGCACGGGATACCGACTGTGCTGTGGAGAGATTAATAAAATTTATACATCCCAATAAAAGTATTACACCGCCAACCCCTATGAGTCCCCAAAGGACTCTTTTATTTGCTACCCGGTCACTAAAATTAAAATAATCACCGTTAAAATGTACATTAGAAAGCGGTTGCAGCATAAATTTATTATCCAGGTAGGCATCCTTATTATTGCGGTCAAATAATTTTTGAAAAGAAGTGGTTACATTTGAATCTATGACCCCTTTTGTCAATTTTATCAATAATTGATTACTGCTATTTACGCTTCCCCACTGTCCCCAGGCAAGATTATTTTTAAATCCTGTCCTTTCCATGGTAGAATAAGAAATAAATTCATCAAATTCAAAATCCGTATTTCCATCAAGATTTTTTACAATGCCTGTAATGGTACAATGGATAGTATCATTATAAGTAATTACTTTACCCAGTATTTCGGAAGGTATTGATTCCGGAAAATATAAATTTGCTCTGGAGGTGGTAAGTACCGTTGCATATGGACTTTCCAGCGCTTTTTCTTTTACCCCTGCTACCCATTCGTAATCAAACATTTTAAGTAAGTTCTGATCACCAAACACGATTTTCTTTTGTTTCCGGAATTCTTTTTCTTTGGATAGATTATTTTGGTCTGCTGTAACCTTAATATCGGAGTTGGGGGTGCTTATCCGGGCTACCAGGTCTAAGCCGGCCACATCGGTTGTGGCAGCTTGTATTAAAGGCAATGGCAATCCAGGGTTTTTAAAAACATTGCCTGGAAACTGCATATTACTCACTACTCGGTATATGCGATCCCGATCAGGTACAAAGGATTCAAAACTGAATTCAAAATGAACCAATAAAAAAATTACTATTGAAGCACTAATGCCTGTTGAAAGCCCTATAATATTAATAAAAGAAAATAATTTATGCTTCCATAAATTTCTAATAGCTATAGTCAGATAATTCTTCAGCATATGTATTTATAATATTGGTAATAAAAAAATGGCAAATACACAGAATTGGTTTCACAGTCCGTGCCAAGAATTTAAATTATTGATTATCTAGGCATTAAACAAAATAAACTAAAATATAAATGTACGATTTTGATACAGGGGAATCTCATTTTTAATTCAAATACAGCACATCTGATTATATCGCTATTCCATATGCAGAGATTTAATGAGGGTGAATCTCTTCTAATACATCAATCTTGTATCTTCTAGAATAACATTGCAAATAAAAACGATGGAAATGACTTCGAAGAAAGATATTCTTAAAAATTTAAAATCAGAATCGTATAATAAACTTGATATATCGGTACCTCAAAATGAGATATAGTCCATCTTTCCCATTCCATTCATCCTGTAAGTACATTACTCACTCCGTTCGCAATGATTTTATCGGATTGGCAATGGCTGCTCTGATCGCTTGGAAACTCACCGTGAGCAATGCAATGAACAAAGCCAAAATGCCGGCCAAAACAAAAACCCACCAGCTTATCTGTATCCGATAAGCAAATTCCTGTAACCAGTTGTTCATGGCCCACCAGGCAAACGGAACTGCCAATATAAAAGATACGAAAACAAGCTTGATAAAATCTTTCGACAGCATAGATACAATACCGGACACGGATGCACCCAATACCTTACGAACACCAATTTCTTTTGTACGTTGTTCCGCCATATAGGTTGCCAGACCAAAAAGTCCAAGGCAAGCAATAAATACCGCTAATATTGCAAAGGTCAATGCAACTTTGCCTACCCGTTGCTCTTCCCGATACATATTGTCAAAGGATTCATCAAGAAACTCATAATCAAATGGCATACCCGGCGCCATCCTCCTATAGGTAGTTTCAATATTTTTTAATAATTCAGGGATATGGGACGAGGTAATGCGGTAGGCAGAAGCCCAGCGGTTATTTCCAAGTCTAAAGCAAAGTGGTCCCACATTTTTCCTGAGGGATTCAAAATTAAAATTTTTCACTACACCAATTATAGTCATAGGAATGCTGGGTTGCCCGGGTCCATCATTAGTATATATTTTCTTGCCTATCGGATCATCAAAACCTATCAATTTTACCGTGGCTTCATTAATAATTATGGCTGAAGAATCACTTCCAAAGTCCGGAGAAAAATTACGGCCCTTTATCATCTCCATCCCCAGCGTAGGGATATAATTATAATCAACATTCCAGTTTTGCATGTTAAATCCGTTTTTTTCATTCATCACGGCTTCTGTGGAATACGTATTATCACTTCGGGATGAATTACTTACGGGAATGTAGCCTGCAAATGAAGAAGAAATAATACCACTTAGCTTGGAAATTTCGTTTTTAAATGCTTCTCTGTTTTGGCTCGGGACACCTTCATTGTTTACAACCAGTACCTGGTCTTTATTAAATCCCAGTTTGGTGGTTTGAATATAATTCAGTTGTTTATAAATGATTATCGTACCAATGATCAAAATGATGGATGCCCAAAATTGAAACACAACCAAAAAACTTCTGAGGGTACTTTTCCTAAAACCACTGTTTATCTTGCCTTTTAATACCATTATCGGTTTAAATGAGGAAAGATAAAATGCAGGGTAACTCCCTGCCAGCATGCCTACCAACACAGGCAATAATATCAATACAAAAAGATATTGTGGTGTTAATAAGGAAATAATGGTCATTTGTTTCCCTGCGATGGCATTAAACCATGCAAGTGAAGCCCATGCTACGATGACTGCCAAAATCATAGCAAGAAAAGCCATTAACGTAGATTCCGTCAGAAACTGCCCAATCAATGATTTTTTTTCGGTACCCAGGACCTTTCTTATTCCTACTTCCTTCGCTCGGCTTGCACTTCGCGCCGTAGAAAGATTCATAAAATTAATGCAGGCAATCAGTAATATAAACAAAGCAACTGCTGAAAATATATATACATACTGAATGTTACCATTAGGACCCAACTCTACTTGCCTGGCTGAATGCAAATGGATATCGGTAACCGGTATTAGTGAATATTCCAGCTGGTTACCCGTCTTTCTGAAATCATCCATGCTTTGAATGTTCATAAACATTTTTGCCTGCGGTAAAATATATTTATCTATTACCTGAGTAAAGTTTTTATTAAATGAGATGTAGTCTGTACCGGGTTTTAAGAGCACATAAGTATGAAAATTGTGACTGAGAAAATTACCAAACTGATAATCCACATTATCCATTGAAAAAAAGAAATCATAATTAAAATGCGAATTGCGGGGCACATTTTTAATTACCGCCGTAATTTTATATAAGTTATTATTTTCGTTTGTTTCAACATTTTTTCCAATGACATCGGTGCTGCCAAAGTATTTTTTTGCAGCCGATTCCGTGATGACCACAGTATTGGGCTCATTCAATGCCGTCTTGGTATCGCCAGCGATGGCCGGCAATGTAAAAACGCTGAAAAATGTAGAATCAGCATGTACCACCCGGGCTTCATTAATAAATTCGGTGCCTTTCTTTATCAGCTTGGAACCACTGGAAGCATACAACCTGGTATACTCATCTACTTGCGGATAGTCTTTCTTTAAAGCTGCTCCCATGGGGTCAGCACTCACAGCCATATTTAAATCGGTTCCCCCAAATCGAATATCAGAATTAATACGATAAATTCTATCCGCATAATCATTATACTTATCATAACTTAGTTCATCCACCACATACATGGCTATCAATATAAAACAGGCCAGGCCCATGGCCAGTCCTATAATGTTGATAGCAGAAAATCCTTTGTGAGTCCAAAGGTTTCTAAAGGAGATTTTAATAAAATTTTTAATCATGATTACGGGTTTGAGATAGTGAACAGGGAGGTATAACAAGGGAGCTTTGAAGAGCAAAGCTCCAATCCGGTTATTACACTAAAATATTCTCCATGACTGTTCTGCCATCGAGCATACGTACTATTCTATGACTATATCTTGCATCGTGCTCGGAGTGAGTCACCATGATTACAGTAGTACCTTGTTCGTTGAGATCCGTAAGCATTTGCATTACTTCGTTTCCATTACTTGAGTCGAGGTTACCGGTAGGTTCGTCTGCAAGAATCAGTTTTGGTTTGTTCACCACAGCACGGGCTACGGCCACACGCTGTTGCTGGCCACCTGATAATTGCTGAGGAAAGTGATTGCGTCTGTGCATGATCTGCATTTTGTCAAGCACCTCTTCTACTCTTCGTTTTCTCTCATCCGATTTTACGCCTGTGTATATCAATGGAAGCTCCACATTTTCAAATACACTGAGTTCATCTATTAGATTAAAACTCTGGAACACGAATCCAATGTTGTGCTTTCGCAAATCGGCTCTTTTTCGCTCATTAAACTTGGCTACTTCAATACCGTCAAACAGGTAAGAACCTCCATCCATATCATCCAGTAAGCCCAGGATATTGAGCAAGGTAGACTTACCACATCCGCTGGGTCCCATAATTGCTACAAACTCTCCGGACTTTACTTCGAAAGATACTTTGTTGAGAGCCATTGTTTCCACTTCTTCAGTGCGATACGTTTTTTCTAAGTCAGTTATTTTGATCATTGTGATAGGTTTAAGGTACGATATAGGATGTGCATTTCCCGAATGGAATTTGCGTTATATACATCCAATAATCAATACCATATTATCTAATTTTAAAATTTATTAATAATGAAAAAATTCCATGATCTTCAAATTTGGATTAAAGCTTTCAGTTCATTCATTTAATAATTACTGATGATATCATTGAAATTTGAATTAAGATTAATTCATTTTCCAACCTTTTATAATCCATTTTTTTTTCTGAAATCACTTCTGATTCCATTTTTAGCGTTCAATGAGCTTAAAAAATGAAAAATTTATTATAAGCTCATTGCATACCGGTCCACGTTGATTACTTCTTCAACACCAATTCTTCCATCTTACCATAGGTCTCATAACTATTCGTCACTACTTTATCCCCCGGGTTTAGTCCACTCAATACTACATAATGATTGGGATTTTGGCGGCCCAGGGTAATGTCCTGTTTGTAAGCCATGGTACCTGCTTCATTTACTTTAAATATCCAATTCCCACCTGTGGTCTGAAAAAAACCGCCTTTGGGTATCAAAGTCACCACTTCTTCATCTCCCAGAGCAAGGCCAATTTGAAGGGTTTGCCCTCTTCGGATGCCTTTAGGTACTTCGCCTTTAAATTCCATATCTACCTGAAACCTTCCATTGGTAACCTGTGTGTATACTTTTTTGATCACCAGGAAGTATTGTTTACCGGCAAAAGTAAAATCACCTTCCAATCCAATGAATATTCTTGAAATATAATGCTCGTCAATATCTGCACGCACTTTAAATCCACTCAGTACATCTATCTGGCCGAGTCTGTTCCCTTGTTGTTTGGTTTGACCAAATTCGGCATCCAATGAGGTAAGCTGACCGTCTACGGGAGCGCGCACTATGAGGTCGCCTACTTTTCGACGCATCAAACCCAACGCATTTTGCATCCGGGAATACGATTCCTGCATTTGGCTGAGTTGGGTCTTAGTAGAGGTACTGTCTTGAGATAATATTTGATCGGTAAGCGCTTTCCTGCGCAATTGATAATTATATAAATTCTCGGATGATTTCAAGTCCTGGGCTCCAATAGCTTTTTCTTCAAAAAGTCTTTTATTTAATTCGTATACTCTTTTAGCTTCTTCCAGTGCATTTACCACATCGGCCATCTGATTTAATTGACGGATGGTATTTTGTTCTGAATTATTTTTTGTGTTTTGCATTTGAGTAAGTACATCAAATACTGCTGTTTCCTGATTGGCCAGGCTCAGCTCCAAATCAGTATTACTTAATTTTAAAATGGCCTGTCCTTTTTTAACCACGGCACCATCTTCGACATATCTTTCTTCTACTCTACCCCCTTCCTGAGCGTCAATATAAATTGTCGTAATAGGCATAACCACTCCATTGATAGGAATAAATTCTTTAAAAGGGCCTTTCGTCACCTCGCTGATCATAAGTCTTTCTGTATCCACATTAAGCTTTGATTTGCCTGAAGATGATTTGTATGCCATGTATATCAACACCCCTAATCCCACTATTCCAGCTATTCCAAGCAGGCGTTTTGTAGTCCATGTCTTTTTTTCAATCGGTCTATCCACTGTATTTCTGGTATTTTTCTGTGAATATATGATAAAACACTATGCCAAATGTGTTAACTTAATGAATTTCAGTAGCTTACAATTTTTAACCAGGGCGAAAAGTGTACGATAATGATACAAACGTGTGCGGAAATGTGGAAGGATTATACTATCATTATATGACTTAAATTCAGTGAATAAAATAATCAAGTTGACCCTATTGCAATTTCCCGTTCTTTTATATCTATATTGATAAAAGATTTAGTGCAAGAAAGTCGGCCCCGCCATTCGACTCATATTGAGCTTCAATACTCATAAGATGTAATTAAAATACTGTTTTTTTATACGGTCTGAATGATAAAATCCGGAAATACCTGGTCCATAATACCAATAATAGTTGGTACCCATATTAAGTTAAATTTACTGATACCAGAATGCACAAATAACAAATTAATTTATCCAAATATATCATTCCCATAATTCTTTACTTTACCATACATTTGCAGCGCTTAAATATTCTTACAGATGAAAAATTTAAAATTATACATTTCACTTTTATTTATTAGCATTTTGGTTTATTCTGCCTGCCAGGGAAAAAAAGCTGAAGGCGCAGCTGATACAACCTCTGCTGCTCCGGCTCCGGCTACTGAGGCTCCTGTCGCTGAAGCTGCTCCGGTAAATGCCATGGGTAAAAAGACATTCGAAACCTATTGCATCTTATGTCATGGTGCTGATGGTAAGCTGGGCCTGAATGGATCCAAAGATCTTTCCATTTCCACATTGTCTATTGAAGAAAAAATAACCCAGATTACGAATGGTAAAAATACCATGACTCCATTTAAAGATATACTCACTGCAGATGAAATAAAAGCAGTGGCTGAGTACACGGTTTCCTTAAAGCAATAATTTGTTTGACCAGGTATCATGTCATAGGGTTACTATCGGGCTCATCATTAGATGGTACAGATCTGGCTTATTGCAGATATGATGTAGATACCCTTTCAGATAAATTGGTTTTGGATTGGGAATTAGTGCATTCTACTACTTTACCCTATCCTGCGGAATGGATTGATCGGTTAAAGTCATTACCTACTGCTTCCGCAAAAGAATTGGTGGTTGCTGATACTGAATTAGGACATTATTATGGAACCCTCATCCGTAGATTCATTGAGCAACATGCCATCAAACAATGTGATTTAATTTCTTCCCATGGGCATACCATATTTCATTTTCCTGAATCAAGGACCACTACTCAAATAGGGGATGGGGCTGCTATTGTAGCTGAAGCCAACATAAACACGGTTAGTCAATTGAGGAGTGCAGACCTGGCTTTTGGTGGCCAGGGAGCACCGTTGGCCCCACTGGGTGATATTTATTTGTTTCCGGGCTATGATTTGTATCTCAATCTGGGGGGGATTTCAAATATTACATATCTGAGTGGTGGAAATCCGATTGCCTTTGATATCAGCACCTGCAACCAACTACTCAATGGCCTTGCCCAACTACTTGGTGAAGAATTTGACCGCGATGGAATTCGGGCGTCTCAGGGTAAGTTAAATCAAGGGCTGATGACACTCTTACAAAGCGATGAGTATTTAAAATTAAAATTTCCACGATCATTGGACAATAGCTGGTGTCAGCTCAAACATGTGATTCCGGCAAAAGAATACGCTGCGTCTGTCGAAGACAAATTATTTACATCAGTGGAATTTATCTCTCAGGAAATAGCTAATGCCATTCACAGTCTGCAAATAAACCGGGATGTGAAAATGTTTTGTACCGGTGGTGGAGCATTAAATACCTATTTGATGCAACGGATAAAAGAGCATAACCCTTCTGTAACTCTTCATATCCCTCGTAGGGAAATAGTAGAGTTTAAAGAGGCCTCGTTTATCGGATTGGCAGGGTTATGGAGGTATTTGGGAATACCGAATTTATTTTCGTCTGTCACTGGTGCCTCAATGGATACCATTAACGGTGCTTTATACACCAAACAAATATCAGGTTAAGGTGAAAATATTTATTACCGGCGCTACCGGCTTTGTCGGATACTATATAGCGGAAAAATTAATCCGGGAAGGTCATTCACTAACTATTCTATATCGAAGTAAAGGCTATGGTTTTACCAGGATCAAGGAATTAAATGGATTGGTTCAGTTTGTACAGGGAGACATAAACAATTATGAGTTATTGGAAGAAACGGTATCTGGCCATGAGGTGATCATACATGCTGCAGGGGCGGTCTCTTTTAATTCTATTGATGAAAATGTAATTGAGAATACCAATGTCAATGGCACAACTAATCTGGTCAATCTTGCACTTGCATTACATATTCCAAAGTTTATCTACATCAGTTCTATTGCAGCCCTTGGCGGTCATGTGGATCAAACTGAATTTGATGAATCGGCTGAATGGGACCCTAAGATACAACATCATGCCTATGCCATATCCAAGCACAATGCCGAACTGGAAGTCTGGCGGGGGTCTATTGAGGGACTTGATGTTTGCATTTTGTCACCATCGTTAGTAATTGGCAGTTGGGATAAAAAACACCATTCAATGCAGATTTTTAACCGGATAAAATCCGGCAATTTATTTTATACCACCGGCTGCAAAGGTTGGGTAGACGCAAGAAATATTGGAGAAGCAGTGCTTGCCGTGCTCACTAAAAATGTTTACAATGAGCGCATCATTCTCAATGGACATAACGAATCATTAAAAAATGTATTGGCTTTAGGTGCCATGGAAATTGGTGCAAAAGCTCCGAAATACCATTTACCATTTGGCCTCGCCATGATCGGGGCAAAATTTTTACAATTAATAAATCTTACCACAAGCCTTAAAAATCAAATTACACCAGACTTAGTTAGGTCAGCTTATTCACATCGGCAATTTGATAATACAAAGTCGATAACGCTGCTTGATCTAAAGTATATCCCTTTATTGGATAGTATACGATTTGCCTTAAATGGATAATATCGTGATTTCCTGAGGTAAATCTTTGAGCTGAATAGTAATATTCGTTCTTTCTTTCCCGATTATTCGCCATGCCTTTACTCTAATTAAGAGTAAATAGATGATTTTTGTGATCTAATTATTAATAATAAAATTTAATTATGAAATTATTTTTGTCCGCAATCTTTTACCTTGTACTATACGTAAATCTATATTCTCAACAGCCTGATCTGAAGTCCAACTCTCAGCCTCCTACTAAACTTTCATTAAAAGAAATAATGACCAAAATTCCAGGTAGCAATGGTGAACGATTCGCCATGGGAATGAAACATGGTACGATGAGGGTACTGGTATATGCACCCAAAGGGAAAGATGATCAAGCTCCCCATAATCAGGATGAAGTGTATATGGTGGTAAGTGGTAAAGGCAGTTTTGAATGTGGAAGTGAAAAAGTTCAGTTTGAGCCCAATGATGTGTTGTATGTCCCGGCAGGAGTGAGCCATCGATTTGTGGATTTTACAGATGACCTTGTGCTCTGGGTGGTGTTTTATGGAGCTGTCGGGGGAGAAAAGCAGTAGTCCTTCTATTTTTATCTCCCCATTCTTGTTACTCCTATTTCGTACCTTTGAGGTTAAATTATGTCTGCAGGACCTATTGGTGTTTTTGATTCCGGATACGGTGGACTCACTATCTTACGAGAAATAATTAAAGTACTTCCGGAATACGATTATATCTACCTTGGTGATAATGCCCGGGCTCCGTATGGGCAGCGATCCTTCGATACTATCTATCAATATACCCTGGAATGTGTGCAATGGTTTTTTAACCAGGGGAGTCCGTTGGTGATACTTGCATGCAATACTGCTTCTGCTAAAGCTTTAAAAAATATACAACGGCTCGCTTTGCCTTTAATGGATCCGGATAAAAGAGTGTTGGGTGTCATCAGGCCAACCGCAGAAGTAATTGGCAATTATACGCATACAAATGAAATCGGTATACTGGCCACTACCGGGACTGTAGTGTCTGAATCCTATTTGATCGAAATCAAAAGAAGTTTTCCCAATATTAAAGTGATCCAGCAGGCATGCCCCATGTGGGTACCGATGATTGAAAACAATGAATTCAGGAATGAGGGTGCGGACTATTTTATAAAAAAATATTTGGATCAGTTATTATCCGGTTCGAGATTGATAGATACCATTTTATTAGCCTGTACCCACTACCCTATTTTGACCCGAAAAATAAAAGAATATATAGGCGAAGACATCACCATTCTAAGCCAGGGCCCCATTGTGGCCCGCAGCCTCAAAGATTACCTGGAGCGTCATCCGGAGATTGAAAAAAAAGTATCCAAAACCAGCAAGGTGCAATTTTTTACTACCGATGCAGAAAATGATTTTGATACTCATGCCAGCTTATTCTTTGGCCAAAATGTAACTGCTCAACACACGGAAATAGATCATACTATTCATTTCCACAAGACCACAAAATAATCCGCTGCCTGGGCAGGCATAAAGAGTTGGACTGTCAAAATTTTAATATCACTCTGCTTATAAAAAAATGAGGCTTTTCATATTACTGAAAAGCCTCTTCCCAAAAAACCAAAATACGTTAAACTTTTATAGACCCAGCCCTATGGTGAATCCTCTTACATCATAGTTAAGGTCCCTGATTATGCGTTGGGCATAGCCCACATTGAGGTTGAACTCCAACAAGTACGTTTTGTCATAGGATTTAAATATTCCATATCCTTTATTACTGATACTGCTTATGTCAAAACCATTGCTGGCAGATGCCTTAATTCCCAATCCTCCAACGGGAACCAAAGTACCTGCATTGGCAGGATCTTGTTTAAACATTTTATCAGTTTGAATATCTATATCTTAAAGTATGGTGGTAATGGCTCCGGCATAACTGTTTGTATAAGCAGCAGCGTCTACCACCGGGCTACCCGGATTCAAGGCTGGATCCACAGCTGCTATGACTCCTGTTACCGGATGCAATCTGAGATTCTGGCCTGTGTTGCTAATGACTCTGATCCTGTCGACTGTGGGATTAAAATCAAAGCCAAATGAACTACCCGAAAGCGGAGTAGCAAATGGGGTTGCTGAAATAAGTGTAGCAGCACCACTAATGGTATTGATGGTGTACAATTTACTTGTATTTACTAAAGCATATAGCTGACCTGTTGCAGGACGGATGTCTATTCCAAGAATTTGCTCACCCATCGCCAATCCTGTAATGGCTTTCTGAGTCACATCACCTTTTTTAAATGGATTAAAAACCAATAAATTATTATTTACATCTACCGCATAGGCCACCGGAGTTGTTGCCAAAGCAATACCTATGATATTACGGCGTGAATTGCCTACTATTTTTGTCTGACCGGTGTTGAGGTCAATACTATAAAATCTTTTTTTAACACCATATCCAGATGATTGAGAAAAGACAGCCAGTGCAAAACTATTATCAGATGAAATGTCAAATCCGGATTCTCCTTCTACATTTATACCAAGTTTACCTACTGGTACCAATTTTCCATCATTAGGTGGGATCTGTCGGTATAACATATCATCAGTATTGGAAATATCGTATAAAATAGTAGTAGCAGCTCCTGCAAAACTATTTGTATACGCAACAGAACTTATTCCAGCCCCGGCACTATTCAGATTTCCATCGGTAGCTACAACAGCTCCAGTCTCAGGATGTAATCTCAAGTTTTGATCCATACTGGTAACCATTCTTATTCTGTCTACCGTAGGATTAAAATCAAATCCAACCATGGTGCCTGAAATAGCTGGCGTAAATGGTGTCATAGATATGGCTACTGCTTTGCCATTGGCTGGATGTATTAAATAAAGCCTGCTTTGATTGGATACACCATATAATTGACCGGTGGCTGGTCTCATATCAATTGCAAGTATTTCTTCGCCAGTTTGCAAACCATGGATAGCTGCTGTAAAAACTTCCCTGTTTAAATAATTAGCATCGTATTCTATGATATATTGATCTTTGGTCAATGCGTACAACTTACCTTCATAATGATAGTTTTCAATTTTACGGCTTTCCAATGAGTAATCTTGGGTCACAGTCGCTGAGTTTTCGGATAATTGTTTTTCACAACCAGCTAATACTACCAGCACTGACAGAAGCATAAACGCGTTTCTTTTCTTTAAAAATGTCATAATATTATATTTATGGATTATTTATAAAGCATATACGGATGCCATGAAGACCATGGATTCAAAAAAAGATTTTTTTTGGAAAAACTATTTCATTAAGAAATAATCAAAGCTCAACTAATTGATTATCTCCATTTTATAATATTAATTTTAGTTTAACTTCTTTAGCCTAATGTGCCATTGCTATCGCAAAAGCACCAATAAATTGAAGCGAAATGACTTTTAACAAAATAATTTCCAGGATGTGATGGCTTTCAGACAAATTAAAAAGACTGAAGATTACGGCAGTTCGTTACGTACATGTAGTACTGCCCCGGTGCCAAAGGTCTCCGGGTATATGGCTTTGCCGTGATCCAGGTACACTCCACTGGCCGGATCGTTTGATATCAATAAAGAACCATCCATATCAGCGTGATCCACTAAAGGTAGTATTTGTCCTAACGCTGATATTCCGATTGAAGTCTCGGTCATGCAACCTATCATGATCTGAAGATTATTTTGTTTTGCCAGGTCAATCATTTCCAGCGCCGGGGTGAGGCCCCCACATTTCATGAGTTTAATATTGATTCCATGAAATTTTCCAATACATTTCTTTATATCTTCCGGGACATGACATGATTCATCTGCATAAAGGGGCAATGCAGCTTGCTCAAATACATTTTCCATCTCATTTATTTGGTCCATAGGCAGTGGTTGCTCGATATATTCCACATCCAGCTCTTTCAGGATCTTTGAATACTCTATTGTTTGCAAGGGATTCCATCCTCCGTTAGCATCTACTTTCAATGGTTTGTCGGTGTGTGCCCGGATGGCTCTCATTATCTCCATATCATGATCTGTGCCCAGTTTTATCTTATACAATGGCCATGGATTTTCATCTATATGTTTAAGCATATTGGGTATCGAATCTATGCCGACAGTAAGGCTAGAAAGTTTGTTTTTACTGATGTCCAGCCCCCATAGATCCACTAATTTTTTTCCTTTCAGTTTACCCCACAGATCATGGTATGCCATATCAAGTGCACATAAAACAAATCTATCTTCACTAAACCTTTCATACCATCGTTTAAATTGCATATCAGGAGGCAATAAGTCCAGTGATTCTATCCAGGATCTATGCTTTTGTACGAGGGCAATCATTTTGTGTACATCCTTACCATAATACAGGATTTCAGTAGCTTCACCATAACCCCTTTTATCTTCCTCTACAAGCTCTATCACCAATGAATTACGATAACTCGAACTGCCATGTGAGGTAGTAAAAACTTTGCGGGTATATAATTTGAATGTATGAATTATTAGTTTCATGGTAATACTACTTTCATCATAAAAGCATCCGCATCCAATATTGCCCGTGCCCCAAATGGAAAGGTACATTGATTAGCTATATGGCCAAATGGGAAACCATAGACAGCAGGAATATTCAATTTTCCGATCCGGTCTTGAATTACTTCTTTTAAAGTAAACGACTGATCATTTTCTTTTTTCTCACAGCCATCACATACTCCTACTACTATCCCTTTAATTTTATTTAATGGCACCGCCTGGAATAATTGAGTAAGCATACGGTCAATCCTGTAAGGGGCTTCCCCAACATCTTCGATATACAATATGGTATCCTTTTTAAGCTGGAGATAATCTGTGCCCAGCATAGCAGCCAATAAAGACAAATTACCTCCCCAGAGCCTTCCTTCGGCTTTACCGGGATGTATCACATATCGTTCATATACCGATTTACCTTCGGCAAAGAGTTGATCGTTTTCAGCACAGGCTTTAATTTCAATTTCTTTGCCTGATTCTCCCAACACGATGGGTTTTAAATGATCAAAAGTAAATGGAGTAAAATCCGATGCACCCACCGGTGAATGAAAAGTTTGTATCCCGGATTTAGAATAGAATGAATGATGAAAAGCGGTAATGTCAGAATATCCAAACAATGGCTTTGGATTTGATTTAAGCAATTCGAAATCAATCATGGGAAGTAACCTGGTGCAACCGTATCCTCCTCGTATACACCAAATAGCCTGTACGGATGGATCCCGATACATCCGATGTATATCTGCAAGCCTGTTTGCATCTGCACCAGCCAGGTATCCCGATTGCTCCATGATGTGAGATCCCAACTTGATTTCAAGACCAAGGGATTGCATGTTAGCAGTAGCCTTTGCCATTCGTTCTTCGCTAATAATGCCTGCCGGACAGATAAGACCAACCGTGTCGCCGGCCTTTAGATATACTGGTTTTCGCCTCATCTCTGGAGATTTATTTAAAATTAAAAAACCGGATCCGGATAATACAGATTTTGTAAATGATCGTCTGTTCATGCCACTTTACCTAATGAGTATGCGTGGTAAAGATAGAACATAAATCGGCTTTGAAAAATGAATAAAATGGGCAAATCACCTAACTTTAAAAGGGAAGTCCTTTAAAGTCTCCTTTTTTTTCGCTCTATGGGCGTCAGCCACTTTGCTATCCCAAAACACAATTAAAATAATCATCAAAATCATTTCTATCATTTTTTTCGAAACCCGTCCTAAGTGCTCCAAATATTCTCCCGGTGAAGACCAATCAAAAACACAGGATGAAGGATCCGTAAATCCAGAGGCGCAATATAAAATCACTATTCCTTGAAAAAGATCAGAAACATACAATGCAACAATAAATACCGGATAAAATAATAAAAATCCAGATAAATCCGGCGTTTTGCCTTTGGTATGCTCTGAATAATAAATTATGAATACCATTAAATTAAGAATTAACATTATTCCAGCATCAATCGCATCAGAAAAATCCTTGTTTATAAAAAATAAAAGCTGCCTGTCTACTAAGGTGTTTGTAAAATAGCTCATCCTGCTACCTTTCAATACTAAATTGACCATAATCAACAATGCAATAATAAGGTAAGGGCGGGCGAACAACCAATGTTTTAATTTGGTCAAAAGTATCACTCAGCTTTAATTTTTGATATTCAAGTTAAAATTTATCCGGAATTTGAAAGCACTTATTTTGAATTTTCAACTCCATGCTCTATTTCATGAAATTGATCAGAACTTGTCGACACAAAATCCACTTTCATCCATTTTTCAACAACCACCGAAAAAACCTCCCGTAAGTTTATATCTTATTATAGAGTGAGTCTTTTCATTTACAGTCTTTGATTATAAAAGTATGATCAAAGACTGTTTTGTTTCCAGGCCATCACCGATTCGTACTCCTCAAGAAATTCATTTTTCATGATTTTACATTGATCATCAGACAATGCCAATTCAGATTGCATTATACTGAGGAGTGGATCCAGGTATTTCATGATGTCTTCGCGACCAAAATACAGTTGACTGGTTCTGCGGATTAAATAATCATTGATATGGCAAACCATCTCCTGTTGTATACCATAGAGCAATCCCCCTATTTCCAATCTCAGTAAGGGGTCACTTTCAGTATCCCTGTATTTTTCAGCTAATGCAATTATTTGTTCCGTGTTTTTACCATACCTGTGAAAAAGGTTGGTGATGGCGGATTCATCCACCTTTAGATGCCCTTTGAGGGACAAACAATAATTAAACAGTTTATCGTATTCATCATTGGAGAAAAATTCAGCTCCGGACACATTTGACAAGTCAGTCAATGCTTCTTCGTGAAGTACAGGTTTGGATTTATGCTCACTCTTTTTAAATTCGCTGATTATCGTCTGTACCACTCGCTCAGCCATCTTTCTGTATCCGGTAAGTTTACCACCTGCTATAGTGATTAGGCCGGAAGGGCTGATAAATACTTCATCTTTTCTGGATAACTCTTTTACGCTTTTACCGGGTTTATAAATCAATGGCCTTAATCCTGCCCAGGTAGAACTAACATCATTTTCATTTACAGCACTTTTGGTAAAAACGGCATTTACGCTATCCAGAATATATTTTACTTCTTCATAGTTTGCCAGGGGCTTCTCAATATCTCCATCGTAAGCTGAATCGGTAGTGCCTACATACGTGTAATTGCCATGCGGAATGGCAAAAATCATCCTTTTATCTACAGAAGATTCAAAATAAACCGGTTGTTTTACCGGCAATTTTGCTTTAGGAAAAACCACATGAATTCCTTTGGAGAGGATCACTTTTTTAGTTCCTTTTTGCGTCTGTTCCTGCTGAGCTACCTGGTCTGTCCAGGGTCCTGTAGCATTCACAATGAAATCGGCAAAAATTTCATGTTTATTTCCAGTAAGTTTATCAGTAACTTTTACTCCTGCCACTTTCTCGTTTTCATAAATAAACTCGGAAACTTCCATATAATTCAATGCAGCCCCATCATTTTCCACTGCTTTTTTTATGATCTCCAGTGTAAGACGGGTGTCATCTACTTTATATTCGTAATACAGGCCTGCTCCTTTTAAATGTTCCTCTTTAAGTAAGGGCTCTAATCGCAAGGCAGTTTTTTTCTTAAGAATCATTTTATGTTCCTCCTTGGGTACCGATGCCAGCCGATCGTACATATATAAAGCCAATGAAGTTGACACAGGGCCCAGTGTACCTCCCTTGTAAAAAGGCAATAGCATTTTGCATTTTTCTACCAGGTGCCTGGCATTATTATAGACTATAGCTCTTTCAACACCCGTTTCTTTGACAAGACCAAATTGCAATTGTTTAAGATACCTAAGCCCACCGTGAATTAATTTGGTGGACCTGCTGGATGTCCCGGATCCAAAATCAGACTTTTCAAACAATGCCGCATCAAATCCGCGATTGACTGCGTCAAGTAAGATTCCGGCACCGGTAATACCGCCACCAATAACCAGAATATCCAGTCTTTTTCGAGTGAGCTTGTCTATATACAGTCCTCTATCAGCACTTGCAAACGGAATCATAAAATTTATCTTAGGTCAAAAGTAGGAAAATAAAGGGACACTGTTTCCAGCAGATTGGCCAGCATCAAAAGTAATACCCAATTTAGTTTTAACATACTTCTTTAAAATGACATTTGCTGCTTTTAATCGACCTACTGATCAACATATTTTTCTTTTCTTTGTGCTCGAAATTAAACCTTTATTCAAACTAAAAATATGGAATCAATATTGATAAAAATAAATGAGGCATGGGAAAATAATAATCTGATAGGCGCCCCTGACACCATTCAAGCTATTCAGGATACGATGGCACTATTGGATTCCGGAAAGATCAGAGTAGCCGAGCCTGTAGATGGTGGCGAATGGAAAGTAAATGAATGGATAAAAAAAGCCATCCTTTTATTTTTTCGGATCAGTAAAATGGAAACCATTGAAGCAGGTCCGTTTGAATTTCATGACAAAATTCCGCTAAAGAAAAATTTTGCAGCCCAACAGGTAAGAGTAGTACCTCAGGCCTTAGCACGCTATGGATCTTTTATCGAGCCGGGAGCCATATTAATGCCTAGTTATGTTAATATCGGTGCTTATGTAGGCAGCGGCACTATGGTTGATACCTGGGCCACTGTAGGTAGTTGTGCACAAATTGGTAAAAACGTGCATTTAAGTGGAGGTGTCGGTATAGGAGGGGTGTTGGAACCTCCTCAGGCAGCACCTGTAATCATCGAAGATCACGCTTTTATCGGATCACGATGTATAGTGGTAGAAGGTGTGCGGGTAGGAGCAGAAGCAGTATTGGGAGCCAATGTAGTTCTTACTCAATCTACTCATATCATCGATGTTACCAATACTGAGCCTAAAATTTTTAAAGGTGCTGTCCCCCCCAGATCAGTAGTGATACCAGGATCGTACAATAAACATTTTCCTGCCGGGGTATATCAGGTGCCTTGTGCATTGATCATAGGTACCCGTAAAGAAAGTACAGATAAAAAAGTGAGCCTGAACGATACTTTGAGAGATTATAATGTTGCCGTGTAAAAACATACCATGACCCAAATTCAATGATGTTCAAATCAAGAAATGCGTATATATTATCATCCTATAATTTTGATTTAATAATCCGGTTCTTCTCTACTATTCTTATTTATCTTTATACCTGAAAGTATTTTATGATTACCACATTAGCAGATTTTGAAGTTTGGTTTGTAACAGGCAGCCAACATTTATATGGTGAAGAGACTTTACAAAAAGTAAATAAACATTCACAGGAGATAGTTCATCATTTTAACGATCAAGATGATATTCCTGTAAAGATTATTTTTAAGCCGGTAGTAACGACCCCCGACGAAATATACAATTTGGCCCGGGAGGCTGAATACCATACCAATTGTATAGGCTGGATTTGCTGGATGCATACTTTTTCTCCTGCAAAAATGTGGATCAATGCATTAAAGCATTTACGCAAACCTTTTTTGCATTTACATACTCAATACAATGAGCAAATACCCTGGGCTTCCATTGACATGGATTTTATGAATTTAAATCAATCTGCTCATGGTGATCGTGAATTTGGCTTCATAGGTTCCCGTATGAACAAACACAGAAAAGTGGTCGTAGGTCACTGGAAAGACGAAGAAGCAATTAAAAAAATCGGCAGGTGGGCCCGGGTAGCTGCAGCATGGGCTGATAGCCAATCGATGAAGGTGGCCCGTATAGGGGATAATATGCGGCATGTGGCCGTGACAGAAGGAAACAAAGTATCGGCACAGATCCAGTTTGGATACCAGGTAAATGGATTTGGTGTAGGAGACCTGGTTAATTATATAAATGATGTTGCCGAAGTTGAAATCATTCATACCATAAGAGATTATGAGGCCGCATACGATTTAATGCCTTCATTGCTTGCTAGTGGTGAAATGCGTGAGTCCTTGATTGAAGCCGCTCGAATAGAAGTGGGCCTGAGGCATTTTTTAGCTGATGGTGGATTTACTGCGTTTACCGATACATTTGAAGATTTGCATGGTATGATTCAATTACCAGGTATAGCAGTACAGCGACTCATGGCAGAAGGTTACGGATTTGCTGGTGAAGGCGACTGGAAGACTGCTGCCTTAGTCAGGACCATGAAAGTAATGGCTCTTGGGCTTGATGGTGGCAATAGTTTTATGGAGGATTATACATATCATTTTCATAAAACCGGCGATCGGGTGCTGGGCGCACATATGTTGGAGATCTGTCCGTCGATAACTACTGAAAAACCTAAATGTGAAGTACATCCTTTGGGTATAGGGGGCAAAGAAGATCCTGTAAGATTAGTATTTAATGGAAGTACCGGTAATGCACTAAATGCATCTATGGTAGATTTGGGTGATCGATTCAGGTTGATAATAAATACAGTAAAAGCTGTATCTCCTCATGAAAATATGCCAAAATTGCCAGTAGCCAGGGTACTCTGGGAACCCATGCCCGATCTTAAAAGAGCGGCAGAGGCCTGGATTTTGGCCGGAGGTGCCCATCATACCTGTTACAGTCAAAACATTTCTGCTGAAGATTTGTTAGAGTTTGCATCGATTGCCGGAATAGAATCAATTTTGATAGATGAAAATACGAATGACCTGCATCAGTTTAAGCAAAAATGGAGGTAATCGGAATGTACAATAGGGATATTAAAATATCCGATTAAGAAATGCCAGTGTATTCTATTTCTTATTTAGGATTCTTCTTTTATTTTAATCTTAATATAACTGTAAACGATTTGGACTGAATCTTTTTCTATATGCCCGATACATATCTATACCTTTTAGTAGATCTAGCATCCTTTACTGTTCCCTTTTTATTCTCATTTGAAAAAAAATGGCTTCACTTTATTGGACGCTGGAAATGCATCCTTGCAGGTTTACTCTCTATGTTTGTTTTCTTCATCATTTGGGACATCTTGTTTACCAGAATGGGAATCTGGGGTTTTAATGACCGGTATATATCCGGTATAAAATTCAAGGGGCTACCATTAGAAGAATTCTTGTTTTTTTTGATGATCGGTTTTTGTTGTCTTTTTGTGTATGAAAGCATGAATCATATCATGAAGATCAAATGGCAAGAATCGATTTCGAGGCATATTTTTACAGGCATTGCTCTTATAAATATAGTAATCGCAATGGTTCACTACTCAAAATGGTATACTGTAACCGCCCTGGGATTAAACGGAGTTTTTATTTTGGCCATCCTGATCTTTGTGCCGTGGTTTTCCTGGAATAAATTCTTACTTGGATACGTTATATCGTTTATCCCATTCACTATTGTAAATGGAATACTGACAGGAGGCTTTACACCAGAGCCTGTAGTATGGTATAATGATGCAGAGAATTTAAAAATCAGATTGGGCACTATACCCATTGAGGATAGTCAGTACATGATGCTCATGATGACTATGAGTATAGTGGTGTATGAATGGTGCAGAAGGTCATATTCAACAATCCTTCCCAAAAAAGATGGACTGTCGTTTTATTAAAAATTATCCACCAAGGGTCATACATCACAAATTTCCCTAGTTTTGACTCATCAATGTCAACTTCCATATCCAGACTTTATAGTTTCATTCTCCTGTATTCATCACTTACTTGCGCTGTTTTTAGCCAAGCTGATACCACTGCTTATATTTCATTCCTGCCCGATCTCCAGGTCTCCGCTTACTCCTCCCGATCTCATGTTACAAGATTGCCTGCCACAGTACATATTTTGCAGGATAGCCTGCATACCGATTTATCTTTTTTTTCTTTAGCAAAATTAATAAACCAATCACCTGGTGTAAGACTGGAAGAAAGATCACCCGGAAGTTACCGCATCAGTGTAAGGGGATCGACCTTGCGATCGCCTTTTGGTGTGCGCAATATAAAAGTCTATCTGGATGGGTTTAATCTTACGGATGGAGGTGGTAATACCTATCTTCAGATCCTGTCTCCGGAATTGATATCCAAAGCAGAAATAATAAAGGGACCTGCATCAAGTATGTACGGAGCAGGAGTTGGCGGATCCCTATTATTATCATCTGAGTTGAATAAAAACTCCGTTTCGATAGGAATTGGAAATTTGGGTCAACTGAAAGAATCTATCCGATATGGATTGAATCTGAAGAAATGGAAGATTTCGGCTGTGCAATCTCACGAGGCAACCGATGGATACAGGCAGCAATCTGCTATGCGAAGGGATATGATTTACCTTAGTCAGGAATACAATACTGATAAAGGTAAACTAAAGCTGATCCAACTATATTCAGATTTGGAATATCAAACTCCTGGCGGGCTTAATTCGGACCAGGCTACTAAAGATCGAAAACAGGCAAGACCTCCTGCCGGTCGTATCCCCGGTGCAGTGGAGCAAATGGCGGCTATATATAATAAAACCGTAATGGTGGGTGCAAGCTACGTATACCATTTATCCAATCATTGGACAGTTGATCCCAGGCTAAGCTATTGGTATACCGATTTCCGCAATCCATTCATCACCAATTATGAGGTAAGGTATGAAGGGAATATATCTGCCCGACCTATAATTCAATACAATAGAGAATTTGATAATTCTTCCATCGCCTGGACATCCGGTTGGGAATACAGCAGGCAGCATAATCTCACCAGAAATTTTGGAAATAAAAAAGGGGTAAGAGATACCCTTCAGGCAGATGCCCTGATCAATGCCAGTCAAAACAATGTATTTAGTCAGGTGCAATACAATTTTGGTAAATGGCAAGTGTTGGCCGGAGTAAGCAGCAACCAACAACTATTCAGGTATAAAACACTGGCCGCAGCTGATTTTACAAGAAAAGAAAGTGGCCCGGTGATTATGCCCAGATTATCGATTTCATATTCGATTAATCCACAACAAGCATTTTTTATCTCCACAGCACGGGGCAACTCTCCACCTACTCTTGCTGAAATCAGGCCCTCATCAGGTCAATATAATCAGGAATTATTACCTGAAAACGGATGGAATTACGAGCTGGGGTATAAATTATTCTCAAAGCATTTCAGTGCCAATATAAATGTGTATTCCCTTCAATTGAAAAATGCCATTGTAAGAAGGAATGATAATGCTGGTGTGGAATATTTCGTCAATGCCGGAGGAGCAAATATGGCCGGCCTGGAATCGTGGATTGCCTATCATCATAAGAAAATAGAATTGTACTTCTCCACCGCCTATCAGCCTTATACATTTTCAGACTATAAACAAAGAACAGACAATTTTGATGGCAAGGATGTGACCGGAGTCCCTAAACATACTTATTCATTTAATGGAAGCTGGCACCTGATGAAATATCTTACTTTATCAGCAAATTGGTACGCTCAATCCGACCTGCCATTGAATGATGCCAATACTTTTGTATTACCTGCCTATAATCTAATTGGAGCTTCTGTCCTGATTAAACCTTTACCTAAGCTTAGTATTGGACTTAACGGCCAGTTTGCAAGCAGTGATGATTACAATCCTGGGCCTGATATCAATGCAGCGGTGAATCGATTTTATAACCCCGGAGCAAGACAACTATTTTCTGCTGGACTGCGGTGGTCGTGGTGATTGACCATAAACATGTAATTTTGGCTTTGAATGAGGATAAAATGGTGTATACTGCTGGTGCTGTTATCAAGCATTTCAGGCCTATGCCAGACCGGTGGTGAATCCATTTTCCAAATACTAAATCTTGCACCATCTTCCCGTGCCCTTGCTTTGGGCAACCGGGTAATAAGTGTCCGGGACTCAGATGTAACATTAGCACAAATAAACCCTGCCATTGCCCAATCCTATGCCACGCATCAAGTTTCATTTAATCATAGTTTTTATTACACCGGGTCTTCTTATTCAACTATTAGCAGTACCTATCATTTATCCAGGCAACAGCTTACCTTAATCGGAGGATTGCAATCACTTCGCCATGGGGATATTCAAGGTGCTGATGAATTTGGCAATAAAACCAATTCCTTTTCTGCATCTGAAAATTTAATTCTTATTGGAGCATCTAAAAAACTATTTGACCAGGTCAACATCGGGGTGAATTTTAAATATATTTTATCTTCACTAGAGTCTTACCATGCCCATGGATTTGCAATAGATATTGGCGGACTTTATACATTCAGTGATCAATTTCAACACGTAGGCATTACTGTAAAAAATCTGGGCAGCCAATTTAAATCGTATCAGACTGAAAGGGAAAATCTTCCATTTGATATTTTGCTCGGGTACAGCAAACGACTGGCCCATGTCCCTATCCGATTCTCAGTGACAGGCCATCACCTTACCACCTGGAATCTTCGTACCATAGTGCCGGAAGAACAAAGTCTTGGATTTGGCGAACCACCACGTGAAGCATCTGCATTAAGCAAGACAGTCGATAATCTATTCAGGCATTTGATATTCAGCAGCGAAATATATTTGGGTAAATATGCTCCTATAAGACTAAGATTGTCCTATGATCATCAGCGTCACCAGGAGCTCAAAGATCAAACCTATCGGGGGCTTTCAGGATTTGGAGGTGGAATAGGAATCAAATTTTCAAAGTTCGTGGTGGATTATGGGTTTGCTAATTATCATTTGGCAGGATCCATAAATGCATTAGGGATTTCATACCGATGGTAGTGAATAGAGGCAGTCTTATAGATTAAGGTATGTGGGTAAAACAAGGCCAGAAAATTTATACCTCCTTATTGTCAATGATTTCAATCAAGTATCCATACATTTATTTGCTTTGTCATATTTAATTACAATCCCCTATTTTTACGTTAATGACTTATAAATATTTAATTTATTTTATATTCGGTTTTACCACTTTATCTGCCCAGGTGACCACCCGCATACAAGGATCGGTACGCGAAGCCTACAGCCTGCAGCCAATAGCCAATGCTAAACTTTTGTTTACATCAGAACATAATATATCCTGGAATGCCATCACCGACACCTCTGGGTATTTTTTTATTAACGAAATTGAACCGGGCCGGTATGATATTAGCATCCAGGTAAAAGGATACCAGACAGAAAATATCAGAGGATATCTCATAGGCCGATCCAGAGGTGATTTAATTTTTGAGATGCAACTGACCAGTACCAATTTACCGGAATTAGTAGTATCGGAAAAGAAATCAGGTAGTTATATACACCCTCTGTCAAATATATTGACTGTCACGAGGGAAGAAACAGAAAAATTACCTGCAGGCTTTTTTGATCCGGCCAGGTTATTTACCAACCAGGCAGGTGTATCTTCTATGAATGACGGGGCCAACCATTTAATTATTCGAGGAAATAATCCGGCTTTTGTAAAATGGATGCTTCACGGCACTGAAATCATTAACCCCAATCACCTAAGCAATGCGGGTACTTTTAACGACCAGGCGAGTACCAGTGGTGGTGGGGTAAATATGATCAGTGCAACGGTGCTGGAAAATACCTATTTACACAAAGGCCCTTATAATGCCACTGTTGGCAACGCATTAGCAGGTGCGTTGGATCTCAACTTAAGAAAAGGCAATACCTCTGAATTGAAAACAGAAGCTCAGATCAGCTTGTTGGGGTTAGAGTTGGGGTTACAAGGCCCGATTTCCAACAAAGGTGCTTCTTTTATCACCCGGTATAGATATTCTACAGTGGGCTTATTGGCTGATCTCGGAGCCAAATTTGGAGATGAAGATATTAGCTACCAGGATATCATGGCACATATCTCGATTCCATCCAAAAAGAATGATTTATCTCTTTTTTTCTTCTCGGGCAATAACATAAATGATTATATAGGGAAACAAGATAGTAGCCTGCGCAAAATAGACAAAGAAAGATACAATATCCGATTTACCGGCAATCAATTAATCACCGGCATCATAGATGAATATAAAATTAATTCACGAAACCGGTTAATGACCGATATCATCTATTCAACATTGAATACTGCACGAAAATCCACCCTTATAAATGTAGATGGTGGCCAATTTAATGCAGAGCAAACACAAGGAAAACTGAGTATTCATCCGAGGTGGGTTTTCCTTAATGGAAGCAATAAAGTACTGACAACAGGAATTCAAATAAGTCTCAATAATGACAAAACCAGTTACAATGTATTCAGTCCTAATCTGGATGCACGGGGAGATATAAATTATACTTTATTCCAGCCGTACAGCAATCTTCTGATTGAAAGAGGTAAGTGGTCCCTTCAGGCAGGATTACATGGATTAATTAAAAATGAAATTAATGTTGACCCCAGGGTTCAATTCAGATATTACGTAAAATCCAATCAAAGTATTCAGATTAATGCGGGTAAATATTCACAGATCAGTGCCCCTGTCACTTTTTTCAAAGCATTGGATTTCCAGGCCATGAAATCATTTCAATCTCAGGTATCCTATGAAATAATAATGAACAAACATACCTGGACCAATGCTGTATTTTATCAACATCATTACGATGTGCCGACCAACCGATTTTCACAGTCTTTTCTAAACGAAGCACAGGGCACTACTTCATTTTATTTTCCGGACTCAAAAGGAAATATTTATGGTTTGGAGTCAAGCCTCGATGGCAAGTGGGGCAAATGGACACATACTCACAACCTGAGTTTGTTTACATCTTTGTATGAAACAAGCGAACACTCTTACTTGGCAGGCCGATTTGACCAACGGGTTTTAATCCATAACTATATTGGAAGGGAATGGTCTAAACAAGGAACTAAATCTAAAAGACTGGTAGGGATATTTACAGGGGTACATTATGGCGGCTCATTAAGAGACTCTCCTATACCGCTCACCAACAATGCTGTACCTTACAGTATTACCCGGCCGGACCAATTTAGATTGGATTTCAGAGTGTACAGAAGAAAATTTTACAATACTGTAAATACATTGCTCGCACTGGACATACAAAATCTGACCAATCAACAAAATTTTTCCTATTCCTATTTTGATACTGTAATGAATAAAATCAACCTTCAATATCAACTGGGAGTGCTCCCCAATCTTTCTTATACAATTGAATTTTAATATTTCGATACATGAAAAATCTATATTTAATTCTAGGCCTCTTGTTCGTAAGTTTTGCTGCAGTACAATATAATGACCCGGATCCCTACATCTGGGCACCCTATTACTTATTTGTAGCGGCTGCTTGTTTTTTGACTTATGCCAACAGGTATAATAAATTATTGACATTGGTCCTCATAGGCATTACGATCATTTGGGCCTCTTCGTATATTCCAAATGTAGTTGAATGGTTCCAGGAAGGAAGGCCTGGCATTACATCTGCCATGAAGGCTGAAACACCTTATATTGAAAATATGAGAGAATTTCTGGGATTGGTGATGAGTTTAGTAGTGCTGGGTTTTATTCACCAAAAGAACAAATGAGTAAATAAGAATAATAAAGAGGACCTTTTATTAAAAACAGTTAGAAAACCACAATTTACCTTAGCACTTAAAGGAAATTAATGGTCATAATTACGGTATCCATAATGCCTTTGCAATTCTCTATAATTCCGGTGATACCTATCCCGCCATTATAAAAATTTTGGCCTGACCCACATCGCATGTGGCGACCAATATCATCGTATCTCAGTGAATTGGTCTTGAGACAACATTTTGAAAGATCCATGCACTGAGTCTTATTTACAAGTACACCATCTATTGCAATTGCTCCACCACTGGCATTCCCGCAGGTAAGTCCAAAACCACCATTGAGTTTAATGCATTTTACACCGGCCAAGGTATCTTCTACTACTAAAATAATGCTTGTGGTGACCGTATCCGCTGCGAAAGAATTGAAACTGGTAGTTCCCGAGGGTATAATTTGAATAGAACTGGTGGCAAACCCTCCTGTATGCTCCACTGCTTGTATTATTTCCCAATGATGCCGAAGGTTTCCAGTTCCGGCCACGGGGACGGAGACCAAATTGGGGTCATCGCATGGTTTACAGGTACATGCATGGATAGTCATAATTAAGAAAAAGGATAGCGAATGCGAGACAAAATGAGAATGTTTTCTTTTCATTAGTTCAATGGATGTTACTGTATGTGTAATGGCAAAAAATAAAGTCGGAATGCTATAGAACCGAACGCGTTAATTATTTAGTGCTTTATCTTTCTATTAACTTATACCATGGCAAGGGTCTAAAGAATTAATATATTCTCTTCTTTAGAAACAAGACAGTATTTGCAACGCTAACTTTACTTAAAGTAATATTCAGGACGGAGAAAGGTATCTGATGTTTTAAAAGATAGTCAGTGCCTGCATTGCAGGAAGTCCTGAGAATTAGAAAGCATGGAAAAAATTAAAAGAAATAATAACAACTTATAATTTAGCCTAAAAAGCTGTGCAAAACGGCTGCGACAATACCTCCCAAAACCGGCCCTATAACAGGAACCCAGCTATAGTTCCAATCGCTAGTGCCCTTATCCGGAACAGGTAGAATGGCATGCATGATTCTTGGGCCAAGATCTCTTGCGGGATTCAAAGCATATCCGGTGGTACCACCGAGGCACAATCCGATACCCAATACTACTAATGCAACCGGCAAAGCATCAAGAGCACCCAGTTTATGTTCAGGTTGGCTCATCTGGAGTACAGCAAATACCAATACAAAGGTGCCTATTATCTCAGAAAATAAATTACTTACAGTATTTCGAATGGCAGGTGCTGTAGAGAATGTGGCCAGTTTAGCTCCTTTGTCTTCTGTGGCATTATAATGGTCTTTGTATACCATAAATACAAGCAAAGAACCCAGCATGGCACCTACCATCTGCCCGGGTATATAACTTAGAGCCTGATCCATATTTATACGGCCCAGATATAACATGGCTACCGAAACCGCTGGATTAAGATGCGCACCACTGTGTGCTGAAGAAACGAGTACCCCAGTGTATACCGCCATGGCCCAACCTAAGGTAATCACCACCCAACCTGCATTAGAGCCCAGGGTCTTTTTCAGTACTACATTAGCAACAACCCCATTTCCTAATAATATAAGCAACATGGTGCCTATGCATTCAGCTATAAATATATTCATCTGCACATATAATTTAGTGCGATGAAAGTAAAAATAAATATTGATATCCGGAATTATGAAATCGAAAAGACATCACTGGCTTTTAAGGCTGATGCAAGATCATTAGCTGCAACCAATAAAGCCTGGATCAGGTAAGATGTTTACGGTAGTATTTTATTAAAAACTGACCCTTACTTTTTTGTAGTATCGGTTGGGGCAGTATTGCTGCTTCCTTTAGAATTCAATCTTTTCAATACTTCGTTTGTAATATCGTCTGCAGGATTGCCGATGAGTATCTGTCCTCCCTTTACATAACTAAGTATATATTGGTACCCTTTTTCTTTTTTTATCTGCTCCAGTGTACTCATAAGGTCTTTCTGTAACCGGTCGTTGATGGCATTACCTTCATCCATAATTTCTTTTGCCAGTTTATCCCGCTCCGCTACCAGGGATTGCTGCCGGGCACCCAGTCTTTGCTCCTGTTCCTGGATTTCTTTAGGTGTGAGCAGTCCACCTTGAATCTTTTGTTGAATGCTGGCCACTTCATTCTCCAATGCCCTGCCACGAGTACCTAGTTTATTGTCTATATCCAGTTGTTTTCTGTCGAGCGCGTCCTTTTCTTTTCTAAATTGCGTAAAATTTTCGAGTATCGAATCTGCATTTACATATACCAGTCGAAGTGATCCACCATCATTTGATTTAGCACTGCTGTTGGTATCGGCAGTTCCGGAAGATTTATCGTATACTTTAAAATACAGATTGCCTACAGCCAGAGCCAAAATTGCACACAGTATCCAGGGAAGAGATTTCATTATTTTTGATTTTCTAAAATTGTGAGGCACAAAAATAAGAAATAATATGGTCAGTGAGACGGGGCTCATCCAAAACACATCAAAAGGGCTATATTGTACAGTTGCAGATGTATATATAGATCCTCAAAAGCCGGTCCACCGGGCGCTGATCACACACGGCCACTCAGATCATGCCATATCCGGACACCGCTATTATCTATGTACACGACTTACTGCGGCTGTAATTAAATTAAGATTAGGCTCTTTTATCCAAATCCAGGTGGTGGAATTTGGTGAAAAAATCACCATAAATAATGTGCAATTTAGTTTTCATCCCGCAGGCCATATCCCGGGATCTGCCCAAATACGGGTAGAATATAAAGGTGAAGTTTGGGTGGTTACCGGTGATTATAAAACTGAGCCGGATAAGGTAAGTGGTAACTATGAATTATTAAAATGCAATACACTCGTCACAGAAACCACCTTTGCATTACCCATCTATCAATGGCAACCTCAGGCTTTTACTATGCGGGAAATATTGAATTGGTATAAGTACAACCTGGATCTGGGCAAATCATCCGTGATACTGGCATATGCCCTGGGCAAATCGCAGCGCATCATTCAAAATATACCGGAAGAAATTAGTATATACACTCATACGACTGTGGAGGATACCAACAAAGTACTACGGGAAAGTGGATTAGAACTGAGGAAAACAATTCAGATTAATTCAAGGGTATCGAAAAAAGATATTCAACGCGGTATTACTATTGCTCCTTCATCTATTTTAAATACGCCGCTGATGCGGGCTTTGGAATCTCCTGCCCTCGGATATGCATCGGGTTGGATGACATTGAACAGATTCAGAAAGCAACAAACCGCGGAGGCCGGGTTTGTACTTTCAGATCATGTCGATTGGAATGAGCTGAATCAGGTCGTAAACGAATGTAACGCTGAAAATATATGGCTCATGCATGGTTATACCAAAGAATACCGGCGATTTTTAATTGCACAAGGCAAAAACGCAAAGGATATTGGATCACATTTCTCTCTAAAAACGGGAGATACCCAACCTGAAGAAGAAGATTAACTTTATGAATTTATTTGCTGCTTTATACCGTTCTTTATTATCTACCACAGATATTGCTGAGAAGTCAAATCGGATTGCGCACTATTTTGATCAAATAAATGAAAATGAAATAATCCCTGCCATTCAACTGCTACTTCATGGAAAATCAGGCGCTCTGCTTTCTACCAAAGCACTGATCAAACAGGTTATGATTCACAAGAACGTATCCGAAGACCTGATAAAAGAATGTTATCAAGCTTGCCAGGATTGGGTAGAAACGTGCAGCCTCATTCTGGCTAATCCACAAGTAGAAAAAAGCAATTACAGTTTATCTTCAATACTTGATCTAATCCATACTGAAATTCCAGACCAAATGGGTTTTTGTTTACACATGTGGAATTCTTTGTCTACCGGTGAAACATGGCTTTTTAATAAATTAATTACCGGTACAATCCGTCCATTAATTTCAATTGTTCAGATTGCCCAAATAATATCAGACAAATGGAAAACAGATCGTGAATTGGTACACCTGCGTCTGGTTTTGTATGATTCCAAAGTATTAACTTTTAAACAATTAACAAATCCACATCGAAATCATGATGAATTGAATTATATGCCCTACACCTTCATACGACCTAATGAAGCCCATATTAATTATGCATTAGAGAAAAAAGAGGAATACCTGATCGAACCTTTTATTTACGGTGAAAGAATGCTGGTCATAAAAGCAAATCATACCCTGGTGGCTTATTCCATCCATGCAGAATGGATCAAGCTGAATGCCGAAGAATGGCATAAACTAATCCCGGAAAAAAGTCAATTTGAAGTCATTATCTCAAATAATAAAATGCATATGATATCCATTCATATGTGGAGTGGTGAAAAATTGAATGATGTCGTGCTACAAAAAAGCATTTTTATAAAATGGGTACTAATGAATGAAATAACAAACAAGATAGAATGGGTGCCTCAAATTGAAATTAAGGATTGGTCAAACATAGGTAAGCAGGGAGATGTAATTATAAAGCATAAAGAAGATAATACAAAATGGTACAGAATAAAACCTAAAACGCATAGTTTAAATGCCGTACTGTGGTATGCTGAAATGCCCATATCCAATCAATCCATGAACATGAAACTTACCATGGCGATACATAATGACCTTAATGAATTGACTACCATTTGTCAATTACCATCATCCGACTTGTCAGCAACGGATCAAACTAAATTGTATTACTGGATTCAAAATAATACAGTGCAGAAATTTGGGCCGGTGCGTACAGTAAGACCCATTCAACACTTTGTAATAGCTTATGATCGGGTACTGGCACATCCAAAATCAAAAGCAGGTATAAAGCTCATTAATGCTAAAATTCAGGAATGGAAAAAAGAGGCTCAAAAAATTGAATTGTCTAAATTTTCGGATTTACCTGCAGAAAGTGATTTACTAAAAAAGACCTTAAAGGGTAATCCAAAATAAATAAGTGCTAAACCAGCTCAAATGGATTAACCGCACGTTCGGGATTTTAACAATTAATTCCAATATTTTACGTATTGAGATAAATTATATTTGAAATAATACTATTCAATCCAATCATTCCTAAGTAATTTTGACAATTATGAAACGTGTACTTCTGTTTGCCATCTGGGTCCTCTTTTGTTCCATTAAATCGTATAGCCAATGTGTACCTACCTGCCCTGGCAATGTAAATGTTTCATTACTTCCAAATGATTGCAAAGCAACCTTATCTGCTGCAGATTTTGTAAGCAATATCTCTCCTGCCTGTACATATAAATTAGAACTGCAATACCCGTACGGCACTCAGACCTATAATCCGCCCGTCAAATTGGATGCGAGTCATCAAGGGTATACATTTAATTATGTTGTCAAGGATTCTGTGACGAATAATCCTTGTTGGGGAAAAGTACATGTAAATTATTGTAATCCCTGTCTTATTCCAACACCACCCGTGATTGATTCATTTGTAGTAAGCCCACCACCCTATATTCCGGGAAGCACCATATCGCTTAAATTGTATGCCACTGATGATAAATCGATTCAAAAAGTAGAATTTTACAATTGGTATGGCGATCCTATTTACACTGATAATACATATCCCTATAGTTACAATTATACTTTTCCGGCTGCCACCGCGACAGGTAATAAGTTTTGGGCCATAGTATATGATAATTGTGGCAGCTCGGATACTTCCATTCAAATTGCCATTACAACTTTATTTCCCAAATGCAATGATGGTGTAAAAAACGGTACCGAGACAAATATAGATTGTGGCGGTAGCAGCTGTAATGCATGCCATAATCCGGGACCCATATACCCACTGCCTGATTTGGTGCTTAAAAATACCAGCCCTATACCGAATTACGTTACCTCAGGTCAGTGGATACAGTTATATGGTAAAGTATATAATAAGGGAAATGCCTCGGCTCCATCAACCATTGTAAAAGCGGTCCTGTCTACTGATGCTAATTTGTCCAATAATGATTATGGGCTTGGTACTACAAATATTCCAGCATTGGCTGTCAACGACAGCACACCTTATAGTTTGCATGTAGCCATGCCAAACTGGTCATACGGATCATACTATTTGGTAATTTGTGTCGATCCAAATTATGATATTACCGAGTCAACAAAACTGAATAATTGTGTTTCATATGCTGTACATTTTGAAGAACAACATTACTATGAACCGGATTTGGTTACGACCTATTTGGATATAGATAAAAACCCAATTTATGAGGGAGATCCTTTCAAGGTATCCTATATGACTAAAAATATAGGGACTGCTAATGCAGGCTATAGCTATTCTGCCATTTATCTTTCCAATGACAGGTATTTTGGATATGGTGATTTAAAATTGGCCGAGCATGCTGTTGGCTCATTGTCCGCAGGAAATAATGCAGTGCATTCATCTACCATTAATCAATCCATATCTCCTGGCCATTACTATATACTGGCATGTGCAGATATTAAAGATCAGGTGTCAGAATCGATAGAATCAAATAATTGTACGTATTTAGATTTTTATGTACATGAACACCATGCCAGTATGACTGATCTAACTACTTCCTATCTAGCCATCAACAAAACAAATATTTACGAGGGGGATGCCTTCAAAGTGTCTTACATGGTCAATAACATCAGTAATGTGAATGCAGGCAGTAGTTATTCAGCAGTGTATTTGTCGTACAATTCCTATCTTGACGGAGGCGACCTGAAGATAGATGAGTCTTATGTTTCTTCGCTCAATGCCAATAGCAATATTATATTGGAATCCAACGTAACCAGGTCTATAGCCCCGGGCCATTATTATATTATAGTATGTGCAGACAGCAGAGACCAACTTGATGAAATAAGCGAAGCCAATAATTGCAGTTCCATATATTTAAAAGTACAGGCGTTGAGTTCAGATTGGCCAGATTATACCACTAGTTTCCTTACTACTAACAAGAATCCTATTGCATCAGAAGAACCCTTTACTGTTTCATTCATGATTAATAACAAGAGCAATACCAATGGATCTGCATGCAATATAGGCATCTATTTATCAGATGACAATGAATGGAACAACAGTGACCGCATGCTCACACAAATGAAATTACCGGCAATACCTGCTGATAAATCGGTATTTACTGAAGCCGGTATATTTGAATCTTTCACTCCTGGTAATTACCATTTGATAGTATGCGCGGATATAGATGGCGAAGTAAAAGAAGAGTCGGAGCTAAACAACTGTTTTTCAATGGCTGTGTCCATTACTGAAAAAGCAGCTCCCAAACCTGACCTGGTAATGGAAACATTTAATTGTAAAGATACCTGGAATTTAGGCGATACTCAACTTATTCAACTTAGGATACGCAATATTGGTTATGCGAAAAATGAAGCCGGTACAGCCAATCTAATTTTGTCTGATGACATCCTGGGTACTAATCCTGTTTCACTTGGACTGATTCATTTTTCCTCTATGAATACCAACGGCTTTTACGATACTACCCTGGCCATAATCCTTAAGGACAGATTCCTGGAGGGACAGAAATATATATCTGCATGTATAGATCCATTGGCATTAATTTCCGAAGCAAACGAATCCAATAATTGCAAATCCAAAGCAATCCAAATTCAATTACCTTCTATTGATTTTAAAAATATATCCGCCATTTCCTATCCTAATGCTATAAATAAAACCGATACCCTCCGGTTCCCTTTTAGTATGACCAATATTGGAACTGTAACCGGCAAAAAAGTAGAAGTAGAATATTATTTATCCTTTAAAGCAGGATTGAAGGGAGGATCAGCCATACGGTTAAAAATCGACACCGTAGATGCCCTATTGCCGGCAGGTGATACGTTAAATAAAAAGGTAAACCTTACTTTTCCTGCATCTGCTTCCGGCGGTTATTATCTAAATATATGTATAGATTATAATAACAAAGTAGAAGAAAAGTCAGAAATAAATAATTGCCAGGCCATGAGAATATACCTGGCTACCCCCGTATCTCCTTCCACCTCAGAGTTTACCGGATCTAATACTCTTGAAATAAGGGGCAGAATGGAATTATCCTACATTTCCGTATTTCCCAATCCTGCTTCAGACCGGATAAATATCAAGGGAGCAGGCAGTCAAGCTGGAATTAAGGAATTGAAAATTACTGACCTCAGCGGAAAAATCATTACCCGGACAAAATACAATGCAGGACCAGTGGATATATCTCATTTTAACAAAGGAGTATATATTTTACAAATAAGTAACGAGCGGGAATCGAAGGTGATAAAACTGATTAAAGAATAATTTTATTGTTTTTTGACCATTTGCCTGATCAGGGGTATAATTTTATTTTTATCGATCCTATATAAGTATACCAATCCGAGTATACACATGAATGCTGAAAAATAAAACATTACAGGCAATCTTTCAACATGATTTCCTACCAATGATCCTGATATCAAAGCTCCACTACCAATCGCTATCTCAAGAGATATATACATGGTAGCCAGGGCCCTGCCTCTCCTTTGTTCATCACCCAAATCTATGGTCCATGCGGTAAGAGCCGGAAAGAATATACCTACACCAAAGCCAAATGCAATCGATCCCAAATAAAACATCATTGGGTTTACAGCATGGGAAAACAAAAGCATTGATAAGATTATAATGAATATCGAGGCTTTGATTACGGGTACTCTTCCTACTCTGTCGGCGATTTTACCTGCAAAAAATCGGGTACAAATACTTGCCAGTGTGAATAGGGTAAAATATATTCCCCGGTTACCAATTTGCAACCGGTCACTCAGATC
>JBGAVW010000023.1:0-65997 GCA_044227925.1 Saprospiraceae bacterium | reverse complement strand
ATTGTATTGATCAGGACTAAAATTAGTAGACATATTCAAAGTGTGAATACGATAATAAGAGAGTGGGGAAGAGGGTAGGAATATTACTTTTTTGTCCAGCTTACCTAATCTCAACCATAACTCGTAATCTTCCCAGCCATAAGGAGGCATTTTGTGGTTGTACATACCCACTTCAATAAGTGATTTTTTGCGAAACATGGCCATAGCATCAATATAAGGGCCCTGGAGCAAAAGAGTATAATCAAAAGGTTGATTGGACCTGAGGTTTTGATTCTTATCTAAAAAATCCTGGATGGGTGAATAACAAGCAATAGCATCCTGGTCAGAGAGTAAAATATCCAGATGAGATTTAATATAATTTTCATGAATATAATTGTCCGAATCTAAAAAAAAAAGGTATTCGCCAGTGGAATGAGCTATTCCCCGATTTCGACTCACAGCCAATCCCATGTTTACCTCATTTTTTACTAACCGTATAGGAACATTACTTTGGTACATCATTTTTCCGATCACCCCCACACTGTTATCAGTACTTGCATCATCCACCACTATTATTTCCATTCCATTTTGGTCAAAATTTGAATTCAAAACACTGGAGATGGCTTGCTCTATGTACTGATCGTAATTAAAATTTGGAATTATTACTGAGACTTTCATGCAAATCAAATATTCTGCTTTATAAATAATATGAACGATGGAGAGAAAACAAAATTTTCATAATTAGAAATCATAATTGAATTTTTCAAAGTCGTGAAAGTACGATTGTTTAATTCTTTTTTTAGTGCGCTCCAAAAGATGGGGAATGATTTCAGATTTTTGTATTCCTGTCGAATTATAATTTGGGAGTGCCTTGAGTGTAAGCTTAAAAGGACCAGTTTGTTTTTTTGTCAACAAAAGCAATACTTTGGCAAAATCGACCTCAATTTGTTCGAACCTGCCAATAAAATCGAGGGATGGATCGATATAATTTACCTGTGGTTCTTTATGGGAATCATTCAGGTCTGAAAGCCACGCATCGGTCCAACTGTCAAATTTCACTGGATCAAAATCTCGCGGTGATGCATATTTTTTATTTTCCCTCCAATAATATTCTGATAATAACCTGGTGTATGGGTTTCGAACAAAGGTAAATTTAAAATAATCATCGTATCCGTCCACCAGCGCTTTCAATATTTCGGGTGTATAATGCTGTGGCTCATATGCCAGCTTGGGGGAGTTGCATTTGGCATGATGATTTTTTACAAAATCAAGCCGGTCCCTATCCCATCTGTCGTACCAGAAATTTTCAGCATGACAAAGGTCAAAATATTGCTCTATGGATGTGCCCCCTGTCTTGGGAATATGTATAAACAGTATCTTTCTATTTGAGTCGAATGGCATAATTTTAATCCACAATTAAATTTTTAAATCGTTAAACGGGCCAGCTAAATTTGTCACCTAATATTCTAATAAGATGTTTACGATCCTCTTCAAAAAAAGGGGATATTTTAATTCTCATCTCGGATGTCAAACCAGGATACGAATTCGTATTTTGGGCTTTGAAGTCATTTGGAAATACCTTTTTAATATTCAAAAATTTATACACATTATCCATTTCAATTTCAGGATTATTGAAAAAGTCTTCACTTTTGATAAACAACATTTGGGAGTGAGGGAAGTATTGAAGCCAGCGCTCAATTTGTTTAGCGTATAAGCCCCTGGAAAGAAAAGAATGATGCTGGTGAGAATAGCTTCGTTCAATTTGGCCTGATATCAAGGCCTTTTCTTCTTCACAGATTTGGTTGCCTTCCTGTACAAGCGCATGTACCGTATTTTCCATTCTCTCAGCATGATGCCTGATTTCATGGTAATAGTGTGAATATGCCCTCTCAACCGGGTCTCTAAGCATAACTATCAGTTTGACCTTTGGAATATGGTAAGCTACTCGCTTTGGTACTAATGGGTGATATAAATAATAGGGAGTCGCTTCACAGGTAAGTTTTTTTTCAAAATTGGATTTTCCTGGAAATTGATTTTCATACCATGGCCATCCTTTTGAATACTCAAACGTAAAAAATTGTAATTCTTTGATGGCAGGCAGGCAGAGGTCGGGATGTTGTGACAAATAGTAGAATAGGGAAGTCGTACCACATTTTTGAGCACCAATAATTAAGAAATCAGGCTTTGGCATTCATAATTTATTTTTTTCCAAGTATAGAAATACAATCATTGAATCTAGGCACACCGATTTTATTTTTTTTATCCCAATATTTTATTTGCTCAATCATAACCAGTCCATTTTTTTTAGCCAGATTTTTAAACATTTGACCAGAAATATTTGATCGCCAACCATCGATATCGTTTAGTTGCTGCATTGAAATCAGTCTATAAAACCAATTTCCCAACCACCCAAGATGTCGAATGAATCCTAAAAATAGAAAAAAATGATTTCTTCCGGGGTGATGGATTATGGCGCAGCCTCCGGAATGAAACACACGATAAATTTCACTCAAATACGAATCAATAATGTTTTTATCTATATGGACAAATGTATCATAGGACCAAACGAAGTCTATCGATGAATCCTCAATTCCAGAAAGTGTTTTTCCGTCGTTGACCAAATATTTAATATGGGATTGACCGACAAAAAGTCTTTTACAAAATTCGATGCAATTAGAACTTAAATCTACCAGAAATAAGGTATCCACACCCGTTGCAAGGAGGGACGACCAACGGCCATACCCGGCACCAATTTCGAGAACAATTTTTTTTTTGATGGATATGGGGAAGGATCAGATTTCGAAACAGGGATTGTTTCCAGTCTTCATATGGCATTTTGCATTTTATTGCCTGACCAGTCCATTCATCACCATTTTTTTCCCATCTGTATTTTTCATCCCAAAGAATCTTATTGTTTTCGATACTGTTTTCCAAATTTTAGTTAATATTTTATCTTTTACTTTAAATATCGGACAAAAATAATCTTCAAAAAAGTATTTAGTCTATTTACAAAAGAAGTTTATTTATGCCTGAGCAACCATTCTTTCACTCTTTCATTAAAATCCTCTAAATTTTCCCAATGAAATGCATGGCCACTTTTATCATACAGATGCAGTTGAGCTCCGGGAATAGCCTCTGCTACTTCTTTGGCCATCCACTCAGGGGTAAAGATATCCTGCTTGCCCCCAATGACCAGGCTTGGTATTCTGATTTTACCAAGTTGATTTAAAACATGGTGTTGCATGCATGCAACAGCCTGTGCTTGCAGAGCATAAAATGGTTGTGGATTGGGATCTTCGAGAGCGGCTTTCCTGGCATCCATCATTTCCTGATGCATTGCTGGGTCATCCCAACTTGATTTATGAAAAATCAACAATTGGATATATCGTGCAAATTCATCGGGTGATAACTTTTCTTTAATGGAAATCATATGACTAAATATGGATTTGGCCATATGATCGCATCTTGCCCATGGACACATTAAAACCATGCCCGATACTTTGTCAGGATGAGACAAACATAATTGCATGGCTATGGTACTTCCCATGGATACGCCTGTTACTGATACACGAGTGAATTGCAATGCTTCCAATAATCCATTACAATCATTTGCCATATCGGTGATGCTATACGGCCCAGGTGGTTTGTCTGAATTACCAACCCCCCGATTATCAACCACGATGCAAGTGAAAAATTTTTTCCAATAATTTAAATGCTTTTCCCAGACTGCTCCAGGAGCAGTAATACCCATTATCAGTAGCAAGGGAGGGCCCTCACCATGAATTTCGTAATAGATATTGATACCGTTGGTATGAATGATTGGCATATTATTTCAAAATATTAATTAAGTTATCTTTTACCCAGGTCCCATCATGCAAAGTCACCTGATCTGGATTTTCAATTGCTTCATTGCCTTCGTCCTCACAAATGATCCAGCCATTATAATTTATTTCTTTTAACCATTGTGTGATGCCTTTAAAATCAACACCTCCCCGGCCCATCAGAGCAAACTCCGGCTGACCATCCCAATCTTTATAATGCACATGATTAATTAATGATTTATATTTTTTCATAATCAGTAGTGGATCCATGCCCCCGTTGATGATATGCCCTACATCCGGTGTCCAGCCACAAATAGAAGAATCTAATGATTCCAATAAATAAGTATAATCCTCCAGTGTACGTGTAATGGAGTGATGTGGGGAATTGGGGTGAAAAGTTGAAGCAATCCCCTGTTGTGCAGCCTGAGATGCTGTCCAATGCATATGATCCAATAATAATTTTCTTCTTTGTACAATATCATGACGGCCGGTAGGTATCTGTACCAAACACAGTTTTGCTCCTGGAAAATGTCTCAGTATCTCTATGGTTTCGAAAGTCTCTATTTTTTCTTGGCTGGTGAGACTTGAATCGTTCCATTTCAGACAAAGTGCAATTGCAGCCAATTCTATATTATACTCAGCTAATTTGTCTTTAAGTTTAATCGGGTCTTTCAAATCACCCATCCAATAATGTATGGGCTCTATTCCTTTAAACCCAGCTTGAGCGGTGATTTCAATCATATGGCCCAATTTTCCGGTATGAGTACTGCCGTTTCCATTCATATACCAGGTGTACACTTCGGCTCCAAATTTGATTTGATGGTCTTTCACAGAAAATGAGTTTGATGATTAAAGCTGATGCTTTTTGATCATGTTATTTATAAAATGTATTCCATTAGTAGCCATATCCCAGGGGTTTGAATATTCACGCCATACATTAATGGCATTGGCAAAATCCGGATCGTTGCGGGTAAAAGCTTCTATAGTCAGCCAACCTTTGTAGTTAATTTCAGACAATGTGGAAAAAGTTTCGTCCCAGGGGATATGTCCATCTCCAGGTGTGCCTCTGTCGTTTTCACTGATGTGTACGTGCCCAAGAAATGGCCCAATGAGTTTTAACGCATCCGAATATTTTTTTTCTTCCATATTGGCATGATGGGTATCAAACATAGCTTTTACATTGGAATGCCCAGTTTGGTTTACCAATTTTACCAATTGTTCCATGGTATTGCATAAATAACATTCAAAGCGGTTTAGTGCCTCCAGTGTCAGCGTAATTTGAGCAGAAGCAGCATAGTCTCCGGCGGCATGTAATACTTCTGAAGACCATCTATATTCATCTTCTTCCGGTGGTTTTCCGGTGAACGTGGCAAATGCCGAATGAAAAGGGCCACAAATATTTTTTGCATGGATCGCATGAGCACAATCTATAGCTCCTTTCAATCGATCCAGGGCTTTTGATCTCACTGCTGAAGAGGAACTGATGGGATTTTCATTTTCACCAACAGCTAAAACGGTATTTACTTGTAATCCTAAATCCATCAAATGGGAGCCGAAAGTTTTGTAAACTTCAATATTGCGCTCATCCATGGCACATTCAACCCCATCATATCCGATGGATTTTAACTTGTCTACCACAGGATATAATTTTTCCGAAATCACTGCAGACCAGGCTAACAGATTAAAGCCAATTTTAATGTTTTGTGAAGGAGTCATAGGACTTTTTCCAATTTTTTAGCAAATAATAAAATAGCATCCATTAAGAGGTAATTCATTTATAAAATCACATTGAATCTTTTCATTGTGCACCATTTATTTATTGAGTTTCCCTGAGACCATCTTTAGTTTCTACCATTTTTGCTAAAACGGCTGCCCAGGTAGCAGATGACTCCAATACATTATTCGGAAACATACAACCATCCCAGCACATATGTTGTATTCCATTTCTCAGGGTGCCGTCTTCATTTAATAGCCAATACCGGCTGCATTTAACGATATCAAGTTTTGCATCAGGTGCATCGACGGGAACGTGCCGGCCGGTGATATCGTGCAGACCACTGCCAAATACGGTTCCATTACTTTGAGCTATATGAAAGTCCACGGTCCAGGGGGCTAAAGCAGTAGTCATCTTTTTGTATGCTTCCCAAAATTCTTCCTTAGTATAAGTGGGTTTAAGTAAAGCATGCTCAGGCGCATTGTATCCGAGTAAGTATAAATAGGTGTGCGCGAGATCTGCTTGAAATCCAAGATGATCGGGCATACCTACAGACTCCAACAAATTAAGCATATCTACCCACGAATGCATTCCCGCCCAGCAGATCTCCCCTTCAGCTGCCAGTTTTTCACCGTAATCTCCAGCTATGATGGCTGCTTCACGAAACGTATTTGAGATCAGTTTGGTATTGGTTATTTTATCGGATGACCATGCAGATGGACTATCTGCCGAATCTATCCTGATGATGCCATACGACCTGACTCCCTGTTTGTTTAATATTCGCGAATACTCACAGCTTTGTTTTACTGCTGAAAGAAATTTTCTGCGTTCATCTATTGAGCCCATTGCAGAACCACCACCGGATGACGGCCATACCGGCGCGACTACTGATCCTATCTTTAGTTTTTTGGAAAGAATTTTTTCTGTAAATTTTATGATTTCGGATTCTGATGCATGGATGTCGATATGAGGATCCGCTAATATCAAATCTATTCCATCAAAACGCTGTTCGTTTACGATGGTATCTGCAGTGAGTTGGATCATCCGATCTAAGGATATCGCATCTTCATCTGAGCCCGGACCTTTGCCTACTATTCCGGGCCACATTGCATTGTGCAGGTTTAATTTCATGCGGTAAGAATTATTTTAATTCGAAATCACCGGGCTTTAACCCCTTAGGGCCATTTTTAAAGCCAAACATGGTCGGATTGTAACTTCCTACAATCTGCACATTGCTTTCTTTATCGATCTTGGATTCCATGTTGGTTGCCCAGTAGCATGCATTGACTATAAGCCTCCTCAACCCTTCAGAATTTAGATCTACAGAAGCTCCCATAGTAGTAGCAAAGATGCGGCAGGTTTTACCACTTTCCGCTTTATAATTCCTAATCCAGGAAACCGGCATTACAGATTTTTTGTAGTTTGGAAGAGATGTAGATGTCAAACCCAAGAGACTGATACCATATTGAAGTACTTGAGTTCCGTTGCCCAGATCTCCCACTGTATACACATCGCTCAGCCCCCATACATCCTGGACACCTCTAAGGATGGGATGTGATTCCATTACTCCATTTGTAGTGCCACGAGTGCCCTCTACTCCATGGTGCCCATGATGTGAAACCCAGGTTTCTCCTAAAACGGTTTTTCCAAAGCCTTTTTCCCATCCTTTTATCTTGCTGTCTATTCCGTATTTAGCATATTTACTGGTTTTATTAATTTTATATCTAAATGCATGGGTAGAAGTGCGGAGTGCAATAATTGGTTTTCCATCCATAATGTATTGATCTATGAATTTCATTTGTCTATCTGGAAGTTCTCTAAAACGTAATGACATTATCACGAGGTCTGCGTTTTTTAATAAATGTAATCCTGGAATATTATTGACAGTATCGGGTTCTATGGTGCCTTTGGCTGAATCTATTGCAAATAAAACAGTGCATGTAAAACCATGATGCTTTGCTAATATTTTGGCCATCATAGGAAGTGCTTCTTCTGATCTGTATTCCTCATCTCCACTGATCAATACTATATTCTTCCCTTTACCGGGGCCGTTTTGCCCTTCGTATGTAACCCAAAGTTTATTTTCCTGGCTATGGATAGTAATGATGAAAAACAAAAAACAAACTGATAAAACGGAACTGGAATATTTTTTAAAATTCATTTGCATAGTATACTTGTTTATAATATTTCTTTACTTAATTGGTAAATCGTATTCTGAATTAATCCACTGGTTTTTTCGCCATCGGGTAAGGTAAACTGGAAACGGATTTCCATTACCCAGGTCGGTTTTATATCAGGGATAGTAAGAAATACAGTCTTTTTATCCGGGCTAAGCTTTACCTCAATCACTTTTAGTTTTCTTTCATTATGATGAGCTGATCCATATTTCCTGGATCGTTTCAGATCCCAGGTTTGAATTTCATAACTGTTTAATTGATCCGCATCACGAACTTCCAGTGCATGAGAAAAATTAATTTCAATCCCATTTTGATGTGATTTGATCCCAATGGGTATGATCGCTTTTTGGCCATTGTATTTTATACGATACAAGCCACCCAGATTGGATTGGCTCGAACCCCAGGCTGAAAGTCCGCAAGCGTACAACTGCTCATCACCTTCATTAAACCGTCCACGCATAATCCCGGTTTGAAACCTGGGCATAGGCAACTCAAATACTGCCCCTTGTCTTGTACTTCCAATTTTCTCAAATGGAACAATAAAAACTTTACCGTATCCATAGGAAAAATTCAATAAACTTCCATTTAATGGTCCCCATTTTTTACTCTTGACCCAAAGTAATTCTGAAGGCGACTGGTCTATATGTTTTTCAACCCATACTAAGGGATTGATCATTCCGGCATCTGTACTATCGGGTGGAGGATTGTAGCCAAACATATTTCCATAGAAACCACCTTTGGTAACCCAATTGATCCGATTCATTGGATTCCAATGTCCTTCCTGATCAGTTACAATGAATGATCCGTCCGGATTGATACATACACCATTCGCTGCACGAAACCCTTTAGCCACTATCTCTGTTTTAGATCCATCTTTACTTACCTTTAATAATGTACCATGTTGAGGTACCAATGCTCTTCTTGCATGTCGGGCACTTTTGGCGTAATAAAAATTGCCTTCAGCATCGGTCTGTAACCCCATGGCAAACTCATGAAAATGATTGGTAACCTGATGATCACTATTGAAACTTTGAAAATAGTCGATCTCTTCATCACCATTCAGATCGTGAAGTTGTACCAATTGATCACGGCAGGTAATGAATATTTGATCATCTATTACACGTACCCCTAAAGGCTGGAACAAACCTGCACCGATTCTTTTCCAGGTAAGCTTTTGATTGGAATCAAGGAATCCGGTTACTAACCATACATCTCCATCTGTAGAACAAATAACAGCCTTATTTTTATCATTAAAAAAATCTATACCGCTAAGACGAAATTGATTTTTCCACTGACTGTGAAAAGGCAAATTGAGCACATCTACCTGGAATGGAGTATTGGTTTTGCCTTCGGTTATTTTTGTAATCAATGTATCCGCAAATCGGGCTTTGCCCCCTTTAGTATACATTATCAGATCCTCAATTTGTTGATCAGCTTTTGTGTATTTAATTAAATCATCTGCCGGTAAATGCGAAATCAGTAATTTCACTTTTATGTTCTTTGATTTTGGGATTTCCATTATCCAATGCCCTGCCAATTTTGTTAGCGTTGCCTGTTCACCAAGTATAGCTACAGAAATAGATTCAGGAGCGACTTTCATTTTTAATGATTTATTCACTGCACTGATATTCAATGTCCTGGTAAATACAGGATAGTCACCTGAATATTGGACACCGAGCAATTCCAACACGTTTGCATTTTCTACCGTATAGTTTATAATCGTTTTCCCTTCATATTGGTACAGCCCTTTATACTGGGTCCACACTTTGGGCAAAGGGCCAAATCTACGTTGGTCGGTTGCTTTAAATCGATTATCGCTAAAAGAACCTGTAGCGGGATCTGCCCATCCCGGTCCGACAGGGTTTTCGAAATGCAGCTTACCAATGGTGCGCGGTGAAATATTGTGGCTTCCATTAAACAAAATACCTTGCCAGTCGATAAATCCATTTCCTGTCCAACCACCAGCAACCCTCATCAAATCATGATCAAAAATCATCCAGGCTTTACCTTTGGATACACCGCCGGAACCGGTATCCAATCGTATTGCGATCCCTTTATAAGCATAATTGGCTGTGACCAGGTCTTCGTCTGCCAAAGGAGCTATCCCTGAGGAAATCGCTCTGGGCCTGGCACTACTATCTGCTAATTCGTAGGTATTGATCAAAAAATTTCCATAGTCCATATCAGCCCAGGGTTTCCTTTCCTGAGGTTCCGGACCTTTGGATTGTCCTTTAGGTAAATGATCGAGATACAGAGAGTCCATTTTGAAATATTGGGACGGGTTGGAGTTGATTACAAATTGTTCTCTGATATATTGTACGATTTCGTATTTTTCAATGGGAGTCAAATTGTACTGAGGCGGCATAGTTTTAAATCCCCTGGTCAGAACCTGATAAATGGAATGGGGATCAGTTCCCATTTTAAACGTGTCTTTCCAAAATTTGAAAGAATTAGGTATCGAGCCTTCCTGCAATGGGTCACCATGACAATTAAAACAAGTATTTGCGTAGATGGCTTGGCCATTTTTCATAGACCGGTCGAATCTTTTTTGTACAGTTAAGATTAGGCCTTTGTGGTCGATATCTTTCTCATAGACTGGAAGTTGAGTTTCTTGTAGGGTATATAAATTAACTAACGGGTCTTTTATTTCATTGTTTTTACAAGCAATAAAAAGCAGTATGCAAAATATATAAACTGGAAATTTTACCATGCAAAATAAGTAAGTGGATTAAAGATACGATATGCTGCATTAATTTATTTCAACAAACATGGAAAAGTGCAGGTCAAGTACTCCAAATAATTAATTTTTATCCATTGTAAGAGATATGGCTATCTATACATTTGTGAGTCAGCCGGGAAATTATGGTTTTGGATGGATAGAATGTAAATCTCCGGAAGTGCAGAAATAAAGCTTTCTTTTGCAAATGAAGGCCATCGTATAGATTGGGTTAGCACCTGGAAGATTACAAATCCATGTTCCCTTTTATATTTTCATTCAATCTCCATAGATACCTTCGCTTATAATGATATTCTTTTATCTTCTGCAAAGCAGCGGGAACTACGGTATGAAAATCATAGGAATTCAATACAGGCTCTATTTCTTTAGCCAACTCATTTTCTTTGGCAATTAACTGGTTGATTGCTTCTTCCCGATTTTCCTGGATCAGATCATTAATATCCATCATTTCCATCAGAAATTCTTCGCTTAAAGTGTATATTTCTTCCTCTTTTATTACATGGTGTAATTCGAGCAGGTATTTTAATCTGCTGTCTTCATTTGACAATATCTTGAATGCTTTATTTATTAAAGCAGATTTTTCCTCTGCTTCATTTTTTTCAGCATCTGGTTTTAATACAAATCGATCAGGATGAAAAAAGCGACTTAACTTTAGAAACCTGGTTTTGAGATCTGCGAGATCAATATGGTATGATGGACTTAAATCAAATAACTCAAAGTAGGTCATTTCTTTAAAAATCTAAATACATCGAGTCCATTGGCATAAATCATCAATGCAATCAGCAGCACAAATCCGACCATGGTCGCTTTTTCTACAAATTTATCGCTCAATTTTCTACCCGAAATCATCTCAAATAATAAGAAAATGACATGGCCTCCATCAAGACCAGGTATAGGTAATAAATTCATAAATCCAAGTATCAGAGATAATACGGCAGTTATACGCAGAAAATCTTCCCAATCCCAGGTCTTGGGGAAGAGACTGGTGATACTGGCAAAACCTCCCAGGCTTTCAGAAGCCTTTACTTTACCTTTAAACATTTGACCAAAAGCTTTGATCTGATCTCCCAGGAAACCGATTCCTTTATTTACCCCGGCAGGGAAGGCTTCAAAAAAACCATATTTTTTACGTTCGGTTTTGATATCGGGTATGATGCCTATTCCCATTTTTTTCTCTGAGGTGGTAGCAAATCGAAATGCTTTTTCTTCGAGGTTTCTGGAAACTATTAAACTTACGGTATCTCCCGGCTTGATATTTTCCTTATTTAGTTTTACATAATCATAGATATAGCGGGTGGAATGACCATCAATGGAAATGATACGATCATTAAGTAATAAACCGGCTTCTCGCGCCGGTGATTTATCAGCAAAGCTGCCTACAATGATACCCACTCTGGGGCTGATCAGTGCGGCACCTTTGTTTTTATGGGCAGATAAAACCTGACTAAACCCTTCCGGTACTTCTACGTTTACCTGTTGACCATCGCGCTCTACCAATATGGATTTAGTACCATTAATGATGATTTCTCTTTTAAGTATTCTTTCATCAAAATTGATAAAATCTTTATTGCCTACTTTTAAAATTTTGTCACCATCCCGCAAGCCCATTATTTTACCAAGAGAGTCAGCGTAGATGCCTTCTTTTACATAGGAAGCCGGCATGTACTCTTCTCCCCATTTACCCAGGATGAAAGCAAATAATAAGAAACCCGCAATAAAATTGACTGTAACTCCTCCCAGCATGATAATCAATCTTTGCCAGGCAGGTTTTGATCTGAATTCCCAGGGTTTAGGCTCTTCTTTGAGTTTTTCGGTATCGAAACTTTCATCTACCATCCCGGAAATTTTTACATACCCACCTAAGGGCAACCAACCCACTCCATATTCTGTATCCCCTTTTTTTGTTTTGAACAGTGAAAACCATGGATCAAAAAAAAGATAAAATTTTTCTACCCTGGTTTTAAACCATTTGGCAGGAAAAAAGTGGCCACATTCGTGTATGATTACAAGGAAGGATAAGCTCAGCAACAGCTGAAAAATCATCATTGGGACTCCGTTCATTCGATAAGTTTAAAATGTAAAATTTTGGACTGCAAAAGTACGATCTTATAACTACTCAGGAGTGATTTTATCGACAAAATGAAAATTGGCGTACACATACCTCCAGTCCATTGAAAAATCCTATTTTCACATTTTTATGAAGAAAATCATTCTGCCACTCATTGTATTTGTATTCATCATTCGATCAGTCACTGCTCAAAGTACCCGATATGGGCTCAAATTGGGACCAACAGCGGCCACACAAAGGTGGAATTATTGGAACAATGGACCACTATATAAACTGCATGGTGACCTTTGGATGGAATCGTACAGTGATGAAGATCCATATTCCATTTTCGCCCAATTAGGTTATCACAATAGGGGATCCGCCACCCGGTATCGTACTCCGATTGTATTTCAGAGTAAGACTTATACTGTACCTGCCGATGAGTTTATTTTCAGAAATCTTTCCGCCGTGGTCGGTTTTAAGAAAAAATTTATAAAACAAAAGATGAGTTCCTACTATTCTATTGGTCTCAGGGGAGAGTATACTATGTCTACCAACCTGGGCGTCTATACTCAACTCAATGAAATTGTAGGGCCGGTGTATCCATTTAAGGAAGGTGTAAAAAAAGCAGTAATGGGGGTTACTTTTGGTGCCGGTTTGGATTTTCCTTTCAGCGAATATATAGGTGGTATCCTGGAATTAAACATTGCTCCGGATATCACAAAACAGTATTTCCAACCGGCAATCCCAAATGTTATCAACTTTTATCAACCCGGACAAACTACTACTATAGAACAAAAGAGTATAAAAAATTTTTCTTTAGAACTTTCTTTTGGAATTCATTTTCTTAAGAAAGTGGTATATGTAGATTAATCAATACAAAAACTCGCTAAATATGACTTTTACTAAAAAACTCTTATCTGCTTCTCGATGGTCTCATGACTCTACGGATTGGGTCTCGTTGATCATAAGGCTTTCGATCTGTGCCCTGATGTTATTACATGGTTATCCAAAGTTTCAAACATTGATCGGAGGAGGGCCAATAGATTTTCCGGATCCGTTAGGTTTGGGATCTTCGACATCACTGATATTGGTGGTATTGGCAGAATTTGTCTGCTCTATCTTAATTGTTCTTGGATTATTTACCAGGCCTGCTCTGGTCATTTTAATTATAAATATGTTGGTAATTGCTTTTGTAATACATGGTAAAGATTCATTGGGAGATAAAGAACATGCATTATTATTTCTGTTTTCCTATGTGGCTTTGTTTTTACTGGGTTCAGGAAAATTTTCGGTGGAACATTGGTGGGCAAGTAGAGGGAAATAAATGTACTGAGCGCCACTCACGATTTTAGAATTTACGAGTTATGAATTAAGATGTAAGATGTACGATGTACGATGTACGATATATGTTGTAATTTGTACACATATGGTTGATAATTTGGGGATAGGCCAATGTAGTTTATAGTATTGACAATAATAAGGTTTTCATTTTGCCCAATTTTTATTGCAGATATGTATTTATCCTGTTGAAGGAATTACACCGTTTTAGTATCCGGGATCGATAAAGGCAATTATTTAACTAAAAAATACGTTACAAATATTAAAAAATAGTTGACAAACGAATTTCTGCGTTGTATATTTGACTTATCAAATTATAAAAGATGAGTAAACGACTTACAAAAGCAGAAGAAGAAATCATGCAGATCATATGGAGCAAGGGTAGGGTACTGGTCAGCGATATTTTAGATGAATTGGGTGACCCTCGCCCCCCACACAGTTCCATTTCTTCCATAGTTCGCATTTTGGAGAAAAAAGGTTTTGTAGATCACAAAGCCTATGGTCGTACCTATGAGTATTTTCCAATAGTAGCCAAAGAGGAATACAGTAAACATTCCATCCGAAATTTTATTGCGGACTATTTTGGCGGTAATGCCAATAGTCTGGTTTCCTTCCTGGTGAAGGAAAATGATTTGAGTATAAAAGAGCTCACACAGCTGGCTGAGCAATTAAAATCATCAAAAAAGAAATGAACTCATGATTACTTATTTCTTGCAAACCAGCCTTTGTTGGCTTTTCTTTTTAATAGTGTACAAACTCTTTCTAAAAAGGGAAACATTTTTTGTTAATAACAGGTGGTATTTATTGGTCACCCTGGGGATAGGATTATTGTTTCCATTTGCGAGAGAAGTATGGGAGTCGAGTATAAGCACTTCCATTAATTATGTGGTGCCTTTTCAGGGTGGTGCACAAATATTTGAGATCAGTCAAATTGAGGTAGAAAAAGGCATTGGTTATATGCAAATTATTCAAATGGTATTTTGGCTGGGATTTATTCTATTTCTCAGTAAACTTATAAAAGATACGTATTCCATATTAATTCAAATAAAAAGATATCCACATATAAAGTATACTAATTACACCGAAATCAAAACAGACTATGAACACTTGCCTTTTTCTTTTTTCAATTACGTATTCATCAGTGACCAGTTAAAATTTAAAGATCCTGAATGGAATAGAATATTGATTCATGAAATAAGTCATGTACATGGCTGGCATAGTCTGGACATTCTTTTTGTTGAATTAATTGGTACATTCTTTTGGTGGAATCCACTAATCTATTGGTACAAAAAAAATATACGCGATACTCATGAATATATAGCCGATGCCCAGGTATTAAAGTCGACGGATACCGAATCATATGGTTCATTATTAGTAGGTAGCGCCCAGAGTGGACTTCAGCTTTCACTCGCCAATCATTTTATTTATTCACAATTAAAAAACAGAATTGACATGATGTTAAAAGATAAATCAAAAAAATCAATGATATGGAAATATGCATTGATCCTGCCAGCCCTATTTTTTCTGGTTGTATTGTTTGCTTACAAGACGCCAGAGAAGGGGAAGAATGAAGAAATTCAATTGACAAGATCGCAAGATAGCCTGCCATCCAATGTATTGTACTTACTCAATGGTAAAAAAGTAAAATTAGATGAAATAAAAAATATCGCTCCCGACCAGATCAGTTCAATGAATGTAATAAAAAGCCAAAAGGACCTGGAGAAGTATGGGGATGAAGGGAAAAATGGGGTGATAGAAATATTTACTAAGACTAACGCAATTTTGTTGGACCGCCGTGAACATAAAATAATTGATTCTAATCCCCGCGAAATCTTCAAAGTAGTAGAAGAAGCCCCCCGCTTCCCTGGTTGTGAAAATCTTTCCTCCATGGATGAAAAGAAAAAATGTGCTGATGAAAAAATGCTCCAATTTTTATATCAAAATATAAAGTACCCCCTTCAAGCAAAAAACGAAAATATACAAGGAAGAGTGGTAATTTCATTTGTGATTGAAAAAGATGGAAGGATTACCGATGCTGAAATAGTCCGTGATTTAGGAGGAGGATGTGGTGTTGAAGCATTACGGGTTATTAATTTAATGAATTCTATGCCAGAAAATTGGATACCGGGTAAGCAAAGCGGAAAAAGTGTTGCAGTTCAATATAACATACCTATTGCTTTTAAATTATCGGGCAATTCACCAGCCAACCTGCCTCCATCCGCTAATTCTTTTGACCAAAAGGTATCTCCTGCTGCAACCAGTCAGTTAATCTTGAAATCAAAGACTGGGGAGGATATTTATAAAGTAGTAGAAGAAGCCCCCCGATTCCCTGGTTGTGAAAATCTCAATACTATAGATGAAAAGAAAAAATGCGCTGATGAAAAAATGCTCCAATTCTTATATCAGAATATTAAATATCCTGATCAAGCCAAAAAAGATTCTATTCAAGGAAAGGCGGTAATTTCATTTGTAATTGAAAAAGATGGAAGGATTACCGATGCTGAAATAATCCGTGATTTAGGGGGAGGATGCGGTGCTGAAGCATTACGGGTTATTAATTTAATGAATTCTATGTCAGAAAAGTGGATACCGGGTAAGCAAGGTGGAAAGAGTGTCGCAGTCCAATATAATATACCGATTGCTTTTAGATTGTCTGTTGCAGTGTCCACGCAGAAGGAGGATACTAAATCATCAGAGATTGATAAATCTAAATCTGTATCATCAGGTTCTACAACGATTGTAAAAGATTTTGCCAATCAGTTAAAACTCATTCCCAATCCTGCAAATAAGAAGGTTGATGTAATCTATGATCAAGGTAAAAATATTAAAATCGAAATCATAGACTTATCCGGAAGAGTAGTGCATAAAGGCAATTGGGATAATTTTGGCGGAAGACAATCAATTGATATCAGCAATCTGGCTAATGGAACCTATTTAGTACGTGTAAAAGAGGGTAATAAGTTGAGTGAGCAGAAATTGGTGGTGCAGTAGAGCTACCACTTTTGATTACAATTGGACAATTTACGAATTACAATTGCAGATTAGATGGTACATGAAACTGATTGACCGTTTTTTAGTCATGAGGAAATTGTCAAACGGCTATTGCCCATTGACCATTGTCCATTGATCATTGTCCATTGCCTGTTACCCATTGTCCATTGTTTATTGAATCGCCGGTCTTGTCCTTACTTTTACATCCCAGCCAGAAGCCGTAGCTATACTTGATATAATTTCCATAAAAGTGTCACCTTGTGATTGAGCCTCTCTGAGTAAATTACTTTCGGAGGCTTTTTGTTTTATGAGTGCTTTCGCCTCTGCCTGTATTTGATTATAATCGGCTTCATCAAAAGAGACAAATAATCCTTCAGAGATATCGTAATAATCCAGGCTGTGATCGATATATAGAATTTCAGGATCAGGAAGTTTATTAATCCAAATGGTATGGCGCAGACTATCCACATCAATTTTCAACCCTTCGTAGTCGAATCCCGCAGCTACTTTTGCTTTTACCCGTACCAGTACTTTTTTTTGAAATGGACTGATATCAAAATATTTAAAACTTTTTTGTTCGAATAGCTCCGAGAAATTACCCTCTACAGTAGTGAGTTTCGCTACTTTTTGTATTCTTTCAAGCAAGACAGTTGCGTTTTTTTCTACTTTAAATTCTGATTTTGATTTAAACCATTGGTATATAAAATACCCTGCAATAATGGATAAGATAATTACAGCCAGTAAGAGTGCATTCTTTATTTCTTTAAGCATTTTATTTTCGTTCTGATTCAAATGGGTATTTTAATCCTTTGTGTTTTATAAGAATTGCTTTTACTGATCCTACCGATACTGGAGATTCGATTAACAGAGGGATTTTATTTTGATCCGCACTGGCCCAGATATTCATACGGTCCTTTTCTTTAAATACCGTTCCGGCTATAGTCTCGGGGCTAAGTTGATATGCTTTTTGTTTGCCCATGGTATGAATTCTTTTTTCCTCTCGCTTGCCCATATATTTGATATTAAGACTATAGTTTTTATTATCTAAAAATAGATTGATTGGGACATTGCTTCCTGATTGTAAGGATTCAAAATCCTGAACCCTCACAGCATATACCATAGCTAATACATCCCGCATACACCCCTGGAATTGATGATTAGTGAGTTTGGCAGTGCTCTCACTTTTGCCTGTCCAGGATTTTAATTGATTGCCATTTCTGTCAAACTCTATTTTTTCATAGTATCGATATTTATTCTCTTTGATATCGCGTTTAAACGTAATGGGCAATAAAGTGCTTTTGTCTACTATAGATTCAAAATAATCATCCGCTTTGAAAAACCAATCGTAAGAACTATACGTTTTGCCCCTGGCAGTAAACTTATACTGCTCACCCATATCTTCTACTTTAAAGACAACTTCTCCTGCCGATAACCAAATGAAATTCCAATTGTAGTATATTTTATATGTGAGTTCTTCCCCAACTGTAAAAGTATTATTCTCTGGTCTGCACAGATTTTCTTCTTTGATTGACTTTGCAGCACCAGTGGTATCCTGGTATGACCCAATTATAATTATAAGTCCGAAAATATACGATCTAAGCATGTGCTTTATCTTAATCAAAATAAACGAAAATCAGGCAAATAAAATTCTAATTTAATAAATCTTATCTTTTCCTTCACATTTCCGCACAAAAATAAGCAAAGAGCTTATCCTTTTATACTTTATTCATATACAGTTAGTTAAAGTGAATTTGGGCTCTGCAGCAGTGCCCTAAAGTGTCTGGAATTGAATTATTATATTACAAATTTTTTTAATACAAAAATAATCCTGAAATTGCCCCTCCAAGCATGCCATTTAAAACAAACAAGTTGCGAATTTTGGGAGTGGATCCGGGCACTCAGCTATTAGGCTATGCGATAATTGAACCATTTGGCAATGGCATCAAAGTACATACTTACGGGACCATGCAACTCAAAAAACTGGACGACCACCAGGAAAAACTGAAAGAAATATATCACCAACTGCAGGACTTGATAGAAGCATACCAACCGGGAGTAATGGCTATTGAGGCCCCTTTTTATGGTAAAAATGTACAAGCCATGCTTAAACTGGGTCGGGCACAAGGGGTGTCCATAGCGGCGGCCATTACTATGGGATTGGAGATACATGAGTATTCTCCCAAGAAAATCAAACAGTCCGTCACCGGAAATGGTAACGCCGCAAAAGAACAAGTTGCGGCTATGTTATCACATATACTCGGTACCCCAATTCAATCTGCTCATTTTGATGCGACGGATGCACTTGCCTGTGCAGTCTGTCATCATCAAAATGCAGGCTTGGTATTGAGTAATGGCTCTTCAAAAAAAATTTCTTCCTGGAAAAGTTTTGTGAGTAATAATCCGGAAAAGGTAAAATAGTGTACCTCCTTTCATTTGCCATTTATAATGCACATGTACCTATAATTAGGTCTATTAATTAAAAAAATGTTGTATTTAACAACCAATTAACTGATACTTAATTCTTTTTAACTCTGGGTCAAACGATCAATAATTAGTATTCACAATTTAAATTAATTGATTATGAAAACCAGGTTATTTACCACAGCTATTTTCTCCATGATTTCATTTGCATTGTTCGCCGGCATATTGGATGGTCGGTGGCGTTGTGAAACAAACCGGTCTGAAATTGAAATAGTTTATACCAGAGAAGGGATAAAGGTAAGGCAAGCCAATCGCGATGCATGGGATAATTTTTCTGAATATACTACTAATGGATACAGAGACAGATATGGTAATTGTTATACAATGAGAGGGGATGTATTGGAATATTGCAGTGCAGACAGAAGAAATATTTTTAACTTCTCCAGAATAAATAATTCCAATTGGGATAGATCCTATAATGATTATAATGACCGTGATTATCGGGACAGGGATCGTACAGACCGGGATTGGAATGGCAGGGATAGGAATTGGCGGGATAATGAATGGAGGGATCGTGACAATTGGAGTAAATATTATCGAATCTATGAAGGTAAATGGCATAATCATACCACCGGCACACATATTCACGTAGATCTTAGCCGACGAAGCTTAAGGATCAAATTCCACGGTGAAAAATGGTATGAGGTAGTGGAGCGAAGTAGAGGATTATTTGTAGACAGGCGTGGAAATGAATTTTATTTCAGAGGTGAAGGCATTGAATACAGGTCCAATGGTGGAGATTTGATGATGAGATTTTACCATGACGATAGATGTGGACATCGAGATGATTACCGGGAGGAATATTGGAGATAAAATTAGGTATTAGAATTTAAGACATCAGGAGACTCACTCTTTTTACAATCAGTCCGGATAAATATGGAAATTTATTCGGGCTTTTTTATTGCATGCCCTTTGGCTTCTTACCGAGATATTCACGTTTAAACACATAATTATATTGAGGACTGGAATTGGCAGTTGCATTTATAGGGAATGCATTTACAAGCTTCCATCCCTGTTCGCCCAGGTAATTGAGGGCATCAATAGTACTGGTAAAATCAACCACCTCGCCTTTTCGATCTCTTAAGCGCTTTCGATTATTAGGATTGTCACCAAAATCAATGGCAATAGTTACTTCATTGGAAAATAGTTTGCCTCTGGTGACAAGGCTGCAATACTCCTCTAATATTACTGAGTCTACCTGAGGTTTAGCCAAGTCCTGTCCCAGAACACTTGCACTTACCATTATATTAAAAACAAATAAACAAAAAACAGTTTTCATAGATTTAATTATTTTGAATCTTTTCTTTTTCTACCCAATCTTCCCTTACAGGATTAAAACAATCCAGGAACACACATTTAGTTATGGCTGTACCTGAGTGAGGAGTATTCCCGGGGATATAAGCTGACATTCCGGGTTTCATTTTCATTTCATCCCCATTAATATTAAAAATGAATTCACCTTCGATAAGATGGCTCCATTGCTCATGTGGATGCTGATGCACCGGTAATAAAGATCCCTCTTCGATGGTAAGGTATCCAAAAAGTATTTTATCTGAATAGGCGATGGCACCTTCTATTCCATCCCAAATTTTGATACTTTCCTTGGTTTTAAAGTCAATAAAAGGCATACGAATAAATTTAAAATGTATTGTACGAAGGTAATGTAAATTGCAATAATTCGTTATAACGGATGGCTGGTTATTTGGCGTTGAGTACTTTTAGATAATCCTGTACTTTTTCATTGGGGACCAGTATGGTCAGGTTGTATTGTTTGATCTTCCACATTCCATTTATTTTAGATAAGACACCTGATCCCCGGCAAGGCCCCATCCAGGTAGCTAATTCTTCATCAAACCATGCAATTGTTTTGTCTGCATTAAATGAAACAAATCTTTTACTTGGCTTGAAATTCCACCCACGTTTATTGTCAAACTGTGGTTTGGCCCAGGTGCGGAACTCTTCTCTTGTCCATCGTTCCGTAGCGTCGGTTCCCAGAAAAACACCGTCTACAGTAAAAGCTCCAAAATAGTCTTCCCCATTGGCGGAGGCAGCATCTTTATGCCATTTATCCAGGAAGGCTGCAATTTCGTCTTTGGGATCTTTAGTACAACCTGTTTTTCTTCTTGTATCGGCTAATTCAAATATTTTCCAACCTTCGTTACTTTTGTACAACTGGAAAACATCTACACCACAATGTATGAAATTAGTATCTACATATAGATTATAGTCAGCCCATACGCTGGCGAGAGGACCATCGATATCTAATTTGTATTTTAAAATTCGCTCATCTATTATTTCCTTTCTTTTTGTACCTATAGATTTAAAAAACGAAGTAATTGGCTCTTCAATTAACCTGGTTTGTCCATTGGCATTAGTGTTTGGTGTAAATAAACGACAATTGGGAGCAAATAAGGGTCTTGCCATGGCACTATCCTGTAATCGCATCGCATCAAATACCCTTAGGACAGTTCCTATGATTTGTTCTTCATCTGTGCCTGTAATAGAAGGAAAAGAATTAGGTTGGCCTGGTGTTGTTGATTGAGTAGATGGTGGTATTTGTTGAGATGTAACCGGTGGTACTGTAGATGTTGATGATGGCTTGGGCTGGGTAGAGGGAGGTATCTGCTGACTGCTTACAGGAGGCACGGTTTGAGAAGGTTGTTGCTGTTGTGGTTGTGATGTCGGTGGATTTGTTTTTTTATTTGGAAAAGGATTGGTAGGATTTTGTGGAGACTGTGCATTCAATGTAACAAAAGCACACAAACCGAATAAGAACACTGTGACGAATGGATTTAGTTTCATGCGTCGAAAATAGTAGAAATTTTTTTGATGGCATCACCCAATTTGGGTGGCTGTTTATATCCAAGTAATACTTGAAATAGTAGGGAAATAAATACTATATTGTAATGTATTCTTTAATTCCATTTTTATGATTAAAATACGGTATCCTGTTTTAGCATTATGTCTCCTGCCGTCATTGGTGCTTGGTCATCAGATAAAGAGCTCATGGCCGGTATTAAAACATTACGATCAAAACCATTTGTTGAATATAGCTTTGCCTTTAGGTGGAATCGGCACAGGCACCGTCTCATTAGGAGGAAGGGGAGAGCTCCGGGATTGGGAGATCATGAACAAACCTGCAAAGAAATTCAGTACCATTACCGATGGCAATCAGGCACCATTCTTTTCAATATATGTTAAACCGAATGCTAAAAAATCGATGACGCGTGCACTGTTGGGACCATTGCATGCCAGTGAATATATGCATTACGAAGGAAGACCAGTTAATCACCATGGACTTCCAAGATTTGCCAATGCCAGTTTTGATGCAGCTTATCCCTTTGGCAAGGTTAACCTTTCTGATCCTTCACTACCAGTTTCTGTCAGTATTAAAGCATTTAATCCATTTATACCTGGCGATATTCATGCCAGTAGTATACCTATCGCAATACTTACCTATGAAGTAAAGAATTTAAGTACCGAGAAAATAAAGGTTGCCGTTTGCGGTACTATGAGAAACTTTATCGGTATAGATGGTAGTAAATCACAGAAAAACTGGAAAGGGGATTTGGTTTTTCTTGGGGCTAAACAAAATCAAAATGAGTACAGGAAGGGCAATGAATTCAGTGGTCTATACATGTGGTCTCCTGGCGTGGATACATTGGATCCTGCTTGGGGTACAATAGCCTTGACAACTCCCCATGTTGGTGGAATTAGCTATAGAAGATCATCCACTTTGAATGATTGGGAAAATTCTTTACTTGATTTTTGGGACGATTTTAGTGCGGATGGAGAGCTTACCGACAAAGAAAAAATAGTTGATGATAATCCCATGGCCTCACTGTCAGTAATTCAAACCATTGAGCCCAATGCTACTGCAACCTTTACTTATTACATTACCTGGCATTTTCCAAATAGATTGGATTGGAACCAGGCATGGACATTTGGGAATAAGGGGAATAAAATTGGTAATTATTATACCGGACAATATAATGATGCCTGGGATGTAATTGAAAAAGTCTATCCAAGGCTTGCTGGTTATGAAGAAAAATCTAAGCTTTTTGTCCAGTCATTGATCAAATCATCTGTACCGCAAGTAATAAAAGAATCCTCCTTATTTAATCTGTCCACACTTAGATCGCAAACGGTTTTTAGATTGCCATCGGGTCACCTTATGGGCTGGGAAGGCACCATGGATGAGGTGGGATCATGCTATGGAAGTTGTACCCATGTGTGGAATTATGAACAAGCTACTGCTTACTTATTTGGCGACCTGGCCAAGACCATGCGGGAAGTAGAATTGGAATTTGGCACTAAAGACAATGGTAAAATGATGAACCGGGTCAACCTGCCTCTTGAAGAAAATATAAAAATAGATCATGTAGCTGCAGCGGATGGACAGATGGGTAGCATCATGCGCTTTTACCGGGAATGGATATTGTCAGGAGATAGGGTTTGGTTGAAAAAATATTGGCCCAAATTAAAGGCAGCAATGGCTTATGCATGGATAGAAAATGGATGGGATGCAGATAAGGATGGGATACAAGAAGGGAGACAACACAACACTATGGATGTGGATTATTTTGGCCCTAATCCCCAGATGCAATTTTGGTATTTCGGTGCATTAAAAGCTACCTCGGAAATGGCAAAAGCAATGAATGATCACCAGTTTGCTGATTCTTGCCTTACCATATTAAAAAAAGGCTCCGAATGGGTGGATGCAAACCTTTTTAACGGGGAGTATTATGAACAAAAAATTACTGATCCCAATACCAGGAAATTTATACGCATGGATGATCCTGACAGTGCCATACCCGATTATCAACTAGGCAAAGGATGCCTGGTAGATCAGTTAGTAGGTCAATACATGGCCCATATTCTTGGTCTGGGATATCTCGCAGATCCAAAGCATATTAAAACCACGCTGCAAACTATAATGAAATACAATTATGTAAAAAGCTTTAATGGTGTTTTTAATAATATGAGATCGTATGTAATGAACGATGAATCTGGACTCATCATGGCAAGTTGGCCAAAAGGAAGATTAAAAGTACCTTTTCCCTACTTTGCTGAATCGATGTCGGGATTTGAATACACAGCAGCAATAGGTATGCTCTATGAAGGAATGAATGCAGAAGGTCTTAAATGCATTAAAAGCATCAGGGATCGGTTTGATGGCGAAAAAAGAAACCCCTTTGATGAACCTGAATGTGGCCATCATTATGCAAGGGCAATGGCAAGTTGGGCAGGTCTGTTGGCTTCTACCCGGTTTCATTATACTGCCATTAAACAAGAGATGGAAATTACTGATATACCAGGCCATTATTTTTGGTCAAATGGCTATGCATGGGGTACTGTTGAAGTAAAAAAGGAGGGTATAAAAAATCAAATCACCATACATGTTCATCATGGTGTGTTGAAATTAAAATCAGTGAGGTTGAATCAAAAAACAACTATAGAATTAAAGGATACTTTTCAACTATTAAGTGAGGGACAAAAAATCAAGGTCTCTGTTTGATCTTAGAAACTGAAAAATTCAATTTGGGTAATCCACTTATTAAATAATATTTTTATAGAATTAAATTTACCAGGAATGAAAGCAAACATCAGATTTTTGTTATTACTCTTAATGCATTCTGTAATATATGAAATGCAGGCACAAGTAAAGATGGGAATAGCAGGAATGACACACGATCATGTAAATGCAATATTACAAAACCCTAAAAACGAAGGTATGATCCTGGTTGGATTTGCAGAGCCGAATAAAGCCCTGGCAATGAAAAGACTCAAACAGTACAAACTATCGGAAGACCTTTGGTTTCCTACCCTGGAAGAATTAATTTCTAAAACCAATCCAGATGCAATCTGTGATTTCAGATCCACCCTCGAACATGAAGAAACTGTTCGAATTTGTGCCCCTCTTAAAATTCACGTTATGGTTGAAAAGCCGTTGGCAGTAAATCTCTATGCAGCAAAAAGGATGGAAGCACTTGCAGTGAAGAATAACATTCATTTAATTACCAACTATGAAACGACCTGGTATCCCGGACACCACAAGGCATACGAAATGATCAATAATGGTGCTATTGGTGACATTACTAAAGTAATGATACATGATGGTCATATGGGGCCAAAAGAAATCGGGTGCTCTACAGAATTTCTTGACTGGCTTACAGATCCTGTAAAGAATGGTGGAGGTGCAATTATGGATTTTGGATGTTATGGTGCAGATATCATGTCATGGCTTATGAAAGATCAAAAACCGGTATCTGTGACGGCAGTCGTTCAAACCAATAAACCATCTGTATACCCTAAGGTAGATGATGAAGCCACTATTATTGTACAATATCCAAAGGCCCAGGGTATTTTTCAAGCTTCCTGGAACTGGCCATTTGACAGAAAAGATACTGAAGTATACGGCACCAGGGGATATGTATTCGCTGATAAAAGCCTCGAATTGCGTACCCGTACTGGTGCACGCAACGCTAAAGAAGAGAAACTTAGTTTAGTTCAAATGTCTTCACCCAGAAATAATGCCTTCACTTATTTCGCATCAGTGGTAACCGGAGATATTAATCCAAAAGGAGAGCTTGGCTCATTGGATGTAAATATGAAAGCTATGGTGATATTGGATGCTGCTGTAAAATCTGCGAAAACCGGTAAGGTGATTAAATTATAGGTAAGTTTATTTTATAATTCATTTTTGATTTCTCTCCTTATCTAACAAACGTATACTGATCTTCTTTTGACCTTGAAGCCATATAGCTATATTTTTCTTCACTAAAATTTTTAAGGTCTTTTACATCAGTCAATCGGTTTTTGATAATGTATCTGGCCATAAATCCTCTTGCTTTCTTGGCACTAAAAGAAATCACCTGAAATTCACCTTTGCGCTTTTCTTCAAATCGTACATGTATCAGGTTGCCTTTAAATTTATTTGTATTTATGGCAGAAAAATATTCTTCAGAAGCAAGATTTACTAAAAATTTGTCTTTTGATTTTTTCATATCTTCTTTCAATAAATCAGAGATCTTGTCCCCCCAGTATTGATAAAGGTCCTTTGCTTTTGGAGTCTGCAACCCACATCCCATTTCTAAACGGTATTCCTGTATCATGTCTAATGGCCGCAACAAACCATATAATCCGGATAATATTCTTAAATGATCCTGGGCAAATTTTACATCTCCATTATTAAAGTCATCTGCTTTCAAACCCTGATATACATCACCGTTAAATGCAAACAAGGCTTGCTTGCACCTTATTGCGGGCATAGATAGATCAAAATCCTGGTATCGCTGGGCATTCAGGTCACCCAGCGCTTTGCTTATACCCATCAGTTTCATGAGATCGGAACTCTTCTTTGTTTTCAGTACTTTTACCAGTTCAGTCATCTCTGGTTTAAACCGCACCTCGGTTTTATCCTTTAAAGTGATGGGTTTATAATTTAATTTCTTGGCAGGGGAGATTACGCACATCATATGAGTAAAGGTAAGACAGACTGTAATTTTTTTTATTTAAAATATCCTTTTGCTTTAGGGAATAATACTATACTTTTGCGGCGGTGAGAGTTGCAATCAGCTCCTGTTGAACCTCCCCAGGGTCGAAAGGCAGCAAGGATAAAACGGTTGAGCGATGTGTAGCTTTCACCATTTTTTTTGTAAGTATTTAACCTCCAATAACTTAGATTATGAAATTTTTCATCGATACCGCCAATTTGGATCAAATTAAAGAAGCTAAAGACCTTGGGATTTTAGATGGTGTGACCACAAATCCATCATTAATGGCAAAAGAGGGTATTGCTGGTGCAGAAAAAATCATGAAGCACTATAAAACTATCGCAGATCTGGTACCCGGGGATGTGAGTGCTGAAGTCATTTCCACAGATTTTGAAGGAATAGTGAGAGAAGGTAAAGAATTGGCAGATATAGCTGCGAATATCGTAGTGAAAGTACCGATGATCAAAGATGGTATCAAAGCAATAAAATATTTTTCTGATAATAATATTCGCACCAATTGCACTTTAGTTTTTAGTGCCGGGCAAGCAATATTAGCAGCCAAAGCTGGGGCAACATACTTGTCCCCTTTTATTGGGCGAATAGATGATTCCAGCTGGGATGGTATGCAATTGATAGCAGAAATCGCAGAAATTTATTCTATACAAGGCTATCAAACAGAAATTTTAGCTGCCTCTATCCGTAGCTCCCTACATATTGTGCAGGCCGCTAAAGCCGGTGCGGATGTAATTACAAGCCCGTTAGCTCCGATATTAGGTTTATTAAAGCATCCTTTGACCGATATTGGTTTAGCTCAGTTTTTAGCGGATTACAAAAAAGCAAACGGATAGCATTTCCCCTCTTTCTTCCCTTTTAATTTACAGTTTTGTCTAAAAAAGATATTTTTTAGCCAAGCTGCTGATTAACTTTAGCTTTTATAAATAAAAAATTAATATGGGACTTTCAATCTTAGGCATTATTCTTTTTTTCCTTGCTTCACAGCTTAAAAATACCAATTCACCACTTTCAAAACTTTCCGGTACAGGTAAAGGCTTAGGGATAGCTATCCTACTTGTGGGCCTGGCTACTTCGATGATAGTACAAATAGATGCAGGCAGAGTGGGTGTGCAGTCACTCTTCGGAAAGGTACAGGAACGCATCCTCAATTCAGGGTTAAACTTTGTAAACCCTATGGTAAATGTGACTCATTTTGATATCAAAACACAAAACTATACGATGTCCGGTGTGCACGACGAAGGAGATAAAATGGGCGATGATGCCATCCGGGTTCTGTCAGCGGATGGATTGGAAGTAATCATGGATATTACCGTATTATTCAGAGTAATCCCAGATAAGACTCCACAAATACTCAGAGAAATAGGAACCGGGTATAAAGATATTATTATCAGGCCTTTAGTTCGAACCAAACTCAGGGATAATGCAGTGTATTATGATGCTATTTCGCTTTATTCTACGAAAAGGGATGAATTTCAAAACAAAATTTTTGAAAGTATAAAATCAGAATTCCAGAATCGTGGCATTGAATTGGAATCTTTTTTAGTAAGGAATATTGTACTTCCCGAATCCGTTAAAATGACCATAGAATCCAAAATAAATGCTGAACAAGAGGCTCAAAAAATGACTTTCGTATTACAGAAAGAAAAACAAGAGGCAGAGCGAAAGAGAGTGGAAGCTCAGGGTATTGCCGACTATCAAAAAATATTAAGTACCGGATTGAGCGATAAACAATTGCAATACGAAATGATAAAAGCCAATAAGGAAATAGCTACTTCACCTAATACTAAAGTAATTATCATGGGAGGTGGGAAAAATGGAGCACAATTACTTCTAAGCGATAAATAAAAGGTATTCGATTTCGAGGTACCATTTTTAAATATCCAATTTGCATCTCTTGAATTCAGGTCTTATAAAACAAAGTATTTTTATATCCTAAATCCTACATCGTAATACGGAATTCGAAAAATCGTACATCGTAATTCGTACGTTGTTCTATCTTTTCTTTACCAGTAATTTATCTATCCTGGCACCGTCCATATCTATTACCTCCATCTCAAATTCTTTCCACTGGATTTTTTCTCCGGGTCTTGGTATGTGTTTAAGCTCTTGCAAAATGAGACCTCCCAACGTATTAAATTCAAAATCAGGCGACAATTCATCCAATTCAAAATAATGCAAAAAGTCTGCGAAAGGGTAGTGGCCATCTATTAACCAGCTACCATCTTCTCTTTCTTCAAATGAAAAATCATCTTTATAAAAGTCATCTGCACCACCTACTAGTGCTTCCAGCAAATCATTCATGGTCACCATACCTTGTATATGGCCATATTCGTCCGTGACCATTCCGAAGTGTATTTTGGTATCCTTAAACTGTTGTAATGCCCGGTAGGCACTTGTGTTTTCTATTAAAAATTTTGGTTCTTTAATGTAATCTGCCAGTTTAAAATGATCATCATCAATATGGGTAAACAGGTCTTTTAGAAATACAACACCCTTGATATTGTCTTTATCTCCATCCATTACGGGATACACTGAATGCAGTTCCTCACTTACTTTTTTTCGCAAAGATTCTGCAGTATAATTTACATCAAGAAAGACGATATCATTACGGTGGGTCATCAGCGATGAAATTTTACGATCTCCAAGATGAAACACACGCTCTACAATGTCTTGTTCTATTTCCTGAACTTCTCCTCCTTCTGTACCTTCCTGGATAATTTGCTTTATTTCTTCTTCAGTGACTTTGTTGTCAGGCGTGGATTTGATTTTGAAAAATTTGATAAACAGATCTCCTGTATTGGTCAGGAGCCATACAAATGGCGAAGTGACCTGGGTCAACGCTTTCATGGGCCGGGCCATGATCTTTGATATTTTTTCCGGGTAAGCAAGTCCGATTCTTTTTGGAATCAACTCACCAAAAACCAAGGAAAAAAAAGTAATGCAAATGACTACAATAGATACTGCGATAGTATGGGAATAATGAGCTATAGCAGGGTATTTTTCAATCGTATATTGAAGATGATCAGTTATATTTTCACCAGAATAAATACCCATGAGGATACCTATCAAAGTAATGCCTATCTGTACAGTCGAGAGAAACCGATTGGGTTGATTGGCGGTATCCAGGGCAATTTTAGCATTTATATCACCTCTTTTTGCGGAAGACTCCAACCTGCTTTTCCTGGCAGATACCAATGCGATCTCAGACATTGAAAATATGCCATTCAATAAAATTAAAAGAAAAATAATGAGTATCTCCATGCTGAAAACTTCAATAGGAGGTTGCGATAAAAATTACCACCATAAATTTGACTACAATGATACGACATTTTTAGCGATCTGCCTAGACGAACCTAATAAGTCTACCCCTATTTCAATTATATCTCCTTCATTTACAAATCGTTGTGGCTTTCTACCCATGCCTACCCCAGAAGGTGTTCCAGTGCTAATAATGTCGCCAGGCAGGAGCGTCATAAACTGGCTAATATAATGCACCAGGTATTCTACGCCAAATACCATATCGTTTGTATTGGAATCTTGAACAATCTCACCATTCAGCCTGGTCCAAAGTCTTAGATTTTGAGGATCAGGTACTTCGTCTTTAGTAATAATAAATGGACCTAGGGGAGCAAAATGGTCACAGCTCTTGCCCTTCACCCACTGGCCCCCTCGCTCAAGCTGATAGGCCCGTTCACTGTAGTCATTGTGAAGACAATATCCAAAAATATAATCCATCGCATCATCCTGTTTTACGTAAGATGCTTTTTTACCAATCACTATAGCCAGCTCTACTTCATAATCTGTTTTAACTGACCCAGGTGGGATAAGTATATCGTCGTTTGGTCCGCAAATAGCGGTGGTAGATTTAAAAAACAACACAGGCTCTTTAGGCACCTCGGCACCAGATTCTTTTGCATGCAATGCGTAGTTTAATCCGACACAGATTATTTTGGAAGGTCGCGCCAATGGAGCAGCCAATCTTTCATTTTTACTTATTTCCTGTAAATTTTCATTGCCGGAAAGGTAAGCTTTTAGCTCCTCTACCTGATCGGATGCAAAAAAAGACTCATCGTAGTCAGGAATATAATCAGAAACATCTATATACCGCCCATCATTTAACATCACCCCTGGTTTCTCCAAATCAGGAGCACCAAATCGTATTAATCTCATTGATACTTAATTTAAAGATGTAAATATAATAACAGTATAACAGTATTATCTAAAACTCCGTGACAATCAGCATATTTTATACAAACCAATAGCTAAATTAAGGTTGGGCATTGCTGGTACTGGTGATCAAAGTCTATACAAAATGGGTAAATCCATTTGATTGAGATCAAGGATTGCTCTTTTTATTTCTAATGGAATAAGCTGCTCATCAGAGGGTAATAGTGGGTAGATTGGTAAAGACCCGTGACTTGCAGTCAATTTAAACCAATTATAGTCAAAATATTAAAATTTTCACCTGACTCAGAATTGAATGCAGTACCGGAAAGTCCTTTTTAAACCAAGTGTTATTAACCATCAGGTGCTAAAGCTTTTTTCTTCCTGGCGCTTGCAAAATAACCTCAACCCTGGCATTATTTAACTCAGGTAAAGTGATGTAGTCATTCCGGGTTATTGGATTTGGCACCAAATTGTTATTAATATGAATTGATTTAACCTGCAGATCTGTCATTTCAATAGCTAACGGATAAAAAGACTCGCCTGCTTTGGCTGAATACAATTTAAAATATAAGTGTAGTGGTTTATTGTTCGACCAATTTTGAAGATATAGAAAATTAAGCAGGCAATGTTCCATGCTGTGGTAAGAAGCTTTGTACCTGTTAGCTTTAAAGGCTTCTCTGATCGCCCCATTCTCAAAAACGCTAAATTGAGTATCTCCATTTACTTTATCAAGGAAATAAGTATTCCAAAAGGACGCCCCTTTTTCAAAACGATTTAAATATTGTTGGTCTGGAAATATTCGGTTTAAATATAAATCAAACATATTACCATATGCTTGAATCCACCAATAGGTATAGTCAGAATGCATAAAAGGCTTTTCCCGACCAACTGTTGCGACCCACATGCCGGTGACCGGGTTGAATCCATATTGGTGGATTTTATCAGCTAAAATCTTAGCAGAATTAAGGTATTCCTGCCTCTGATTCAGAGTGTAAAGTCTTAATAAGGACCAGGCTACTTCGATATTATGACCGATGTTGATTTCTGATTCTATTGCAACAGGTTGTTGATATGCCCATTCTTTATCAAAAGATTCCATTATCCAGCCCGAACCCGGATCTTGCATGTATTTCAGGATGTGGTCAGCTATTCGTTCTGCTTGGTGTAAATACCTGGTTTTGTGTGTTGAGAGATACAGATAAATTAAATATCCGGAGATAGGAGCTAATTGAGCACTACATGATTTTACAGGGCTATGGATCATCCAGTCTCTTGAAAGTACATCAAAATATCCGCCAAGTTTTGGATCCCATGCTTTTTGTTCCAATAAATCATTGGTCTTATCAATATAGTAAAGTATTTCAGGATCATGAGTTATAGTGTAATACATTGTGAGACCGGTGATTACATAGACCTGGACGAAGGTAGATTTTATGTATTCAATGGGATCGCCGGATGGAAGGAGTGCATCAAACCACCCTCCATTTTCTTTGTCCCATGCATATTGAAGCAGGTAATTCTTTATTGCTATAGCTTTTTCTAAATGCGGCTCCTTTCCACTCATAAGGTAAGCTGCCGAATAACTAAACAGATGCCGGGAGACCATACTGGAGTACCGGATATCATCGCCATTTAATTTCCATTTGGCATCAAGATGACATTGGAAACTACCCTGGCCAGAGTCAAAGGCATGTTTTGTCCAGGGAGGAAGTATTTCCAACAAGGCTTGATTTTTCCAATATTCTCCATCAATAATACGGGTTGATTGCTTTACAGAGCAAGATGAATATAACATGAACATTAGCCATACTGCAATTTGGCTGACAATGGCGGCACTTGGCGGAGTGAAATACAAGTTATTTTTTCCTGCCATGCTCAGTTATATACTTGGTTATTATGGAAATAGATGTTCCGATATAATGAAATCGTTCCGCCCATTCCAATTGATACGCTTTTCCCACTTCTTTGTCCGAAGGGACTCCTCTTAAATTTTGAGAGTCCATATCCAATACAAAATGTTTAATATAATTTCGATTGGCTTCTGCATCCGTGTTGCCTAATACGGGTAGATACATCCCGTCTTTTTCCAATTTTTTTCTGAGCAAAGAACCATTTTCGCCCGAGGGACCTTGCGATACTCCGACTACATTGGCATCTATTTTATATTCCAGGGTATCCGAGATATCCACTATCCGGTTTACAAGTTGTGGCCCACGGGCAAAATAATATCGCTCCATGACAGCATGAGGTTTCAGACCGGCTTCGAAATGCTCAGGATAGTCACGGCCTCCCCCAGCCATCCATCGGGCTGCTTCTACAGCCTGCGCGGTTATATAATGATCCGGATTTTCTTCATAATGTCCCCAGGGGTCGTAGGTGATGATGGTATCCACTTTGAGGAGCCTGAATAAAAAGATCAGTCTTCCTCTGATATCCTGCATGCTATAATTATCCATCATGTGATTCCGGTATCCTAGATCAAATACTTTTTTTAATCCCAACACTTTGGCAACAGCCTGGTTATCCAAACTATTGTTTTTAATCACATCACCTATTGTATCTCCACGGCCGGCGTGATCATCATTGGTGGTACGGATGAGATAACCTTCGTATCCCTCTTTGATCAGTTTGGCAATGGTACCAGCTGCAAAAAGAGCCAGATCATCACAATGGGGTTGAATTGCCGCAAGTACTTTGCCTTTATGGGGCTGACCGATCTGAGGTCTTTCTATGAATACATCTTCAGCAATTTCCGGAGCCGGATATTTCGTTTGTGGATTATTAATAAAGGGTAATGCCATCCCCTTTCCGATAAAATCTCTTCTTTCCATATCTGGTTTAATTAATCAACTAAAGTTATTAATTAAATATAAATTATTTGATTTTAACCAATGCATGCCATTAGAATCAGCAACGCACATGAACATAATCCTGGCATTTTTATTATGTTTATCATTATCTTTCCGAACCAATGTATATTTTATGAAAGCAATAATAATCATTCTGATATTTTTTTCTTTTTCTCTCCACTCTCAATACCTTACTCCAGAGCAACTATGGTCTCTCGGCCGAGTTACTGGCCTGGGTATATCTAAAGATAACAAGCATGTAGTGTATGCAGTGCGCTATTTTTCAATCCCGGAGAATAAAGGGAGCAATAAGTATTTTACTATTTCAATATCGGATGGACAGCTAAAAGAGATTACAGATCCCTCTGAATATTTGCAAAACACTAAAATTTCTAAAGATGGAAAAAATGTAATCAGTCACAAAGAGGTAAAGATTAAAAAAGTATTTGGTAATGATTTTTATAATGATCTGCCTAAGTCCAATGTACAAATTTATGAAAGCCTCAATTACAGACATTGGGATAGCTGGGAAGATGGTAAGTTTGATCATGTAATTTTATCAACCTTGGAAAATGGGCTCCCGGTGAAAGAAATGGATCTTATGCAGGATGAGCCATTTGATTGTCCTCAAAAACCATTTGGAGGTGATGAGGATTATATTTGGCACCCTGCTGGTAAAAAACTGGTATATGTGACTAAGAAAAAATACGGTACCGATTATGCTATAAGTACCAATACGGATTTGTACCAATATGATCTTGAAACAGGGATAACTTCCAATTTGACTGATGGAATGAAAGGTTACGATATCAATCCTGCTTATAATCAGCTGGGTGAATTGGCATGGTTGAGTATGAAAAGGGATGGTTATGAATCCGATAAGCAGGACATTATAGTTACAGACGGAATTACTAAACAAAACCTTACCGGCAATAGAGATGACATACATGTAGAAGGATTTATCTGGGGCAACGACAATAAGACGATTTTTTTCTGGGCAGCCAAAGACGGCACGATGAATTTGTTTAAAGTCAATTACCCTGGCAAAACGAAGATGGGCATAGTAATCGATCAGCTCACTAAAGGAGATTTTGATATAAATGGTATCGTAGGGCAGGTGGAAAATAAATTGATTGTATCCAGAACAGATATGAATCGTGCCCCAGAATTGTATATACTGGATATGAATTCAAATACACTATCTCCATTGACTCATGTAAACGATGAAGTGTATAAATCCATTGGTACCTGTAAGACTGAAAAAAGATTTGTCAGCACAACGGATGGTAAAAAAATGCTGGTGTGGGTTATATATCCGCCCGATTTTGATGCTTCCAAAAAATATCCTGCTCTATTATTTTGTCAGGGTGGCCCACAAGTTTCACTCACCCAATCTTACTCCTTCCGATGGAATTTTCAATTAATGGCATCTCAGGGATATATAGTGGTAGCTCCAAATAGAAGGGGTATGCCAGGGCATGGGACTAAATGGAATGAACAGGTAAGCAAAGATTGGGGTGGTCAGGTGATGAGAGACCATTTGTCTGCGATAGATGCCGTTTCAAAGGAAAATTATATAGATAAAAAGCGATTAGGGTGTGTAGGTGCCAGTTTTGGCGGATATGCCGTTTTTCAATTGGCCGGTATGCACAATAATCGATTTAAAACTTTCATTGCCCACGATGGGATCTTTGATTTTCGATCTATGTATGGGTCTACTGAGGAATTGTTTTTTGAAAATTGGGAAAAAGGGGGCGCCTATTGGGAAAAATCTAATGCCATCGCTCAACGATCTTTTAGCCAATCACCCAGTAATTCTGTGCAAAAATGGAATACGCCAATGCTTATTTTCCACGGCGGAAAAGACTATCGGGTACCCTATGAGCAGGGGTTACAAGCGTTTACTGCTTTGCAGCTAAAAAGAATCAAAAGCAGGTTTGTTTATCTTCCCGATCAAAATCATTGGGTACTGTCTGTGCAAGATGCATTGGTCTGGCAGCGCGAATTTTATAAATGGCTACAGGAAACATTATAATAATCTTTAAATCAAAAAGCCACCCCAGAATGCTCTGGGGTGGCTTTTTTTATAGAACTATTTTAGTTGTTGTCTAATTACATTGCTTTCCCAAATGCCAATGCAACTTTTAATGTAAATTCATCATGTATGGCTTTGTCGCCAATATTTGGGAAGAACTTGGTACTACCGTATTTGATGTCAAAATCAGTTCGATTTAATTTTATTTCAGCCATTGCCGTACCTGCAGCCTGATTGATATCTGCATCAAAACTCACTTCTTTCACGATTCCTTTTATGTTGAGATCAGCAATGATTTTGTATTTGCCGGGCGCTATCACATCGGCTTTTTTTACAGTGAGGGTAGAAGTATTAAATTTTTCAACAGAAAAGAAATCATCACTTTTAAGGTGACCTAGTAATTTCCCACCCCATTCGCCTTGAAGATCAGTTACAGCCAATGTAGTCATATCAATTTCTATTTTGGCTGCTTTCAGTTTTTCACCATCAAAGTCAAGTGTACCACTTTTTACTCCAACGGTGCCATTGTGTTTCCCAGTTACTTTTGAAGCAAACCATTCTACTTTACTCTCTGCAGTATTTACTTTGAGAGATATTGGTTTTGGTGCGGCGAATACTGCAGTCGCCAACAATACCATTACTAATGTTTTTACAAATTTCATGTTACTTTACGTTTTTAATTGATATAACCTTAACGTAAAAGATATCCTACTTGTTCAATAGGAAATTCAATTAGATTATTAAAGAAATGTTAAGTTTATACTCTTCTTAGGATCAAGTATCGTAAGGAAAATAAAGCGATGACTAATAGGAAGATATGGTAAATGGTAATCTCATCAAAGGCTTATAGTATGATGCTTCCATGTTTTTTATTGTAGAAACAGCAGGGTACCACGACTTAAATACTTTTTTCAACATCATCTCCTCACCTTTATCCTCCATATCCAGAATGTCATCCAACATTTTTTGAAAAGGCTCTTTCACAGAAGGATATTCGACGGTTTTATATTTATCTAATTTACCAAGACGAACCGCAGTGGCAATGGCATCGTCTAAGGTGCCTAATCTATCCACCAATCCATTCGTTACTGCATGATTTCCGGTCCACACCCGGCCCTGCGCTATTTCATGTATTTCTTCTTTTGATTTCTTTCGTCCATTGGATACAACAGTAAGGAATTGATCATAAATTTTATCGGTTTGCTGTTGTGCTATCATGCCTTCTTCACTTGACCAGGGGAGTACTGTACTGAAAGCATTTGAAAATTTGCCTGTACCTACGGTATCGAAATTGATCCCTATTTTTTTATCAAACATTTCAGATGCATTGGGAATCATAAAGAAAACTCCTATCGATCCAGTCAGCGTATTAGGTTGCGCAAAAATACTGTCCGCATTACAGGATATATAGTATCCTCCTGACGCTGCATAGTCTCCCATGGATACTACCACCGGCTTGCCAGCCTTTTTCAGTAGATCAATTTCGTGTAAAATATTATCCGATGCAAGAGAACTTCCTCCGGGACTGTTTACTCTCAATACGACCGCTTTTACTTTGTTGTCAAATCTGATTTTCCTCAGAATGCGGGTATATTTTGCTGAGCCAACCTGCCCGTAATTTCCTTCCCCATCTACTATATCACCCTCTGCATAAATTACGGCAAGCTTATCATTTGAGCTGCTTACAAATGGTTTTATTCCAGGTGAATCAAAATACCTATTGATAGTGACGAAGGTGGGTTTTTCTTTGAGTGGTTCACCAAGCTCTTTGGCTATCCACTGATAATAATCATCAATATAGCCTATAGAATCAGCGAGTTTAAATCGGATGGCATCATCAGCATTCCTTATTAATAGATTATTGCCAATGGACTGTAAGGTGGCTACAGGGATATTTCTGGCATTCGAAATATCGTTGAGGTGAGTATGGTATATGTCATTAAGGTATTCTCTGGTTTGAGTCCTGTTTTGTTCACTCATTTTATCCAGTCTAAAAGGCTCAGTTGCACTTTTAAATTGACCTGCATAATAAATGTTGAATTTAACTCCAATTTTATCTAAAACCTCCTTAAAATAGGGAATCATGGCTCCGAATCCATTCATGTCAATAGATCCATTCGGATTGATGATAATTTTGTCAGCTGCAGAAGCAATATAATAGGAACCTTCAGTGAAAGCATCTGCATAAGCATATATAGGTTTACCTGATTTTCTAAAATCAATAAAGGCATGGTGTAAAACGGATGCACTTGCCGGGTTTAATGTAGAATACATGGACCTGTAGGAAATGCCTTTTATTTTAGGATCTGATTTGGCATGTCTGATTGCTGCCACCATATCATGAAGTCCTAATATTTTATCATTTTTGAAGGAAAATTGGCCGGCGTCTGTATTGTCCGTTTTTTCAGGAAATATTCTATCGGCTCTTATCTCCAGAAAACTGTTTTTTTCAATAGGGGTATGATTTTTATTGGTAGCCATGCTAGCTATTCCCGAGAGGATTCCAAATCCGACCAAAAATAGAATGATGATACCGAAAACGGTACCAAGACAGGACCCCAATAACAACTTAAAAAAATTCATATATATATAGTCTTAGAAATGCAAAATAAATCAACTTAATTCAATCCCTAACATTTTTTCGAACAACAGGCCAATTGCATCTACCAATGGATCATAACGTTAACCAAAATGGAATATGGATGCATTTTTATCCATAAAAACTGAAATATTGGGATTAATTTCCCAAAAAAGAGTACTTTTGCGGCCTTTAATAATCACAAACTACTAAATGTTTATCATTTTATGGCAGTTAAAATAAGACTTCAAAGGCATGGTCGTAAAAAAAGACCATATTACCACATCGTGGTTGCTGACTCCCGATCACCTCGTGATGGGAAATTTATTGAACTTCTGGGTATGTACAATCCAATTGTAAAGCCTGCATCAATTGAAATTGATGATAAAAAAGCGCTGGATTGGTTAATAAAAGGTGCTCAACCTACTGATACTGTTAGAAATATACTGAAATCCCAGGGGGTTTTATTTAAAAAGCATTTGCAAAGAGGTGTAACAAAAGGTGCTCTTAGTCAGGAAATTGCTGATCAAAAACATCAGGAATTTGTAGAGCAAAAACAGAAGGCAAATAATGCAGCTGTAGCTAAAAATGCAAGTGAGACCAAGGCTTTTCATGAAAAAGTCTTTGGTAAAGCAAAACCGGCAAAGATAAAAGCTAAGGCGGAGACAGAATCCACTGAAGCTCCAGCAGAATAAGTTGCGGATTTAGAACGTTTAGAATTTAATTTACTATAATTTTGATCTGGTAAGGCTCTCCAAAGTCTTACCAGATTTTGTTTTTAAAAAAGAATATTAATATGGAAAAACTTGATTCAAAATATGTAAACTTGGTCGAAGACATAAAATCCAGGGTGCAGGCCTCCAGTTCTTTAGAAGCTTTACTCGAAGAAGATTCTGAGGCAAATTTTCAGGCACTTAGGGATGAATTCGAACCGGAAATACATGAACTATATATGGAAGTTGGCCAGTCCAAACCACTACAATTGATTGATTTGGAACAGTGCCTTATGCATCCTGATTTTGAAGGTGTGTATCTGCCAAAGATTTTAGGATATACTGTACTTCGTGGAGATGTTGATGAATTTGGTAAATACAGGAGACCCCAGGATCAATTTGGATTGGCAGTAAAAGCACTTGCCAATTGTAATAATTTTGAATTACTCAAAAACAAAACAGGTCAAACATTACAAATTGGATTTGGACTTTCCAGTGATATCTGGGTGTCAAACCTGGTAGATAATTTGGAGAATAAAAGATCTAAATTGTTTTTTGAACCCATCAAAGCCCATCATTTCCCAGACAGCCAATCCAGAAAACTGGCATTGGCAAAGTATGCCCGCCAATTCGAAGGTGTACCTTATCATTCCGCAGAGTTTCCCAATACTCCTGAAGATCTCAAGAGCCTCAAAATTCCATTGAAAGAGTTTTTATTGCACAGAGTAAAAAACTTTTCAGACAATTCCAGCTTAAAACCTTATCTGAGTGCATTGATCAATAACGAAAAGCTATACCACCTTTCAGAATATTGGGACCTGATTTTTATCATCACCAATTTTTACCCTATGGAAGGGGCTGATAAAATAGCATTGAAAAACCTCGTCAATGAAAGCCGTAAAAACGACTCCTCTTTTTGCGATCATTACTTCACATTCTTGCATGAAATGCATAATGAAGGCATCAATTTTGATGCACAGGTTGATCAAAACGCAAACGAAATCATGGATCCTTCAATACAAGACGATATTAAAAGGTACTATGAATTAGCTGCAGTGATTCACTCCAAAGGGTATATGCATGAAGATACCATCGAAGCAGTGCGTAATTTTTATGAATCCAATGAAGGACTGTCGGTGATTAATGCAACGGTCAGAAATACCATTCTTGGTTATTTTAAAACATTGCTTAATAACCTGGATGAAGGTGAATATCAAAACTATTTTGAAATTTCCAAGATCTTCAATATCTATATGAAAATTTTCTCTAATGAAAAATTCAACCAGGATGTACAGTCATTAAATCAAAAGTTTATACACAAACTGTTGACAAAATACAGTGACAAGCGAGGCAAAGACTATCAGGAAATAAAGAAATTTGTTTCGGCTAATTTTGCTGAATTGGATTATATGAAAGAAAAAGACATCACTGAATTATTCAAGACGAAACGAAAGAAAGCCACTGCCTGATTTTACATCAGGAATAGTAGAATAGTATTCGTTGATACTTCATCATTCACAAATTATTAATAAAATATAACGAACAAGTTTGTTTGTTATAGTGTTATTTTGTTTGCGTGATTAAGGATTTACTATCGGCCGTCAAAGCCTATTGGGAGGCATGGACTATAATAGTGGATAAAAAATTATGGGCTTATCTATTTATCCCTGGACTTATCAGTGTATTTTACGGATTATTGGTAGGGGTAAGCGCATGGTACTGGTCTGATAATTTGCACGACATTATTTATACCATATTTCCTTCTGATTCTAATTCACGGATATTATCAAAAATTTCTTCAGGATTAATAAATGTCGGTATCGCGACTACAGGAGTGGTATTATACAAATATGTTATTCTTGTAATGCTGGCACCTCTATTGACTTCACTTTCAAGGAGAGTAGAAGAAGCAGTGGCCGGATATTCAGTTTCTTATAAAAACGAATCGGATGAAACTACAATCCATGATTTTATTCGTGCCGGATCTTTTGGTCTGAGGAAGTTCATTAAAGAATTGTTATTTACCACTGGATTTGTTTTATTGGGTTTTGTTCCTTTTTTGGGATTTCTCGCTGCTCCGGGGATATTCATAATTCAGGCAATGTATGTAGGATTTTGTACGATGGATTTTACACTCAGCCGGTATTTCAGCATCAGTGGTAGTGCAGATTTTATACGAAAAAATCTGGGATTCAGTTTTGGAATAGGAGCCATTTTTATGCTGTTGATACTTATTCCGGTAATCGGTTTATTTTTTGCCCCCAGCCTGTCCGTTGCGGCGGCTACTTTAAAAACCGCACCTCGGGTATTCCGGCCAACCTACGCATTGTGATGGTATATTTTGTAATAAAATAAACCAATAGTATTTTTACTTTAATGGATTTTAATGACATCACTAAAGCAACCATTTCAGATGTTGCTGAGATTTTTAATCTATACAAGCTATCGATAAAAGCATTTGAAGCTAAAGGTATATATCAATGGAACGATGAATATCCTACCAGGGAAGACCTGCAAGACAACGTAGCAGCTGGCTCCACCTGGATTTTGAAAGGAGATGGAGAAATTAGGGCAGCTGTCACCTTGGACGATCAACAAGACCCTCAATATGGTGGTATCAAATGGGCCTATACAACAGGGAAAATAATGGTTATACACAGATTGGTCAGCCACCCGGCCCATCAAGGTAAAGGATTAGGAAGAAAAATGGTTTTTTTCTCTGAGAACTTTGCTATTAGTAATGGTTATGATGTGATTAGGCTTGATGCATTTATTGGCAATCCGTATTCTCAAAACTTATATAATCATATGAATTATCATGAGGCTATTGGCTATTGTTATTATCATCGTCCCGCCATTATGTGTAATTGTTTCGAAAAAAGAATAAGGCTCTAAAAAAAATCACCCATTCCCGTTGGATGTGGTTTACTGTCTAAATCCTATATTTGAGATATGCAAAGACTCTATTTTATCTCAATTATCACTCTATTTTATTCTGCCATTTTTTCCCAACCTGACAGATGGCAGCAAAAAGTAAACTATAAAATGGAAATTGATTTTGATGTAAATGCACATCAATTTACCGGCACACAAAAATTAGTCTATTATAATAATTCGCCGGAGACACTGGATCGTGTATTTTATCATTTATATTATAATGCGTTTCAGCCTGGTTCCATCATGGATACCCGATCCCAAAACTTACCTGATCCTGATGCAAGAGTAAAGGACAGGATTTCAAAACTAACTGAAGATGAAATTGGGTATCACCATATACTCACATTAAAACAAGATGGAATGCCCGTACAATTTCAGGTCGAAGGTACTATTTTGGAAGTAAAGCTTGCAACTCCTTTGAAACCGAAAGGAAAAACCACTATGGAAATGAAATGGAAATCTCAGGTACCTAAACAAATCCGTCGAACAGGCAGAGATAATAGGGAAGGAATAGCCTATTCTATGAGTCAATGGTATCCAAAACTTTGTGAGTACGATTACCAGGGCTGGCATGCTAACCCTTACGTAGCACGGGAGTTTTATGGAGTCTGGGGAGATTTTGATGTCAAAATCCATCTGGACAAAAGGTATTTGGTTGCAGCAGGCGGGTATATTCAGAATGCAAATGAGGTCGGTCATGGTTACGAATCCCCGGGTGAAAAACTCAAATTGCCTGAGGGTGATAAATTACACTGGCATTTTAAGGCATTGAATGTGCATGATTTTATGTGGGCTGCTGATCCGGAGTACAAGCATACACATCTAATAAACGATGCGGGGATCGATATGCATTTTTTCTACCAGGAAAATGAAAAAACCAAAAACACCTGGGCAGCATTGCCTGCTATAATGAATAAAGTATTTATGATTGCCAATAAAAATTTTGGCAAATATCCTTATAAATATTATGCTTTTGTGCAAGGGGGTGATGGCGGCATGGAGTATCCAATGAGTACACTTATCATGGGGGAAGGCAGCATGAGTGGACTGGTTGGTGTTGCTACACATGAATTGATGCACAGTTGGTATCAAATGGTGCTGGGATCAAATGAAAGCCTGTACCCATGGATGGACGAAGGATTTACCAGCTATGCCGAGGATAAAATTCTGGCAGAAATCAATGATCAGGGCAGCACAGATATTTATGGCACCAACGCTTATACTTCAGCTTACAATGGATATTTTAACCTTGTAAAAAGTGGAAGGGAAGAGCCACTTAGTACGCATTCGGACCATTATGAAACAAATTCCAGTTACGGTATTTCGGCTTATTCGAAAGGGGAAGTGTTTTTGCATGAGCTTGAATACATCGTTGGCAAGCCGGTTTTTGAAAAATGTTTACTTGACTATTTTAATACCTGGAAATTTAAACATCCCAATCCAAACGACCTCATCCGGATTTTTGAAAAGGGTAGTGGTATGGAGTTGGATTGGTATAAAGAATACTTCGTAAACAGCCTTAAACAAAGAGATTATGGAATAGACAGTGTGTTTGAAACCAATGGAATGACTTCAGTACGGATCAGGAAAGTAAAACCTTTTATAATGCCTATAGATCTGATGGTAACATTAAAAGATGGTTCCTCATACATCGAGTACATACCACTTGATCTGATGCGCGGAGAAAAGAAGCAGGAATGGTCAATGTATAAAATAAATATAAACAAAGATTGGACCTGGACATATCCCACCTACACACTGCAAATCAAGCAACCTCTTTCAAATATAAAATCATTAGTGATAGATCCCTCGGAACGGATGGCTGATATCAATAGAGAAAATAATGAATATAATAGGTAGGGTCTGCTGTGGAAATCATAAATATTTAATCAACTTAATTTTATTGAAGGAAATAGATCGAGTAAGAACAGGGATATTTAGTAAAAAGATTAAAAATGAATACACTGATAATTCATTGGCTCAAATGCCAAGCAAAGGCCTAGACCAAAAAATACAGCCCCACCTGAACAGGTTCAAGCAGGAATAGAGATTTTCATGCTATAACCAAAACCAATTCAAAGCTAAGTAAAATCACCGTCCAGCAATTAATCTTGCCTGGAAATCCGTGAGCAAGGTACACTCGCCATCAAGAGTTTGCCTCTTGAAATGTTATACAGAGTAGATGAAGAGGTTGGATTTGTGGAACGCCTTCCAGACTTTTTGATTTTAAATATAGGAGTTATGAGGACCTTATTCTCTGACAATCTTTCATTATTTTTTCTTTGGCAGACAGAGAAAAAATGACATATCAACCAAAATTATTACTTAGCACAGCTGACCCAGAGTAGCTTTATTTCAACAAAGGATTACCTAAAGTCTTGATAATATCATTAGTGCATTTACAGATTATGAAGAGTGATTATAGTAAATTGAATTAGAACAAACAAATACTATTTTTTCCAGGGCAATGAATTTACTTTTTTAGCTGCTTTTTCGCCCAGATCTAATCCCTCATCAGCATCCATCCTGAAATGAACTCCCAGATATATACGTGAAAGGGCGTTTTCTTCTGCCATTTCATTGAAAGATTCAAATGTTCGGGGTACGCCATTAAATTCGGTCCTTAATTCATGGCTCTTATCAGTCATTCCATAATCTTCACCAAATACGGAATTTAGTACTTTCGCGGCAGCGCCTCCAAAACCGGAATGGCCTGAAGGATAAGCAGGGAAAGGTGGTGTAATGCCTTTTAATCCACTTACATGATTATCCAGGCTGGGTTTCCAATTAGGGTCGATGAGCCTGTTAATATAACTAACTGGTCTTTCTACATTGTATGTGTATTTGGTATTCCAGATGGCAATAGCAGCATCTGCCATGGCCATTCCTAATTTTGCAAACAGAAATACACTAGTTTCTAGATTTGTATTTTCAGCCTGTATGACCTGGTTGGCGACTGAAATCCACCTTGCACTTGGTTCAAAAGTCTGTTCAAAAATATCATCTGACCAAAATTCACCTATCCATTGTCTATTGAAGACTTGAGGAGTGGTCATGCTATATACCTCCATAGCTTGGATATACATTGGAGACTTTGGATCTTCACTAAATTCTCCAACCCAATATTCAAAAGGCTTGCCAAGCAATTCGTTTTTTGCCAGTGCAAATGGTCTCACTTTACCCCAATATGGGAATAATGCTTTGCTAAAGTCAGGAGCTGTTGGCTGCCATTTTCCAGGACCTTTAGGTGGATTGTAATCATTAGGCTGTGGGTTTTTAAAGCCATTGTGGCCTAAATCATCGGTTGCAGACCATCTGTAAAATTCATCTGCCACTCTAATGCCACGGTCTTTTGACCGATCCATAATATCTTTGGCTATTTTTAATCCGTTCAATACTTCAAATCGTTTTTCCAATTCGTCCATGCGCTGAGCATAGAGGGGTGCTACGTTGGGATAAAACTTTTTAAAAAGATGATAATATGTTGCATTTAAAACGGTAGGCCAGTGGTATTCTTTGTTTTTCTCTATAGCCGGAACATTCAATTCAGGATAAAGGTTATCCAGCGAATTATATTCAGGCATCCCGGGTACAGCAGCTTCGTATGCAGCTAACCCTACATAACCAAGCATGCGTGCGGCAGCAGGGGGTCTGTATCCAGGTGAAAATCGATCCACTTCAAGAAACAATTTATACCATTGTACGGATACATCGGCGTCGAATGATTTTACCGGAGCAATTTTTCCAAGCTCTTCAGGGTCATCTTCATGATTGGTAACACATGATGATGTAATCAATGAAACAATCAGAAATAAGGATAGGATTCTAAAAATCTTTGAATACATATGATTTCGTAGGTTCTAAGTAGTAATTATTTTGTCTTAGCTTCTGGTTTTCACCATTTTAGCTATACAAAGCTAATCAAAGAATTCTAAATAAAATAATTTGTGATTTCTTTTTTTAGTTTTAACATTTAGTACCCTTTCTGTTTTAATGCTCCTGACGATAATCATCCTTTTTTTCTTCCATTTTTCTTCCATTTTTCATAAAAAACTGTTTCAGGCCAACTAATTACCATGAGGCTTAGCCATAGAGGAACACAGGCCAGGGGCATTTTTTGTATGGAAATTGGAAAAGTCAGAATGAGAAGGGCAAGTCCAATAAAATAAACTGTATTTAAAATCCGTGTCTGACTAATTGTGAAAATTGAATGCCTGAATGGATACAGCAGCAGCAGGGGATTAGACCAAATAAAATGTAGATTATTTTTTGTGGTAAGATGATCCGATAAAAACCATAAAAAAAATATGATACAACCTGCAAGTCCGGTAATTATAAAAAAGAGGTTAGACCAAAGCTTAGTTGATTTTAATTGTTTTAAAAACAAAGAAACAAGTAAAATCAATATTGAAACCAGCAAGGGGGTGAATATATTTTTTTTAGAAACATGGTCGACAGCAGATAGAATCTCTCTCGAGTGTGAGGCGATCATTTTATCCTCGTGGAATGTGGAATCGTATGCTTTCATCATTTCTAATGGCAGAAACATTGCTTCACGAGTGCCCGCCGGAGCGTCACAAGGCAATCCCAATATCAGATCTATACCAAACCGGGACCATGGCTGGTCTTTCAGGTAATCGTGCAAATAAGACCTGAATGATTTGATATTAAATACAGGATATATTAAAGAATCAGCATACTGACTTTGTATCATATCTCTCATCCGGGTAGAACAATTATCCCAGAAAAAATCATATTTATAGGCTCTGTTTTCAGGTAATGCATTTTTCCTGAGGTCGTTATACAGCTTTTCTTTTTGGGCTAAATTCATTGAAAAAACCTGCTCGTACACCGATCTGTTTTCAGCAGTATATTCATACATGAACCTATCAAAACGGGTTACGGAAAGATAATAATTTAACTTTCCACGTAAAAATTTTAAATAAAAATTTTTATCATTAAAATTAAATGTACCGTAGTTATATACTACATCCTGACCGGAAGAATAGTTTTTAATTCTGAAAGCACTGTGTCCGAAAATGGAATACAATTCTGTACCAGGGCTACAAGATAATAATGAAATCCGGATACTGTCTTGTGCCAATGAAATCATTGGAAAACAAAACACGAGCATACTGAAGCAGATGTTAATTGATCTTCTTTTTAACATGCGTTGCAAAAATAGTGTATTTAAACACATATGTATTTATTGTTCAGTCATCCAGGTGAATGTAGATACAAAGGCTGAAGACGATCGCTAAGGTTTGGCCAGCTTTTTAATTGAAATCGGATCTATGGCTTTTGATTTTATCAACTCATTTAATGCCGGTACTTCTTTATTCAACAAATCTTGCCATTTAAAGATATTTTCATTAATCTTAGTGACCATTTCTGTCTGTACAGTATAACTTGATTGTGTTGGAGGAAAATCACCTTTGTTGGTAATAGAATTAAGGTAAGCCAGTTTATTGTTAAGCCGAACCGGAAAATTTAACGGATCCTGATTGCTTCTATTCTTGGTTTGATACAATGATTCTTCCAATACCGTCATAGAAGAATCAATGTTTTTAATACGCATTAAAACATCTTTCATGGATGGATCATCTTTTATTTTATCCCTGTAGGAAGACAACTGAGTGCGTAGTGCACGAATATCAGCAATGGTTTGATGAGTTTCAGTAAGTTTTTGGTTGTTTTGATTTATAAAATCCACTTGTTTTTGAATGTCTTCAGCACTTCGGGTACTATTTGGATTTTGTATTACTTTAAATGTTTGCGATGAAGTCCCTTTTTTTGCATTCAGTTTTACCTGGTAATCACCTGGTGCAGCCATGGGCCCGACTAATGAACCAGCCCACATCACCAATCCTTCAAAACCTTTGGCATTGGGATATCTTAGGTTCCAGTTAAATTTATTAGCGCCCTTTTTTACGGGCAGGTTTTCTTCTCCATCCTTTGGATAATTGGAAAATGTCTTGATAAGCTTACCACTTGCTTCATGTATTGTGAGCTTAACGGTATCATTTTTACCAGGGGCATCCGGAAGATAAAATGAAAACAAAGCCCCACCCGGATGATTTACGCCATTCAAAAGGGAATTACCTCCTCTAAAAAATCCTCCGACTCCGCCCATTCGGTAAGCATCCAATGGTTTAAATAAATGGATATCTGACTTTGAAATTTCTGATTTGTATTGATGCAAAGGACTGAGATCATCGATTATCCACAATGCCCTTCCCTGTGTAGCCACTATCAGATTGTCGTTTTTAATGGTTAGATCTGTTATAGGTACTATGGGTAAATTTAGCTGAAAAGAGGACCAGGATTTTCCATCATCCAGCGAAATATACATACCTGTTTCTGTGCCGGCATACAATAATCCTTTTCTTTTAGGATCCGCTCTGACCACCCTGGTAAAATGTTCATCATTTATTCCAGTGGTTATTTTCTGCCAGGTTTTGCCGTAATCTTCGGTTTTGTAGATATAAGGAGCAAAATCACCTTGCTTGTAACCGGTAGCTGCAAAATAACAACCTCCGTCTGTATGGGGATCAGGTTCCATACTATTGATCATAGTCCATTTGGGCATACCAGGAGGAGTCACATTCGTCCAATTTTTACCTCCATCTTTCGTCACATGAACAAGACCATCATCAGATCCTGCCCATATTAAATCTTTTACTCTGGGTGATTCAGCTGCTGCAAAAATGGTACAATAATACTCAACACTGGTATTGTCTTTTGTTATTGGACCTCCACTAGGTCCCATCTTTGATTTGTCGTTGGTAGTAAGGTCAGGAGAGATTAATTCCCAAGTTTGGCCACCATCGTAAGTCACATGTAAATTATTAGATGCGGCATAAAGTTTTTTAGGATTGTGAGGTGAAAAGAATATTGGAAAATTCCATTGGAATCTGTATTTAGCTCCTTCTGCCCCGTGTCCCATTGGATTATCAGGATGTACATCCACGCTTCTTTCTACTTTTTTGCTATGGTCTGTTCGCTCAAGGAGGCCGTCATAACTGCCACCATAGACTATATCATTGTTTAAAGGGTCAACAGCCAAGTGGCCAGATTCACCACCGGCAGAAGTCTCCCAATCATTTGTAGTAATTGAAGCTCCTTCTGTCCTATGGTAAATGCGCAAGGTACTATTATCTTGTTGTGCTACGTAAATTCGGTAAGGAAATGAATTGTCCGTGGTCACCCTGTAAAACTGAGCTGTTGGTTGGTTTTCATATGTAGACCAGGATTCTCCGCCATCGTTGGATATTTGTCCTCCACCATCATCAGCTATTATCATTCTTTGATTATTCTCAGAAGCTATCCAAAGGTCGTGGTGGTCTCCATGATTTGCATTCATACTGGTAAATGTTTTGCCGCCATCTTTCGATTTATGGTATGACACATTCATTACGTATACAATATCTTTATCTTTTGTATCTGCATAGATTCGTGAATAGTACCAGGCCCGTTGTCTCAGATTCCGATCATTACTTTGGGCTGTCCAGGTAATTCCTGCATCATCGGATCTGTACACCCCTCCATTGTCATTTTCAATTATTGTATATATGCGGTCTGAATTTACCGGGCTTACGGCCACACCACTGATACCCCAAATGCCTGCGGGTAATCCTTTATTAGCCGAAATGTTTTTCCAGGTTTCTCCACTATCTGTTGATTTCCAAAGGCCTGAACCATGGCCACCGGATTCCATACTATATGGTGTTCGACGAATCTTCCAGGTTGTGGCATATATGATTCTAGGATTATTTGGATCCAGGCACAGATCAACGGCTCCCACCGTATCATTTACAAATAAGACTTTTTTCCAATTTTTACCACCATCCACACTTTTAAATACGCCCCGATCCGGATGTGGAGCAAATATATTTCCCATGGAAGCCACATAAACTATATCAGGATTGGTAGGATGAATTCTTATCCTGCCGGTAAACCTGGTTTTGTCAAGACCTATTGATTTCCATGAAGTACCGGCATCTTCTGATTTCCAAACACCATAGCCAAAAGAAGTATTGCCTCTCACTGTTTCTTCACCACCTCCCACATAAATTACATTTGGATCGGATTCCGATACGGCTACGGCGCCTATACTACCGCCAAAAAAACCATCAGAAATATTTTTCCAGGTATTGCCTGCATTGGTGGTCTTCCATACTCCACCTCCGGTACTACCCATATAATATACATTGCTATTGCCTTTTATACCAGTTACTGTGCATGACCTTCCTCCACGAAACGGACCAATCAAACGATAAGACATCGAACCCAATAAGGTAGTGTCAAAGGATATAGCCGGCGCGGCCACTTCAGCAACTTGGGCAGGCACTGATGATGTAGAGGATTTTTTTTGTTTTTGAGAAACGCCATAAAATGGCATAATAAAAATGAGTAATATTATAGTCGATTTAATAATGAGACTTTTCATAAGGTTTACGTTGATTAAAGAATGAAAAATACGAATGTTATGTTAATTTCCAACCGAATCTTTTTTTTGATTATGATATGTTTAAGTATCGGAGCCGGATGTTCTAAAAAGGCTGCACCCCCTAAACAAACTACAGAAAACGTAGAAAGAGAATACCTGCCTTTTCCTGATGAATCGATAAAACCAGGTACAAAAACTCCATCATTTGAATTACCAACAATGACGACAATAAATAGTATTTCTGAGATCCATTTGCCATTTACAATTGATTCAGCTGCATTGGTTAAACAAATTAATCTCCTGATCCCAAAGACTTTGTATGAAGACCGGGATATCTCGGATGATAAAATGATTGTGATTGCGGAGAAAATGGATAGTATTTCTTTATCTATTTCGCCTAATTCCATTATGTATTCAGTACCCTTCAAATTACATGTGGAAAGAGATGTGGCCATCTCCACTGTGAAGGCCGATGGATCCCTTCGACTTTATTTTAGTACCGAGTATAAAATTCTGGAAAACTGGGCATTTGAAACCAAAACCACCATCACCAATCATGAGTGGATAGAGTCACCTAAAGTTAAACTTGGCTTTCTGAATATTCCTATTGAAAGCATTGCTGACAGAATAGTAGCTCGCTCAGCAGATATGGTCTGTAAAAATATCGATGCTCAACTTATGGAGGAATTTAGGCTGAGAGAGTACATAGATCAGGCCTGGAGGAAATTGCAGCAGCCCATCCAAATTACCGACACACCTGTGGTATCCTGGTTATTAATACAACCACAAAAGATTATGATGGAACCCATAGTCACGGCGAAGGGCAATGTAAAAACTTCAGTAATATTCAGATCATTGACTGATTTAGCTTTTGGAAAGCGGCCTGTCTTGCCCTACGCCGGAATACTCCCAACTTTCGAACAATTAAAATTGGACGGAGAGGATTCATTGATTGCTATTTCGATAAAGTTTCCATTGAAAAGGGCAGAGATATTACTTACCGACTTTTTCAAAGGTCAGGAATTTAGGGATGGCAATAAAGTAATGATTATTGATTCCTTACACATTACAGGAAAAGGAGAAAAAATAGAAGTGGAAGCGTATGTGAGCGGATCCTATCCTGCCAGGTTGTTATTTGAGGGAAAACCTGTTTATAATACCATTTTGAGAAGGTTCGAGTTAAAAAATATGGCCTATACCCTAAAATCAAAAAACCTATTGGTGAGGGCAGCTTCATGGATACTAAAGAAAAATATTGATAAAAAAATGTCCGAACTTTTGGTGTATGAAATGGGAAGCTATTTTGATGAAGGCAAAAAAAATCTGGAAAAGACCTTGTCCCAATTTTCTCTAAGGGGTTTTAAAATGAGGGCTGAAATAGCAGATATCTGGGCTTTGGATCCAATAATGGAAAATGAAGATGCCGAAATTCGGTTTTTAAGCAATGGTAAATTCAGAATTATCATTGATGAATTAATTGCAAAATGAGCAAATCAGTTTATCATCTTCATTGGATTTTATGGATGTAGTACTGAATAACGGTTTAAAAATGCCTATGCTGGGTCTTGGCGTATATGACATGTATGGAAAGGAAGCTGAACGTGCTATCATCAGTGCCCTTGAAACAGGATACAGGTTGATTGATACTGCCTCTATGTATGAAAACGAGACTGAGGTCGGAGAGGCATGGTTAAAAAGTGGTATTAATAGAGAGGATTTATTCATTACTACCAAAGTTAATAATGAAGACCAGGGATTTGATTCTACTCTTAAAGCTTTTGAAGTGAGCCTGGCTAAATTAAAAACCGACTATGTAGATCTTTACTTAATACATTGGCCAATAAAAAAGTCCAGAAAGGATTCATGGAAAGCACTCGAACTCATTTACCTGGAAGGGAGGGCAAAAGCAATTGGAGTGGCCAACTATTTGATTCCATTTTTAAATGAACTGTATGAATATGCGGAAATAGTTCCTGCTGTAAACCAAGTGGAGTTTAGTCCCTATTTATACCAGTCTGATTTATTAACTCATTGTAATAATAAAGACATACGTTTGCAAGCATATACTCCTTTGCTACGTGGATTGAAATTAAATGATCCAAAACTAATTGCGATTGCCCATAAATATAATAAGTCAACAGCTCAAATAAAATTAAGATGGTGTGTACAACACGGGGTTTGTCCTATTCCAAAATCAGTTAATCCAATTCGTTTAAAAGAAAACTTTGAAATTTTTGATTTTCAAATCTCATCAATGGATATGGAAATACTCGATTCTTTTGATGAGGGTTTGAGGATAGTAGATGACCCTATAACTTTATTATGAATTCAATTTGATAAATCCACCATCAATTGGAAAATCGGTACCAGTTATAAATGAAGCTTCATCACTAGCCAGGTACAAAGCAAGGTGAGCTATTTCTTCAGGTTCGCCCATCCTGCCAATGGGTTGGGTTTTGGCCAGCTGATCAAAAATTTCTTTTTCTCTGCCGGGATAGTTTTTAGAAATATATCCATCCACAAATGGCGTATGTACTCTTCCCGGACTAATTGAATTACATCGAATCCCATATTTTATATAGTCCTTGGCAACGGATCTGGTCATCGCGAGCACTGCCCCTTTGGAAATCGAATAAGCAAATCGATCTGCTATACCCACTGTTCCAGCTACAGAAGCAATATTTATTATATTTCCACTGTTTTTTTCTTTCATATAGGGTAGGGTAGCATGAATGAGGTGATAATATCCTTTTACATTGACGGTAATGATTTTATCAAAATCCTCAGGAGTGGTCGATTCGGCCGTGCCAATATGGCCAATACCTGCGTTGTTAATCAATGTATCAATAAATACTTTTTCATGCATCTCTTTCAGTGCAAGGGTAATGCTTTTGAGATCTGTAACATCAGCATGTATAAATTCTGCTCTTCCTCCTTCTTTTATTATCTCTTTAGCGGCTTTAATACCGGATACACTTTCTTTTTCCATGATAAAAATATAAGCTCCACTCGCAGCTAAGGTTTTGCCTATAGCTTCACCAATACCGCTTCCACCACCTGTGATCAGGATATTTTTATTGCTTAGATCAAATGCCATAAATTCAGAGTTTAAATACCAGTTTGGCAGGCATCCATTTTTCCCCGGCCGGTAACCCGGGTAGCCCTTGCTGATAGTTCCACATTAATTTTTCCCATTCCTGTACTCTTGGATTTTTACTGTCCATTTGCATTTTACGCTCAAATGAAAAATCAGCATTACCTTCTATGATCAAAAAAAGTCTATTCAATACCCTGTATATTTCCATATCTGTTATTCCGGCATCTTTAAGGCTTTGGAGAATATCAGGCCATACCGCTTCATGATATTTTTCATATTCTGCAATGATTTTCGGGTCATCGATAAGATCGAGTGCAAAACAGTATCTAGACATGCTAAGTAAATTAATGGGTTTGGAAGTTTAAATTTTTTTCAATAATAATTAATTTTCAATTAAGTCAATGCCCTATCCAGGTGGGTGTATCCTCCATCTACAAATACATATTGACCTGTTACATGCGAAGAACGCTCAGATAATAAAAACACCACGGTGTCGGCAATTTCCTGTGGTTGGGTGAACCGCCTTTCAAACGGAATTTTAGATGCTATCAGCTCTTTTTTTGCCTGGGGATCCGGGAAAGTACCCACCCACCATTCGTATAATGGAGTCCATACTTCAGCAGGGACCATTGCATTCACGCGGATACTGTACTTTAATAATTCCGCCGCCCAATCGCGGGTAAGCCCAAGTATACCCGCTTTGGCGCACACATAGCCCGATGTGCCACCTTGACCAGTGATGGCAGTTTTAGAACTCGTATTCAATATTACTCCCTTCGTTTTCTTTAGATGGGGTAAGCATAAGTGGGCCATATTATAGTAATGCAATAGGTTTTTTTGAAGACTGGCTTCAAAAGCTTCCGGATGGCCATTTTCTAATCCAACATTATCGTTTATACCGGCATTATTTATCAGACCATCTATCCTGCCCAATTTTTGTACAGTGAGATGTACCGCATCAATACACTGATCGTATTCTGTCAGATCTACTTTTAAAAATATTGCAGTTCCTCCAGCCTCTTTTATTTCTTGCATGATGTTTGCGCCGGCTTCATCGTCTTTATCAATTATGGCAGGGATGGCTCCTTCTTGTACCAGAGTGTGACAAATCGCACGGCCAATTCCTTTTGCGCCCCCGGTGATGAGATATACTTTATCTTTTATTCCTAGATCCATTATGGCACCAAATTATAAAATTGAATTGCATTTTCATAAAATATCTTTGCCTTTTCATTCTGAGACCATTTATCGGTATAAGTCTTTATTATGTCCAATACATTTTTATAACTTGCAGCCAGTAGGCAAACAGGCCAGTCAGATCCATACAGCATACGCTCCGGTCCAAATATTTCGGTTACCTTATCGAGAGGCTGTAAAAAATCCTTGTATCCCCAGTGTTTCCAATCGGCTTCGGTAACCATACCTGAAACTTTACAGTGTACATTGGGCATTTCCTTGAAATTATTCATTAATGCGGACCAGTCATTGAAATTTTTGTATTTGATCAAGGGTTTTGCAAGGTGATCAATGATAAATTTTTGATTCGGAAATTTTGATGCTAATTTATATGCATAAAACAAATGTCTCGGATAAATTAATATATCATAGGTCAGTCCCAGATCTGCCAAGTAAGAAATACCGCGTATAAAATCAGCCTGTTCCATAAATTCATCGGGTTCTGATTGCAATACATGTCTTACTCCTTTAAATTTGGGATTACTTTTATAAACCAGCAATCTTTCGTGGGCATTTGCTGCCTGCAGGTCCACCCAGCCTACTACGCCTTTGATAAAATCAAATTTATCGGCATGAGCTAATAAAGTTTTGGTTTCATCTTCTGTACTGGAAGCCTGTACGGATACACAGCCATGGATTCCATTTTCTTTATAAATTTCCTCCAGATCAGGAGGTAAAAAATTTTGTTTTAATGCGGACATGGAGTGATCTATCCAGTTATAGTGGATGGGGTCGTAAGTCCAAAAATGCTGATGTGAGTCGATTATTTGCATATGGTTAATGTGGTGAAAATACCACTTATGATCAGATTTTGTTTAAATATTATCGTATTGCAAATAGCTTTCTTTTTACTATGTTTGTTGATAAAATTCAATTTTCATATTTCTAAACTCTTTCTGATGAATAATAGAATAACCGTATTCAGTATTTTTTTAATTCCAATGTTTTTATTTGGACAAAAAGTATATACCCCAGCACAAATAGAATCGCTTAAATCGGAGGTAATAAATAAAATTAATGGCCAGCAAAAAATGGCGCAGGTAATGGTAGATAAGGTCTTTTCTTTTGGTGAATTGGGTTTTCAGGAAATTGAGACCAGTAATTATTTGACTGGAATATTGGAGAAAAATGGTTTTCAAATCACGAGGGGCATATCCGGTGTACCAACAGCCTGGCTGGCAAAATGGGGCAATGGAAAACCGGTGATCGCGATTGGTTCGGATCTGGATTGTATACCAAAAGCTTCGCAAAAACCAGGAGTGGGTTACCACGACCCAATAATAGAAGGAGCTCCGGGACACGGTGAAGGTCATAACAGTGGTATGCCTCTAAATATACTCAGTGCACTTGCTGTAAAGGATATCATGGTGAGAGAAAAGTTACCGGGCACACTTATTTTGTGGCCAGGTGTGGCAGAAGAGTTAGTAGCGACTAAAGCCTATTTTACCCGCGATGGGTATTTTGATTCTGTGGATATGTGCATATTTACACATGTTAATAGTAATCTTTCGGTTTCTTATGGACAGGCACAGGGGACAGGTTTGATATCTGTAGAATACGAATTTGAAGGTGAAGCTGCACATGCCGGTTTTGCACCCTGGCGAGGCAGATCTGCTGCTGATGCAGTAGAATTAATGAATATTGGATGGCAATACCAGCGAGAACATTTGGATCCTCTCCAACGATCTCACTCAGTAATAAAAAACGGTGGTGATCAGCCCAATGTGGTTCCATCAAAAGCAAGTATTTGGTATTATTTCAGACACATCACCTACCCACAAATAATGAACTTATATGAAAAGGCAAATAGAATTGCCGATGGAGCAGCTATGATGACAGGTACCAAGGTAAAAAGGAAAGTATTAGGAAGTGCATGGCCAAGGCATTTCAACAAACCAATGGCAGAAGCAGCTTATCAAAATATCAGAAAAGTAGGTTTGCCAACTTGGAGTGAAGAAGACCAGAAACTCGCCATTGGATTGCAAACTGAAGTTGTTGCACCCCAAAAAGATGGACTGAGTACCAAACTGGATACCCTTGAAGCACCTAAGTCCAACCCTGTAAGTGGGGGATCGGATGACATTGGTGATATTTCCTGGAAATTACCCACCATCACTCTGGGTTATCCATCTAATATACCTGGCCTACAGGGTCACCATTGGTCCAATGCGGTCTCTATGGCGACACCTATTGCCCATAAAGGAGTGATTGCAGGTGCTAAGGTAGAAGCTATGACCCTGATTGATATGCTTACCAAGCCTAATTTAAACAAAGAAGCATGGAAATATTTCAAGGAAGAACAAGGAATGGAAATAAAATATGTACCCATGGTATCAAAAGAAGATAAACCGGCGATATATCTCAATAAGGAGATAATGGAACAATACAGGCCGTTGATGAAACCGTATTATTACGATGAAAACAAGTATAGCAGTTACCTGGAACAGTTAGGAATCAAATATCCTACCATCAAACCGAAATCATAAAAAAATAGTAAAGAACTTGGAAAATTATGGATGAGCAGAAGCCGATTATTCCCAGGGGTGAATTTATTTACCTCGAAGGACCAAAGCCGAGAACATTTGAGTTTTTATTTGCATTCAGCGTCTTGAAAGAATTTCTAAAAGGATTTCGAAACCTTCATTTTATTGGACCAGCCATTACTGTTTTTGGAGGTGCACGATATAAATCAGACCACAAATATTACAAGATGGCAGAGGAGATCGGCAAAAGGATTGCCAAATCCGGCTTTGCCACAGTCACAGGTGGGGGGCCTGGTATAATGGAAGCTGCCAATAAAGGGGCATTCGAAAATGGAGGTAAATCAATAGGAATAAATATAGTACTGCCCTTTGAACAAAGTGGAAATCCTTATGTGCATAAAGCTACGACCATACGATATTTCTTTGTAAGAAAAACCTTATTACTCAAATATTCGTATGCTTTTATCGTGATGCCTGGAGGCTTTGGAACTCTGGATGAATTGTTTGAAACACTTACCCTGATGCAAACCGATATAGTGCATGATTTTCCTGTGGTCCTTATAGGTAAAGACTATTGGGCAAAAATGTGGGAATTTGTACATCATATGTCAGATGAAAAAACGATCTCGCCGGGTGATATAAATTTGATTAAAATCACGGATGATATCGACGAAGCCATGAACCACATATTCAAATACGTAGGAGATAATTACAAAATTGAAAGGCGGCTCAAACCCATCTGGTGGTTATTCGAGAAATCATAATAAAGCAGGCTATCGGTACCGGTTTAATTGTCCATCTAAATTCCTTTGCTTTTTTAGGTTACTAATTCCGTAATTTTGCAATATGTTTAAAAGACAAGTAGAAAGTACTATTCCTACTGCTTACGGAGAGTTTAGAATAGTAGCATATGCCGAAGACGACAAAGATTTGACGCCGCATATAGCTTTGATCAAAGATCCTATTCATACTGATGGTCCTGTATTACTGCGCATTCATTCGGAGTGTCTCACAGGAGACCTGTTTGGATCTCAACGATGTGATTGTGGTCCTCAATTAGATAAGTCGTTAGAACTTATTAGCGAATCAGGTGGAATACTGTTATACCTAAGGCAAGAAGGCAGGGGTATTGGCATTATTAATAAGCTAAGGGCGTATCAATTGCAGGATAAAGGTGTAAATACAGCCGATGCAAATACACATCTGGGTTTTAAAATTGATGAACGATCATATGAAGAAGCATTGATGATGCTTCAGGATTTGAATGTAAAACAAGTGAGACTACTTACCAACAATCCGGATAAAGTAAAAATATTTGATCATAGTAAAATAAAATTAATAGAACGGTTACCCCTGCAAATCACACCCGTAAGATCGAATAAAAGGTATCTTGAAACTAAAAAGCACATCATGGGTCATTTTTTAGACCTAAAATAGTATACATGGTCAATGCAACCAGTCTATGGCATTTAAATGATACAAGCTCCGGCTTACTAACTGAAATGCTTACTCCCCAACATGGTTATAAAATAATAAAATCCTTATATTCCCTAATCAGTATAGGTACAGAGAGGATAGTAGCATCCGGTCAGGTACCTGAAAATCAATTTGTAAAAATGAAAGTGCCGTACCAGGTCGGTGACTTCGGGTTTCCTGTAAAATATGGGTACTCCATGATTGTTGAAGATGAGGATGGAAATAAGTATCACGTAATGCATCCCCATCAGGATAGAATACAGGTTCAGCCTGGAGATCTTTTTTTGATACCAGCTCATCTGCCTGCAAAGCGAGCTGTTTTAATCAGCAACCTGGAAACAGCCTGCACCGGTTACTGGGATGGCAATCCGGATGAGAATGAAAAAATCCTGATCGTCGGATATGGTTTAATAGGTGCTTTGCTGGCAAATTGGATAAAACTGAAAGGGCATAAGAATTTAACTATTTTAGAATCAAATGCCTATAGAAAAAGTCTCGCTCTGAAATCAGGTTTTTCAGTGGTAGAAGAAAAGTTACAGGATTTTGATCTTTTGTACAATACCACTTCAAATCAATCGGGACTTCAATATTGCATCGATCATGCCAATATGGAAGGCAGAATAATAGAAATGAGTTGGTACGGAAATAAACCAACCATATTAAAATTAGGTGAATCATTTCATTCCAAAAGATTGTCGATTAAATCATCGCAAGTATCACAGATACCCAAAACTATGTCAACACTTTGGGACTTCGCCAGCAGGAAAAAAGAGGTACTCGCGATGCTTGAATACGACAATTGGGATGATCTGCTGGAAATGGAGATAACCCTCCAGGATTCTGTATTTTGGTTCGAAAGAATAAGATCGGGACCTATCGACCCTTTAAGTATTGTAATAAAATATTAAATCATGTATAGTGTAAAAATCAGAGATCATATTATGATAGCGCATTCTTTGAATCATCCTGGGTTTGGGCAGGCGAGCAAATTGCATGGTGCTACCTATGTCATAGATGCTTGCTTTTCCACCCAGAAGCTCAATGAAATGAATGTAGTGATCGACATTGCTGAGGCACATAAAATTCTTAATGAAATAGTACAAACACTTACCTTTAAAAATTTAGATGAGCTTACTCAATTTTATGGAAAAATAACCACTACCGAATTTCTCGCGAATTATATTCACCAGGAAATTGCAAGACATCCGGCTTTAAAATTTGACGGACAATTAGAAGTTACCCTGGGTGAATCACATGTTGCCTGGGCTTCCTATTCCGGACCTGTTTAAATTATGATTTATTTTATTGCACCTAATTTTAATTCCTTTATATCGGGTGGAAATATTTTTAATAAACAGATAGTAACTGCTTTAGAAGAATTAGGTAAATCTGTAAAACAACTTGAATACCCACTTCGATCTGATTTTAAAGTTCATTTTGACGATACTGTAGTAGTTGACTCGATATACACTATGGATTTGGATTTGAATCAGTTGAATGACCTGGCATGTAAGAAATACTTCATATGCCATTTATTGCCCTCCATGATAGGATCAGGGCACGGGTTAGAATATGAAAAGAAAGTACTTAAGGTATTTGACGGAATAATTGTAAATAGTATGTTTTGTAAAAATGTACTTGATTCAATGGATTTATCTTCTGAGAGGTATCTCATTCAACCATTCATTGATAGACCAGTAGCACCGGAACAGAACGATCGAATTAAGAATGCGCTGCTTATAGCCAATTGGCTACCTGTAAAACAATTGGGAAAAATGCTTCAGTGCCTGGCAAAGCAGAAACAGCTACCACTTCCTATAACTGTAATTGGTTCTACAGGAATGGATCCTGCATATTTTAAAGATTGTATGGACATGATCACCAGGTCGGAATTGCTCAAAGAAAAAATCCATGTAATGGGTTCATTGGACAGAAAAGCAACCTGGTCAAATTTATTTCAATCCAAAGTATTACTGGATTGTTCTTCCTTTGAAACCTATGGTATGGCAGTAGCAGAAGTGGTATCAATAGGGAAGCCGGTATTGACACTGGGAAATGGGAATACCAAATATTTAGTTCCACCGGGTTCGATCTGCAATTCAATAGACGATTTGGTAGACAGATTGATAAATGAAATTTGGATTGTTCCTGAAGCCCAATACAGAAAAAAAATAATTACAGTTTGGGGTGAATTTTTAAATCAATTTCGGGTTTGGATCTAGGCACGGTTTTATTATTGCAAGCCATCTTTTAGAATTTCCAATTTGGAATCTAATGAATCATGTAAAGCCCAGGTGTTCATTAAAAATGAATAAATCTCCTGATGATTAAGGAGGCTTGGTTTTTCCAATTTGGGCACCATACCTTGAACAAATCCTCGTTCCATCAGTAAGCTAATCCATTTAGTATCTTGAGTGATTATATGCATTGGATTGGCATAAAGGTCGGTTTTTCCTTTGATCATGTACTCCATGCCTGCCGGTTGGTGGTCACCAATGAGTAAAATTAAGGAATTGGAATCGGCTTTGTTTAAAATGAATTGCTCCAGCGTAGATAAAATGTATTTTACTTCTTTTGCATACCTATCAATTGGTTTCCCGCTTTCGGCCCTGATTTTTTCATGTGGGCTGGTTTTGATAGCGTCAAGGTCTTTCCAATTGGCTAAGAGGGGAGGTGGTAAATAAAACGGGGCATGTGTATTGAGTGTAATAAAGAAAAGGAAATAAGGTGTTTTGTTTTTGTTTAATACGTTTTCATTCCAATAATTCAAAGCATATTGATCAGGTATACCGCCGAAATAATCATACCTGTATCCCTGGTAAGGAATCGAATTAAATTTAGTCCAGGCACTGTTGATATTAAAAAATCTTCCTGCAATACTATCTATTTTTTTAAAGTCTTCTCCAAAATTTGACATGGTGTTTAATCGGTAGGTATTGTAGCCTTGTGCATTTAAGGTGTTGATGAGGTGAGGGTAATCAGGAAAGCTGTTGATTAATTTTTCATAAGCAGGGTGATTGTCAATTTTTATACCCGCCAGTAAACTGGTAAAGCCCAGCCAGGAGCGACCACCCAGAATAGTGGAATTTGAAAGCGTAGTTGCAGATTTCCATCCCGCCTTGGCTAATTTATCTTCTATTTCATTTAATTGAGTGAAATATTCCGTATCATAGGGAGGTACACATCCTAGTACGGAACCATATGCTTCAATGAAAATCAATAAAATATTTGGCTTGCTTTTTATAGGTAGTCCGGCATAAGACTGGTATGGTGTATAATCAATAGAATCGGGTAAGGCATGCACTCGTGTCTGCGAAATAGTTTTATAAAAATTCCCGGAAATCCAAACAATTGCTGATTTGGTATCATTGGATTCAATAGGGTGTGGCACTATGGCTTTTAAAATGCCTGGAATTAAGAACACCAGATTCAGGTAGACCAGTATTTCTACAGAGGATATTTGTATTGCGACTAGCCGTATTAGTCTGAAACATTTAAATAGGATATAAATTAATGATCCGGCGAGCAGGGTAAGAACAGAATAAAATAGGACTGCCGGTATATGCAGTGTCTTTATAAATACAGGTAAAACACGCTCAAATAATGCCCAATCGTATGAAAAAACAGGAATCTCCCCATATATTTTCCAAAGTATAAAATAATATAATTGAAAAAGCATTAGCAAAAAGTAGATAAATGACATAGCCACATCCGGCCAGATGGACCTTGAGCGCTTTGCAATGAATAAATACAATGATAAAAAAAGGCCCAGTTCAAGACACCATCGGAATACATCAGGATTCGCTCTCGATACCAATGAACCTGGTATTGAAATCAGAACTGGCCAAAATTTCCCTTCATCTGATCGGCTGATATATAATGGTAAGAAAAGTACAAATTCCATTAGTATGCTAAACAAAAAGAATTTATAGAAAGCTCTGCCTGAACTCATCAGCTGATCTTGGGTGATTTATTTTTTAGTAATTAAACTCAAGTGATATTTAATGCTGCGTCCAAAAGAATACAATAGAGCAACGGTGGAAACCATTAATAGTGGCTTCGATATTTTCAGAGGTAATAGAAATTGCCCGATCAAAGTGATAAATAAGAATACTGCTATAATCCGTGCCCATGGATCTTTGGGCTCTTTATTGTTTTCATCCATAAAGAAGTACATTCCTGTAAAATAAACGTATCTTATTAAGCCCGGTATCATCACCCAATAGGATTGATGTATTTTGAGATAAATAATTAAGCATAGAACCAGTACAAATACTGCATCCACTTCTTTGTCCAGGTATTCCCCAAGTACACTTGCCTGATCTAATTTTCTTGCAAAGTACCCATCAAAAATATCTGCAATACAAACGAGGGCATATATAATCCCTAATTGGAATAAGCTAATATGAGTACATAGTAGAGTAGAAATCAGTAGAAAAAAAAATCTTGATAAGGTAATGATATTGGGCACACCTCCAGGGAATCTAATCCGGTTATGTACAAATGATCTGGATATCCAGTATACGAATGAAATGAATACGCCGGAAATAAGTATTACACTGCTCTGAAAGTAAATAGCCAATAGGGAAATAATTACCAGGCTTATAGAACAAACCCATAAATCACGATGAAGCAAATCAATATGGATATCCTTCATTTTTGTTTAGTTCTGAGCTAATTTTTCTTTGAGGTATTTACCTGTAAAAGATTTTTTTTCTTTTATCAAATCTTCAGGGAGGCCTGCAAATAGCAAATTTCCACCTTCCTTACCTCCGCCTGGACCAAGATCTATTACCCAATCAGCACATTTGATCACATCCATATTATGCTCTATAAGTATTACAGAATGTCCGTTTTCTACCAAGGCATTGAAAGAGTCTAATAGTTTTTTTATATCATTAAAATGCAAACCAGTCGTCGGCTCATCAAAAATAAATAATATGGACTCAAGACCTGCTTCCTTAGACAAATAGGAGGCTAGTTTGACACGTTGTGCTTCACCTCCGGATAACGTACTGGATGATTGGCCAAGTTTTACATAGCCCAGTCCCACATCATTAAGTGGCTTAAGTTTAGCATATATTTCAGGCTGATCCTTAAAAAACAAAAGTGATTGTTCCACACTCATATCCAATACATCAAACATGTTCTTTTCTTTATGCTTGATTTCAAGAATTTCAGCTTTAAATCTTTTGCCTTTACAATCTTCGCAAAGCAATTTTACATCGGCCAGAAACTGCATTTCTACTGTAATTTCACCTTCTCCCTGGCAGGTCTCGCATCTGCCGCCTTCTACATTAAACGAAAAGTGCCCGGGGCCGTATCCTCGTACTTTTGACAAACTTTGATTGGAAAATAATTTTCGAATAGAATCATAAGCCTTTACATACGTTACGGGGTTAGATCTGGAGGATTTGCCAATCGGGTTCTGATTGATCATCTCTACCATTTTTATTCTGTTGTAATCTCCAGCAAGTGACTCCATACCACTGATGTGATTGTACTGACCGTCTGAAACAACTTGTTCAACGGCAGGGTAGAGCAGGCTTTTTATTAAACTGGTCTTACCTGATCCGGATACTCCGGTCACTACAGTTATGGTATTGAGAGGGAAGGTAACATCAATATTTTGCAGGTTATTTAGATGTGCTCCTTTAACGATCAATCGGTTATGCCATTTCCTTCGCCAGGGCGGCAATTCAATTTTTTTTATGCCTTGAATAAATGCCGCAGTAAGGCCCGGTGCATCGGGTTTATTTAATTCCACAAAATTTCCGGTGAATACCACTTTACCACCATGGATTCCGGCTTCAGGGCCAATGTCAATAATATGATCTGCGTTTTTAATTATTTCCTCTTCGTGTTCGACCACCACTACCGTATTTCCCAGGTCCCTTAATTCTTTTAGTACATCCAGCAATTTATTTGAATCGACAGGATGGAGACCCACGCTGGGTTCATCCAGGATATATAATGAACTCGTAAGATTCGAGCCTAGGGTCCTGGTAAGATTGATTCTTTGTGTTTCACCACCGCTGAGAGTAGATCCCAGTCTCTCAAGGGTCAGATGTTTTAACCCCAGTTTACACATTACAGCCAGTCTTTGATTTATTTCTCTCATAATCCGATTGGCTATTGAAAGATCATTCTTATCAAACTTTAAATTCTTAAAATGATCCCATAATTCATCTATTGGCAAGTGAATCAATTCTGATAATGATGTCCCATTCACTTTTACATACGAAGCCTCTTTTCGGAGTCTGCCACCACCGCATTCGGGACAGGTGGTCCTTCCTCTGAATCTCGCCAGCATTACTCTGTTCTGAATTTTGTAGGTCTTCTCTTCTAATTCTTTGAAATAGGAGTTTATCCCATAAAAATGATCATTTCCGGTCCAAATCAGATTATACTGGTCCTTGGTAAGTTTATTGATAGGTTTGTGAATTGGAAAATCAAAATAATGTGCTTTGCTCAATAACTCCTGTAGCCAAAGACTTCCTTTCTCCCCAGACCAGCACGCAATAGCTCCGTCATACAAGGATTTTGATTTATCAGGTATGACTTTGTCGTGATCAATGCCCATTACGCGGCCATACCCCTCACATTTAGGACATGCGCCATAAGGGTTATTATAGTTAAATAATTGAGGAGTGGGTTCAAGGAATGATATTCCATCTGCCTCAAACTTATTATTAAAATGAAAAAATGAATCAGTTTCTAAAATATAAAAACTGGCATTCCCCTCACCTTCAGCGAAAGCAGTAGAAACTGAATCCGTGATTCTATTTACCAAATCCTCATCGTCATTATCGGTTGCAAATCGATCTATCAATACATAAATATCATGTGGCTTTAATTTACTGAGTTTGTCTTTGAGAGGCCAACCCTTGGTTTTTAGTACTTCTTCTATTTGATGCAACTCCTTATTGCGCATCAGCCTGGTATATCCTTTTTGCAAAAGAATACCCAGCTCCTGGGTCAAAGTCCGATCATTATATTTTGTGGAAATAGGGGTCAGTAAATATAGCCTGGTACCTTTTGGCAGGTTTTTTATCTTATCTATGACATCACCCACTTCATGCCTTTTTACTATCTCACCGGAGATGGGGCTATAAGTCCTGCCAATTCTGGAATAAAGTAAGCGCATAAAATCGTATACTTCAGTCATTGAACCTACC
>JBGAVW010000022.1:0-68814 GCA_044227925.1 Saprospiraceae bacterium | reverse complement strand
AGCCCGATTAAGAAAAGAAGGTATCAAAGTAAAAAATGATGCTTTCCTGGATTTCGAAAAATTATTCTGGCAACCCAGGGAATTGGAAATGGAATGATACCGTAGAACAGGCTTCAGCCTGTTAATGGCCTTCGGCCAAGGTAGAACACGAATTGACTCGGATTTCACGGATTTACACGAATTGTCTTTTCCTGTTTTCTAGTTCGTGGGCCATTCGTGAAAATTCGTGGATAATAATAAACCCAGGCTGGCCTTCAGCCAGGTTAAACACGAATGAACACGGATTTCACTGATTTACACGAATAGTCTTTCTTGCTTCATAATTTATTAGAACCATTCTAAATTACTTTTTCACTTTATTAAAAATATTTTTCTCTGCCATCATGCAACCCCAAAATCCCAAACCTTGTCTTTCCAATAAATCCATTTTTTGAAAAACTCAAAATTCTAGATGTATGAAAAAAATACTTTTACTCCTATTTGTATTTACCACTACCCTATTAAGCGCACAACACGAAGAAACGCTGCTTTCTCATATGCGGTTTTCCGGGGCCTGGGGTTCATGGAACAGCAGTATCGGAAAGATCAAAAATGAAAATGTTTATTTTAATGGTGGCTATGGTGGTATTGAATTAGGTAAGGATCTGTTCCTTGGCTGGGGTGGTTACAAATCCTCCTCCAGTATCAGACAAGACGATTTGAGATTTCATATGAAATGGAACGGTCCGGTAGTGAGTTATTCTCCAGGCAGTCATAGGGTTTTGCACCCTACATTTACCCTGATGGTAGCTAATGGTAAACTCGACCCTGACAATGCATCCTACGATAGAATATTTGTAGCTCAGCCTTCCCTGGGCGCAGAGTTAAATCTGGTAAGATGGTGCCATGTAAGTTTTAATGGTGGGTACCGTTTTGTAAATGATGTGGATCTGGGCAAATATACTGATACTGATTTTTCTGGATTGTATGGGGAGTTGGTATTGAAATTCGGCATTAGCTGGGGAAGGTGGTAATGAATAAATAAGCCAGATTTAGATCCATCTTATTTTTCGATCTCTTTTTGCATTAGCCCGGCTATCTTCACTTCAAGGGTATTTGAACTTTTCTCCAATTGGCGAATGATATTTTGTCTCTCATTGCTCGTTTTATTCTGGCTCAATTTTTTCTTAGCCTGAATATCTGTAACTTTCATTTCAAAACACACTATTCCATTTAGGTTGGCTTTTTTATAGTCAGCGGGTAATGCATCCCATTGTTTTTTATATTCAGCTTCATAGGTGCCAATTGTCTTTTCAAGAATTGCTATAGATGAGGCATCGTCTGTAACTAATGTACAATCTCCATAAACATGCACAGCAATATAATTCCAGGTAGGTACATTCACTATTGATTCATAATGTACCGGTGAAATATAAGCATGAGGTTCAGCAAATATGATTAATGATTTCTGGTTATTCAGCAACTGCCAGTGCGAATTGGCTTTGGCAAAATGACCTATGATTTTCAGACTATCCATTTCTTCTTCAATTACCATTGGCAGGTGACTCGCTATTGGCACTCCTCCACCGTTGGTGATTATGGTCGCAAAACTATGTTCTTTTATAAATGCCATTACTTCATCACGATCATTCATTTCATTTATCACAGGAATATACATAGGCTACACAGGATATAAGTTGGATTATTTATTTTCTTTTGTTGGCAGGTATTCATCTGTAAAATGGATTATTTGCTTTGGCGCATTAAATTTTAGAGTATTGTACTGATCAGAAGCACCTCGAGCAATAGAGAGTGATTTCCAATTAGTATTGGCTATAAGCTTTCCTATATACACGATCTGGCCGATGTGATAAGGGTAGTGAGCCAATTGCCTTGTAATCGCATCCGATACAGTATGTCCCTGGTTGCGAATGTATATGATCTTATCCAGGTCATCTGCATGTAATGAATTAAGCGTTTCGAAAAATAGTGTCCATCCCTTATTCCAATATTCCAGCATTTCATTCCTGGACAGGATATCGTTATCAAATTCTGATTCTCTATTCCTCCATTCTTTTTCACCATCTGTATTAAATATGTCTGTCCACCTGGATTGCATATTACCGGATAGATGTTTTACAATAGTTGCTATACTATTGCTTTCGGTATTATACTGCCAATGCAATGCCTCATCAGGCAATTGATCAAAAGTCTTTTCAGCCAATAGTTTATAATACTCAAATTGTTTGATTACAGAAAGTAAAAAACCGGATTTCATATAGATCTTATTATTGTACAAGGGTTACCAAATGCCAGTACATGATCAGGTATGTCTTTGGTCACTACCGATCCGGCTCCAATGGTAGTATGACTCCCTATAGTCACCCCCGGAAATATAACGGTATTGCCTCCGATCCAGACATGATCCCCTATGGTAACCGGCCTGGTAGTGGTAATGTATCTGTTGTTTATAATTCGTTTTGCTGACTCTACAGGATGGCTGGCAGTATAAATCTGCACCTGCGGTGCGATCAAACAATTTTTACCAATACTGATTTTATTATTATCTATAAAAACACAATTGACATTGATAAAAGTACCTTCCCCTATCTTGATATTTTCACCGTAATCACAATAAAAAGGGGCTTCTATCCATACATTTTCACCGATAGATTCAAACAATGCGGACAAGATTTCCTGCTTTTGAATGGAAAGTTTTGAGTCAAGGTTGTTAAATACAGCTAATGAAGATCTGCATGCATGATATAATGCCAATAATTCCGGGTCTCTTGAATCATAAGGCATCCCATTCAGCATTTTTTGTTTTTCAGTCATGTATCTAAAAAGTATTCAAAAATAACTGAAAAAAGACGAATACGTTAACCCCACTTATTCATCCTGCCCCCCCTCTACTCCCCTTTCATCGATCACTTCTCATTTTTGATAGAATATTTTGTTTTTCTCCTTGATTTTCAATTAATCTTGTAATGAAATTAATACATATCAAAGATTCATTCTTAAAGGTCATCATGGTAAAAAAAATTCTTGTTCTTTTGGTAGCAGTATGGGCAATGGGATTTGCTTCTTACAGCCAGAATTGGACCCTGCAAAAATGTGTAGAGGTTGCCAGGCAAAATAGCCTTGCTTTAAAACAAAACCAAATTCTAATCGAGCGTAATAGAATAGCGCTTATCCAGTCACAACAGAATCTTTATCCCAATCTTAGTTCCAATCTAAACTATCGGATCAATTTTGGTCGTACCATTGACCCCACCACCAATGATTTTGAAAACCAATCCATTAGTCAAAATAGCCTTGGCTTTAGCACCGGCATGGTACTATATAATGGAGGTGCCCTCAAAAATTCGATCAGTCAATCCAAAGTGAATGTAGAAACCGCCCAGCTCGATGCCGAACAGTTTTCTAACGACCTGGCCCTTACTGTTGTACAGTTTTATATTGCCATACTTTTTGCGGAAGAAAGATTGGACAATGCCAGAATACAATTACAGACTACTACAGAACAGTTAAACCAGGTCGATCGATTGATAACCGCAGGAGCCCGACCGGAAGGTGACCGCCTGGAAATATTGGCCCAGCAAGCTAGAGATGAGCAAGCCATCATTACAAATCAAAACACGGTCAATGCCAATAAACTAGGCCTCAAACAGTTACTTCGTTTACCAACCGAGGAGGCATTTGAAATCCAACGGCCTGCGCCTGATGCCATTCAGCCTTCCTTCATAGAAGAAAACCTGAATGCGATCTATAATTATGCCTTAGATCATAGAGCAGACATGAAATCGGGTGATCTGAAAATTAAAAGCTCTGAGATGGGAGTAAAAATCCAAAAAGCTAACTATGTACCCACTGTTACTTTAGGTGGTAGTTTATCATCATTATATTCATCATTGGGCAGGCGGATTACAGGAACACAAACAGTAAAAAGCCCGGTAACCGTCGAATTTAATGGTCAACAAACTACATTAGGTATTTTCAATGAATCCCCCGTATTTGGTAAAAATCCTTATTTTAAACAATTGGATCAAAACCTGGGTTATGGTATCGGTGCAGGTGTAAGCATCCCTATATATAATAATTATCGGGCCAGGGGATTGGTTCGAAATGCAGAATTGACTGTGGAAGCAAGCAAAATTAGTTTTGAACAGAGCAAACAAACATTGAGAAATAATATACAGACTGCGCTTAATGACTATGAAGCAGCCAAGCGTACGTACGAAGCTTCGCGGCGCACCGCTGCAGCCTCCCAGTTGGCATATAATAATATGAAGGCCAAATATGACCTTGGCTCAGCCAATACATTTGAATTGGTGTCTACAAAAAACCGATGGGACATAGCTAAAGTAGAAGAAATCCTGGGCAGGTATGAACTCATATTCCGATCCAAAGTGATCGATTATTACCTTGGCCGACCTGTGAACTTAAATTAATTAATGAAAAGAATTAACTCATTGCTAAATCACTAATCAGATAAAAAAATTATGGAAGCGGTAAATACTAAAAAGAAAAAAAAATCAGGCAAGTGGTGGATATGGGCTTTGGTAGCCTTGTTTTTGGGATTGTTGGCATTCGCTTATTTTAAAAATAAAAGCAAACCTAAGGGTGAAAAAGTAACAGTAGAAAAAGTTCAAAAGCGCACTATAAATGAAACAGTCTCTGCTTCAGGAAAGGTCTTCCCTGAAAAAGAAATTAAAATCAGTTCGGATGTATCCGGCGAAGTAGTGGAACTATTTGTAATGGAAGGAGATAGTGTAAAGACAGGTCAGCTCCTGGCTAGAATCAATCCGGATACTTATTTATCTGCCGTGGAAAGAGGGAATGCCGGAGTAAACAATGCGCGCAGTCAGGCAGCAAGCAGCCAGGCACAGATAGAGACCAGCAAAGCTCAAATTGAACAGATAGAAGCCAATCTGTCAAATGCCACAAAAATCCATACCAGAAATATTGAACTGCGAAAACAAGGGGTAATCTCCCAGGCTGATTTTGATGCCTCCCTGGCCAATGTCAGTGCCCTTGAAGCAAATCTGAAATCAGCAAAATCAAGCCTTAACAGCTCTATGCAGGTCGCCAAAGCCGCAGAGTATACTGTAAAAAGCACTGAGGCATCACTCAAAGAATTGCGTACTTCCCTTTCACGTACTTCTATTTATGCTCCTGCCTCCGGTGTCATTTCAAAATTAAATATTGAACAAGGCGAAAGAGTGGTAGGTACCATTCAAATGGCTGGTACAGAAATGATGCGCATAGCCAATTTATCACAGATGGAAGTGCAGGTGGATGTATCTGAAAACGACATTTTACGTGTCAACTTAGGGGACTCAGCGGATATTGAAGTCGATGCATACCTGGATAGAAAATTTAAAGGCGTAGTCACTGAGATTGCAAATTCAGCTTCAAATACAAGTGCAACGGCCGTACAGACCTTATCCTCTGACCAGGTGACTAATTTTATAGTAAAAATCAGGATCAATGCTGATACATATAAAGATATGGTGAGCACAGGTAAATTCCCTTTCAGACCAGGTATGTCAGCCGCAGTTGAAATCTATACCAATACAAAACCGGATATACTCACTGTGCCGATTTCGGCAGTAACGACCCGTGAAGACGAGAAAAAGGATTCTACCATAAAAACAAAAAATATAGATTTTAAAGAATATGTATTCCTCTATAGCTCAGACACTGCCAAAATGGTGAGGGTAAAATCAGGCATTCAGGATGACAATTACATTGAAATCGTGTCCGGACTGGAAGGCAACGAAGATGTAATTACAGGTCCCTATGCTACTGTAAGTCGTAAATTAAAGCAGGGAATGAAGTTGCAAAAAGACGACGGCAAAGGCAAAAAAGATGCCGGAGGAGCAAAAGCTTCGGTTACCATAGATTAATTCTAAACAGACTTTTGATTTTTTAGTAATTCCCTTTAATTTTGCAGTCCAATAATTCATGAATTTTAGGAGTATTAGTTATGGATCAAGCTCTTATAATCTTTATAAAAAACCCTGTATTAGGTAAAGTAAAGACCCGAATTGCTGCCGAAGCAGGTGATGCCGTTGCACTTGATATTTACAAAAACTTATTAGATCATACCCGCAGCATTGCTGACCAGGTGGATGCAGCAAGACTTTTATTTTATTCTGATCGAGTGGTAAGGTTGGACCAATGGGCTGAAAAAAAATACAGTAAAACGGTTCAGAGCGGAGAGGATCTGGGTGAACGAATGTTAAATGCTTTCAAGCAAACTTCTGAATATGATAAAAAAATTATCATAGGGTCTGATTGCCCCGGGATTACAGTTGACTTAATAGACCAGGCTTACACTGCCCTGGATTATCATGATGTAGTGATAGGCCCTTCTAAAGATGGAGGTTACTATTTATTAGGTATGAATTCGTTAGTCCCTGAAATATTTAAAAGTATTCCATGGAGTACTGATCAGGTATTGACTGAGACAGTACGGGTACTTCAAAATAAGAGATTACTGTATAAATTATTGCCTACCCTCACTGATGTAGACACACTGGCCGACTGGGAGGCAGAAAAGGGGAAATTGCTTAAGGAGCAAGCAATGTAAAAACTCTCAAACACAAGCCTGTTTAATATTAACTTTGTACATACAATGATGACAAAAGTTGATCATATTAATTTCTGGAAAGAACAGGCTGTTCAAGATTTTGACATTGCAGTTTACAATTCACAAGGCGGTAAAAATGTCTCATCTCTTTTTTTCTACTATTTGGCATTTGAAAAAATCTTAAAAGCAATTTGGGTGAAAGACAATATTAACAATACACCCCCATTTTCACATGACTTACAAAAAATATATGGCGAAACATCACTCAATTTGGAATTAAGCGATTTTGATTATTTGAGCATTATTTCATCATGGAATATCGATACGCGTTACCCAGATTTTAAACTTACTTTGCACAAACGCGCCGATAAAAGCTACATGTCTTTTCATGAATCACGCCTAAAAGTTCTCTTCCAATGGTTACTATCGCAACTTTAAATAAAATGCTTTCAGCGTTTTACGATGATCTTACTTTGTATGGCTATCGACCTACCAAAATGATATTATTTGGTTCATATGCAAAAGGTAATCCCAATGCATCTTCGGATATAGATATTGCCATTTGGTCTCCCAAATTCTCAGGTTGTATCTCCTCAGATATAGAATTCCTGGCTCCAATTAAACGAAATTACCCCCTGATAGAGATTCATACTTTTTCTCAGGAGGATAATGAAGAATCCAACCCATTTATAGAGGAAATTATACATACGGGTAAGGTATTTTCACCACAAAAGCCTTTGGTATTTTTATAAGGATATAGATTTGACTATTGCTTTGCCTATTTAGTACCGACTGCCCATTTCTATGCGCAGCCATCAAGGTAAGATCGACACTTGTGGATTACTCACTCCACCCTTTCCACTGTATCCACCGCATCCAGTTTTCTGAGTGTACTCATTACCTTCAAAAGCTGCACCTTATTTTTTACCATTAGGCTCATTTTCCCTTCGAAATACCCCTCCTTACCTTCAATACTAAAGGATCTGATATTTAGATTGAGATCCTGAGATATAGCTTTAGAAATTCGCTCTATTACACCCGGTCCAGCATCCACCCCGGTGATTAAAAGATTTGCTACGAAATCGGATTGATTGATGTCTCCCCATTCTGCCTTTACTACCCGATATCCAAAGTTGGCCAGCAGATTGGTACTATTTGGACATTTTGATCGGTGAATTTTTAATCCGGAGGAAGCGGTCAGGTATCCAAATATGTCATCACCGGGCAATGGGTTGCAGCAGCTTGCAAAACTGTATTCATATTGGTCTGCAGGCTCTCCATTTATGTACAGCTTCGTATTGTGCCCGGTAGATGTCTTTGGTATATTGGTTTCAGGTGCTTCAGGTTCTTTTTCGGCGTCACCTGGTAATACAAGCTTTCCTGCATCATTTACCCATTGGTTTATTTCAGATAAATCTATATTGCCCTGGGCTACGGAAAAATAAAGGTCCAGCCTGGTTTTATACCCATATTCTCTAACCAGTCGGTCGATATTTTCTTCCAGGTCTAACTTTAGATTTTTAAATTTTCGTTCGATTGCCTCTTTCCCCAGATCAGCTTGTTCCTTTCGTTCATCTTTCAGAGATTGGCGAATTTTGGACTTTGCTTTTCCGGTCACCACCAGTTTGAGCCAACCTTCTGATGGCTTTTGCCTGTTATTGGTAAAGATTTGGACCTGGTCACCGTGTTCCAGCTTGGAACCCATTGGAACCAGTTTATTATTCACTTTGATGCCTGTGCAATGATAACCCAGATCGGTATGGATGCTGAATGCAAAATCAAGTGCCGTAGCCCCTTTCGGCAATACTCTTACATCTCCTTTAGGAGTATAGACATATATCTCTTCATTGAATAGATTGGTCTTAAAGTCAGACATAAATTCAATGGCATCAGCATGCGGAGACTCCAATATGTCCCTGATATTATCCAACCAATCATCATACAACTTTTGCTGATTTGAAATGCCTTTGTATTTCCAATGGGCGGCAAATCCTCGCTCTGCGATCTCATCCATACGGCTGGACCTGATTTGGACTTCCACATACCTTCCATTTGGGCCTATGACCGTAGTATGCAGGGATTCGTATCCATTGGACTTTGGGGTAGTGATCCAGTCTTTTAATCTTTCAGGGATGGGAGTATGTACATCTGTAACTATTGAATATACCTGCCAGCAAGCTGATTTTTCGATTTTACTCTCTACATCCAATATAATGCGCACAGCAAACAAATCATAAATCTCTTCAAAGGGTATTCTTTTTTTCCTGATTTTATTTAGTATGCTGGAGACTGTCTTTGGCCTTCCAACTATTTTATACGGTATATTGAGCTGATCTATTTCTTTTTTTAATGGCTCTATAAATTTATTGATGTATTCGTTACGGGCAGATTCAGATTCTTCCAGTTTGTGAATGATTTCCTGGTAAGCATCCGGCTCCTGGATTTGCAGGCAAATATCCTGGAACTCTGATTTGATATTATAAAGCCCCAATCTATGCGCCAGCGGAGCATAAATATAATCTGTCTCCGCAGCGATTTTTAATTGTTTATGCCTGGGCATAGAGTGGATGGTACGCAGATTATGCAATCGATCTGCCATCTTGATCAGGATCACCCGCACATCGGAAACCAGTGTGCTTAATACTTTACGATAGTTTTCAGCCTGAGCCGTTTCAAGATTGTACAAGCCATCCAATTTGGTGAGACCATCTACAATCATGGCTATCTTGTCGCCAAATTCTGCATTGATGGTTTCGAGGGTCACATGTGTATCTTCGACCACATCATGCAATAATGCACAGATTGCAGCGGTAGGCCCCAGGCCAATCTCCTCTACACAAATACGGGCAACCTCTATCGGATGTAATATATAAGGCTCTCCCGATTTTCTTCTTTGCTCTCTATGTGCTATTACCGCAAGTTCGTATGCTTTCCTGATATTGACTTTATCTACTTCTTCTACTGGAGTCTTGAATGACTTTAGAAGCCTCCGATATGCATTCTGGATCAGATGAAGATCATTTTCATCAGCTACCTGAGTTGCATCTATTAAAGTCGAATGAGCTTCCATTTGAATGTATAAATATAATGGAAAATAAGAATTGAATTTCGTCTATGGTCCTTTTTTACTTGGTTCAGCATATAATAAAATCCTAAAAAAATAGGATCATTTGATTCTAAGTGATTTAAAGCGCTGGAATTGGTTTCCATCCAAAAAAGATCAATGCATCTCCAAAAAAATTCCCATTTTTACCGTGTGAACGAAGCCGAGCGCAAACATTACGACCAGGTATTTGAAAAAGAGCTATTGCCACATATCAATGCGCTCAGCACTTTTGCTTTCCATCTTACCCTTAACGAAACGGATGCCGATGATCTTGTACAGGAGACTTATTTAAAGGCCTATCGCTTTATAGATAAGTATTTAGAGGGAACTAATGCTAAGGCCTGGTTGTTTAAGATATTGAAAAACGCATATATCAATGAGTATCGGCGCAAAAGCAAGGCTCCGGCACATGTTGATTATGAAGACATCATTGGTTATCAGGACAATGAGGATAGTGCGATAGGCGAGTTTACAGACCTTCGTGAAGAGCTCTTTAACCATATGATGGGCGATGAAGTGACCAATGCAATCAATTCGTTGCCAATTGATTTTCGGACGGTGGTGCTCCTATGTGATGTCGAAGGATTTACATATGAAGAAATTGCCAAAATACTGGATGTGCCTATAGGTACGGTGCGGTCGAGGCTTTTCAGAGCAAGAAATGAATTAAAAGAAAAATTACATAAATACGCTGTCAAAATGGGATTTACCGATAAGCGAAAGCCCAGGGTGCCCAGATTGGATAGTGAATAAATATATTTTTATTATCTAACCCAATGATCAAATCTTCTAAACGATTCTTCGTATGAGAAATCCAGATCCAATCCACGAATACCATCGTATGGTCAATATGTTCCTCGACCAGCAATTAAATGACGATGAAAATCAAAATGTGTTACACCAGGCTCAAAATAATCCTGAATTCCAGCGGGTGCTGCGCACGGAACAAAACTTCCGGGACCTGATCAAGAAAAATGTAGTACAGCGGACCGGGACAGATCGGTTGCTGGAGAATATCAGGACGAGGATATCGGAAGATAATATAAGGTAGACAACTTAAGTCAATTACCAAACCATCGGTAATTTCAACTCACTCCAGATTTTCTATTGATCTTTTAAAGTAATTATTAAGGATATGAAAGAATAAATTATTAATTCTTAGATCCTTTGCATTTCAATTCAAATATCATTTTTCCTCCTTGAATATTCACCTACGATAAGAGATGGTGTCATAAATCATACAACATCAGTATTTTATAAATTCAAGTCCGGATATTTCATTTTCAATTCAATAATATCCATCTCCAACTTTGCCAAAAATTTTCTATGTTCCATGGAATCAGCATGAATAGGTCGGTGATTTTTTGCTTTACGAATCTGATCCAGTTTATCCAGCAGATGTATTGAATCCTGGTTAAAATAAATTTCTTTAAACTTTGACCATACATAATCGATGGCAGTCCTATTAGGGTGTGCCAGGTCTTCGGAGTAAAAACGGTAATCACGAAGATCGTCTAATACAATTTCATAGGCAGGGAAATAATGAATATTGTTATTTGATTTGACCAGTTTTTCAACAGCAAGGGCCAGCCTGGCTTTGCTTAGGGTATTGTCGGTAAACCCTTCTTTTAGGTACCTCACCGGACTGATGGTTAAAATAATATTTACCTGGGGATTGATTCTGGTTAAAGCATTGATCCATTCTGAAGTACTATCTACTATTTCATCAACTTCCAGAAATTTTCTTTCAAATGAGTAATTGGGTATTTTATGGCAATTGGCCACGAGTATATTTTTTTCTTTCAATACATATACTATTGAGGTGCCCAAAGTAACTAATACTACATCCGATTTTTCAAGATGTTCTTTTGCATACCTGCCTGATTCATTCATATTATCCAACACGGCTTGTTCATTCCTTCCGGAAAAATCGCCATGATGGTGCAGCCCATGATACCATTCACCATCAAAATACAAATCCACCGAGGCCCATTCTTCATCTGAAAGCAGATGGTTGATTTGTCTGGAGATACTTACTGGATTATAGACAATTCCATTTGGATTAGAATAAGAGCTAAAAAAAAGAGATTCAAATTTTTTATGAATGTGCTCAGTAAAGCAGGACCCTATGCAAAAAATGGCATCTGTATATTTTATTTTAAAAACTGATTTTGGAATTTTTATTTCTGATCTGAATGAAGTCATATTTAATTGCTCAGTGCTTAAAGATAAGATTTGTTTAAATGTACAAGCGGAATCATAGTAGTAAAATTTAATTGGTCTGTCATATATTATACATGAGATAGTGTTAAATATAAACTTTAACAAGGGTCTTGGAGGCTTAAGCGGTTACAATTACCGTTTGATACTTTACTAATCAATAAATAATTAATAGAAATATGAAAAAATCTGTCTGTTACCTGATAGGCCTGGTAGTGCTTTGCGGCTCATGCAAAAAAGAAACCAATGATACTGATTTCGAAAATGCAGATGGTGTAAATGGTGGAATGTTGTACAATACTTTTTGGGATCCCGCGACAGGGTATGCACAAACAGATGCTGCCAAAATACAGAAGCTTGCTATGTTTTCGGATTTTTTCAAATGTAAACAATGTCATGGATGGGATCAGGAAGGCAATCAAGCATCCTATATAGGGCGTGGGCCTACCAAAACCAGGCCAAGAGTGGCTACTTCCATTCGGACACCTATGGCAAATTATACACCGGAACAATTGTTTAATGCCATTAAAACCGGTTCTACCCCATCAGCCCGCAGGCCATTTTCTGCCGATTTAACTACATACGATCCTGCTACAAATAATACACTGGGAGATCAAATGCCAAACTATGGAGAATTATTGTCAGATGCTCAAATATGGAATATAGTAAAGTTTTTAAAGACTGAAGCAATAGATGTCAAACTTTTATACGATCAGACGACAACCGGCTCATACCCTACAGGCAAAATTACGTATACCAATATTGGAAAAGATGGGGATGCTTCAAGAGGCAAAGCGCTTTTTACCAGCCAGGGGTGTGCTTCATCATCTTGCCATGGTGCTAACGGCACTGCTATATTAGTAGATAATGCTACCTATACAGTTGGTGGTTTTATAAAAGCGAAACCAAATGAAGCACAGCATAAAATTAAATTTGGGCAGATGGAAAATTCCGGTATGCTGGCCCGAAGTATTTCAGTACAGGATATGAAAGATCTGTACAAAGCATTGCTGGATACTACTGCATTCCCTGTAAAAAAATAAATTCAGGTGATGGGTGGAATCAAAAGCATTCTACTTTATATTCGATTCAAGTCGTGCATTTTTTTCTTACCGGTAATGTAATAAATCTTTACTCTTGCAGTAAATATTCCAATACTGTATTATGGCTGAAGATTATATTAAAATTGCAGGGGCAAAAGAAGAACAATACGCAGGATTATATCCTCAAATTAAGGCATTAGTTCAAGGTGAGACAGATTCTATTGCGAATATGGCCAATATTACCGCCGCCTTGAAGGAACAATTTGGCTGGCTTTGGGTAGGTTTCTACCTGGTCAATGAAAATCAATTAGTACTTGGCCCCTTCCAGGGTCCTGTGGCATGTACCCGGATTAATTATAATAAGGGGGTATGTGGGACAGCCTGGTCCCGGGGTGAGACCATCATTGTGCCCGATGTGGATGCATTCCCTGGTCATATAGCATGCAGCAGCCTTTCTAAATCCGAGATTGTAGTACCTGTATGGGGTAATAACAAGATAAAAGCGGTACTGGATGTGGATAGTATAGTTTTAAATGATTTTGATGAAGTGGATAAAAAGTACCTGGAAGAAATAGCCGGACTGCTTTAAATATATAGCCATATCCTACCCTGATTTTGTTTTGTACCTTTGTAATTCAATATCATGGTAATAAGTTGCATAGTTGCTGTAGATAAAAAAGGGGCTATTGGTGAAAAGGGACAAATACCCTGGTACTTACCTGCCGATCTTAAATATTTCCGAAAAACCACTACACCTCATCATGTGATCATGGGCAGAAATACCTATGAAAGTATTGGCAAACCCCTGGCCAACAGAATAAATATTGTGATTACCCGCGATGCTTATTATTTAAGTACCGGTTGTCTTATAGCCCATTCCATAAAAGAAGCTTTGTCCATAGCGGCAGACCATGGTGAAAAAGAAGCATTTATAATCGGTGGGGCCCAGGTGTATAAACAAAGTGCTGCTCTTTGGGATAAATTATATCTCACACGGGTAGATATGGAAGCGGTGAATGCAGATGTCTTTTTCCCTGAAATAACTATGTCGGATTGGATACTCGACAAGGTCGAAAGTCACGAGGCAGATGAAAAAAACAAGTGGAATTATTCGTTCGAAATTTATTCCAAAAGGTAGCATTCATTATTATATAAGTTAAAGGAATACGTAACATTCAGAAGATGCATTATCTCACGATAGAAAACGCAAACAAATCATTTGGTGATAAGGTCTTGTTTCAGGATGTATCACTCATGATAAATAAGGGTGAAAAAATAGCACTCATAGCCCCAAATGGATCAGGAAAAAGTACATTACTGAGAATGATAGCTGGTATTGAAAAACCGGAAGGTGAAAATGCCAAATACCTGGTAGCTAAAGAAATTACTATTGCCTTCCTGGACCAGGACCCAAATTTTAATCCTGAGTCAACTGTAATAGACAGTGTGCTGGATGCTGATGTACCTGCTATAAAAGCGGTAAGGAATTATGAAATAGCTCAACTGCATGCAGACACCCATCCTGAGCTATTGGAAAAGTCGCTCCACGAAATGGATCTCTATAAAGCATGGGATATTGAAGCTAAAGTAAAGGAAATACTTTTTAAACTAAACCTTTCCAACCTGGAGCAAAAAGTAAAAACACTTTCCGGAGGGCAGGTAAAAAGATTGGCATTAGCTCATGTATTATTGACTAATGCTGATCTGATCATTCTGGACGAACCAAGTAATCACCTGGACCTGGATATGATAGAATGGCTCGAAGAATATTTGAGCCAGGAATCTCTTACCGTATTGATGGTGACCCACGACCGGTATTTCCTGGATAATGTTTGCGACACGATCATTGAATTATATAATGGCAATGTGCACAGATATAAAGGCAATTATTCTCAATTCCTGGAAAAGAAAGAAGCCATGCAGGAAAATGAGGCCATCCGGTTTGATAAATTAAAACAGTTATATAAAAAAGAATTGGATTGGGTACGCAGACAACCTAAAGCACGAACTACGAAATCAAAAAGCAGGGTAGATGTATTTAATAGTATAGAGACAGCTATAAAATCCAGCAAAGAGCAGCAACAGCTAAAACTTAACTTTGCCTCAGCCAGACTAGGAAGTAAAATATTAGAACTCAATTATATCAACAAATCGTTTAATGGTAAGGTATTGTTAAAAGATTTTCATTACAATTTTAAGAAAGGAGAACGAATTGGAATAGTTGGCCCCAATGGTGCTGGAAAGTCTACCTTACTTAATATTATCATGGGCAGATTGGATCCGGATCATGGAAAAATCATTACCGGATCTACTGTAAAATTTGCTTATTATGAACAGTCCGGTTTACAATTGGATGACGATAAAAGAGTGATTGAAGTAGTTCGCGACCTGGCAGATAACTGGAAACAGCCGGATGGTACCGTAATCAGTGTGGCTCAATTACTGGAGCGCTTTTTATTTGATAGAAAAAAACAACAGGTGTATGTAAGTCAGATCAGCGGAGGCGAGAAAAGAAGATTGTACCTGCTCACCATACTCATGTCCCAGCCCAATTTCTTAATCCTCGATGAGCCGACCAATGACCTGGATATATTTACCTTACAAGTAATCGAAGATTATCTGAATGAATATACAGGATGCCTCCTGGTGGTATCACATGATCGTTTTTTTCTAGATAAGATCGTGGATCACCTCTTCGTGTTTGAAGGAGATGGCAAAATAAAAGATTATAACGGCAATTATACCCAATATCGATTGGAGCAAGAAGCCAAAAAATACGATGATCTCAAGCCCAAAGAGAATACCAGCCTCACTGCCGGCAAGCAAGATCATGAGACACAAAAAGCCCTTCGCAGGTTGGAAAAACAAATAGATCAATTGACCTTAAAGAAAAAAGAACTGCAAAATAGATTTGAAAATCCAAATGTTACTACTGAAGATTTAATCAAATGGAGTGCAGAACTGAAAACCATTGAGGCTGAACTATCGGTAAAAGAAGATGAATGGATGATGATGGTATAAGATATCTTCATTTTTATACCTACGGTGAATACAATGTCAAATAATAATATATACTTTTGAATTAATATAATTTGCAATGCCTACCTTCTGCAGCCTGGAAAAAAAATACGATCACGCTATTCTTAGCTTTGGCTCTGATAAACAAAATGCACTTTCGTCCGATTTATTAATCCAAATAATTGAAAAAATTCATTCGTTGGACAGCGATGAGAACCTAAAACTTATTGTCCTGCAAAGTTCAGGTGAAAAAACATTTTGCGCCGGTGCCGACCTCAGTGAATTACTGTCCATCGGGACTGAACCAGATGGTACTGCTTTTTTTTCTCTGTTTGCGCGGCTAAGCCTTGCCATAAGAAAAAGCCCTCATATCATTTTAGTCAAAGTACAAGGCAAAGCGGTAGGAGGAGCAGTAGGCATCATAGCTGCTGCAGATTATGCTATTGTCAGTGAAGCTACCCAATTCCGATTAAGTGAATTGATTAATGGTATCGGACCCTTTGTAGTGGGTCCTGCTATCGTTAGAAAAATGGGATTGAGTGCATTTAATCATATGACTTTGAATCCAGGAAAATGGTTTACTGCAAGCTGGGCCCTGGAAAAAAATCTGATTAATGAAATCACTGCAGAACCTCTTGATATCGTTGTATCAAATAAGATAAATGAAATCACCGGTTATAGTACAAAAGCTCTACGGGAAATAAAAAAAATGATGTGGTCTGGCGAACCCGCCTGGGACGAATTAATTTATTCAAGAGCGGCCATCAGCGGAAAACTAATTGTAACGGATGAATCAAAAATGGCATTAACCAGACTTAAAACTGCGCAGTCAAAGGTTTAAGATTAAAAAGAAATTTCCCCTCCTTTGGCTTTCAACCGCGGTCTAAGGAATATATAATAAACCGCCAGGATCAAAATTCCAATAAAGAAAAACACAAGAGACATATATCTTCCTTCTATGCCATATATAATTTCCGTTTCGTCATAACCACTAAACTCAAATAACATCCAACAGCTGTTGGCCATGATCCAAAATACCACAGCTAAATTGTGAAACAATTCGGACTGATTATTCTTATTTTTTATACATATGCGAACTGCTATGATTAAAGTTGGAAAGATCATGATGATGGCCAGTGGTTGAAAATTGAGGCACCAGCTCATGTCCTTAAAAAGCCAGAAAACAATATGAAGATTTTCCATTCTTCTTACCTTGGCTAAGATCTCAAATTGATGATTTGTAGTAGAATTCATTTCAGCTTATCTATTTTCAATTGTCTATTGTGAATTGCCCTTTCCCCATATTTTATCCCAAAGTCCTCTTGACCCTTCCCATTCAGCTCTCCATGGTGAATATTCTATTAAATGATTATTATCTAAAGAATCCAGTTTGAGCGGATATTTAAATGAAAAGCCACCGATGGTGTCTGACCAACCTGTAGCAGTGCCGAACCTTAGATCATGGAAATACGGAATACCATCATTCAAAACTGAAATGCAGGAATACCCTTTTGCAAAACGTTTCAGCATTTCATACTCTTTTTGACCTTCAAATGCCTCGGCTAATTTCTCATTTTTAGGAATGTAGTGAAATCGAATATGCTTGTCTTTACTGAACAGGGAAGAAAATCCGGAATAATATCCTGAATCTGTCTTAGCCATAGTACCCCACAAAATGTTATTTAAAGGTGATGGAGTAAGTTCCTGGCCTGAAATGGAAATGTCTTGTTTTCGAAATTCCGATGTAAATAGAGATTCAAAATGGGATCTGTTTTTAAATGTCCAAACTAAATAAATGCCAGAAAATACCAGTGCAACTACAGCGAACTTCTGTTTTAAAGTATGGGATATATTCTTAAACATGAGTACCACAAATGCAATCAACATAGGTAATGTAAAAGAGGGATCAGCTATAAAAATGGTGGTGTATGAAAATCGGTGATTGCAAAAGGGCTCCAGTAAACCCGTTCCGTAATTGGTGAGGCTGTCTATGAACAAATGTGAAAATAAACCCAGGGCCATTAACAGCACCCATTCTTTATATGTGGCAGCTTCCTGTTTGTATTTGATATATAAAAGCTTTCCAAAAAAAAAGGAGCCCAGGAACGCAAATAAAATGGAATGGGTAAATCCTCTATGAATCAATAAGCCATTGACAGGGTGAACGAAAAAATTACAAAATACATCCAGATCAGGAATGGTATCCGCTATTGCTCCCCAAACAATGGCTTTGCGACCAAGTTTTTTACCAAGCACCACTTGACCAAGGCAACCGCCCAACACTACATGAGTAAGTGAATCCATTATGAAGCCTTAGCCAACTCTTTTAATGCGAATACAAATTTGTCCAATTCATTTACGGTAGTATAAATATTAGGTGAAATCCTGCAACCATGTACCCCCACTCCATCGATGGCAACCGTAAAAATTTTATACTTGTCTAATAAAGTCTTGGCTAGGTCACCCGGCTTTCTATTTCGTATCCCTACATTGGCAATACCGCAGGATCGGGCCGGATCTGCTGGTGTGTTCACTATAATATTCGGTTCATTCCTTACTTTAGAGGTCCAATAATTTTGCAGATACCTCATCCTTGCTTCCTTTCGTTCAGGACCAATCAAATTATAATAATCGATGGCATCCAAGACAGCAAGATCCGTGTGTACTGGCGGAGTACCGGTATGATTTAATTTCCTGATATCATCATCGGCATATCCCATATCACCAAAAAATTGCCACAAGTTTTTGATTTTTTCTTTTCTAACGTAAAGCAAACCTGCTCCAAGCGGTGTACTCAACCATTTGTGCAGGCTACTTGCATAATAATCCACTCCCAGGCCAGGTATATCAAATTTAAAATGTCCTACACAGTGGGCTCCGTCTACCAATACATCTACATTTTTACTATGAGCCATGTCGGCTATTTTTTTTATTGGTAATATATGACCGGTGATATTGATCATATGACATACCATCATCAACCGGGTTTTAGGTGTAATCGCATCAGCATATATTTCTACAATCTCTTCGTCTGATTTGGGATGCAGAGGTACATCTATCCGTTTTTGAACCAAACCATATCTTTTGGCTTGTAAGGCAAACATATCCAGCATAGCCCCATAGTCCTGGTTGGCCATGACTGCTTCATCTCCGGGCTTCCAATCATAACCTGCAATTACAGTATCAATGGATTCGGTAGTGTTTCTTGTAAGGACAACCTCTTCATGTGTACAGCCTACCACCTCTGCTAATTTTTTTCTGATCATTATATTGTCATCAAAACGGTGATTGCGCATGTACCATGAACCCTGGAAATTTATTTCATTCACCCGGCTTTTAAATTTATCTAAGGTATAATTGGGTATAATACAGTAATACCCGTTTTCTAAATTGATATAGTCCGGCTTTAATTTGTAGCCGCTTCTTACTTTTAACCAAAAATCTTCATCTTTAGCCAATTCGACAGGAGACACGAATTCATGTTGCGCTGCCAATTTTTCGAGGGTAGAAAAAAAAGCGGTCGAACCCAGGCCAATGCCAGTCATGGTGCGAATAAAATCTCGTTTTTGCATATATTATAAATGATGAAGATAAATGTACAAAATCAGGTGAATACGCACGAAAATTCTGATTTTGAATCGTGAAGCCGATTTGAAAAGCACATCTGCTCTGTGTCCTATTTTTTATAGTATAATTTAATCTGAATACAGTATGCCAATTGATTCAAATTCACGATGGTCAACGTGTTCATACTACATCTAGTAATGGCTTAATACTACAATGTGTGCCAGATTACATAGAATCAATAAATTTATACTACCCTTTTTCAACTAAAAAGATCTCCTTGTATCTCCTCTTTTACCTTTACTTCTTCTATCAATGCTTTGTCATTTTCACTGACTTTTCCCACCCGATCACTCACGGTATAAGAATCTATCAATTCATCCGGATATGGAATGATGAGTTGCAAAGCTTCCTTGCCTGAAAGGGCTGCATCCAGCCAATCCTTTTCCTGCTCCGGCAGCAAAATGGCTGGCATCCGGTCATGTATATGAGCCATTTTTTCAGTGGCTGGCTGCGTAATAATGGTATAGGATTCGATGATTTCTCCAGTAGGTGATTTCCATTTTTCCCATAAGCCAGCCGCAGCAAAAAGTTTACCGTGTTCGATCACTATGCGGTAAGGTATTTTTTTCTTACCGGATACTTTCCATTCATAGTACCCATCCATTGGTACGAGACATCTTCTTTTTTCTAAAGCGCTTTTAAAAGTTTTATCTTCAAGCGTTTCTATTCTTGCATTGATCATCTTATATCCTACCTTGGCGTCTTTGGCCCAGAAAGGAATCAAACCCCATTTCATTGGTCGAAAATGGGCCGGGTCCTGATTGCTGATGACAGGCATCATATGAGTAGGTGCTACATTAAAGTTTGGCAATGGGTTATATCGCTCCAAATCCTCGCTATAAAATGTGGCCTGAAATCTGGCTTCCAGTTCCTTTTCTGTTTTTGTAAGAGATGATCTTCCACACATATTATACTATTTTATAATGTCTTTTTAAAACAAATGCTGCCTTCTATTCCAACATACTGATCGTAATTGGGAATGATACTATAGCCGCATTTCTTATAGAATGCCACCGTACCAGGTAAAAATTCTCCTGTTTCCAATAATGCATATTCAAACCCCAATTCTTTAGCCCACAATTCCAATTGAGTCAATACCGTTGATGCAAGTCCATGCCTTCTGTGATCGGGATGCACATACATGCGTTTGATCTCTACAGTGTCATCAGCGTATTTTTTAAATGCGCCGCAAGCCAGCGGAAGATCATTTTCATCCAATACCAGAATTGCATTTTTTATATATTGTATGGAATTAAATTGAGTATAAAACTCATCCTTTTCTCCGTTATAACCCGCCAGTTCTGCATCTAACGCTTTGACCAATGACCGGAAGTGGTGGTCTTCAGAATCTACTTGCTTACATTTATAAACCATACCTGATGAATAGTCATAAAGATAAAAACCAAATACAAAAATTTTTCCACCATTGGAATTTGTACAAAGTAAATACTGAAATTTGGAAAAGAATTACAATACCAGCAACGATCGGAAATACATCTTTTCTCTTATTCGACACCAGGTCCCAAATCAATAATCCAACAAGCAATATATCTGCCAGTATGAAGCCAAAAAAAGGCAACATAGGATTGCCCCCAATCTGCGGGGCATGAGCTATCCAGGACTGAAAAAATCTGCTGATGAGCCTATCGGTAACAGGGGTAATTATTGGAAATAATGTACTTACCATGTATCTGGCATGAATATCGGACCTGGCCTTATTTTTTATAGCAAGAAAATAAAGTAATCCGAAGGCCAACGCAGATATAAATACTAACGCTTGAAAAGAAAAGATAAAATCATTATCCAACCGCACTCCTTCCATGTTGTGTTTTAACAATAATAAAATGGAAACCAATATAAAAGGGAACAACAGGTATGAAAATTTCCCAATAGTACGATGGATTGATTTTAGATTATACTTGATCAATAACGGTTGAATAATTAATAATAAGACCCAAAGCGTCATACTGAGACCATGAAGGTGATTTAGTACGGTGGGCTGAAATGAAAGTATAGAAAAATAACTTCGCCAGAATGCAATAATCACTGCTATCAGAAAAAGTATAAATGCAAAATATACTTTTGTATTTAAATAAGAGTCTAACCTGATCATGACGGTTTATTTACTATTTCCATGAACCATTCGGGATGTTTAATCAATTCAAACCCAAATTGTGAATACAATGAATGAGCATCGTGAGTAGCCAGCATATATCGTTGGAACCCCTGTAATTCCGGGTGATTCATTATCGTCTCCATTAAATATTTCGATAGTCCTTTTTTACGATGATTTTCAATAATGAACACATCCATTAAATAAAATAGAATAGAATAATCGGTGAGTACTCTCGCAAACCCTACTTGCTCATGCCCGGATGTATACACACCAAAGCATAAAGAATGTTCAATTGATTTTTGGACTATCGCTTTGCTTCTGCCCTGAGCCCAGTATGAAGCTTCAGATAGATAATGATGGATAAAATCAATGTCCAATGCACCCTTATCGGTCGAAATGTAATAGCCATCCATATTTAAAAGCGAAAATAAGAATTATTCTTGTCAGAATTTCAATATGGATATCACAGGATGGTGATCGGATGCATACTTTCCTGCCCTGGCATGTGATAAGGTACCATGTCGAATTACTTTGATGGATGGATTATTCAAAAATATATAGTCGATATGACGGCCCTCCTGTTCGATAGTCTGAAATCCATTGAAGGAACTGTACACACCAAAATGACCGGACGATGAGCTGTGTTCCGAGTCTAAGAGATGCAATGGATTCCTGATATCCGTAATGATTTGAATAGGTTCCTCACCGGGTGTCGCATTAAAGTCACCTGTGATAATGGCATTTTTATCTCCAGCAATCTCTTTTACTTTGGTCAGCAAAAGTGTCGCACTCTCTCTTCTTGCAATCACACCCTGATGGTCAAAATGAGTATTGAACACATAAAATGAACGGCCCCTGCCCTTCCTTTTAAATTTTGCCCAGGTGACAATGCGAGGCAGATTGGCATCCCAGGCCTTGCCTGGAACAGCAGGTGATTCGCTCAACCAAAACGTACCTGATTCCAATGGCTTTAACCGGGTGTGATTGTAAAATATTGGGCTAAACTCGCCTTTTTCTTTTCCATCATCACGCCCTACACCGATATATGAATAATCTTCCAACACGGAGTCCAGGTACTGGCATTGCTGTACTAATGCCTCCTGCATACCGCAGATGTCGAGATCGTAAAATGGCAAATACGATGCTGCAAAGTCTTTACGATGCTCCCAGCTATTCATGCTGTCTTTGGGTGTATCGTAGCGAATATTAAAAGTCATTACCCGTAATTCCTGGGCATAGATATCCTCTATCATGAAAAAAAGAATTAAAAGTACAGGCATGAATATTCTTAAAGGATGCATTGACGGGTATCAAGATAGAAAATAATCCCAATACTTAAGGAATGTATCCAATCATCACAGGAAGATTTTTGAACTATTATTTGTGTACTTCGTGGTATACGTAAGAAAACTACCGGAAACTCGTTTTTAATTTCTTGCCCCACCTTGTTGTTGTCCACCACCCATTTCTCCGCCGCCATCTTTTAGGTCATCGTTTTTCACACCACGTTTCTTTGGTTGAGCATTAAAATTCATCTTACCCCATTGATAGCTAAAATTAATACCAAATGAAGAGAATGGAATTTGAAAAGATGATGTAGAAACAAAATTGTCACCTTTAATATTGGATTCGAAATTACGGTATTTGGTAAACGGTGTAACTGTATTAAATCCTATAGTACCTTTCTTCTTGAGAATATCTTTTCTCAGACCAATTGAATACATAGAAAAAGATGGATTGGTACCTTGCAATGATCGGCGAGGTGAATTAAAGATTCCAAACAAATCGGCTTTTAATCCTTTGGTTTTAAAATCAAACGAAGACATCAAAAAGGCTGAATATTGCACACCGGCACTGAAATTTTGTTGGGTCAGATTGGACTTCGTATTGTAGGATCCTACATTCACATTACCACGCAGGGTCCATTTTTTAGTGACATTTACCGAGCTAAATGCATTCACCCCATAGGAGTAATTATCACCGGCATTTTGAAAAGTGGTTTTCGAAATACCTTCGGGATCTACGGTAGTAAACTGTTCGATGATTTCTCCGGTATGTTTTCCATAGAAAGATAGGTTTACCATCGAACCCTTGAGGAAGGTAGTCAATACTAATTCCAACTGATCAGTCAACTCAGGTTTCAAATTTGGATTACCCTGGGTAATGTTTCTAAAGTCCTGTGCATCCTGGAAAGGGTTGATATAAAACAAACTTGGTCTTTGTATGCGTTTTGAATATCCCAGTTTCACTGTCCTGAATTTAGGAAGTTGCTTTGAAAAAGAAATATTGGGTAAAAGATTGGAATAACTGTTTTTGTAGGGACTGGTATTGCCGGTCTCATATGCTCCATTGATCTGTGTATATTCCCATCGCGCACCGGTGATCATACTAATTGTCTTTGACAGACCTAAAGTAAATGATGCATACCCTGCGGCTACATCCTGATTATAATTGTAGATACTGGTTCTGGAAGGATCGGGAATGTATTTTGACTGATCAAAATTATAAAGTGAATAATTCAAATCTGAATTGATGTCCCTGAGTACGGCTTTCGCTCCTATTTCCATTTTGGCTTTGGCACTAAAGGGATGCGTATAGTCTGTCTGTATAGTATATTCATTATTTATACCATTATTATCACTTTGTTGATTGATATTCTGCAGCGGGGTGTTGAATATGGTTGAAGGATCGTTTTCAGTGATAAAAAGATTATCGGTAAAACTTTTATTATAAGACCATTGGAATGCAAAACCCAGTTCCTGATCTTTTTTCTTAAACGTTCGTTTAAAATCTGTATTCCAATCAAATCCACCTCTTAGATTGTCCGCTTCATTCACTCTATTATATCCTGATCTGATTTGCTGAGCTATATTATTAATGGAGACGGCAGTATTCGAGCTTCTATCCATTGCAAATCCATTAGTACGAAAAGTACTTGATACGCTGTTAAAAGCATTGAAGTCATAGTCAGCGCTAAAATTCCCGTTAAAACCAATACGTGAGGTGGTATTACTTCCAAGTTCGCTGGTAATATTCGTAGCCGCACTAGTCAAGCCATTGTCAAAGTTTTCTCTAAGCAATGAATTTTTACCTAAGCCTGGCCACCCCCAAAATGCACCACCACCGCCGTTTAATCCAAATCTTCCTTTGCGGACACCGAGATTGAGGAATAAATTGTTTTGCCGGGTTCCAACAGCAGCATTCACGCTTCCATTGGTTCCATTTGCATTTTTCTTCTTTGTAATGATATTGATTATCCCACCTGAACCTTCACCATCGTATTTGGCAGATGGGTTGGTGATTACCTCCACACTTTTGATCTGATCTGCAGGGATCATCTTTAATGCATCAGCTACATTATTTGAAAACATTCCACTCGGTTTTCCATTAATCAAAATTCTCAGATTCTGAGACCCTCTCAGGCTTACATTACCATCGAGGTCAACAGATAATAAAGGCACTTTTTGTAGTACATCTACAGCACTACCACCTGCGGATGTAGCATCTTTTTCTGCATTGTACACCAGTTTGTCTACCCTGTTTTCGATCAGGCTGGCTTTATCCTCTACGGTCACCTCGTTCAAAGCTACACCCTGTGGGCTAAACATGATTTTACCTAAATTGGCATCCGGTTTTTTCGGAGTAAGCTCAATATTTGAAATCGTTTTGGTCTCGTATCCCAGGAAAGAGATAATGATGGAATATTTCCCCTGAGATACATTGTCCAGCTTAAATTCCCCTTTCTCATCCGTAAGGGTACCGTTGATATCTTTAGTGCTTCCCACCCTGCGCAAAGCAATGGTCGCAAACTCTACCTGATCACGTGTGTTACTGTCAATAATGGTACCCGTAATTTTACCTACGATTGTAGGTGTTTGAGCGCCACCCCCGCCAGGGCCAAATTGTGCAAACGAAAATAAAGTGAAAAAAACCAGAACGGCCGTAAAAAAAAACTTCATGAGAGAATAGCTTAAAATTAAAACCCAAAGTTGAAGGAAAACCTTAAATCAAACTTTAATTATATACATGGCAGAGATATATGTAGATCAATGATGGTTATTATTCGATAGACGGAAAAGTGATTTTAATTAAGGCTTTACTTATTAAGAATTCATTAACCAAAACAAATGTTATCTGAATCCTATATTTATGACATTTACCATTCTCTTCCGTAAAGTGAATAATCTCAACAGTTCACAAATGACAGGGTCAATTGCTTCTATTTATATTTATTTTCTGATAACTGCTGAACAAAAGCGAAATACTACTTACAAATTCCTTTTCCTCAATTCCTCCACTGCTCTGTTTGCAGCTCTGGCTGTAATCGCCATAAAAGTCAAGGTTGGATTTTGGGTACTGGTACTGGTCATACATGCACCGTCGCTGACAAAAACATTCTTACAGGCATGCAATTGATTCCATTTATTTAACATTGAATTCTTTGGATCATTTCCCATACGTACTCCACCCATCTCGTGTATATCGGATCCGGGAGCTGATTTGGTATCATTGGCAGTGATATTAATAAACCCTGCCGCTTCAAACATGGCTTTGGATTGCTCTACATAGTCGGCCACCATTTTATCATCATTTTCTTTCCATTCGCATGAAAGGACTATCTGAGGAATGCCATATTTGTCTTTCAAATCATCAGAAAGTCGCACATGATTATCTTCCGTCGGTACACATTCCCCCATCATCCAACTGCTGATATTCCAGAGCCCGAGTTTTGGATTTAATAAATTTTCCCTCAGCTGATCTCCAATCATACTGGTATCACTGGAGCTGCCTCTGCCACCGCCAATACCAATTGCATAACCACGTAAGAAGTCCATTTCTTGTTTTCTCACATTGCGGAATCTTGGAATATAAGAGTTGGAAGGATTTCTGCCGGAAGTCTTTTTATCTTTAAACCCCTCATATTGGGCATTCGCCTTTCCTCGATAATTATGCCATGACATGTATTTGCCCAATACCCCACTATCATTACCCAGGCCATTTGGAAACCTCGATGATTTACTATTTAATAAAATGGCATTGCTGTTAATGGTAGAGGCATTTACAAAAATAATCTTCGAGAAGAAATCCAATTCTTCCTTTGTGTTTCTGTCGATGATTTTTACACCGATGGCTTTTTGCTTTTTGTCGTCATAGATAATAGAATGGACCACTGCATCCGGGCGCATGGTAAGCTTACCTGTTTTCATAGCCCATGGGATAGTAGATGCATTGCTGCTAAAGTAAGCCCCATAAATACAGCCGCGATTGCACATATTTTGATTTTGGCATTTAGATCGATTTTGCTGTATGTGAATAGGCTGAGGATCTGTAAGGTGAGCACAGCGAGCCTGTATCAAATACCGGCCTGGAAAATTCGACTCTAACTTTTCTTTAAAATAGTGTTCTATACAAGACATTTCAAATCCGGGTTGCACTACACTATCAGGTAATTCTTCAAGTCCGTCTTTGTTGCCTGCTATTCCGGCAAACTTTTCAACATGAGTATACCATGGGTCCATATCTTTTGCACGCAGAGGCCAATCGACCGCAAATCCATCTCTGGCAGGGCCTTCCCAATCAAAATCCGACCATCGTTGTGTTTGTCTTGCCCATAATAATGATTTACCCCCTACGTGATATCCTCTGAACCATCTAAAAGGTTTTTCATACACCACAGGTTGCTCATCTTCTTTCATAGCAAAAGGCATATTGGCTTCATTCATAAACCTTCCAAATGGATATCCTGCTCTTTTATCTAAAGGTACGGTACCTCTGAATTCGAACTCCCAGGGTGCTTTGCTCGCCGTAGGATAATCTATAATATGCTTCACATCCCGTCCTCTTTCCAGCACCAATGTTTTCAAACCTTGATCACAAAGTTCCTTGGCGGCCCAGCCACCACTTGCTCCGGATCCGATCACTATTGCATCGTATGTTCGTTTCTTTATTGAATCTATATTGAGGTTTGCCATTGTATTTCCAAATTTTGCTTTAATGAATTAATATTAAAAAAATCAAACATGGTACGCAGCACTTAGCACGTGGTACTTGGTACATGGTACATGGTACGTTGTACGTTTTAAGTGTTCGCATCTACACATCCATAATAGTGACCAGGAGCTACTTTGTATTTTAAGGCAATCATTACAGGCTCTGAGGTATTGAACCCTCTTATGGTTTCTGATTTTACCAGATCAAAAAAATCTTTTTCCTTTTTATCAGATGAAGTGCCCATGCTTTGCAATAAAGTAATTCGTTGTTCAGCAGAGCATGCATCGAATTTATTGCCAAATACATTAATTGCATATTGATCTATTGCTGCTAATTGATATTTGATATTATCATTTATTTCTTTTTCATAGCATCTGTCAAACAATTTTTCCAGAAACAAATCCACGCCCACGGTTTTCGCCCCCATTTTCCCATCGGAGGAGGGTATTATCGTATCTGCTATGGAGCTCAGTGTTTCTGATTCTTTTTGGGAAAACGAAGAATGATGGGATTGCATTGATTGGATATCCCATTTTTGGGCCCAGGCAGGAAGTACCAGTAATGAACTTCCACCTACCAGTAGTTGACGCAAGGAAGATCTTCTATTCATAATTAAGTATTGATGATCATTTAAAATTAAACCAAATTTATTCTCCTGCGACAATTTTAATCCTAAAATCTTAAAAAGTGATGGCAGACTATTAAATCCAGGTAAAAAAGTACTGGTAGCCAATACTTATTTGACCGACAAATAATTAAATTGAACTGGAGAAGGGAGTAATTCATCTATGATTTAACAAGTATCTGTAATCTTTAATTAGTTTTGGCTTAATTTAAAATAAATGCGGTTTGTACAACTAATAAGTACTGCTTTTTCTGAGGCCTTTCATGCCCTGCGTGCAAAACCTTTGCATACCATTTTGTCTCTTTTGGGTATTATAATCGGAGTAGGGGCATTAATATCTATTTTAGCATTAGGTGATGGCATGGAAAAATTTGGGCGCGACCAGATCGCCAATACAACAGATCTGAATTCCATCCAGATTTCTCCTAATAACTCCATTCTGGTGGATGGTATGAGAATGGAAAAGCAAAATAAAAATTTCCTGAAAATAGAGGATTTGGATAGCCTGAATACAATGGTAAATGGTGAAGGGAATGTAAAATGGATGTCATTTTCACGAGATTGGATAAAAAGAAGTGATGACACCGCCGGTAGACCTACTAATGTACTGATTACGTTGCCCAATTTCTTTGAATCGAAAGATTCAGTGGTGTACGGTAGCCTTTTTAATCAGGGACATGTTGCATCCAACGACAGTGTTGCTGTAATCAATCTGATCCTGGCAAAAAGATTAATCAAAGATTCTTCCAACATCGCAACGTTGATAGGGCAAGCCATTTCACTTTCTTCTTCCAAATATAAAATTATTGGAATAATTCAGTCCGCCCGAGACCAGGGCCAGCAATCAAATATAGTGATACCACTTACTGCTTCAACGAAAGAACTAATCAAAAGTTATAACAGTTCATTATTAGTGACCACCGACAAAATAGAAAATCTGCCCTTGCTAAAATCGAAGATAGAAACTTACTTTACCCGTATTCCATATAAAAAAGATGATTTCAGCATCAGGTCAAATGATTTCAGGGTAGATCAACTAAAACGTGGCATACTATTATTTAAATCCATCATGGGACTGATCGTAGGCATATCCATTTTGGTAGGTGGCATTGGCATCATGAATGTGCTTTTAATGTCGGTCACTGAACGTACCCGTGAAATCGGGATACGTAAGGCATTAGGTGCAAAACCAAAAGAGATAGCTATGCAGTTTATGGCAGAGGCGATGACCATTTCTTTGATGGGCAGTCTATTGGGAATTTTATTTGGCATGGCAACACTGGGTATCGCATTGCCCATAATAAAAAAAATATTGAAAGGGGATATCATTCGTATTTCATATGAATTAAACAGCTTGCTTTTAATACTGTTGATAGCGCTTATCATTGGCCTTGTATTCGGCACTTATCCGGCTTATAAGGCTTCTAAGCAATCACCCATAGATGCGATACGGGTAGAGTGAGATATATGAGTAGTTAATTAATAATTATACCCAGCCTCGAAATATTACCAGTATAAGCTCCTCAAAAGATGATTTTAGTCTCATACCGGATTGTTTCCATTCACCCATAATGTTAATTGAATCACTTAAAAACCCTGGCTTTTGTCAATACCAATTCTTGCTGAATGGTTATTAATGAATTCCCGCTTCATTTTATACCTTATGTGAATTTTTTACGGCTATTGTATTTACTAATAAAGCAAAAAATTATTATGTCCATTAAAGTAGTTAGTCCTTAATAATCAAGAATTTATCTTCTGATTGCCCTATCTTTGCCAATTCAAATTGTAATAAGCAATCATAATGTTTCCAAAATATGATGTCATAGTAGTAGGTGCCGGGCATGCAGGCTGTGAAGCGGCAGTAGCAGCAGCCAACCTGGGCTCCAAAGTCTTACTCATGACTATGAACATGCAGACCATAGCCCAAATGTCATGCAACCCGGCAATGGGCGGTGTAGCTAAAGGACAAATCGTGAGGGAAATAGATGCCTTGGGAGGATATAGTGGTATAGTGACTGACCATACCATGGTGCAATTTAGAATCCTAAACAGATCGAAAGGCCCTGCTATGTGGAGTCCCCGTGCGCAGAGCGATCGCAACTTATTTGCTAGAAAATGGCGGACCATGTTAGAGGACCATTCCAATATTGATTTTTGGCAGGATATGGCTAGTGGTATCCTGGTTAAGGATAATCGGGTATATGGAGTGCGTACAAGTATGGGATTAGATATTGAATCCAATGCAGTCGTATTGACAAACGGCACTTTTTTAAATGGGATAATCCATATTGGAGAAAAACAACTTGGAGGAGGAAGGGCAGGTGAAAAAGCAGCAACCGGTATCACCGAACAATTAATCTCCCTCGGCTTTGAATCAGGTCGAATGAAAACCGGTACTCCACCACGTATAGATGGAAGGAGCCTGCATTATGATCGTATGGAAATACAATTGGGAGATGACCCAGCAGGAAAATTTTCTTACACCGACACTCCGAGGCTTACAAAACAATTGCCCTGTCATATTACCTATACTAATGAAAAAGTACATGATATCTTAAAGACCGGATTCGATCAAAGTCCTATGTTTTCTGGTAGAATACAGGGATTGGGACCAAGATATTGCCCTTCGATAGAAGATAAAATCAACCGCTTTGCAGACAAAGAGAGACATCAACTTTTCATTGAGCCAGAAGGCTGGGATACCTGTGAAATCTATGTAAATGGATTTTCATCTTCTTTGCCTGAAGTGGTTCAGTATAAAGCACTAAAAGAAATCCCCGGATTTGAAGATGTAAAAATGTTCAGACCGGGATATGCTATCGAATACGATTATTTTCCGCCTACGCAGCTTTCCCTGAGTCTTGAAACACATTTAATCAAAAATTTGTTTTTTGCGGGCCAAATCAACGGAACTACCGGATATGAGGAAGCAGCATGCCAGGGTCTGATTGCCGGTATGAATGCACATCTTGCTATCCATGATCAGGAACCTTTTATTTTAAAACGCTCAGAGGCTTATATAGGGGTGTTAGTAGATGATCTCGTGACCAAAGGGACAAATGAACCTTACCGTATGTTTACATCGAGAGCAGAGTATAGAATGCTGCTGAGGCAAGACAATGCAGATCTCAGGCTTACCCCATTGGCATTTAAACTTGGTGTGATGGGTTCGGAAGAAAGGCAAGACAGGGTAAATATCAAAACTTCACATGCTGATCAAATTGAGTCTCTAATAAAAAATCAATCGGTGAGCCCAGATCAGATGAATGGCTATTTAATGTCTATTGATTCAGCTCCGCTGTCCCAAAAAGTAAAATTGTACAATATTATATTAAGACCTGAAATCAGTTTGCCGGAATTAGTAAAAAAAGTTCCTGCTATAAATGAGATGATGAAACCGTTTGATGCAGAGGCAATAGAATTGGCAGAAATAGATATAAAATATGATGGCTACCTGCAGAGAGAACGTGATTTGGTAGAGAAAATGAACAGACTGGAAGATGTCCGTCTCGTAGATAACTTTAATTTTAAAGCTTTAAACTCCTTGTCTGCCGAAGCAAGAGAAAAACTTACCAAACTTCGACCACGGACAATAGGTCAGGCGAGTCGCATCAGTGGTATTACACCCAGTGATATCAGTATTTTATTGGTGCATGTGGGGAGGTAAATGTTGGAATTATGATGTACAATGTACGATGTACGATGTACAATGTACGATGTGATTAATCAATGTAAACCAAGGTAGCTGCTCACCAATGTAATGGGCTAGATAAAAACAGAAGGAATGCTAAGCCAAACATCACTAGCATTAGATAGACCTTCCTTTTATCCCAGGTAAAAGCAGGGGCGCCTTCCACTATTTTTCGATAGAAGACCAAATTAAAAATTACCATCAAGCAGCACGATAAGGCTATAGTAAGCAAAATCATTCTTTTACACTTTCCAAATAAGGTGATATCAATCACTTGGGTTTTCACTCTCCAATATTTTACCAAATTCAGGATCATTAGGCTCCCACAATTCTATTTTTTTGCCTTCCGGATCCATAATCCAACCAAATTTTCCATAGTCCTGGACCTCCATTTCACCTATTACCTGTACACCTTCAGATTTGAGCGTAGCGAGTAATTCCTCCAGGTTTTCTACCCGGTAGTTGATCATGTATTCTTGCTCACCGGGTTCAAAATAAGTGGTATCCTCTTTAAACAGGCTCCATACAGTATAACCCTTAGTACCATCTGCTTTGAGCCATGAAAAATTAGCACCGTAACTATCTGTGTTGATTCCAAGATGTGTTGAATACCATTCTTTCAGTCGGGCACTGTCTTTTGATTTAAAGAAAATTCCACCCAGACTTTTTACTCTTCTGTCCATCTTTTTTTTTGAAAATGTTTCAATGAAAATACTAAATCCGCAGATTAATTTTATTCGTAATTATAAATATGAAAAAACGGGGAAAACTAATTTTACTTCTTATTTCGATATTGATTTCTGGCCTGTTCTTGGACTTGTATTTACCATTGAAGAAAAATTTCAGGGAATTTGATCCGGTAGCTGTTGGTCATTTGGATCAAAAAATGTGGCGATCCTATTATGAGAAAAAGCCAATAGCCTTATTTAATCAGTTGGCCAGCCTGATGCGCAAACATTTTCATGCACCGTTTGTGAGATCATATTTGATGGCCTATTATTCTGCCAGGGCGGCATTTATCTTTAAGGAAGGTACCAATAGGCAAGAGTACCAGAATGCCTTGCCCTATCTGAATCAATATTTTTCAACATTAAATAATTTAAGCGAAATTCCATTTAGTGTAAATGAAATGTCCGAATTGGAACTGGAGTGGTGGATAATCAGGAGAGAACGGAACCGACATCCGCCCTCTGAATGGTCTGTAATATTAGCAAAAGAAGCCTCCCTGATGTACGCAGTACCCGCAGAAAATTTCAAACCCTATGCTGACAAAAGAGTTGAAGCTATGCTGCTAAGGGATGAAAAAGGAGAATCCATTTCTGCAAAGGACTGGGCAACCATTGATCAGATGTGCGTGGATGCATGGAAATTAATGAAAAACGAATTGTAATTATTTTTTCTTAATCACGATTCCTCCACTTACACCGGTCCATTTATTCTCATCCCATACCTGTTTACCATTGACCCATACTTGTTTTATTCCTGTGCTTAATGCATACGGATCATCGAGTGTAGAATGATCTCGAATGTTTTCCGGATCGATGATTACTAAATCGGCTATAAATCGTTGGCTAATTTTTCCCCTGTCATCTATACCCATATGCTGAGCACTGAGCCAGGTCATTTTATGAATAGCTTCTTCCCATGTAAGGGTATTATTTTCTTTTACATACTTATGCAATATTCTCGGAAAACTACCGGTACCTCGCGGATGCCTTCCGCCACCAAATCCATCACTGCAGATATTGGTATGAGGCCATTTCATTAAATTTTGAATATCTGATTCCGTCATAGATCTGCCCATGACACTTTCATCAGATTTGGTATCCCGGGCAAGTTTGATTAGGTACATATACGTATCGGCAGGATCTTTATTTATCATGATTGATATATCCGCTATGCTTTTACCTACATATTCCGGTTTGGCATCGTACCGGGAAAGGATCATGCCGTCAGGCGGCGCAAGCTCGGACAATGCATACTCTGCACTGGCTTTATTATCGAAATCCCTTTTAGGAAACTGCACTTCGAGGGTAGAAAGCCAATAGTCATAAGGATATACATCTGCTGTAATGTTAATTCCTTGTGCTCTTGCTCTATCGAGTTTTGCCAATAACTCTGTTGATTGCCCCCATTTTGCTTTCATAGCCACTTTAAAATGGGATATATGTACAGGTAGTTTTGTTCGTTTACCAATTTCGATTACCTCATCCAACGCTTCCGAAAGTTTTACATCTTCAGAGCGAATATGAGAGGCATACATGAGGTCTTTATTGGCGGCTGTAACGGCGAGCTGTATTACCTCCTCTTTGGATGAAAATATTCCCGGGTCATATTCTAATCCAGTACTGAAACCCAATGCGCCTGATTTAATTTCAGATCGTAAGATTTTTTTCATTTTTGCGATTTCCAATTTGGTGGCTTCTCGTTGAAAATTTTCATTACCCAATACCTGGTATCGGATAGAATTATGTCCTATAAATGATGCCGCATTCACCGGCATGCCTTTTAGCTCCAATTCGGAATAAAATTTACTTAAAGGCAGATGCGAGGATCCATCTTGTCCAAATATCAATGTAGTAATCCCCTGAGCCAGGAAACTACTGTATTCATTTGAGTCCAACAGGTTGCGGTCATGATGGCTATGAGTATCGATAAACCCGGGTGCCAAAATAAATTTACCGTCTCCTTGAATTACTCTTTCGTTCGGCTGGGCAATCAGGTTTCCTATCAATGCAATCTCAGAGCCATTGACCCGTACATCTGCTATATATTCTTTGCTCCCACTCCCATCTAATATTCTAAAGTTTTTAAATAAAATGGTTTGTCCATAAGAGGACATGAAGATGTGAACTAAAAATAAAATAAATAAAGATTTCATATTACCGATTGCTGTTTAGATTGGGTAAATAACAAAGTGTAAAGTAAATACATATAAATTATTATACAAGGCCAGACTTTCACACTGTATGGAACAAAATAAGTATTCCTCAAATAAGGAGGAAATGCATCTGACGCTATCAATACGGTGCCAAAGAACGCGAATATCATTAGTCCTTTTTCCAATGCAGAAGGATTCTGAATCGAAAAAAACCAAATCGCAATGCCTACTACGGCAAGTATAAATGTCGCCGACTCCGATTTGTGATTAAAAATAATCAAAGTCAAAAAAATTATGGTCAGCAAATACAACCTATTCAGGACCGTACTCTTGAAAACAAATTTAAAAACAGATAGTGCCAATATGGCAACACCTATCAACTGCAACACAAACTTTGCCTGAAATCCGGGAAAAATCAAATTTAATATATGCATCAAAGAGAGGCCATAGGATTGGGCATGATCCTGAGTAAGCATTTGCGTCCACATCTGATATTGCATCCATAGCGAAGCAGGGGATACGACCAATAAGGGAAGAAGAAATAAAAACAGGGAAGATATGGCTAAGCTCAATAAAAACTTCCATTTTTCATCATACAATAGAAAAAGTATACATGCCAACCCAGCATATATTTTTATAAACACAGCCAAAGACAACCATATACCGGCTCTATGGCTTTTACCTTGTTCAAAGTCAAAATAACCTAATAATAAAAGCCCCGTCATCAATGCATTTGACTGAGCATGCTGTGTAGTAAGTATAAGTTCAGGTAAAATAAACAAGAGTAACCATCCTCTTTTATCAAACCACAGCGATTTTCTATATATCAGCGCGAGCACCAACAAAATCGTATTGAGCATATTCCACAAGGTTAATCCTAACCAATCTGGCATTCTGGAAAATATCCCAAAGACAAAAGCAAAAGCAGGGCTATATTTAAAAATATCGTGTACCTCATTAGTATACTCAGCGTAGATATTGGTATTATCCAAAAGGTGGAAATGAGATAGTTTGAATATTACATAATTATTATAGTGAGTATAGATATTGGCCGAGCCGTCAAATGATTTTAGCGGTAATTGGTACTGCAGATAAGATACCAGGATGGTAATGAAAATAATACCAGAAAGCGCATTTACCTTATTTATTTTATTATTTATCCAACCTATATTCATCCGATGGCTAAGATAGTGCAGAATATAAACAAAGTCCGTAAATTGATCTCTTAATCAAAATGAATGGAAAGCTTTAAAAATAAAACCGTATTTATTACCGGAGGAAGCAGGGGAATTGGAAAAGCCATAGCCCTCCGAATGGCACGTGAAGGAGCCAATGTAGTAATTGCTGCTAAGTCTACCGAAGAGCATCCCAAATTGCCAGGGACTATATTTTCAGCTGCCGCTGAAATCGATGCTGCAGGAGGTAAGGGGCTTCCGATACAAATGGATGTCCGGTACGAGGATCAGGTAATGGGGGCTATAGAAAAAACAGTGACCACATTTGGTGGTATTGACATACTCATAAATAATGCCAGTGCTATCTCTTTAACAGATACTGCCAATACGGAAATGAAAAGATATGATCTGATGCACCAGATCAATGTGCGTGGTACTTTTATGACTACCAGGTTAGCATTACCCTACCTGAAAAAATCAACTAATCCGCATATACTGGTTTTATCCCCGCCCATATCGTTAGATCCAAAATGGTATGAATCCCATTTGGCCTATACTATGTCTAAAATGAACATGAGCCTTTGTGTATTGGGATGGGCCGCTGAGTTTAAAGATAAAATAGCAGTGAATGCACTTTGGCCTCGAACCACTATTGCTACTGCAGCAGTACAAAACCTGCTTGGAGGCGATCAGATGATCAAAATGTCAAGAAAACCGGACATCATTGCCGATGCGGCTTATTTCATTTTTTGCAGAAATGCAAAGACCTGCAGCGGGAGGTTTTGCATAGATGAGGAAATTCTAAACGAAGAAGGCATTCACGATTTTAAGGAATACGCCATGGATCCTGCCTCTCCATTAATGCCTGACTTGTTTTTGTAAATGAAGTGCGGGATCCCAGTCCCATCGTGTACATAATCCTTCAATATCTAGCCTCACATTTTAATTTGGCTATCTTAAGGATAAATTTGAAATTCTTATTTCGGTATACTTCGACTCCAAAAACTAGCCAGGATAGACCCAGTAATATTCATCAATGGTCCAAATAAAGTTGCAGCCAGACCTACGGTAGCTACTTTACCCATTTGCAATGCCAGTGCCGAGGCCAGTCCACCATTTTGAAGGCCGGTTTCAATGGCAACTGTACGGGCATCTTGTTCAGGCAGATTAAATAATTTCCTTGCGGTAAAATAGCCCAATATAAATCCCATAATATTATGAATAAAGACGGCCAGCAAAAGCAGTCCACCCACTTTGGCCAGTGAATCATGACCTGCAGCCGTGACAGATAATATAACATAACCAATTCCAAACATAGAAAGATAGGGTAATATAGCTTGTAATCTTTTAGCCAGCGATTTAAAATAGGTGTTGATCAAATAACCAATTAAAATCGGTAGAATCACAATTTTAGTGATATCCCACATCATACCCCAAAAATCCACTTCTACCAATCCTCCTCCGTAAAATTTCATGAAAAAAGGAGTCAATACAGGGGCCAATAAGGTAGCGCAGGAGGTGATGGTTACCGACAATGCCACATTCGCCTTTGCAATATAGGCCATTACATTGGAGGCTAATCCGCTTGGACTAGCTCCTATAAGTATAATGCCGGCAGCTATTTCAGCGGGAAAATCAAAAACCTTAGTAAGCGAATACCCAACCAGAGGCATGAACAAAAACTGGCACAATAATCCTACATACACCCCTTTTGGATTTTGTATAATGCCCATAAAATCATCCTTGGTCATCGTAGTACCCATTCCAAACATAATCACCATGAGCATATATGGAATCAGCTTTGTGAGTTTTACCCCCCCAACCTGCTGGAAATAAGAAGGAAACAAATATGCTATGATTACAATAAATATGATAAACAGAGTATATGTATAATTTTTCATTGCAAACTTTTAAATGAAGGAATGAATATAGCAAATAATATTTCAATCCGGTAACTGCTTAAAATCAAAATCAAAAACAGTAAAATCAATGATAAAATAATTCAAACAGCATGCTAGGTTTAAAGAAATCCAGATAATACATTTTGTTTTATTTACCAAATAATTGAACTAATAATATTAAAATAATTATAATTAAAGTTTTCAACAATATTACTGATGAATAATCCGGAAATTCATTTTTAAAAACAGGCCAGTAGAAGTATATGCTGACGAAATTTCACACATCTGCTTCCGTAATCCATCTATTGAACAGCCCAATTTTATTCTCCAATCAGAAAATAAACACGATTGAAATTCAAATTAATTGATTGATTTCGAAAGGCGTAAGCCAAAGAAAATAACTTATAATCCGGATTGGCCATATATTCCAGTGCTTCGGGCCTGCAGATGCAAAAACCTTGAAATCTTTCCATACATGCTTTTAAAAAGAGGACTCATGCAGGCGGGATCGAAAAGTCAACGTTTTCCACAGAATTTCAACAGTTTATTAACAGGCATAGAACAGGAATTAGCAAATTGCTCATTATTTAATTCGGCTTCCCTTTTATACATTTGAGTCATAGCTGATATTATTCAATATTTGTATATGTTAAATCAGTTATGTTTGTAGTGATATCATGGAAAATATAAATCCGATAGTAAATATTAACAATCCGGCGAGAAGGCAGTTTAGGCGGGTAGAGGAAGATTCAAATATTATGGCCTATGGTCGTGTGCAACCTCAGGCTATACAACTTGAGGAAGCTGTGTTGGGTGCAATCATGATAGACAAAGATGCACTGGCTGTGGTAATCAATATATTGAAACCTGAAAGTTTTTATAAGCCGCAGCACACACTAATCTATAGAGCCATGCTCACTTTGTTTGAAAAGACTCAGCCTATAGATTTACTTACTGTACACGAAGCATTAAAAAAATCGGCGGAATTGGATAATGCCGGTGGTATCCATTACCTGGTAGAATTATCTAATAAAGTTGGTTCTGCCGCTAATATAGAATATCATGCCCGTATTATAGCTCAAAAACACATCCAGCGAGAATTAATACGCATCGGCACATCCACTGTCAGTGGTGCTTTTGATGAAACTATGGATGTATTTGATTTGCTCGATGAAACAGAGCGCAATCTCTATGATGTAACATCGGGTAATATCAATCGCGGGTATGAATCTCTTGGTGCCCTGGCAGCCAAAGCTCAAAAGCACCTGGAGGAGGTTTCTCAAAAGGAAGAAGGACTCACTGGAGTACCGTCAGGCTTTACTGCTTTGGATCGGGTCACCTCCGGGTGGCAGCCTTCGGATCTCATTATCGTAGCCGCTAGACCCGGTATGGGTAAAACCAGTTTTGTATTGGCACTTGCGCGCAATGCTGCTTTTGACCATAATATGCCGATCGCCATATTTTCATTGGAGATGGCAAGCCAGCAATTGGTGACCAGGCTGCTCTCTATGGAGTCCGAGATAGAAGGAACGAAAATGCGTAATGGTCGCCTGGATCCACAGGAGTGGACTAAAATGCATCAAACTATTGAACGCATGAGCGAAGTACCAATTTATATTGACGATACCCCGGGTATAAATATATTCGAATTACGCGCCAAATGCCGAAGGCTTAAAATGCATCACGATATCCGTATGATCATCATCGACTACTTACAGCTCATGAGTGGCCGCAGCGATAATAAATCAGGCAACCGCGAACAGGAAATATCGTCCATCTCACGGGCATTAAAAGGTCTTGCCAAAGAACTAAATGTACCTGTAATAGCATTGTCGCAATTAAGTCGTGCTGTAGAGACCCGGGGCGGGGCTAAAAGACCTATGCTATCTGACTTGCGTGAATCCGGAGCTATAGAGCAAGATGCTGATATAGTTACATTTATATACAGGCCGGACTATTATGAACTAGATAGTGGTGTAGACGATACGGTTCCTAAGGGTACTGTAGAGATTATCATAGCAAAACACCGGCATGGGCCTTTGGATACAGTACAGCTTAAGTTTGTGGATAAATACGCTAAGTTTACTGAGCTCGATGATTTTGACTTTACCCGGTTGAGAAATGAAATGCCTATACCTGTACAACCCGGATATGGTGCTATCACCAGGCCAAGCAAAATGAATATTGATGATGATGTGCCATTTTAATTTTGATTGGAACTGAGGTTTAAGTCCAAATCGTTTCCCAAAATCATAAATAAACAGGTTAATATTCTTAGATTTGAGAATGAAATACTTCCCAATCTTCCTCTTATTTATAAATGCGTTTTATTCATGTAAAACGAAAACGGAAGCAGTAACTACATCGCCTACCTCATTAGAAACCAGTGTTGATAGCCTGGTCAATTCATATATTGATAGTACGAAAGCCGCCGGTGCTGCTGTAGCCGTATTTAAAAAAAATGAAAAAGTATTGCTAAAATCTTATGGCTTTGCAGATTTGGAATTCAAGACCAAATTACCAAAGGATGCCTCCTTTGAAATAGGATCGGTGTCAAAACAATTTACTACTGCTGCTGTATTGCAACTTGCTGATTCGGGCAAAATAAATCTTGATGAAGATTTTACTAAATACGTAAAATTTAATACCCAAGGTCGTAAAATCTCAGTAAGGCGACTAATGGATCATACTTCGGGTATCAGGGGATATACAGAGATGCCCGCATTTGGTTCATTAGCTCCATTCAAGTATCCAAGAGACACGTTACTCAGGATAGTAGAGAAAGAAAAATTTGATTTCGAACCGGGTGAAGCCTTGATATATAATAATACTGCTTTTTTTATTTTGGGATTGATACTGGAAAAAGTAACGGGATCATCGTATGAAAATTATGTGCAAAAAAACCTGTTTGATAAAGCAGGTATGAAAAATTCATATTACTGCAGTGAAAGCAAAGTGATTCTAAACAGAGCTCATGGATACGATATGGGTGAACATGGACTGCAACGAGCAGGATATTTAGATCATACGTGGCCATACAGCGCAGGATCATTATGCTCCACTGCAGAGGACCTGGTAAAATGGAATGAAGCTCTCCATCATGGTAAGATCTTATCTGAAAAAATGTATGGTGAATTTTTGACTACTGCTGTTTTTAATAATGGCGATAAAGGCAAATATGCCAAAGGAATAACCGTCACCGAAGACCATGGAAGAAAAATGTTAGAACACGGAGGTGGGATATTTGGATTTTTATCAGAAAACAGGTTTTATCCAAATGAAGACATCAGTATTATCGTACTTATAAATTCCACCGGGCCTATGGATCCGGGTAAGGTAGCCAACCACATTGCAGATATCTTATTTGGCAAGCCAAAAGAAATAAGTAATTTTTATGCCGGTGACCTAACCCCTTTTACTGGTACCTACTCAGGAAGAGGCCGGGGTGAAGACATTAAAATAAGCATTACTAAAAAAGACTCCACCCTGATAGCAAAACGCGATGATAAAGAAACAAAATTAAATTACCTCCAGGGAAACACGTGGATAAATGATCATGTAGAATATACATTCAAAGGAAATGAATTATTCCTGGATCAGGTATATGGCTATTTGGTATTAAAAAAATAAGGCCGGTAACTAAGGTGAAAAGTGATAAGAAAAATAATACATCGTCTTACAAGAATTTTGTATTCTCATCTCATAACCGGAGATGAAGTCTATTGCCCCATCTGCGAAAAAAAATTTAAAAAGTTCCTGGACTTTGGTGTACAAAAGCGGCAGAATGTACAATGCCCCAATTGTAAATCCCTGGAAAGACACCGATTAATCTGGCTATTTATTAAATCTAAAAAACTATTGGACCACCGTTTAAAATTATTACACATAGCACCGGAACCTGCGTTGTTCAATGAATTCAGGAAACATCCCAATATACAATATGTACCGGCTGATAAATTTATCAAAGGCTATAGTTACCCTAAGGAAACAGTAAAAATGGACATTACCCGTATCCCATTTGGTCCAGATTATTTTAATTCCATATTGTGTATTCATGTGCTCGAACACATTGATGACGACAGATCCGCATTGAAAGAATTATTCCGGGTCTTAAAACCCGGCGGATGGGCAATAATTATGGTGCCCATGGATACAAAGATGGTCAAGACATTTGAAGACCCTTTGATTAGTAGTTCAGCCGATCGGAAAAAATATTATGGACAATCTGATCATGTAAGACTATATGGGTTGGATTTTCCAGATAGGTTAAATGAAGCAGGGTTTCAAGTTGAAATAAATGATGTATACCATGGTCTACCTGAAGCAGATCGATTAAAAATGAGATTAAGCTCAGGTGAATATATTTATTATTGTACCAAATAAATGTCCTATGCGTCTACTCACCATCTGCCATCATACCCAACTTCTGGGAGCGAATCGTTCCTTACTGCATTTGATTAAAGGGCTGAGGAAAAAATATGAAATTCAGGTATTGGTATTTTGCCCGTCAGAGGGCCCCTTTACTGCTGCCCTTATTGAAGAAAATATTCCATACGTAGTAAATCCCTTTGCCAATTGGGGATACAGTCTGTTCTCTACAAAATTATGGCTGTTCCCATGGGTATGGTGGAGATCAAAACAAAAGGTATTACCAGAGGTCATAGCCGCTGCTAAAGATTTTAACCCTGATTTGATACATAGCAATAGTAGCCTGGTTGCATTGGGTTGGCAACTGGCAGAGCGCTTAGACAAACCTCATATCTGGCATATCCGCGAATTTGGATGGTTGGATTATAAAATTGTATTCCCATTGGGGCAGAAACAATTTCGTGAAAAACTAAATAAAGCTATACATGTCATCACCATATCCAATGCACTCAAAACAAAAATAGAAACCGGGCTCCTGATAAAGCCCAAAGTAATCTATAATGGTATTGGAACTGTATCAGCAATAAAAAAATCTTATGAGGCGGGGCAGGTACAACAGAAAGCAAGTCAATTTATATTTTTAAATATAGGTCTGGTACATCCTGCTAAACGCCAGTTGACGGCTGTGCGTGCTTTTAAAAATGTATTTAAAAAACATAATAACGCCCGCCTGGTGATTGCCGGGATAGGAAGAAAAAGCTATGAATATCGGCTTCGGTTTCAGGCGTGGAAAGATGGCACTTCGCAGGCCATTGAGTTTTGTGGTTTTGTAACAAACCCGGTGGAGGTATACTCCGGGTCAAAGGTGGTTTTGGTTTGCAGCCGGCATGAAGCCATGGGACGGGTGATCGCGGAAGCCATGTCGTATGGCAAGCCGGTCATTGGTTATAAAGCAGGTGCCATCCCCGAGATGATCGAGTCCGGAGTACAAGGGGAACATTATGAATCAGAAGCAGAATTGACTAAAATAATGATTCAAATGATTGAGAATCCTGATAAGCTAAGAAATATGGGATTAAAAGGATTTGAGAGGGCAACAAGCTTTTTTTCAGATGAGGTTTATGTCGAAAAATTTTATAACCTGATGAGCAATGCAGGTAATTGAATTTATTTGAGTTATTCGTGGTCTCCTTTATGAAAGAATTTGCTCATGCGCTAATTTATACAAAAGAGAAAACAAAAGTCCCCCATTTATTTTTTAATCCACTTTAAGCATACCGGCTTACTTACCGATAGCCTGGTTCCGGTATCTGTCAGCAAACCCGTTTCACGGTTTACATCAAATACCACCACTTCATTAGAATTTTGATTTGCTACCAAAAGTTTATTACCTGTAGGGTCAAAATTAAAATTACGTGGAGTCAATCCGAGTACACTTTGAGAGGCCACCAAAGATATTTTCCCGGTCTTAGGGTCTATTTTAAAAATTCCAATGGTATTGGATTCACCCCGATTAGAACCGTAAACAAATTTTCCATCGGGAGAAACATGCACATCTGCAGACCCATAAGGTCCTTTGTAATCGGCTGGATAACCGTTTACTGAATTCAGGACGGTGAGTTTACCTTTGGAATACGACAGCGCTGTCATATTACCCGACAATTCCTCCATCAGATATGCCCACTTTCCATTAGGATGAAATTCAATATGCCTGGGACCTGACCCGGGGGCAAGTTTTACAAACCCTGCTTTATTAGCTTGTATATTTCCGCTTGCATCAAGGGGGTAGATCATCACCTTATCTATACCTAAATCAGGCACCAGTAAATATTTATTATCAGGTGAGAAAACAGTGGAATGCACATGTGGGGCATCTTGTCTGCCTTTCACCGGGCCGGAACCCTCATGTTTAATATTTACGGGTGGATTTATGGATCCGTCGGGATTAGCAGAATAATACACCAGATTACCACTACTATAGTTACCGGCAGCAACAAATTTGCCTGTTGAGTGAACAGAAACATAACAGGTACTATTACCCAAGCTCGTTTGATAATTAATTGGCATAAGTGAACCGTTGGTCATATCAAATGCGTATGCGACCACCCCACCTCCATTTGGCTGGCCAGCCTCGGTTACGGCATACACATATTTTTTATCAGGAGATACAGCTAGGTAAGAAGGGTTTTTGGTCGCAACTTTGCTTATATATTTAAACTGGCTATTGGCTGTATTGTAATCGTATACTTCTATGCCATCATAAGGGGTAGTAGTATATGTTCCAATTAGAAGATAATAATCTCCCATGTGTTGAGCAACAGCCGTCAAAGACAACAGAAAATATAGAGCAGATAAAAAATAGTTTCGCATTCGATAAAAGTACAGTTTTCGTCCTATTTAGAATATAAAAGATGTAATTAAAATTTAGTAGCGGCTTCCGATTACGATATATAGAAGCCCCTATCGGAAATTATAATAAGATTAAATAATCCATTTGCATACACTATATACCAACTAAAGAAATATATTTGTAATGCAAACTGGATGTTGAAATATCCTGTAAAAACCAATTTAGAAGATGTACGATTTTATAGGAGATGTACATGGTGAAGCCAAAGCGCTTATAAAATTATTAAACCAATTGGGCTACCGTTCTCACAGAGGATTGTACCGTAACCCCTCCCGCAAAGCTATTTTTGTTGGCGATCTGATCAACAGAGGCGAAGAATCTAAAGAAGTATTACAAATAGTACGGCCGATGGTGCAATCCGGAAATGCCCAGGCTATATTGGGTAATCATGAACTTAATTTGATGGCTTTTTACACACTGGATGATCTAAATAAACCGTTACTCAGTCACAGTGTGCGCAATATGCTCCAACTTTTACCTGTATTTGAAAGTTTTAAAAATGCCGAAGCGGAATTGCATGATTATATTGATTGGATGTACTCATTGCCCTTGTTTTTAGAGCACGAAGATTTTAGAGTAGTACATGCTTGCTGGCAACAATCGAGTATTGATTTTGTGCGAAGTTTTTTCCCCAAGAAAAAAATAAATCGGGAATTAATGATCAAAGTGTTCCAGCAGCGCGGTGCAGAAGCTAAAGCAATACAAACACTTATTAAAGGTCCGGAAATACCATTACCAAAAAACAAAAGGGCTGTAGACGCTGATTCCATACGAAGAGGATATATTCGGGTAAAGTGGTGGGAAGACCACAAAGGAAAAACGTACAAAGAAATATCCACACAATCAAAAGTAAAATTACCTAAGTATAAAATACCCAATAACCTCATAAATATTAAGCTGGATTATCCGGATGATGCAGTACCCGTATTCATTGGCCACTATAGTTTGAACGGCAAACCTGCTTTACTGAAAAAAAATGTTTGCTGCCTTGACTTTGGGGTAGTAAAATCAGGCAAGATTACTGCCTATCGGTGGAATGGTGAACAAAAATTGATAGCTAAAAACTTTGTCCAGAATAAATAAAAATCAATTCATTTGTCAATTCTTCCTCGTAATTTTTACAATCAAAAATCGGATACACTGGTTAAGCTCATTCAAGAGCTCTCAACTAAAAGTAAATGGATCAGCCGATTACGGCTTATTGTATTTATATCAGGCATCTTATGCATATGGGCTTTATGGGGGCAGGCAATTCTGATGATTGCCTTGTTGCTCTTTATTGTTTTGCTTTTTACTTTTTTAATACGATACAATGATGCTACAGATCAAAAGCTAAAATTATTTCAACACCTTTACTCGCTGACAGGCGAAGAGCTCAAATCTCTGGATCATCATTTTTTACATAAGCCCGATGGTGAAAAATTAATCCAGGCGGTGGGGATGGAATCCAATGACCTGGATCTATTAGGGAAAGGATCATTATTCCAATTTGTCAATCGTTCCATTTCCGATATGGGTCAAAAAGAAATGGCCAGATCTTTAACAAGCCCTGGTGAAAACATTAAGGCTAAACAAGAAGCGATCCAAGAACTAAGTCAGAAAATGGAATGGATACTTACCTTCAGGGCTATTCAATCTTTATCACCACTCAGTCAACGGTCAAAAGATTTTCTATCGGGCTGGATAAAAGTTAATACACCCGGTTCTGTACCCGTTTTCTATCCACTGCTTTCAAAAGTATTACCTCTGTTTTCTATACTGTTAGTTGGATTATATGCATTTAATTTTATTCATGATCAAGTGTTCACTCTTGCTGTTTTGCTCATATTGGCAATACAAGGTTTTTTCGCTTCCAGGGCAGCTGGCATTTTTAAACAAATAAATCATATAAACGAAGAACTCAAATCTTTATCCCCTTGCCTGGAGAGCATAGAATCTGAAACATTCAATTCACCTCTTTTAAATGAAATCAAATCCAACCTGCTGATACCGGAAATAGCCAGTGAGTCCATCAAAAAATTAAACGCGATATTTAATAGGTATGATTACAGAATGAATATTGTCGTTTTCATCCCGCTTAATTTTTTCACCTGGTGGGATATCCGGTTGATGATCGAATTACATGATTGGAAAAAATCACTGAGAGGGAATATTGATCTTTGGTATGATTCATTGGCGAAGTTTGAAATGTTTTCTTCTTTCGCCACCCTGGCTTTTAATAAACCAGATTGGTGCTATCCTGAAATCAATACAGCATGGTTTACCCTTGTAACAAAAGACCTGGGTCATCCCCTCATCGCTTCCACTAAAGTAGTCACCAATAATTTTACTCTAAGCCATCCAAACCATCTTGCCCTGATCACCGGATCCAATATGGCAGGGAAAAGTACTTTTCTACGGAGTGTAGGGGCCAATATGGCATTAGCTAATGCGGGCTCCCCGGTGTGTGCCGCAATCTTTATATGGAGTCCATGTCAATGTCTTACATCTATGCGAATATCAGATAATTTACAAGAGGAGACTTCTACATTTTATGCGGAGCTGAAGAAAGTAAAGAAAATGATCGATGCCATCAAAGCCAATGAGAAAGTAATACTTTTAATAGATGAAATGTTGCGTGGCACCAATGCCGAAGACCGCAGACTTGGAGTAAATGCTTTTGTATCTCAAATGATAAAAGCAAATGCTGTTGGCATTATAGCTTCGCACGATAGTACGATTTACCATTTTAGCAATGAATATCCCGACCAGGTAAAACCATATTATTTTGATTCACATGTAGAAAATGACGAATTAAAATTTGATTATAAGATAAAGCCAGGTACGGATACCAGTGCCAATGCAAGTTTTTTGATGAAGAAGATTGGAATAGAAATTGAGTAAAGGGTATTTCTTATCTATTTCCAATGTTGTATGAAGTACGATTAATTATTACACTTCCTTGAGCACAGCTGAAGTTTTTTACGGATTGATTTGTAACACCTAATAGAATTAGCTGAATGGGCAGCGTTGGATTGTTGAGGTGGGGAGAAGCTGAAAAAACATTTTACCACGAAATAAAAAACAAATCTGCATTTTTGCGTATTGCTTACTAAATAACTATCCATTATGTTAAAAATTATTTTCCTTATTCAGTTTATTTTATTGAGTCTTTGGGCCTATTTTGGTGTAAATACTTTTTCAGCTACACAAGAAGTAACGGTATGCCATAGCCTGCCGGAACCCGATGGCATGAAACAGTTTGCACTTGATCCTGCATTCCAGGCATTGCATCCTGCACCTGTCTCTATTGATTATAAAGCGATGGGGGAAATGATTAAAATAAAAGTTTCAGATGGCATGGACGCCAATGCTTATTTTATCAAATCCAAAAAGCCTAGCGATAAATGGTTGTTTGTATACCAGGAATGGTGGGGCTTGAATGAGTTTATCAAAAAAGAATCGGATACCTACTATCATGATCTTGGTGAACAAGTAAATGTTCTTGCATTGGATATGTACGATGGTAAAGTTACTGCAGATCCTAAAGAAGCAGGCTCATTTATATCACAGGTAAAAGAAACCAGGCTCGAATCCATAGTAAATGCAGGAGTAGCTTATGCTGGTGCTAAAGCCAAAATTGCAAATGTGGGCTGGTGCTTTGGAGGTGGCTGGTCGCTCCGATCCGGATTGCAGGGTGGAACTCATACGGTAGGCACGGTGATGTACTATGGCATGCCCGTAAAAGATGTAGAAAAACTCAAAACACTGAGCAGCGATGTGTTGGGCCTGTTTGCTACCGAAACCCGTATATCCAAAGAAGTGATCGAGGAATTCGCTGCCAATATGAAGACAGCTGGTAAAACGTTGGAGTATAAAATATTTAATGGTGTGCATGGATTTGCCAATCCAAGCAATCCAAAATACGATGAGGCTTTGACCAAAGAAGCTTATGGCATGTCCCTAAATTATTTAAAGGCAAGATTAGGAATAAAATAAAAAAGGTAAATCAAGTCTTTTAAATTGTTTTTTAATAAGAGATAGGATCATTTTTTTTTGAATACGCAAGTAAATGATCGAATCATATCCTGGCTTTTAGAAGGAGATGTTTCAATACAATATCAAACCTATCGTGACTTGCTGGAAAAAGAAAAACCCGCTCTTAGAAATAAAATATCCACTGAAGGTTGGGGATTAAAATTACTATCCTGTAGAAATCCAACAGGTCACTGGGGGGCCGGATTTTATAACCCAAAGTGGACATCAAGTCATTATACATTATTGGACCTAAGGTATCTGAATATTTTACCTGGGATTAAAACCATTGTTGATTGCCTTGACATTATTTTTACTCATGAAAAAGGGCCTGATGGTGGTATAGGTCCATTTGGTAAAGCTCAAAAATGCGATGTATGCGTAAATGGCATGGTGCTAAACTATGCTTCGTATTTTCAAGTTGCTGAAAGCCGGTTAAAATCAGTAGTTGATTTTTTGATAACAAAAAAAATGGAGGATGGGGGATTTAATTGCCGTATTCAAACTTCAGGAGCCATGCACAGCTCTCTCCATACTACCCTATCCGTATTGGAAGGGATCGAAGAATATAAAAGAAATAAGTACCAACACAGAAAGACAGAATTAAACCAAATCGAAAAGGATGCACAGGAGTTTATTCTTATGCATCATCTTTATCAATCAGACAAAACCGGAAATATCATTAAATCTGATTTTCTGAAATTATATTATCCCGGCAGATGGTACTACGACATATTAAAATCACTCGATTATTTTCTATCAGCCCATGTACCCTATGATAAAAGGATGGACGATGCATTAGCATTACTTCAAAGTAAAAAAACTAAAGAAGGATATTGGCTTCTTGAGGCTAGCCACCCCGGTAAAACGTATTTTGAAATGGAAAAAAAAGGTAAACCAAGCCGATGGAATACTCTTAGAGCATTAAGGATATTGAAAAATTATTCGTAATTAAACCATTATAAATTCGCATATGACATATATAAAAAAAAGAATAGTTATCCAGTTTCTATTATTGACTTTTTCTATTATCATTCCAAAAATGGCGGAGGGATCAGCTATTCCCAAAATAGATAGCACATTACTATATACATCCAATCACTTGTCCATTTATCGTCTATCCGATCACGTGTATGCTCATTTATCCTATCTGCAAACCAATGATTTTGGCCGGGTACCTTGTAATGGCATGATTGTAATCAATAAAAACGAAGCTGCCATTTTTGATACACCAGCAAATGATTCCAGTACTATGGAGTTAATTGAATTTCTCTCATCCACATTAAATGTAAAAATTAAAGCAATTGTACCTACCCATTTTCACGAAGATTGTGTAGCGGGTATTGAAAAGTTCATTCAAAAAAATATTCCTGTCATCGCTCACGATCAAACTATAGATTTATTAAAAACAACTGGCAAATCGTATTCAAAACCATTTGTTGCATTTGATAAAAACCACAAAATAAAATTAGCAGATAAAAAGGTATATCTCGAGTATCATGGGCAGGGACATACAAAAGATAATGTCGTGGCGTATTTTCCGGCAGATGAGGCTCTATTTGGCGGCTGCCTGATCAAAGAAATGAATGCTAGCAAAGGTTACCTCGGGGATGTAAATCTCTCGGCCTGGCCCACGACTGTAAAAAAGCTAAAAGCCAAACATTCCAAATTGCGAATAGTGATACCAGGACATGGTGATGGTGGTGGAATTGAATTATTGGATTATACCATAAGGCTTTTCAGTGAGTAATTAAATAAAATCTATCGAAAAACCCAGACCCAAAATATTCCTACTTAAAATGTTATCAAAATTCAATTCACAGCATAAAGCAATTTTCGGGAACCAATTCTTACACTAGTGCAAGCAAATAGCCTGCGGATTTGAATCCTGGACAGATCAGGATTTGAAGTAAAGTCTTTCTGAAGTAAACTAAATTAGATTTCTCTACGCCTTTACATGAAATAGATGAAATGGCAGCCCTGGATCCAATGCCACATAGTTCCACTCCTGATTCCATATCCACGAATTACCACTGATGAGATCATTCACCACAAACTGTTGACCTGCATGTACTCCGATTCTATGAAGTGGAGCCTGGAGCGAAGCCGACTGTTTTTCATAGGGATGCAGACTCACTACACATAAGATCTTATCCGAACCATCTTCCGATTGTTTGTAATATGCAATCATCTGTTCATTCTGAATGTTTATATTTTCCCAGTTATTGGTTTCATAAAAAGCAGGATGCGCATTGCGGATTTTATTAAGCATGGTGATCAGCATAGTGATTGAATTTTTCTTATTCCAGTCCCAATGGTAGATCTCATATTTTTCTGATCGGTAATACTCTTCTTTACCTGGCATGGCATCCCGTATCATCATTTCCCAGGCGGGACCATACATGCCATAGCTGCTGCTCAGTGTTGCAGCCAGAAAAGTACGGATCATAAAGAGTGCCTGATTGGCAGATTGCATAGGGAATGTATTGATATCAGGTGTATTGGGCCAAAAATTTGGCCGGAATATTTCGCCAGTACTTCCCCGGGTAAGTTCGTCCATATATCCAATCAATTCCTGCTTGGAGTTTTTCCAGGGAAAATAGTTATAGCTTTGAGTAAAACCGATTTTTCCCAAATGATACATCAACGCGGATCGGGTAAATGCTTCCGATAAAAATATAATATCCGGGTAGTCCTTTTTTATTTCCGCTATGAGCCATTCCCAAAATGCAAATGGCTTGGTGTGCGGATTGTCCACCCTGAAAATGGTTACCCCCTGTTCACACCAGTATTTTACTACTCTGTATATTTCGGTCCATAATGCGCGCCAATCTTCTGTTTCAAAATAAATTGGAAGTATATCCTGGTATTTTTTGGGTGGATTCTCAGCATACTGTACCGTTCCATCGCTGCGCCATTTAAACCAGGATGGATGTTCTTTTACCCAGGGGTGGTCGGGAGCACATTGTAATGCAAAATCAAGAGCTATATCAATACCTAAATCTTTAGCTTTCGTAATTAATGATGTATACTCATCTAATGTACCCAAATCAGGATGTACGGCATCATGCCCACCAAATTTAGAACCAATTCCCCAGGGAGATCCTACATCTCCTTCTTCAGCTACGGTAGCGTTGTTTTTTCCTTTTCTGTTCACCTCCCCTATTGGATGGATGGGGGGGAAATACAATACATCAAAACCCATTTCTTTCACCCTTGGCAACAGTTTTTCGCAATCTTTAAAGGTGCCGTGCTGGCCTGGCACTTCGGATGCTGACCTTGGGAAAAATTCATACCAGGCACTGAATAATGCTCTCTTCCGATCTACATACAATGGGTAGGATTTACTATGGCTTATAAATTTCTTTTCGGGACAAGTATAGAGTATATGCAAAATATCATTACTGAGAGCGGACCGTACAGCATCTTCGTATTTAGATTCATCCTCTATCAGGCTGATTAAATTTTTTAGTAGTTCTATAGCCTGTTTATGCTCAGGGTAATGTTTCATAATGGCTTCAAATATGGGTATACCATCGGCCAGCTCTGTCTTTACATACTGGCCGTCATATGCTTTTTTCTGTAATCCTTCACGCCAGCTCAGACCATGGTCTACCCAGCCTGCCACTCTGTATTCCCAGTCACCTTGTTTGTCTACCGTAAATTTCCCGTCCCATCGGTCTTCAGCATGACTCCAGATTCTATGCTCATTCCATTTAGATTGGGAGGTATGCCTGAATTGCAATGCGGCCTGAATCACATCATGCCCATCGCATAATACCTGCGCTTCTACTTTTACAGATTGCCCCACTACCCTTCTTATAGAATATTGTCCGCCATCAACTACAGGTGACAATACAGCTGCGTATACACGACTTTGCCCATTTACATTCATTCTTAAATAGTATTGATCTGGAGCGAAAATAGGAATATTTGTATTTAATCTGGGTAAATCCGCATATTAATAATTAGAATAGAAACAACCCATATTGGAAAAATTAGTAGAAGTATATACAAAGAGCTGATTCAAAAAAATATTGTGGTAGTTATATCCTTTCAAGTATCAATCCTAAAGTAATTTGTAAGAAATAAATCAAAATGAATTTTGGCTTTGCCTTCAGTGCATTTTAACTTCCTTTAATTATAAAGTCTCTTCTGGCTTCGATTCCCTATATTTGCACCCCAATTTTCATCAATCTATATGGCAGGAGAAAAGATCATTTTTTCAATGGAGGGGGTAAATAAAATATACCCGCCCAATAAACAAGTACTTAAAAATATTTACCTCAGCTTTTATTACGGAGCCAAGATAGGTGTACTCGGTCTGAATGGATCCGGTAAGTCCAGTCTGCTTCGTATCATCGCAGGTATTGACCAAAACTACCAGGGTAAAGTAGTTTTCGACAAAGACTATAAAATCGGATTATTAGAGCAAGAGCCGCAACTTGATCCTGAAAAAACAGTAAGACAAGTAGTGGAAGAAGGGGTGGGTGCACTTGTGGCCCTGATGAAAGAATATGAAGATGTCTGCAATAAACTGGCAGAACCCCTGGATGATGATGAAATGAACAAACTCATCGAAAAGCAAGCTGACCTCATGGACAAGCTCGATCAGCAAAATGCATGGGAGCTCGATCATAAGCTCAATACGGCCATGGAAGCGCTAAGATGCCCGGAAGAAAACCAGTTAATCAAAGTATTATCCGGTGGAGAAAGAAGACGGGTGGCCCTTTGCAGATTATTACTGAGCAATCCGGATATCCTGCTATTGGATGAGCCTACTAACCACCTTGATGCAGAGTCGGTACTCTGGTTGGAGCAATATCTACAAAACTTCCCGGGTACAGTAATAGCCGTTACGCACGATAGATACTTCCTGGACAACGCAGCCGCCTGGATCCTGGAGCTCGACCGTGGCGAGGGTATTCCATATAAAGGAAATTATAGTAGCTGGCTGGAGCAAAAGTCCAAGCGACTTGAAATGGAAGAAAAACAAGAGACCAAAAGAAAGAAAACACTGGAGCGTGAGTTGGAGTGGGTGCGCATGTCACCCAAGGCCAGGCAATCAAAAGGGAAAGCCCGTCTAAATGCGTACGATAAGATATTAAGCGAAGAGGTAAAAGAAAAAGAAGCCACACTAGAATTATACATTCCTCCCGGACCAAGATTAGGCGATGTAGTGATTGAAGCGCAGGGCCTGAGCAAATCATTTGGCGACAGGTTGCTTTTCGAAAATCTCACTTTTTCCGTCCCTAAAAACGGTATTGTAGGTATCATTGGACCCAATGGAGTAGGAAAATCTACTTTATTCAGAATCATTATGGGCCTGGAAAAGCCGGATAGTGGCAAAGTAACCATTGGCGAAACTGTACATTTATCGTATGTAGATCAAACTCATAAAGATCTTGATCCTGAAAAATCAATCTATGATGTGGTGAGTGGCGGTAATGATATTATATTGATAGGCAAGACAGAGATCAATGCCAGATCCTATTTAGCACGATTTAATTTTACAGGAAGCGATCAGCAAAAAAAAGTAGGTGTATTATCCGGAGGAGAGCGTAACCGATTGCACCTGGCCATGACTCTGAAAGACGGTGGCAATATGCTTTTGTTGGATGAGCCTACAAACGATATAGATGTAAATACATTGCGTGCATTGGAAGAAGCCATTGAACATTTTGCCGGTGCAGTGATGGTGATCTCACACGACAGATGGTTTATAGATCGATTGGCTACTCATATTCTTTCTTTTGAAGATGATGGTCAAGTGGTATTCTTTGAAGGCAACTTCAGTGATTATGAGGAGAAGAAAAAAGAACGATTGGGTGATCTGACACCAAAGAGGCCGAGGTTTAAGAATGTGATCAACAGGTAATTGATTTCTGTAAAGAAACCTACTACTAAAAAAAAGGATTCGCCTGAGCGAATCCTTTTTTTTGGTTTTATAAATAGGTTAAAGTTTCCGAATTTATTTTAAACTAAACCAGGTTTCTTTGGTATGATAATTCAAATCCGAACCTCCCAGTTTATTTAGGGTCTCCAGGTTCCATACATATTCTGAATTGTACCTGGGACGCATTCGATAGGCAGGTTTCCCTCCATTTCCTGAAAACAAAGCATCAGGTAATACAAAACCCGTGTAGACTGCCGGATCATAATGATGTCGCCTCATATCCACCCAGGTTTCGACAGCACCCAGTACCCACTGAGATATGTATTTCTGCAACATGATATCATTTATAGTCAAGTCATTTGCATTCTGAGGTACTGCAGCACTCATCATATAGGCATCCCTGTCTGCTGCCTTTACGGTGCAATAGTCCATATGGGCTATGATTCCTTTCTTAAAAGCGTCAAAAGCTAACGTTTTATCTCCTTTAATAAACGCAGCTTCCGCTTTCATAAACTGAAGCTCGGAATAATTCATGATCAGGTGATCAGCATTGTTTTTAAAAATGTATTTCCCTGGCTGTGCGGTAATGGCTACTGCAGGTCCTGCACCCCACAGCAAAGGAATCCGCTTGGGATCATTTGTATTATTAGTAGAATCCACTTTGGTTGGAGTGACTCCGTAATATTTACCATCGGGACTGGCTGTAAGCATAAATGAAATTCGCGGGTCAGTAACACCTTTAAATGTTGTGCCATTAAGAAGGTTTACAAAAAATTTTGTAGGTCTGAAATTTGCCAGGTTATTACGGGTAGGCCCATAAAAATTACCATCTGCAGTGCTGGTACCAGCATGCGGTACACCAAAATTGTCGGCATTTGAACTGAACGATTTATCCACATACTCAATCACTTTGGAGGGATTGTATGTAGATTTGTTGGTAATGCGATGGGCATTTCTGGCTAATACGCCATAAGTAAATTTGATCCATTTATCTCTTTTCCCTTTGTATACCAGATCACCTCTTCCAAGGGAGCCCTCTGAAACACCATTGCCCGTTTTATTCAAATTAACAATTGCAAGATTAGCCAGACGATCTACTTCTGCATAAACTTCTTCCTGGGTATCGTAGTCAAATACATAGCGGTTGGGTTCCCATGCTTGTTTTAATATTATCTCGCCATGCTGGTCAGTAGTACGCTGCCAACTCCATGCTCTTATGGCTTGTGCTACACCTACATAATCCCATTGTTCTTTTGGAGTAGCATCGTTCACTATCAGATCGACATTTTTACCTATAGACCAGTAATGAGATCTCCAGATTTCACCTCCGGCATCAGAGCCGGCTGCAAATCCATGCTGATCCCATACATTATTGGCAGTACGGGTACACCAGTTTTGCGTATAAGCTCCAATAAACCGCACATCAAATGACTCCCCTCTTGCCATCTGTGATAGCATAGGAGGCAGAATGGCAAAGCCTTGCACCACCTGTGGGTTGCGAGGATCAAAGTTTACATCAAGGTATTTCTCACATGAAGTAAATACAAGGACAAAAATTATGATTGATGATTTATATATATTTTTCATAATTGCTTCTATTGAAAGATAAATTATATGAATTATAATCCCAGGTTTATACCAAATGAAAATGTTTTCGGCAATGATAGTTTACCATAATCAAATCCAAAACCACCTGCACCTCCGGTGGCCGGAGTGGTACTGCTTACATATGGGTCAGCACCGGAATAGTTTGTAGCTAAAAACAAATCTGTTCCATTGACAAATACACCCAGTGATTTGATCGTCCGAGATTTTTTAAGGAATGATGAAGGAAAATCATATTTCAACGTAATATCCCTGAGGCGTACCCAATTAATATCTCTCTCCACAAAATCTTCAGGCTGAATTGCAGTAGTATAATATAGAGAAGATAGGTTCCTGTCAATTGATTTTGCATTCACCGTTGGACTTTCTGTTTCTTCTTTACCGTCTTTGACTACACCCTTTACTACAAATGGCGTCTCCCGATCTAATGTATTTGGATTCAATCCTGTACGGGCTAGATACAGGGCATTTCCGTTGAATATATCACCCCCTTTGCGAAAATCAAATAAGAAAGACAGGCTTAAATTCTTTTTAAAGGTCAGTTTATTTATTACACCCATAGTGAAATCGGGATTGCGGTCTCCTATAGGTAAGAAATTGGGATTAGTCAATGGTAGTCCACTTGAAGGATCCACTAAGACATCACCTTTACTATTTCTGAGGTAACTAAATCCACCTATTGCAGTTGCAGTGCCGGCCCCACGCCCGTTGATAGGTGCATAAAATCTATTGGTGGCAGAATTAAATCGTGCTGCCAAGATACTAGCTGGCGAAAAGGCACTAGCCCTTGCATTATCATACACCCAGGTGTCTGAATTATAATACTCATTTACCTGTGCAGGCAAAGAGATGACTTTGGTAGCATATTTTGTAAAATTTACATTTATGTTCCAATCAAAACTTTGTTTCCTGATTGGATTCAATCCCAGTTGTACCTCAACCCCTTTTGTATTCAGTTCTCCTCCATTCAATAATCCAAATATAAATCCCGTACCATAACTCAATCGTTGAGTGACAATCTGATCTACAATGCTTTTAGAAAACCAGGCGAGATCAACATTGATCAAGCCTTTATAAAATGAAAAGTCCCCACCAACTTCATAGCTGCTTACCGTCTCAGGTTTAAGGGCCGGGTTGTCTCCAAAAAAGTCGAATAGAAAACCACCTCCGGTAGAAGTTTGTGAAACCAACCGTGCCTGGATCTGGTATGCCGGTGCAGGATTACCTACTTCAGCATATGAAGCCCGTAACTTAGCAAAAGTCAATACGCGATCATTATCTTTAAACATCGGCAAATTGGTCAATAAAAAGGAAGCCCCTGCAGAAGGGTAAAAATAAGAACGGTTGGCTACAGGCAAGGTAGAGGACCAATCATTCCGTCCGCTCAGGTTTAATATCAAAATATCATTTAGGCTTATTTCTGCTTTTGCAAATGCAGCAACCAATCTGGTCCTTTTGAGATTACTTTTGTCTCGTTGGGTTGACGGGTCGGTGTTATTTATACTATTGAATTCAGGTAAAAATAATTTTTCACCATAGGCTGCATTGATATCCGACTCCCGGTCATCAATAGAAGTACCAACTACTAATGAAGTACCGATTTTTCCTACTCTTTTTTTCACGGTAGCAAAAAGATTACCATTTAATATCCTGCCGTCGTCACTGTAATTTTCTATAAATCCACCACGCGCACTGGCCACTACGGATTGCGGATGATAAAAACGGTTACCCAAAGAACTATAAATATCTGCACCTAACCTGGCAGTCAATGAAAACCACTTGTACGGATCATAGGTTAGCGATACATTCGATATGGTGCGATTGGTATTATCTGTCCGAAAATTTTTGTTTACTAAAAACAATGGATTATCCAATTCACTGGATGGACTTAAGGCTGTAGTCTGACGGCGGGTACCATCAGGGTTTAAATAATTGGTCATATCTTCATATAAAGGATAATTCAACACACTAAGAAGGTAACCATTTGCTCCCCCGGGAGGTATATATGAATGGTTACTGATATAATTTAGCCTGGCAGAGCCCCTGAGATTTTTTAAAAGTTGTGCATCTGTATTCAAGGCCACATTCAATTGTTTTTGACCTGATTCCGGAATCACTCCTTTATTATTAAAATAGGAAGCAGATAATCTATAAGTGATGTTATCCGATCCGCCATCAAAACTTAAATCATGCCTGTTATTAAAGCCATTCACATAAAACGCATCGGAATTATTATACAATTTTGTACCGGCGGGTATTTTTTCACCAAAGTATGAGGATGTATTCAAATCGTTTTTTCCATTTAACCCTCTGGCATATACAGTTTGTACTTCGGGAAATAAGTTGATGGAAGATGAGGTAAATCTATTGCTGTAATTTAATCTGCCTGCTCCTGCCTTTCCTTTTTTTGTTGTAATCAGGATTACCCCGTTGGCACCTTCATTACCATATAAAGCAGCAGCTTCCGGTCCTTTTAATACGGTGATGGATTCTATATCATTGGGATTGAGATCGGTTACTCGATTAGCCACATCATCCCGATTATTGGTCACATTGGCAGCTACACCGGCCCCGTCAGAATACAGGTTATGAGTATCAAAAGTCCCACTGTTGATTGGCAATCCGTCCACGACAAACAGGGGTTGATTGCTATTCCCTATTGAGTTTACTCCACGCAGCGTTATATTTACAGAAGAGCCAGGAATACCTGAAGTAGGTGTGAGCGACAAACCCGCGACCCTGCCCTGTAATCCCATTACCGCATTGTCCCGTTGTGTTTCCTGCAATTCGCGACCTCCGATACTCTGGGCAGAATAACTGAGTTTTTTGCGATCTTCTTTGATACCTAGAGCGGTCACAATCACTTCAGAAAGTATCCGTACATCCGAATTTAAAATAATATCTATTATAGACTTACCTCCTATAGCTACTTCCTGCGATTCCATTCCTACATAAGTAATTACAAGAACATCATTTGCATTTGCCAGAATCGAGTATTTTCCGTCTATATCGGTAACAGTACCTGTCAATGTACCTTTCACCTGTACAGCTGCCCCTATTAATGGCTCGCCGTTTTGATCAGTCACTTTACCTGAAATATTTTGTGCCTGTGCTGTAGCACCGGCAAAAATCAAAACTGAAAGACACGAAAACATTATCTTCCAATGAATTTTGTAAAAAAATCTGGGCATAAGAAATTAAGATTTTGGTTAAAGTATTCATCTAATATAGTGTTTTTTAGTGATATCTTTCGGGATTCTTACCGTCGTTACCTAAGTTATAAAAACGATAATTCCACTAGTATATAAAGAAATTAGCTACATCAAATAGTATGAATGAATAATCATTTTACTTCAGGACAATGTTATTTTAATTAATTTTATTTTCCGATTTATATGATCCATTTTTCTTGCATTTCCACATCGAATTGGTTGAAGTGGTTGCTTTTAATTTTGCTCCAATTGACCTGCACTATGGTAGGCTATCCACAAGCATTTATAAAAATGACAGATCATATGTTTCGATTTCAACTGGAAACAAAACTCGGGAAAAACAAAAGTGCAGAGCAAATCATTACATTTGATCAGCTGGAACGACCTTATTTTACGACAGTTAATATAAGGTGGGATAGTGAGCACATGCCCATTACGGCATTTTCATATACCTACCTGGGAAAAGAATACATTCTTAATTTGGTCGAAGATCCACATGTAGATTCTTATGTAAATCTTCACAGTTCCAGATTGTATATATTACCGAAAGAAATCAATAGCATCACCTTGCCTGGTAATGCAACTACGGCAGGGTACTCATTTTGGATTGATATTTATTCTCCACCCCGGGTAGAAGGGAAAAAATTCGGTGATATCAATACAAGGCATAAAAGAATCCAGGAATGTGATTTTGAATACATCACTCGCAAGGAATGGGGTTGTCCTGACGGATCAAACAGTAGAAATCCGACATTCACTCAACCAACTCACCTGATAGTGCATCATAGCTTTACTCCTCTTTTTTTACCCAATGAAGCAATGGTATTAAGCATATGGAATTATCATGTTAATAGTAATGGATGGAGTGATATCGGTTATAATTGGTTAATCACACCAGATGGTACGATATTCGAAGGGAGAGGCAGTAATGAAAATCGATCCAAATATGTTTTAGGAGCACATTTTTGCAGTAAAAACAGCAACACTATAGGTGTATGTTTGATTGGTGATTTCACCGCCGAGCCGCCTGCCCCGTTGGCAATGCAAAGTCTAATAAAAGTGCTTTCTTACCATGCTTTTAATCTGGGGTTTACTGCATTTGATCCTGTATTGCATAGTTCTTCGGGACTCTACCTCAATAGAATTTCTCCTCACAAAGCAGGTTGCAATACCGAATGTCCGGGCTATGCTTTTGGAACTTTGGATGTACTTACCCAAAAAGTAAAAGAGTATTTAAACACATCCTGTTATTTAATGACTTCTACAAATGTGTCGAAAGCTGATCCGCCATTATCGATTTATCCTAATCCTGCGCAGTATCAAATAACTCTGAAATCTGATAAAAGCCTGCATGGCACATTGAAGATTTATACTATACATGGAAAAGAAATGGATTCGCAGGAGATTCAGGGGATTGATGCCAGAGTTAATATCTCCGGACTGCCCCCGGGTCTTTATTCTTTGGTATACTTAAGAATGAATCATTTATCCGGCAGACCTACCCTCTTAATAAAAATATAATCTGCATTTACTTTAATTATGAGCGTTTTAAATTTTCCACGTGTATTTTAAATTAAGGCCATAAAAATGGGTTTTGGATTGAACTAAGAAGATTGTCTTTTCAATAAAATCCCAAACAACTCCTTCCCCATTCTGGGTGCTATGGAATTAAAACAACGAGCTAAAGTATGTATTTCAAAATAAGGGGCCAGATATTGAATGTATTCCTCTTTATTACCACCAAATGGACGATTGATCATATCACCCTCCACTTTAGGAAAATCAAACCAGACACCTGCTAACTTTCCCTGGTCAGGAAGAAGCTTTGCCATTTGCTTAAAATAAGCTGCTCTGTTTTCGGTAGTAGGTGGGAATGAACAAAAAAAAGTTTGTTCCAATATTAAATCATACTTACCGGTATGGGTAAAAAAATCGTCATGAATCAACTTTTCATTAGCAAAAGATGGGTTTCTATCCTTAAATTTTTTCAATGGAACTTCAGAGATATCGAGAATGAATACATTATTAAAGCCTGATTTCAAAAGGTATTCAGCTTCATATGCATTTCCTGCACCCGGTATCAATATTTTGATATCTTTATTTGTCAGTTGATCTATATAGGCTTTAATAGGTTCAGATGGAAAACCTATATCCCAACCCACATTATCCGCAAGATATCGATTGGTCCAGTATGCTTCCGTTTCATTAGTTGCCATAATGGCAAAATTACTCATCCTTTTTTATCTTTGAATAAAATGGATTTTAATCAATATCCATCTGACCAATATCGTCATGAGGATATTAAAAAATATACCAATCATAAATGAAAACAAAATAGATGTCTTTGGTAATAAATAAGCCTGTGAAAATAAAAATATAGTAAAGCCATATACTCCCATCAGTAATCCCTTGAACAAACTGATGGTTGCTTCCATACCTTGAGTATAATGGGTAAAAACAGCCACCACGGCTGTAATCACCGGTATGGGGGTGAGGATACCACTCCATTTTGGGCCCAGCATTTCGGCCAGTTGGGTAATACTCACCACAATAAGGGTACTTGCTATCATCCGCATCAGTAAATCATATCTGAATTCTTTGAGCGGTTTGGTATAGGGTTTTTTCAAATGTGGAAAATAATAAAATGCAATACTAATAAGAAGGATAGCCAATGCAAAACTCAAATTCAAACCGATGAATCCGGGTATATCTTTAAATACCAATGCGGTAAGCAAGTAAGCTAAATAGCCGCTTATACAACACCAAATCGGATTATACTTTCGACCCAGATAGGCATAAGTAACGCAAAATGCCAACCAACCTAAAATACCTACCATCACCCCGGGTATAGTGTGTGCGGCAAATATCGATCCTTGCTCTACAGCAATAAAAATCAAAATGGGTCCGGCTACCCATGGCAGACAGCTGATGATACCAGCCATAGTAGGACCCCATTTTTTGATTGCATGGGAAACGATCGCTATCACAATGGGCATTAATAGAATTTTGATTGCAAGAGTGTTCATACACGAGGAATAAAAAAAAGAATAATTGTTGAATTTGCCATAACTGTACAAAGCTACTAAAAACATACTTTTCGGATATAGTATTGCTGGTCCTGCTGCTGATCCGGCATTGTGTACCAAAAGAAAAGAATGACAACGGTAGTTTGAATGCATCCAGCCTTGTTTCTAATCAATCTAATTGATAATTTCCCTGTTCAAAATAATGCATGCCGAAATCTGAAAATAAAATTTATCCACCAATACACATTTAATTATATTCGGCTTTTTAAATCCTGTCTAAAAATGAAAATAGTTTACCTCTTCAGCTTTTTAGCCCTAACCTTGCATGTACAATCGCAGATATCTTATTTCTACCCATCTTCTGCCGATTTTGATCCCACGATCCCTACACCTGAAAAATTTCTTGGGTATCCAATTGGGTCCCATCATACGCGCCATGATAAAATCATTGAGTATATTAAAGAACTTGACCGGTTATCTGAAAAAATCAGTACTCAAATTATTGGTGAGACTTATGAACATCGACCTCAAATCGTAGCAACTATAACATCTGTTACTAACTCTTCACGCCTTGAACAAATACGCCAAGCCAATCTCAAAAGGGCAAATAATCCAGGTGGTGATGATGAACCTTTGGTAATCACCCTGGGGTATAATGTACACGGTAATGAACCCTCCAGCAGTGAAGCTGCCATGCTTACTGCTTATTATTTGGTAGCCAATCAATCCCCGGAGACCAAATCATGGCTTGACGGCTTAGTAATATTATTGGATCCAAACTACAATCCAGACGGCAGAGACAGACATAGTCATTGGGCCAATATGCATAAAGGCACTCCAAACGTATCCGACCCGTTGGATAGAGAACATACGGAGGTTTGGCCAGGAGGTAGAACCAATCATTATTGGTTTGACCTCAATAGAGACTGGTTTCTTGGTATACATCCAGAAAGCAGAAACAGAATGAGACTTTTCCATGAATGGATGCCTTATGTGATGACGGATCATCACGAGATGGGCACCAATAGCACTTTTTATTTTGATCCTGGAAAATACAGCAGTAATAATCCGGTGGTTCCATCTTATTTATATGATGTGGTGTATCCTAAGTTTGGTGAATACTTTACCAAAGCCACTGAAAGCATTCAATCTTTATTTTATACCAAAGAATCGTTCGATAAATTATATCCGGGCTATGGATCGAGCTATGTAAATTTTTACGGTGGAGCAGGATTTTTATTTGAGCAGGCGAGTTCACGCGGTCATATTCAAGAGACCCCCACTGTGCCTTTGACTTTCGGATTTACTATTCGAAATCAGGCCACGGCGTCCCTGGCCACTATACGCGCTTCTTTAAATGAAAAAGCCATGCTATTAAAATGCAGAAGGGATTTTTATAACACAGCGTCAAATCAGGCCAAAGCCAATCCTGTAAAAGCTTATGTATTTGGTGACAAATACGACATGACACGTAATGTTGCATTTGTAAATTTATTGCTCAGCCATAAAATAGAGTTATACGAAACGGATAAAGATCAAAACATCAACAATTCTTCTTTCAGCAAAGGCACTTCCTATATCGTACCTACTGATCAGATGAATTACATCATGGTCAAATCCGTATTTGAAAAAGACATCACGTATACGGACAGTTTATTCTATGATGCCTCAACCTGGTCATTACCACATGCATTTGGAATACCCTTCCAGGAAGTAAAAACTGCATTCACTAAAGGATCCAAAATCAGTAAGCCGGTTGAGATTCAAAGCCCTGGCTTAACTGAAAATAAGTATGGCTATTTAATTGATTTCAGGGATTATAATGCATACCGTACATTATATGCTTTGCAAAAAAATAATGTAACTATTTTGACCGCTTTTAAATCATTTACTACCCGCATCAACGGTCAGGCTATGGTATTTAATCACGGTACTTTATTCATTCCTGTACAATCTCAAACCAAAACACCTGCCGAACTCACAGAAATTTTAAAAACAGTACAAGCAGATACTAAAGTAAAAATATATGGGGTGGAGACAGGTTACTCAATGAGTGGTATAGACCTGGGATCCAATTTTATGCGTGCCGTGAAAATGCCAAAAGCACTTATGCCGATTGGCTTCGGAACTAACTCCTACGAAGCAGGAGAAGTATGGCATTTGCTCGATCAAAGAATAAATATGCCCATTTCTAAAGTAGATATTGCAAATATAAACCGGGTGGATTTAAATAATTATACTGCAATGGTCCTGGTACACGGCAATTACAGTTTTGATAAGCCATTCGAAGACAGGCTAAAAGCATGGGTGAATGGCGGTGGTACGTTGATTTGTTTTAAGGGGGCATCCGAATGGGCTTCCAGAATCGGGCTTACCAGGGAAAAATTTGTGCCAGCAGACACCGTTTCTGCAGCGAGGGCCAACTATGAAGATGTGCAAAGCAGGGAAGGCGCTAAACAATTAGGTGGCTCCATCTTTGAAGCCGACCTCGACATTACTCATCCATTGGGATTTGGATTTCAATCAAGAAAAATCAGTGTGTACAAAAACAATAAAACGATTTTACTGTCCAGCAAAAGCCCGGCAAGTACAGTGGCCAAATACGCTGCCAAACCATTAATCGGGGGTTACCTTCACCCCAGTACGGAACCCAAAATTGCCAATAATGCTGCCTTACTTTGTTCACATGAAGGTGCCGGCAGGGTTATTCTATTCGCAGACAATCCCAATTTCCGAGGCATTTGGTATGGCACCAATAGATTATTTTTGAATGCATTGTTTTTGGGACCGTTGATGACAAACCCGGTTGGAGGGGGATTTGGAGGAGAGGAAGATTGAAGCAGATAAAAAAGGCAATCTGTATACTTCAATTAAACAAATCTTGATTTTTTATATTGTCATTTAACTCTGACATATTTTACCTGTTTCAAGCACATCGACACGCTTTGCTCTACTATTTGCCATGAACCACAAGGATAACAATCACAAAAAGCTGTAGCAGGCGTAAAATCAAATAAACTGATTTGGGAAGATTTGATTTCATATCGTAAATACTGACAACAATTTTTTGGAGTTTTACCATCATATAAGATTGTTCCGAATCGGGTAAATCCTAAAACCGGTGATGAGCCTTCTTTTATTTTGACCCAATCTGACCAATTGTTATTTATTTTCTCCCTTTGCTCAATTTGCTCCCAATCACCAAAGATCATCGGTATAGTGGATTTACTGCATGCCACCATGAAGACTACTAAAAAAATAAACCTAAACTTCATTTCTGATATAAAAACGCAACTCACTTAAAATTCGTTGGGGCAGGAGTATGAATACGTAATCAAACTTCCCTCAAAAAAAAAGCCCTGGTGCTTTCACCAAGGCTTTATTTCTACCTTAAATATATATATGAATAAAAAACGCTATTACAACTTTTCGCCGTGCTGGGACATATCGAGACCTGCTTCTTCTTCTTCAGCACTTACCCGCATAGGAGTGATCAGATTTACTACTCTCAGTAATACCCAGGTACCTATGAATACAAATACGATTACGATTGCCATCGCCATCAGATGAAGTAAAAACAATTTTGTTTCTCCGAAAAATAAACCATTACCTGTAGTGTTAGCTGTATTGATGGCCTGATGAGCGAATACACCGGTTAAAAGCATACCCATCATACCACCTACACCATGGCAAGGGAATACATCCAGCGTATCATCTATATTGGTTTTGGCATTTCTCCATTCGACTACCATATTACTTACTATAGAAGAAACTACACCGACTGTGATGGCATGAGTAATGCTTATAAATCCTGCTGCAGGTGTGATGGCAACCAAACCCACTACAGCACCAATACATGATCCCATAGCAGATGGTTTTCTTCCGCGTACTGCATCAAATATCATCCAGGTGAATGCAGCAGCTGCAGATGCAGCTGTAGTAGTAGCTAAGGCTGTTGCAGCAAGGCTGTTGGCCGCCAATGCGGATCCACCATTAAAACCTAACCAACCAAACCATAATAATGCAGTACCTAATATCACATAGGTAATACGGGCAGGTTCAAGACCTCCACTGGCCCGGCTTTTAAAAAACAAAGCAGATACTAAAGCGGCAACACCCGCACTCATATGTACTACTGTGCCACCGGCAAAGTCAAGCACGCCAAGCTTAAAGAAAAATCCGTCGGGATGCCAGGTCATGTGTGCTAATGGTGAATAGATCAATAATGACCAAAGAACAATAAATAAAATATATGAAGTAAATTTTACCCGCTCAGCAAATGCACCTGTAATCAATGCAGGAGTGATGATGGCAAATTTTAATTGATACATTGCAAATAAAATAAGTGGAATGGATGGTGCTAACGACCAGGGCTTATGCTCCAGCACATTATTCATCATAAAAAATGTGGCGGGATTACCAATGATTCCTCCGATCGTATCTCCAAAGGCAAGACTAAATCCGATGATGATCCAGAGGATGGTGATAACTGACATGGATATGAAAGACTGGGCCATGGTAGAGATCACATTTTTCTTACGTACCATACCACCATAAAAGAAGGCAAGGCCGGGTGTCATAAACAACACCAGTGCAGTAGCTGAAATCATCCAGGCAGTATCTCCGGAGTTTAATTCAGGACCTGAATAAACAGCAGACGGTATACCTGGAAAAAATAAAGTTAATAATACTACTCCGATAAGGATTCCGAAGGGTATCAGTGCTAATTTTCGACTCATTGACATAGATTGATTCTGTTTTGTTGAGTCAAATCTAAGTCGGCTTATCAGCATTCAAAATTCAAAATCTATCAAAACTTGTAATTTCCAATTTTTCAAATTTTATAAATAAAAATCCTATTTTTTAAACCTAAATTGAGTGTTTTGTCATGTTTTTGCCCTTAAATCTCAGTTTTTAAAACCTAAAATGTTAATTTCAAGCAATTTTGAGGTTAAGCATAAAATCGCTCTGAACTATCAAGATCCAATGTATTTTTATCGCTAAAATCATTAAATCATTCAGAATAATACCCCATTTCAATATTTTTAGAGATCTTTCATTTACAATAAATAAAGTATTCATCCAATGGCTCGTTCATTCATAGTTTTAATTGTAGTTATACTGGCAGCAGCATGTAGAAATGAAAAAATAATTAAATCGATTGAAGGCTTTCAAATACAAAATGGTTTCGATATTGCCTTAGTAGCTCAGGAACCACTCCTTACCGATCCGGTAGATCTGGAGTTTGATGAAAATGGCAATGCCTTTGTATTGGAAATGCCAGGATATCCTTTGGAAGATAGCCAAAGCAGAATAGTACGGTTGACCGATGAAAACAAAGACGGCATATTTGATACACGAAGTGAATTTGCAAGTAATCTCAACATGGCCTCATCCCTTTTGTTGTATAAAGATGGGATACTGGTTGCTGCTCCACCTTATTTGTTACATGTGCGTGATCAAAACAATGATATAAAAGAGGACAAAATTGATACCCTCATGGGTGGATTTAGCACAGGCAACCTTCAGCATAATTACAATGGACTTACCTATGGCCTGGATGGATGGATATATGCTGCTAACGGCGGCAATAGTGGAGCTCCCTATTGGTGGCCCGATTCATTAAACAAATTGCCCCTCAGGGGACAGGATATCCGATTCCATATAGAGCAAAAAAAATTGGAAAGACTGGGTGAATCATCCGGCGGTTTTGGCTTAGCTATGGATCACTATGGTCATTTTTTTGAAACTCATAATACTGACCATATTCAGCATCTGGTATTTCCGGACAGATATATCAAAAACCAACGACTAGCAATTGAACATACCTTGCAAAATAGTTCAGATCATGATGAAAACGGTCTGGCCAGGATTTATCCAATCGGTGAACAAGAAACCCGCGTCAATCACCCCGAACAATCGGGTCATTTTTCCGGAGCTTGCGGTATTACCTTTTATGGTGGCAATGCTTTCGGAGATAAATTCAATAACTCTGTATGGATAGCTGATGTAGTTTTAAATCTATTGCATGTAGATAACATTACTTCCGAAGGGGCAGGATACAAAGCTTTCAGGGTGTTACCCAAAAATGATTTCCTGGCGAGCAGTGACAGAGCTCACCGGCCTGTAAACATGAAAGTGGGATATGATGGAGCCTTGTATGTTATAGATATGTATCGGGATGTAATAGAGCATCCGGAATGGATACCCGATGATATAGAGGCAACTCAAAATTTGAATGCAGGAAAAGATAAAGGAAGAATTTATCGAATTACCAGCTCAGGTACATCTTCCAAAAACACTGTAGAGGGT
>JBGAVW010000021.1:0-69545 GCA_044227925.1 Saprospiraceae bacterium | reverse complement strand
CAATCCGTGGTACCTTCTGATATACCTGACATTCTTACCAGGGTAAATTCGCTAGTAGCACCAGTACCTACTAACCAATTAGTTCCTGGATCAACTCCCAATTCACCTATTACATCAATAGTAATGTCATCTAATTTACTATACAGCCATAGCACATCGTCTCCATTGAAAAATGTAATAGTATGCAAAGTATCTGCAATAGTTAATATTTGAGGATCCGCAGAGGGATTACCTGCTACATAAGTTTGGCATGGTTGTAATATTCCTACAGGATGCAACGAATCTTGAGCAACTGGTGATCCATTATTTGCCCTATATATTGTAAAATTTGCCAGATTTACTGCAAATGGACCCGGATTAAAAATTTCTAATGCCTTATTATTAGAAGTACCTTCTATATATTCAGAAAAAAATAATTTCTGATGAGTAAAATTAATTATCTTAAAATCATGCTTTTTTTTGCTCATGGGATCAAATCCAACAGAAATTGAAAGCCAAGCCCAAAATGGAACAAAAATGAACAAAAGTTTTATAGGCCAAAATCGAATAGACATGATTAATTTAAGTTTGGTATTTGAAGGTTGATGATAGTTTGAAATCTTTTTGAATTACTTTTGCCTGCCTCCACGTAGAATTGCTTTCGAACTATGCAAACTCGAGCAGTGCCAGGCATTGGATTTTCCAGGAAAGTCATACTTACTCTTTTTATACTCAGGCTAAAATAATAAAAATCTGGAAGATTGTATATATATTATATGTAAATATATACAAAGCTATTTATCAATAATATAAACAGACCTTTTTCAATAAATGTGTCAATAGAAGTTTTTATTTAAAAATCAGAAAGCCATTAAAATGACCTATTCTAAACACAAAAATTTTGCATATAATGGGCCGTCCTTAATCTATTTATATCAATACTTTTAATATTAGTGCTATTATTGTCCGAAATCAGAAATAAATGATTATGAAATGTAATAAGACTCTCTTATTGATTTGTTTTATTTTCGGATACGGGCTCATCAGCAGTCAAAACCTGATAGAATACATTCAACCTCTCTCAGGTACAGCCCCTTCTACAACTGTTACAGCCAACAAACACAGCGAAGCAGGCAATGAAAAAAACGCCAATACCATTCCCTCCGTCACTTTACCTTTTGCTATGACTCAATGGACTCCACAGACCCGACTCACTGAAAAAAAGTGCATACCACCCTATTTTTACAAAGATTCAGTATTGTCTGGCTTCAGGGGAAGCCATTGGCTCAGTGGATCGTGTACCCAGGACTACGGCAGCTTTACCATCATGCCTGTGGTGGGAAAATTAAAAACAATAGCTGCCGAATATTCAGTACCCTTTTCTCATAAAAATGAAATTTCAGGTCCCTCCTGTTATAGCCTGAAAACAAAAGATTTTCATACCGAAATTACTTCCACTCTGAGATGCGGTATGATGAGGATTACTCCACTCCGGGATGATAATTTGTATGTATTGATCACACCGAATAGCGATGAAGGAAAAGGATTTATAAAAATAGACCAGGCAAATGGAGTGATTTATGGATACAACCCGGTACATCGTATCTACCAGGGATGGGGAGAATCAGCTGGATTTAATGGCTGGTTTTACATCAAAGTGGATAAGAAATTTACTTCGTCGGGCACATATAGTGAGGGAGAAATGTTTCCAACAGACAGTATCTGCGATAAAATAGATATCGGCGCTTTTGCAGGATTAGATTTAAAAAAAGACGATCATTTAATTCTTCGCATAGGTACTTCATTTAGCAGCCTGGAAGGTGCAAAACAAAACCTGGAATACGAAATAGGAACTAAAAGCTTTGATGAGATCAGAATTAGATCAACTGAAACATGGGAATCAGCCTTATCTCAAATATCCATTGAATCAAAAAATGAAAAAGACAAACGAATATTTTATACCGCGCTCTATCATGCATGGCAACATCCACGGCTCATGTCAGATGCAGATGGGATATATCCGACTTTTTCAGGACAGTACACCTTGGAAAAAATTCTGACTGGAAACTATTATGATGATTTTTCCATGTGGGATATTTACCGGGCGCAGTTGCCCTTGCTCCAATTATTGAAACCCGATTTGATCAATGAATTCATACGATCCATGATTTTAAAAGGAAATCAAGGAGGCTGGCTGCCCATATTTCCGTGCTGGAACAATTATACTGCGGCCATGATAGGTGATCATGTAACGGCATTTATTGCTTCATCCTATACAAAAGGAATTAAGGACTACGATATCAGCGCTGCTTATGGCCTGATGCGTAAAAATGCATTTGATACGGCAAGTTCCTACCAGGAGTATAAAAATGGTTTAAGTCGCAGAGCTTTAAAATCCTATCTCGCCTATGGCTATATTCCGATGGAAGATAGTGTGCAGGAGGCATTTCATAAAAAAGAACAGGTGAGCCGTACTTTGGAATATGCTTATGATGACTACGCATTATCGGTAATGGCAAAAGATTTGGGTAAAACCAGGGACTTTAAAAATTTATATCAAAGGTCACTGAATTACGAAAATGTGTTTGATCGTAAAACAGGTATGGTTCGGGGCAGGCATATAGACCGTGCCTGGGCTACTTCATTTCATGCCGATATTCGTGAATCTTATATTACTGAAGGCACTCCCCGACAATACACTTTTTATGTTCCACATGATATCCAAGGATTGGCTGATTTAATGGGTGGAACTCAAAAGCTAGAGCAATCACTGGATAGTTTATTTGCCAAAAATGAATACTGGCACGGCAATGAACCTGGCCATCAAATACCGTTTATGTATAATTTTACTTCTTCACCCTGGAAAGCTCAACGCGAGGTATACAATATACTTAAGGAAGAATATGATGACGGCCCAGGAGGGCTCAGTGGCAATGACGATGCAGGTCAGATGAGTGCCTGGTTGGTCTTTGCATCTATGGGACTTTATCCTCTAGACCCGGTTGCAAGTGAATACATGATTACCACACCCCTATTCGATTCCGTCAAAATAAAAACAAACCAAAATAGCTCATTTGAAATAATTACTAATAAAAAAACCGCTCAATCAAAATATATTAAAAGCATCAGGCTTAATGGTAAAAAATATTCTAAAAATTTTATCCATCATGAATCCATCCTCCGCGGAGGAAAGATGGAAATAGAATTGGTTGATATGCCTACTTCATGGGGAGCCAGGAAAAAGAATAGGTCGAAAGAAAAATTATAATACTTATGTGCGAGAATGGATAAGAGAAATTAGTCAAAAAGGCAAGCCTACATAATTCTCCGCAATGGTAGTTGCAAATGCCTTTGATGACTTGATATAATTAAATTTTGCCTTTTGCAGATGATAATCAAATGATCCATGCTCATGCTGTTTGTGCAATAATGTCGTCATAAAATTAGAAAAATCCTGAGCACGCCATATACGAGGCAGGGCCAATGATGTGTAATTTTCAAGAGTATGGATTGAATTATTCTGATAAAAATCGACAAATCCATCGACCAACTGTTTTACATCGGCAATGGCCAGATTTAATCCTTTACCACCAGTGGGTGGAACAATATGAGCAGAGTCACCAGCTAAAAATAATCTTCCTTGTTGAAGCCGATCTATCATGAAGCTGCGCATGGGAGTAATTGTTTTTTCGAGTATTGGTCCGGATTTTAAAGTCCATGATGGTGTAGCCAATCGTATGGCCAGCTCTTCCCAAATTCTTTCGTCAGGCCATTGATTGATGCTGTCCTGACTACTAATCTGGATATACAATCTGCTTATGGTATCTGATCGCATACTGTGCAATGCAAATCCATTTTGGTGATAGGAATAAATCAATTCTTCACTAGACGGAGCCACCTGGGCCAGGATACCTAGCCAATGAAAAGGATAGCTATATTGAAATTCATTAAATTGACCGACTTGTAAATACTTTCGACCTAAACCGTGAAAACCATCACAAGCCGCAATAAAATCTGCATGCAATTCATGCACTTCTCCATTTGACTCGAATTGTACCACAGGCTGATTGGTGTCGATACCACTGATGTTCTTCGCAGGAGAATCAAAAAATAACTTTCCTCCTTTCTCATACCACGCCTGGGTAAGATCTTTTATTACTTCCTGCTGCCCATAAATAGTGATGTGTCTGCCCCCAGTCAATTCATCAAAAGGAATGCGAATTCGTTCGCCGTCAAAATTAAGATACACTCCATGATGGGCTTTTCCTTCTTTATGAAGCCGGCCCGCCAGGCCAAGAAAAGATAATATATCTACTGTATTTTGCTCTAATAGACCTGCGCGCACGCGGGATTGCACATATTCTTTGCTTCTATGCTCTATTATAATGCATTCGATGCCTATAGTTTTTAGCCAATGCGCTAAGGTAAGGCCTGCAGGCCCGGCACCTATGATCCCAACCTGGGTATGGTAAATCAAGATTATTTATAATTTATATTTAACTCATTAAATACGGATTCAGCAAGATGTATGGCTTCATTTGCAGCAGGCAGCCCACAGTAGAGGGCACCATGCATACATATTTCTTTTATTTCATTTACCGTCAATCCATTGTTTATTGCAGCCCGCAGATGCATTTTTAATTCGACGGGTCTATTTAATGCCACCAACATGGAGATGGTAATCATGGAGCGCTGAGCTTTGGTGAGACCGGGGCGAGTCCAGATTTCCCCCCAGGCATAATCCGTAATAAAGGTTTGAAAATCGCTATTAAATGCGTTTACATTAGCAATGGATTTATCTACATGTGTATCCCCAAGCACCGTCCTTCTCACATGCATGCCCTGATCCTGTCCTGAATTTCCAATAAAAAATGCAATGAGTGATTTAGCATATTCCATTGGCAATTCCGTGGCAGACAAATGTTTTGCCGGAAAGATTTTAAGCTCAGATCCTTTAATTTCATGGTGTAAATACGCTGCATGTTCTACGGTAGTGACCGGATCCTGATCTCCTGTAATGACCAGGGTAGGAATAAGAATCTTTTTTACTTCTTCACTGAAATCAGCCTCCCGAATGGCAATACAATTATTGCAATATCCAACTGGGTCAGAACGCAGAAAAGAATTTTTTATTTTTAGTACTTTATCTGCATGCTTTTCTCTATAACCATCAGAAAACCATCGCTCCATCATTTCGTTTGCAATTGAAGATGTGCCCAAGGTATTCACTGTATTTATTCTATCGTTCCACCGGGTAGCATCACCTATTTTAGCTGCACTATTACTTATAACCAGCTTTTTTATCCTATGTGGATGATAAATTGCCAGCCACTGACCAATGAGGCCGCCCATGGAAAGCCCACAAAAGTATGCTGATGAAATTTTCAATTCATCTAATAAATTTATTACATCGTTTCCCAGGAGATCAATGGTATACGGATCTGGGGTAACTTCGGATTGTCCCAACCCCCTGGTATCGTATTGCAAGACCCTGAAATAAGGCAGTAAATAAGGAACAAGTTCATCCCACATATGGTAATCAGCACCCAATGAATTGGAAAAAACCAACACTGGACTGTTGGGTGTTCCTGATATTTTGAAGTTTATGTACATAGTGAAAATGGTATAAGCTAATTAATTAATTTTTCAGCACGAAGCAATATTTCATCCATGATTTCAGAATAATACCCTAGTGAGTGAAAAGGATTAAACAAATCATTTAAGGCTAGTCCTTTGATTTGTTCGGTATATTCTGCTTCCAAAATCATTCTCAAATGCTTTTTCTTTTCCACCCCTTTTTGGCATGCTGATTTTAAAAGTTCATTCGCTTGCTCTTTGCCTAAGGTGGGCGTAAGTGCAAAAGCAATTTCTTCAGAATAAATCAATCCAAGTGAAAGCTCAATGTTTTCTTCCATTCTGGATTTATCTATTTCCAGTTTATCCAAAAGAGCAATGGTGTTAAAAATTGATCCCGCGGTTAACTTCATTAAATCTGCCAGGGGCTCCCATTCTGCATGCCAGTGACCGGCTGAACGTTCATGTTCCGGTGACATCACCGAAAACAAGGATGCCACCAGGTGAGGACTACGCGAAGTATTGGCCATAATCAATAACGAGCTTACCGGATTTCGTTTATGAGGCATAGTACTTGATCCCCCTTTTCCTTGTTCATACCTTTCATATAATTCTGCAATTTCAGTTTGCATGAGTAAAGAAACATCTTTAGCTATTTTACCTGCCTGTACATTGATCATGCCCAGAAAACTAACCCATTCCAACAAATTTAATCTATTGGTATGCCATGGTACAGAATAGTGTAGACCCAGTATTTCACTAAAGGATTTTCTAACATTTAATGGAATAAAAGAATTTGCAGTTCCAACAGCTCCACCTAACTGCGCTTTTAATACAGAAGATTTAATCAGGGTAAGTTTTTCATACAATGGTGCTAAGCCATCAAGCCAATAAGCTGTCTTCAATCCAAAAGTGATGGGACGGGCCTGTTGCAATAGTGTACGGCCCATCATAATGGTATTTCTATGTTTTAACGTTATTTCAATTAGTGATGTCAACAATGTACCTAATTGAGTTTGAAACCAATTTATATACTCTTTGATTAATAAAATAGTAGCAGTGTCTACTATATCCTGGCTGGTAGCTCCCAGGTGTACATATTTGGCGGCTTCCGGATCAATAGGTTTTATTAGAGAAATAATTTGCTTAACAAGTGGTTGCGCTGGATTTCCACTTAATTCAATTTCCCTTTTTATTTTTTCAACATCAATATTCTCAATGCGATCACAGACTGCTTTGATTACATGCACGGCTGATGCCGGCACAAGACCATGCAACGCCTGAGCCTCCATCAATGCCGATTCTGCTTTTAGCATAAACTCAATATATCGTTTATCACTAAACAAAGATTCCAGATCAGAAGTATAAAATGTAGAACTATATAAAGACATGAGCTGCAATCTAAAAATTATACATCAAAAAACACAGTTTCATTTTCCCCTTGCATGTAAATATTGAACTCATACCCTTTGGAGGTTTTTCGGGCAATCAATGTTGACTTTCTTTCGCCTGCTGATTGAAAGACTTCATCTTTTTCATTCCAATCTGAAAAATCTTCAAAATAAATACGGGTGTATGAATGAATAAGTTGACCCCTCATAAATATGATGACCGATAAATATGGAGCCTGGTTTTCAATTATTTCCGGTGTATGTATATGGAATAAAAATTTGTTTTTATCTAAAGTACCGGTACCAAATCTCCCCCAATATTGGCCCCTGGAAACCTGTTGCCACAATTCTATCATAGCATCGGGTATTATTTGATTTTGGCCATCAAATACATTGCCAGAAAGCGTAATGGCGTTTGCATCCAAAGGTGAGATCAATTCGTTTGACCGCAGACTTTTAAAATCATACAGATATTGTTCAGGAGTCAATCCATAAGCAAAATAAGGACCTACGGTTTGAGATGGTGTTTGTAAACTTAAATTAGATAGAATATCCTTTTCAGCCATAATTATTTTTCGAATGGTGTTGCATTATATCCTCTCAATACAAAATCAAACCTGTAGGCCAGGGCAAAGTTTTCTTCTGTCCGATCCATGTCAAAAGTTGAAATCAACAAATTCCTTCCTTTGGGCGGCAGACTTAAAAATATGGGATCAAATTGTAATAAAGGATCGCCAGGAAAATACATCTGGGTAACCAGTCGTTGCGCCAAATGTGTACCAAATAATGAAAAATGTATGTGATTGGGACGCCAGGCATTATAATGATTACCCCAAGGATATGCACCCGGTTTGATGGAGTAAAATTGATAATGTCCTGTAGCATCCGTCATGCATCGCCCCGCTCCAAGAAAATTGGGGTCTAAAGGCGCATCGTGCTGATCTACTTTATGCACATACCTTCCACATGCATTGGCCTGCCAGATTTCGATCAGTGTGTGAGGGATTGGTTGTCCATTTTCATTCAATACTTTACCGTGAACAATAATCCTCTCGCCTATAGGTTGGCCATTGACAATAGAATTTTTGGTAAGATCATGATCCAAATTACCTAGTTTAAAATCTCCGTACACCGGTACCGAAAGATCTTTTATGTATTTTTTAATTGGAATCAACGGTTTTAGAGGTGCCCTCAGTACAGTAGACTTATAAGCTGGTGCCAGGGTAGAGGGTTGCACCTCAGGATCGAAACTATTGAATAAATTCTTTTGCATAAAGAGTTTGCTAAGATAGTATATTCTTTGAGGCTAATTATGTACTGCTTCCAATATTACTGCATAACCCTGCCCTACTCCAATACACATTGTCACTAAAGCATATCTCTTTTCAGTCCTTTTCAGTTCTTTTGCAGCAGACAGTATGATTCGGGCACCCGACATGCCAAGTGGATGACCAAGAGCAATAGCTCCACCAAAAGGATTTATCCTGTGATCATCATCTGATAATCCTAAGTTTCTTGTGCAGGCCAAAACCTGGGCAGCGAAAGCTTCATTGATTTCAATTATATCCATTTGGTCCAAAGAAAGGTTCGCATTAGCCAATGCTTTCTTACTTGCATTTACCGGGCCGATTCCCATAAGGCGTGGCTCCACACCCACTACTGCTGATGAAATAATCTTTGCCAATGGATTAAGTGAAAATTGTTTTACCACCTGATCCGAGACCATCAGCAAAGCTGCTGCACCATCATTAAGACCCGAAGCATTGCCTGCAGTAACCGTTCCCCCTTCTTTTTTAAATGCCGGCGAAAGTTTAGCGAGTATTTCGGGAGTGGTGCCGGGTTTAATAAATTCATCTTTACTTATTACAACCGGATCGGCTTTTTTTACAGGAATAATTACAGGAACTATTTCTTCATTAAAAATGCCTATGGACTGTGCTTTAGACGCTTTCATTTGTGAATGAAAAGCATAGGCATCCTGATCTAATCTATTGATGTTGTATAAATCAGCTAAATTCTCCGCTGTGACTCCCATCGCATCTGTACCATAAAGCGAATGCAAAGCAGGATTGACAAATCTCCAACCAAAACTACTGTCATACATTTGCTGATCCTGGCCATACGCTGAACTGGATTTACCTATCACCCAGGGGCCACGAGTCATGTTTTCTACTCCACCCGCTAAGTATATTTCACCATCCCCTGCTTTAATTGCACGACCGGCTTGTACAACTGCTGACATTCCGGATGCACATAGCCTGTTTACGGTTTCGCCGGGAACCGTGTATGGAATGCCAGCTAATAATAAAGCCATACGCGCCACATTACGATTGTCCTCTCCGGCTTGATTGGCACATCCCAATATAACATCATCAATATTTTCGGCTGGTAACCAAGTATTACGTTGTATTAATTCCTTTATTACCAAAGCTGCCAAATCATCTGGCCTGACTGCAGACAAAGAACCTTTAAAACTTCCAATGGGAGTTCGTAATCCATCTATAATGTAAGCACTCTTCATGTACATTTTTTATTTAAAATTAAAATCGATTATTAATGATTGATTTTCATTTTTACCTAACATTTTTTGAAGGAATAGTGTATGCCATTACACCAGAAATAAGTAATGGTAATGAAAATACTATAAATAAATTTTTAATATCCACCTCCCGGTCTGCCAAATATCCAAAAAGAAAAGGACCAATAATAGCTCCCACCCGACCAATACCAAAGGCCAATCCTATTCCTGTAGATCTAATGTGTGAAGGATATATACGGGTAGCGGTAGGGAAATACGCATTAAAACCTCCCTGTACAAAAAAACCAAGTAAAAAAATTAGCCCCATCATCAAATAACTTGTCATAGTAATTCGAGAATAAAAAATCATAAGAATAAATGCAATCACCATAAAAGTCAGCAATGTCAACCGGGATCCAACTTTAGTGACAAACCAACCCATGATTACTACTCCGACAAATGCACCCAAATTTAAAGCCATCCCGACATAGGTGGCTAACTCAAAAGGCATACCGGCATCCTTAGCAATCGTAGGCACCCAACTCATGAGAGTATATAAGGTAAGAAAACCAAAAAAAATCCCAACCCAAAGTCGGATAGTAGATTTTCTATATTCAGGTGTGAGCACTTCTTTCCCTTGAAATGCATCCTGTACTATTTGTTTATAAGGCAGTGCATCTATAGTCCCTAATTTCATTTTTGCGAGTTGTCCATTAATTGTTATCAATGCGTTCTCGGGTTGAACTCTACTGAGAAAGGGAACAGACTCTGGCATTACTGCCCAGGTTACCAGCAACAATACTAAAGCTGCAAAGCCCATAATGAGGTAGGTAAATCTCCAACCAAATTCCGGAATGGCCCAGGTGCAAAAAATGCCTGTTAGAATAGCTCCCAGTGGCCAACCACCCTGTATCAATCCGACATTAAAATCCCTGGTTCTATTATTTGAATATTCTGAAACGATGGTAGCCATTGTAGGTAATATACCTCCAATACCCAGTCCGGTGACAAACCTGCTTACCAATAATATCCAATAAGCCGGTGCAGAATGCATTCCGAACATACCAATAGTAATACAACTCAATGAAAACAAAAATATTTTTCTTCTGCCCAGCTTATCTCCCAGCGGAGCTATGCTAAAACAGCCTAAAGTCATACCCACCAACCCTGAACTAAATATAAATCCTAGTTTGCTCTTGGTCAACCCAAATTCGTTGACTATATCGGAAGCAGTAAAGGAAACTAATAATACATCCATGCCATCATTCATATTTAGTAAAAAACAAAGTGCCACTACACCCCATTGATAGAAAGACATAGGAGCCTGTTCAATTTTAATTTTTAATTTTTCTTCTACTGTCATATATACCAGGTCAGATGGTAATTACTATTTTACTATCATTACCTAAAGCAGCTTTTTCCAGACCCGTCTGGAGTGTAGATAAAGACATGGAATCTGAAATAATAAACGAAGGATGAATCTTTCCATTATGAATTAATTCAATTGTATTTACATAATCAGCGGGATGATTGTAGATAATGGAAGGTAAAATAGAAATACCCTCTCTTACAATTTTAAGTGGCTGGAAAGTAGCCATACCGGATGATAAGCCCAACAAAATGATTTCCGATCCACGCGGTGCAGCAGCCGTAGCCAAAGACACTGTATTTTCAGAGCCGGCACATTCAAACACAGCTGCAACATTATTCTCATCCCAGTTCATTGCTAATTTTCTACTATCTCCCGTGGGGCTCGCTGTGGCACCCAGGTCAGTGGCCAGTTTAATTTTTGACTTATTCAATTCAGTTACTATCACTTTATAACCCAACGCTATCGCCAGGTGGGTAACCAATAATCCTATGGCTCCCAGTCCGATTACCGCAATGGTATCACCTGGCTTTGCTTTCGCTAATGATACAGCATGCAAGGCCACGGCCATGGGCTCAATAGTGACAGCATTCAAATCATCGATACTATCCGGTAATTTCCATGCATGGCTTGAAGGAACAATAACGAATTCACTAAAACATCCAGGCTGATTGAGTCCGATGACTCTTTTATTTACACATATATTCCCCCGACCTGATAAACAATATTTGCAAGTTGTACATGCTATGTTAGGCTCGATAACTACTCTGTCTCCAATTTTAAGATGGCTGACATCAGATCCCAGAACCTCAATATAACCAATGGCCTCGTGCCCTGGAATAATGGGATACGATATATCACGATGACCAAGAAAAAGATGGACATCGGAACCGCAAATTCCAACCATATTTAACCTGATCAGTACCTCACCAATACCAGGCATAGGCATACGAATGTCTTTCATCTCTATCCGATGCGGTTGCGTCAAATATGCGGCCTTCATCAATGGTTACAACATTAAAAAAAATAATGCGCTAAAAGTACTGTTAAATACCCTCCTCGCCAAATAGAACCTGTTATTTCAGTTTAGGATGAATTGAATGGGATTATAAATAAAATGAAGTAAAATAAAAATCTCTCTTAACCGGATATTATATTTACCCATTCAACCTAGTTTGATAATTTAAATGAAACAAGTTCCTATTATAGATTTACATACCGCTGCAGCCATGGTAAAAGAAGGTGATACTTTATTACAAGGTGGTTTTGGTATGACAGGCAACCCTATCCATCTCATGCATGCATTGGCAGAACTGGGTACTAAAAACATCACATTTATCGGTAATAATACTGGCGAACCAAATCTGGGCGGTGGCAGACTTCTTAAAAACGGTCAACTCAAAAAAATGATCGGTTCATTTTTTACATCTAATCCTGATGCAGTCAAAGCTGCTCAAGCTGGTCATATTGAATACGAGCTTATCCCTCAGGGCTCACTGGCTGAGGCATTACGTGCAGGTGGAGCAGGGATTGGAGGATTTTATACTCCTACATCAGCCGGGACCATTATAGCCCAACATCATGAAACCAAAAATATAGATGGTATACATCATGTATTTGTCAAAGCCCTACGTGGAAATGTTGCATTTATCCGTGCATGGAAAGCAGATACGGCAGGTAATTTACAATACCGTATGACGGAACAAAATTTTAACAAAGCAATGGCTACCGCAGCTGACCTGGTCATAGCAGAAGTGGAGCATATTGTACCGGTAGGTGAGTTAGAACCAGAACAAATACATACTCCATCCTGTTATGTAGATTTTCTTGTGCAAGCAACATTACAGCCGGAAGACCTTGGCATATCGATCTCTGTATCTTCCGGTAAAAAAACGGATGAAACCAGAATGCATATGGCCCGGCGTGCATTGGCTGAATTGAAAAAGGGAGATGTGGTGAACCTTGGTATTGGTATACCTACATTAGTAGCTGATTTAATCTCAGAAGAGCACGGCATCATTTTACATACGGAGAACGGTATGTTAGGAGTAGGACCTGCACCTGCTGACGGTGGTGGTGCAATGGACTATCCCGTAAATGCCGGGAAGATTCCGGTTACAGCGTTAAAAGGTAGTTCATATTTTGACTCGGCAGACTCTTTTGCCATGATCCGCGGCGGACATATAGATGTAGCAATCATGGGCGGATTGGAAGTGGATGAAAATGCAAATCTTGCCAATTGGGCAGTACCTGGTAAACCATTATTAGGTGTGGGTGGTGCTATGGATCTGGCAGCAGGTGCTAAAAAACTGATTATACTGATGACTCATACTAATTCCGATGGATCTCCAAAAATTGTACCTCAATGCACATTGCCACTTACAGCAACTAATGTGGTGGATCTTGTAATTACTGATAAGGCGGTGTTTGGATTTCCTGAAGGCAAACTCACTTTACTGGATTTGATGCCAGGAGTGACTTTGGAGGAGGTAAAGGAAAGTACAAGTGCAGAGTATAGCTTAGGGTAATACTAAAATCACTAAACGATATATAGGCATGGTAAGTTGTTCATTACACCGAAGGCTAAAAAGCGATGTATTCACCATTGTTCATTAGGTTTTCCTCTACCATTATTATTTTGACCAAAGCGTCCGCTTTGCAATGAGCGATTTGTAAAGAAGGAATAATAGGAAATTAAGCGTAAATAATTTCAAAAAGCAAAGCTGTAAATAAAATTTAATGCTAAGATAAATCCAAATTTTGTCAAGACTCGTATTTAATGATATAAACAAAAAAATCTATATCATGAAATCGATTAAATTATTGTATACCTTGTTATACACCTTTTTATGCGTTTATCTAAATGCTCAATCCCCAGAAGTGATCAAAAAAAATCTCTATCAAGCCTACGAAAGCCTTAATAAAAGAGATTTTGCCACATTCAAATCATTATGTACCACGGACTTTGTCGATTATACTGCCGGACCGCTGCCTGTGAAAGGGATTGATGCTGCTATAGAATCATACAAAGCCTACTTCGAATTGGCACCAGACCTGCAGATAAAAATCAACTCGGTAACCATTAATGGAAATAAAATTTTTCTTGAAACCATGACTACAGGTACCAACACCGGAAAAGTCTTTGGCATGTTGCCACCTACAGGTAAAAAAATTAAAATCAATGACATTGAAACAGTCACTATAGATGCAAATGCAAAAGCTACCTCTCATACTGTTAACAATCCCAATGAATTGCTTGTACAGATTGGTTATGCATCCTTTACAAATCCAAATACGCAAAAGGTTATGGCACTTTATCAATTATTTGGTAAGGCTGATGCTCCAGGCATAGCTGCTATGTGTGCTGCTAATGTAGAATGGGATATACGCGATAATCCCGTATTGCGTAATCCCAGGCTAATTAAATCTTCCAAAGATGTACCTTCCTTCTTTGCAGAATTGATGGAACTCTGTGAAGTAACTAAATTCGAACCCGTTCGATTTGCAGCGGATGGAGATGAAGTCTTTACAGCCGTTAAAGTGCAGTGGAAAAATAAAAGTGGCGGCAAGGAATTAGCATCTGATTTTATGCATCATTTTACATTTAATGCAGAAGGCAAGGTGGCTGCTTTCAAAGAGCTTACTTCAAAACCGGTGGATGATTGGGAATGATTTGGTGGAATAAGGAAAAAGATAAAAGGCCTTACATAAATATCAAATATTAAGTAAGGCCTTTTAGTTTATCAGCATATTAAAACATATTATAAAATAAAATTATATAATACTTGAACCATAAATTATTCCTTTTTATTTTGAAGCTCTCCAGTGGCTCCTATACTAATTTCTTCGGCTTACCATAATTGCCAATTTTCCGCCGACACCAAAATCCTTTCTATTGAGCGTTGTGGTTGTTTTACACCCCATTGTGGTACTTTGTTGTTTGGATTTGGGCGGGCTATGGGACCATTCATCACTACATCGAAGGTTATAGATTTTTCAGCAAAATTAGGGTTCGTTATGTCAATACCCGCCATTTTACCAGTAAAATAAATATCGTTTCCAAAAAGTTTGCCTTTGCGTTACGAAGATTTCAGTTTACTTGGAAAACTAAATACTAAACCGTTTTTTGTAATCTCTTACTTTGTCCTGTACCAGTGATAAAATATTAGAATCAATAAAGTGGATAACACGAAAAAAATTGGCTCTGTAAAGTGGCATATACATGAGTCGGCCACCAGGTTGATCTTCCTGTCTTATACACATAATATCCGGATGAATTGGCTTGCCAATTTCCATAATAATCAAAAAATCAGTAATTGATTTTATATGTAATATTGAGATGGCTGGTTTTTCATTTGGCTTCATAAAATGGAGAATCATGAATTTAGAAATCGGAAAATCATGAATCTGTTTTTTTAAATTTATGTAATACCACTTTTCATCCTTTTACTCAAATTTTTCAGTATATGTAAGATCATCCTCTGCCAAAAGTATTTTGACCAATCCATCCACTTTTACCCATTCGTATTGAAAATAGAATTTCATGGTCTTAAATTTGGATTTATAGAAATCAACTTCAGGTGTTTGTGCGTTCAATGCTTTCTTTGCAACTATGCCTTGTTTGATCCATTGCCAGCCAATAGTAATGATTCCAAAATATTCCATAAACAGAGTGGCATCCCTCAATGCATATTCATTAGAAATCATTTTTGCATCCTTGATCAAATGAGTTATACAGTTTTCAAACCTGGAGATTTCCGACATCAATAATTCAACATAGTATTTAAAATGATCGTCGGGTAAAGCAGAGGCAAGATCGGTAATTACTTTTTCTTTCCATAATAATATGGATTTTCCATCTGTTGCAAGTACATTTCTGCCTAATAATGTAATGCTTTGAATACCTGTAGTTCCTTCATAAATACTAAGAATCCTTGCATCTCTATACAATTGTTCAATATTAAAATCCTCTGTATATCCATAGCCACCGAGTATTTGCATTGCATGCGAAATAGATTCTATTCCTTTCTCAGATCCATAGGTTTTTGCGACCGGGGTAAGAAGATCCAATAAGATTTGATACTTTTCCTTTTGATCTTCATTGTCAATCACTTGAATTAAATCCAAATACAGGTTGCATTCCTGGATCAGGCTCAAGGCACCTTCGAAAATCGACTTTTGCAAATACAGCATTCGACGAATGTCAGCATGATGAATGATTGTCGTTGTCACCACAGATCCAGTTTCATCCTTTCGCTTTCCCTGGATTCGCTCATTTGCATATTTCAACGATATATAATAGGCAGCTGATGCCATATAGGTACCGGCAAGCCCAACGCCTAATCTGGCTGCATTCATCATTTGAAACATATATTGCAAACCTTTTCCTTCTTCCCCAATCAAATAGGCGTTGCAATTTTCATTTGCTCCAAACTCTAAATGCACTGCAGGAGTGCTTTTTTGTCCCATTTTGTGATAAATTCCAATGGATGATACATCATTAGCGGTTTGTTTATCGTCGATATATTTTGGAACTGCAAATAAAGAGATTTTATTAGGCTGATGAGTGGTCTTAGCCAATACTAAATGAATGATATTTTGAGTTATGTCATGGTCGCCTGCACTAATAAATATTTTTTGACCTTTTATTACATAATTAGCCCCTTTTAGAGTAGCCAAAGTTGATATCTCCTGTAATGAGCTTCCTGCCTGGGGTTCAGTAAGGCACATGGTCGCTGATAACGTACCATCTATCAATCCGGGCACAAATCGATCAATCAAGTCATCTGAGGCGAAACTTAATAATAATTTGGCTCCTGAATGAGTCAAAGCGGTAAACATTTCCATACCATTGTGTGCATTACCAATTATAAAGTCACCTAAGGCATAGACTGATTTGGGTAGGCAAAACCCGCCAAATTTGGGGTCAAATGTCGCTGCCATAAGTCCCTGGCTGGTATATGCCTCATAATAAGATTTAATTGCAGGATGCACTGCAACTTTACCCTCATGCCATGATGCTGGCATTTGATCAGTTGCTTTAAAAAAGGGCCTAAGATATTTTTCAGCGATGGTTTCAGAAAGATCTAAATAACCCTGTACGCTTTCTTCATCAATATTGGCAAAATGAGGGTATTTCTTTAGTTCATGTATTTTAAATACTTCGAATAATAAAAATTCGAGATTGCGCCTTGAATAGGTGGAATTTAAATTCATACTGTTATTTGATTACAATATCGGAATAAATCAACCAATTCTTTTAATGTGTTTTTCACTCAGATAATCAAAGCTTTTGATCCTTTAATTATATTATTTCCTATCAAGATGGCCACGAGAATAGTGATTATCAATATTCCCAAAATGTATATTGAAAAAGGTTTAGAATTTAAAGGACCTACTTCCTTACCATTGAGCTTATTCTTGATCTTTTTAACACGAACCTCATTGGCCATATTATTTTCCATTACCCAAAGGCTCTTGTCCATATCAATTAGCCCTCCGGAGGGAGCCCAGCCTACAGGACTGGTGTACATGTTTTTTGTCATACCCGAAATGGGGTCCACCTTGATTATGGATTTCTTATTGTAAACGGCTACATATACATTACCTGATTCATCGCCCCAGATGCCCATAGTATTATTGTTTGGTTTTCTTCCGGGGTCTATACCTTTTTTACCATCAAGATCGGATGCAATAAGTGATGGTGTGTGATCGCCATCAGTAGCAATTCTGTATAAATCATTATCATCAATATAAAAAACCATTCCGCCAGGCGAGCAGTAGGTTTTACGAATATCTCTCGCTTCAAACGAAGAAACAATCACCATTTCACCAGTCATAGACTTCCTAACCAGATTGTGAATTGTTTTGCCTTCTTCAATCCAATACATATGATCTTGATTATCCCTGGTAAAACTATAATCAGATCGAAAACCGTCCGTATCCTTTATAATTTTAGTCAAGCTCCCATCCTTCCCGTATTTCCAGACATAAAATCCCCATTTAGATTTTAAAGACTCATCATACCAAAGATGTTCGCCATATAAATTGCCTTCCTGGTCCAAAGACAAATCATGAGTATGTACAGCAGGGACTACCACTTCCTTTTTAGTTCCGTCGCTGGAAACTTTCCAAACCCTGGATAAATCCGTGTAAAATATTTCACCCTTTTTATTTTGCAGTATGCCTGTTCCCGGATGAGCAAATTGAAGGGTTAAATAATGTATCAAAGTGATCAACAGAATAATTTTTTTCATAATTTATAATTTTTATCACTCAAAATTGAAACCGGATTACGATGATTAGAAAAATATTATTTGAATCTGCCTTTAACCATGACCAACCAAATCCAAATCAAGCTTACCCATACATCATCAGAAAACAAGGGTTCATCCTTTTGAAATTCGATTTCATATAATCCATTTAGTAAAAACATAAAAGAATTGGTAGTTTAGCACCGATAAATTTCCAACGTATGAATGTGCGGAATAATCAATACTGGTGGCATATAATAGGCTGGTTAGCCTACTTATGTACTGTCATCATAGGTACTGAACAGGCCGACCGATCTTTCTGGATCTACCTTACTTCTGTTAAAATTCCGGTAATCCTGCTATTTTATACATGCCTCGGGTACATCTTTCCCAGATATCTGTTTACTCACCAGTATATATCACTCTTCCTTGTAACACTTTCCGCAATACTATTGTCTATCGCCTTGCGTTTTTTGATTTTGGCGTTGGTAGCAGGGGTAGACTTTTTAAAAGAAGCTTCTTATGAGGATTGGCAATTTGAGTTCTGGAGACATTTCAGGTTATCGCTTGGATTTATAGGAATAGCGTTGGCTCTATGGTATTATACTAAAAATTCAGAGATGGAAAAAGTATTATTGGAATCAGAGTTACGTGCACTGAAACAGCAAATAAATCCACATTTTTTATATAATACGTTAAATTATTTTTATTCCAAGTCCCTTTCCTTATCACCTGATTTGGCAAGAGGTATCGGAATATTATCTGAACTGATGCGGTATTCCATTGGCAGTACCCAGGGCAATGGGCAAGCGTCACTACACGACGAAATCATTCAGATCAATCATTATATTGAATTGCAACAGTTGCGCTTCAGCAATAAACTTCAAATTTTATTCGAGCAAAGCATCTCCAACCCCGAACAGAAAATAGTATCCATGATAATAATGAATTTTGTGGAAAATGCGTTTAAACATGGAGATTTGCACGACTCTTCTTTTCCGTTAAAAATATATTTACAATCTAATGCTCAGGGACTAACCTTTCAGATTGAAAATAAAATTTCTGAAAAATCCAATAACACTACAAGCGGTATTGGAATCGAAAACACAAAAAAAAGGTTAGCCATAGCCTATCCAGGCAGACATGCACTACATATTTCTAAAACCGGAAGCACCTTTATTGTTCAACTTAGTATAGTATGGTAAATAATATATCTTGTATAATAGTAGATGATGAAGAACACGCAATACATGTATTAGAACATTTTATTTCAGAAACACCTATGCTTCGACTGGAATTCAGTACTACCCGGCCGGTAGAGGCTTTTCAATACCTTCAACAACATCCTGTTGATTTGATTTTCATGGATATTGAGATGCCAGGGCTGAATGGTATGGAACTTATAAAATTGATTCCGACCCATTGCAAAGTCATATTCACCACTGCTTTTCCCGACTATGCTCTTAAAAGTTATGAATTTAATGTTGTAGACTATTTGCTGAAACCAATTTTATTTGATCGGTTTCTAAAATCAGTACAGAAAGTAATGAGCACTGTAGCTGCACCTGAAACCAATAGCGAGTCAAAAGTCTACAAAGAAAAAACAGATTTTGTGTTCATCCGTTCGGAACACAAGGGAAAGTTAATTAAAATCAATGTACCTGAGGTAGTTTATGTAGAAGCTTTGGGTAACTATATTTCTATTCAAACCCGATCGGAGAGACAACTGACCCTTTCTACCATGAAAGATCTGGAGCAAAAATTAGCACTGTTTCCCTATATCATCAGAGTTCATAAATCCTTTTTTGTAAACAATCATTTTATAAAGAGCATAGACGGCAACAGAATACTGCTGGATAAAAAAGAAATACCTATTGGTGAAAAATACAAAGAGCATTTTTTAAATTCTATCAGGGACAAAATTGTGTGATGTAAAATGAATCTATGTGCTTAGCCCCAGCATCCTTATGGCATTTTGCTTTAATATCAATGGCTTCACTTCGTCTTTAAATCCAGCTTCCTCAAAGTCCTTCATCCATCGCTCCGGTGTAATGAGAGGGAAGTCTGTGCCAAACAACATCCGATCTTTTAATAATGTATTGGCATATTGAATTAACTGTTTCGGAAAATATTTTGGTGACCATCCTGACAAATCAATATATACATTGGGTTTATGCATAGCCACCGATAAAGCTTCATCTTGCCAAGGCCAGCTGGGATGAGCAATTATAATAGGATTATCAGGAAAATCAATTGCAACATCATCCAAATGCATTGGATTAGAATATTCTAGTCTCAAGCCCCCACCCCCTTTAACTCCAGAGCCATAGCCTGAATGTCCGGAATGAAACAACATAGGTAATTTATATTCGGCGATTACCTCGTACAGGGCATAAGCCATTTTATCATATGGGTAAAATCCTTGTACTGTAGGATGAAACTTAAATCCTTTTACACCAAAATTTTCTATCAGATCTCTGGCTTCCCGTGCACCCATCCGACCTTTATGTGGATCTATACTGGCAAAAGCAATCATGATATCGTTATTTTTCAGAGCACATTCTGCTACTTCAATATTCGGAATTCTTCTCTTACCCACCGTATGCTCAGAATCAATGGTAAACATAACTAATCCGATATTAATACTTCGGTAATAGTCAGCAGTTTCTTGCATTGTAGGCCTTTTATCTGATTTGAAATATTTTCCAAAGGCAGTATCTAATTCTTGACGATAATCATCAGCTGGTTGAGAACAGGATACCTCAGCATGTGTATGTACATCAATTGCGATAAGTTTATTTAAGTCAAGCATGGGAATGTCGAATTTGGAATTGTGAATGCGGAATTAGGAATTAAGAATTTGGGGATTTTATGAATAGAGATTTATGATGATTCATTCCTGAAGTTTTTATAGCTGATATGCTATGAATGATTTGATTTTTTTCAGTCCAGAATCCACCTTTATCTGGCAAATCATCAGCAAATTTTACGAATGTAATTGCTAATTTTTTAAATCTTTCTTGTAATAATTTTTTATCAAGCATTTTACTTAAAAATTAACCATTTTCTAAATCCTAATTCCATCATTTTTCCTTCATCCTCATCCCTCCATCCAAACGTATCACTTCTCCATTGAGCATCGGGTTTTCTATTATTTGCTTTACCAGCATAGCAAATTCTGATGGTTTGCCTAATCTTGCCGGAAAAGGTATTTGTGACTCTAATGAAGCCTTTGCCTCTGCAGAAAGAGTATTCATCATAGGTGTTTCAAATAGTCCTGGTGCTATGGTCATGACTCTAATTCCGAACCGGGCTAATTCTCTGGCAATTGGTAAAGTCATGGAAACGATACCTCCTTTGGAAGCTGAGTAGGCAGCCTGTCCAATTTGCCCTTCATATGCAGCCACTGAGGCCGTATTTATAATTACACCTCTCTCTCCCCATTCATTGGGTATATTATATTGTACTTCATTTGCAACCAGGCGCAGTGTATTAAAAGAGCCTGACAGGTTTATATTAATTACTTTTTGGAAATCATCCAACGGAAATACATTTTCTTTGCCTAAGACCCTTTTAGCAGTCCCTATTCCAGCACAGTTAATCAAGCCATGTATACTTCCAAATCTTCTTTTCGCCAGATCAATTGCTGTAAGGATAGATGTTTCTTCTGTGACATCCACTTTGCAAAATAAAGCTTGATCACCAAGAAGATTTTGTTGCTGCACCCCTATTTCTGAATTAATATCAAGCAGTACTACATTGCCCAATTCTTTTATAAGCATTTGGGCAGTGGCCAATCCAAGGCCGCCTGCACCGCCTGAGACCAAAAATGTTTTTGATTTTATCTCCATGGTTCGTCGTACATCGTATTTATAAGTTCTGATCTATGGGTGAGTACTGCTCTTTGATTTAATGATCCCTTATCTGTAATCTCCCCTTTTTCCATAGAGGGAGGTACAGTGGCAATAATATATTTTTTTACTGTAGTAGAACTACCAGCAGATCCTGAATTGAACAAGGAAAGCCATTCATCCAAAAATGTAACTATTTTAATATGTTGACTTAATTTTTCCATTGTTGTTCCGTCATTTAATCCTGTTAATTCGAGGCATGCAGTGTAATGTAAAAATAATAAAGCACCAACAAAATCACGATTGAGTCCGGTCAATACTACATCTTGTATCAATGGAGCTCCGGAAGAGATGATGGAGGCTTTTAACATTCCAACATTTACCCAGGTACCAGTAGATAATTTAAAATCTTCTGCAATCCTGCCATCAAATAATAAACCATCATCGGGGTTTTGAGAGACAAATCGTATTGCATCCCCGGTTTTATAGAACCCTTCCTCATCAAATGCATTCTCGGTGGCCTCTTTGTGTTTCCAATAGCCTGGAGTAATATTCGGCCCTTTATATCTGGCTTCATATTTATCTCCATCTTTTGATAATTTTACTTTTAATCCGGCTACCGGTACTCCCAATAATCCTGAGTATGCTCCAGGCCAATTTGCAAACATGGCTGAAGGTCCTGACTCTGTGCATCCAAGTCCGGTGATAATGGGCACTTTTGCACCAATAGAAAGTACAGACAACTCTTCTAATTTGTTCCAAACAGCTTGAGACAGGCTGGCACCGGCATAAAAGATCATATTTAAATTTGAAAAAAATAGATCCCGTAACATTCTATCGTTTTCAAAATATGGAATGAGCATTTCAAATCCCTTTGGAACATTAAAATAAACAGTTGGAGCGACCTCCTTTAAGTTTTGAACCGTTTTCTCTATTCCTTGAGGAGTAGGCTTTCCTTCATCAATAAATAAAGTACCTCCGTGATATAATGCCAAACCAAAATTATGGTTACCACCAAACGTATGATTCCAGGGCAACCAATCAATCAGGACAGGAGCTTTTTCTGCCAAAAATGGCATTGCCTGTGTGATCTGCTGTAAGTTGGCACACCACATGCCTTGTGTATTGATAACTCCTTTAGGCTGACCCGTAGAACCTGATGTGAATAAGATTTTTGCGACATGGTTGTCAGATAATCTTTCAATCACCTCATCAAGGATATCCGTTTCTGATTCATTAAGTAATTCATAAAAGGACTTATATGATTTACTGCCAGCAGCTGTCACTATTTCAGCACTGGGAAAATACTGGGCAACATGCAGTAAAGATCGTTGATATCTATCGCTATCCTGAGCAAAGACCAGTCTGGGGTGTAATACTGAAATACAATGATGAAATCTATCAAGTTCGTGTGAAGCCAGCGAATAGGCAGGTGAGATAGGTGAATAAGGAATTCCAATGGATAAAGCGGCCAAAGCCAATAATGCATGTTCAATGCTATTTTCAGAAAGTATTGCTATAGTATCCCCTTCATTCCATTCAGTCCGCAACAAATAAGAAGCTATTCGCCGTACTTTTTTCCAAGTTTCACCATAACTTATCTTAATCCAATTATGATCACTATTTTTTTGGGCCAAAAAGGGATGATCGCATTTTTGAGTAGCATAAAAGACTAATTTTTCAATAATATGTTTTGGACAGGGTTGTAAATCTTCATTTAAATAATATAGAATGGAACCGTCATCACGATACCGTTTCAGTGTGGACTTTGTGCCAAAGCTAACTTTTTTATATTCCTTATTTTCTATCATTACTCCCCGACTTTTTTTGATTTACCGGCGAGAAAATCTTGAAGTCTTTGCTTGGCTTCAGGTGCATTTTGTGCCATTGCAGCCATCATACTTTCCATCAACATTCCTTCCTGGTGATTTGAATCCGCTATCCGTGGTAATACATGCATCAGTGCAAAATTGGTCATTCCTGCATTAGAAGATATTTTATGGGCCAATTCTAAACCCTTATCTATTCCCTTACCAGCCGGTACCAGATATTGGGCTAATCCAATTTTTTCTCCCTCTTCAGCAGTAAATACTCTGCCGGTAAGCATCATATCTGTCATCCTTGCTATTCCAATCAATTTGGGTATTCGTACGGAAGCCCCACCGCCTACATATATACCACGCTGTCCTTCCGGCAAAGCATAGAATGCACTTTGGTCTGCTACACGAATATGACATGCAGCTGCCAATTCCAGACCTCCACCTACTACTGCCCCATGTAATACTGCTATGACAGGTGCTTTACCAAATTGCACTTTATCCAACACCCGATGCCACATACGACTATGGTACAAACCCTGCATCATATCGCGGTCAGTCAATTCCGACAAATCCAAACCAGCAGAAAAATGCTGACCATTGCCATGGAATATGATACATTTAATTGAATCTGGAACAGAATCCAATTCCCTTTCCATTTCCAGTAATAATGCATCATTAATAGCGTTGCGTTTATGAGGTCTATTTAATGCAATTACCATCACATGGGATTCCATTTTAACCTCTAATAAATTCTGTTTGGTCATATTTTATTTAATTTTATGAAAGGCCCGACAGTTTTACTTTACATAACCCGGCAATGCCTTTGTCCCTGTCTTTAACCATTGTCTTAATTCATCAAAAGCAAAACCTATCTGAATGGGAGAAAAGGCGCAATGACCCTGACCATTCGTGTATTTTACAGTTAGGTATTTTTCTTTGCCTTGGTTGTGAACCATATTTTCAAAATTAACTGCCCCAAAAGATGGGGGAATGAGTTGGTCATAAATGGTATGCATTAAAAGAATGGGCTTATCAATTTTACCGGTACGATCATATTTGCCAAAAATTGTATTTGGATCTGCAGTAGCTGCTAATCGTTCGACTTTTTGGTTGATCTCCAAATCATTTGGGAACCCACTATAAATTGTATTGGTGTTATCAAATGGATTGCCTCCTGATTTCTGTGCAAGATCTCTGAGTACATTTTCATTAAACATAAGTGACATTGCAAGATCACCTAGTTTTAAATCAAATCTTTTTGCAAAAGCATTTGCCAATACTGAATCCTTCATATATCCGTTTCTGATTTGTTGAGCTTTAGATCCTATTTCTCCTGGACTAATTGCTTTATAAGGTACTTGAACATCCATTACATTTGATAATGAGGGTACCAGTCCAGGAAATAAAACATTGAAAGTGGCATATATATCAAACTCCTTACGGCATTGCAGATAAGGTCTGCTCGCAAAAGAACACAGGCCCAGAGCACCATCATATCCATCACCGAAATTCTCTATAGTGGCAATAGCAACTCCACCGCCAAGAGATTGGCCCACAATAATAGCGGTATCCGGCTTGCCATATTTATTCAAAAAATATCTGCGCAATGCTTCTGTGTCATCAACACCATTGGGCATTGAAAACCCCTGAATACTATAATCAGATGCTGCTACGGCAAAGCCTCTTTCCAAAAAAACAGACATGCTGGTAAGCCAATTTTTGTTAGCACTTTGCCTTGGGCTACTGCCCATAAATTCATAACCGTGGGCAAACATCACCAACTTTTTTTTCCAGGCAGCTGGAAATAGAATTTTAAATGCTGCATTGCCAATGGAACCACTATCGATCCTTTCAATGGATTGGGATAACAAGGAGTTGGATAAAAAAAGAATTAACAGAATCTTATTCATGCTCGCTAATTTTAATGTTGGCTTTATAAGACTTTCCATACTTCGATTAAAACATGATCCGGCATCCGAATTCCCTTACATATAAACAGGGCATCATTCATCCATTTGTATTTGCTATTGATAGGCGCTTCAAATATGGGTGCCGCCCTGAAATAATACTGATCCTCTTTCACAGCGATGCCCGTGGCCAGTTTTTTACCGATCTCAGGAGAAGAAGTACGAATTCCTTTGTTTCTAATAAAAATGATTACACTGTCCGTAGTCTTTATTTGATACAATGCTTCTAAATCCGTACGGGTATAGTCTTCATTTACTACTTGCCAGTCAGCCCCTACTGACAGGATATCTCCGTTTAGATTAGGGCCATGCACTTTGCCCCCGGTGATCGGAATTACTCTCCGGGTGCCATGCTCTGTTTCACCTATCACGATAGGCTTACCAATATTTACTGTCAGAGAGGCAACGTACTCCAGGCGTGGAGCAACAGGTGCTTGTGCCAATACAGTAAAGGAGGTAAGTAAAAATAAAAACCATTTAAACATGAATCATTGATTTGAAACAAATGTATTTCTTTTTTACAAACCCATATAAAAATAGAATTGAATTAGTAACAAATAAAATAATCAATACCAGAGTTGCAACAGGCAAGGTTTAAACAACCAAAAAATCAATGAAGAAAATTGATTTTAATCCGGTAATTTCAGATACTTGAGCTGCAGACTGAAATATTAAAACAAACAATATAAAATGAAAGTTAATGAAAAAACCATTGTGGTCACAGGTGCCGGTAGCGGTATAGGCCGGGAATTAAGCCTCCTGCTGTTAAATAAAAATGCAACTGTAGTTGGCATTGATTTGAATCATACCACCTTGCTTGAAACACAAAAATTGGCAGCTACTGACAATTCGAGATTTCTACCCATAGCAATGGATATTTCAGACAAAGCAAAATGTGAAACCCTACCCGACGAAATATTCCAGCATTTTAAAAATATTGATGGCCTGATAAATAATGCAGGTATAATTCAAAAATTTATTCCCGTATTGGACCTAGGTTTTGAGGACATTTTCAGGGTCATGAATATAAATTTTTACGGGACAGTGTTTCTTACTAAAATTCTATTGCCTCACTTACTTCGTAGATCCGAAGCTCACATCGTAAATATTTCCAGTATGGGTGGTTTTTTACCTGTTCCCGGGCAGACAATTTATGGAGCATCTAAAGCTGCTGTAAAACTTTTCACGGAAGGATTGAGTGCAGAACTCAAAGACACAAGTGTTCATGTCACGGTTATTTTTCCTGGTGCTGTGGCCACTAATATTTCTGTCAATTCCGGCCTGGAAGTTCCTCCCATTAACTCGGGTCAAAAATCTAAATTTAAAGCATTACCTGCAGACGAGGCCGCAAGGCAAATTATAAATTCAATGGAAACGAATAAGTACAGGGCCACGATAGGAAATGATTCACGTACGATGGATTGGATGTATCGCTTCAATCCCAAATTCGCTGCCGAACTAATTCAAAGAAAAATGGCTTCACTGATCAAAATTCGAGAAACTATTAAATAAATATATATTTGGTACAGGAGCCGTATTTTAGATTATGCATAAATTTAAAAGCCTTACCTTTTTTTTATTACTGGTATATTTAGCTGGTAGGTTAACAGCCCAATCAGGGCAAGTAATCAGGGCTACCTTAAACTCTAAATCATTGCAAAATATTGCAGGGGAGTCCGCTACCCGCAATATATCTATTTATTTGCCTCCGGGATATGATACCAGTATAACAAAATATCCGGTAATATATTATTTACATGGATTCATGGGTAAAGACCATATTTTTCCCCAGATGAAAGCGATTCTGGATGAAGGAATCCGATCACATAAAATACGATCATTTATTTTGGTACAAGCTGATCATTATACACTTTTTGAAGGCAGCTTTTATACTAACTCTTCTTTAACGGGAAACTGGGAAGATTTTCAATCAAAAGACCTGGTAGAATATGTGGACACTCATTTTCGAACTTTGCCCAATCGCGAAAGCAGAGGCATTGCTGGTCATTCCATGGGTGGTTTCGGAGCGTTTAAAATCGCCATGCTGCACCCTGAAGTGTATAGCTCGGTCTATGCATTGAGTCCCGGTTTATTAGCCATGGTCAAAGAATTTGGACCCAATAGTAATTCCTTTAAAGAAGTTCAAAATATTAAAACACAGGAAGAATTAAAAAAAACGTATTACCCTAAAGTACTTGTGGCTGTTGCAAGGGCGTTTTCTCCAAATCCAGCTAAACCTCCATTTTATTGTGATTTCCCTTTTACATACGAAAAAGACAATTTAGTAGTAAATCAATCCATACTGGAAAAATGGGAAGCCAATATGCCAGTTTATATGGTATCAAAATATGCCGATAATCTCAGAAAACTTAGTGCCATTAAATTGGATTGGGGTAGAAATGACGCTCCCAGGTTTCCTGTGCAAATCGGAATGTTAAGTCAATTACTTGAAAACCTGGGAATAAATCATTATGCAGAAGAATATATTGGTGATCATGGAAATAAAATCTGGTCATCAGATGGACGGATACTACTGGATGTATTACCTTTCTTTAACGATCATCTAAAATTTTAGGTCTACATATGAGAGAGTTCATCACAGTGGAAAAGCTTTAGATAGAGACTCAAAACGGTCTCTCCCAGTTTAATCATTCTAATTTATAAAAAAATGAAAATAAAATTAATAGTGGCCATAATACTACAATCTGTATTATTGTATTCCTTATCCCAGGCACAAAATGCTGGTTCAAAACCACGCACTATTGTTACTACAGATGGGGAGTTGGATGATGTGGATTCATTCATTCGTATGCTTTTGTATTCAAATGAATATAATATAGAAGGTTTGATCATAAGCAGTTCGCAATGGCATTACAAAGGCGATGGCAAAGGCACTCCGTTTATTTCTGAAATGGAGATGACCAAAAAATTGTATGGCGAACGAACGGAATTACGATGGCCTGGCGAAGAATGGATTTTTGATCTGATAAACGCTTATTCAAAAGTATATCCATCATTGAAAAGACATGATCCTGCCTACCCTACCGGTGAAAATTTACGTAGTTTAATTCGTGTAGGCAATATTGATTTTGAAGGAGAAATGGAAAAAAATACAGAAGGTTCGGATTTTATAAAAATGAAATTATTAGATGAAACTACAGAACCTATTTACCTTCAGGTATGGGGAGGTACCAATACAGTAGCACGAGCATTAAAATCTATTGAAGAGGAATATGGCAATTCAGCCGATTGGCAAAACATATATTATAAAGTAAGTAAAAAGGCCATCATCTACGCCATATTAGATCAGGATGCAACCTATAGAAAATACATTTCTGTAAAATGGCCAGCTGTAAAAATCCTATACAATTCAAATCAATTTTGGTCTTTTGCCTATTTCTGGAAAAGAGCTGTACCACCTCAGCTACATTATTTGTTGGAAGGAAATTTTATGAGCAAAATAATTCATAATCGGGGAGAACTTACAAAGATGTACTACAGCTATGGTGATGGTAATCCCCCAAAAGGAGAAATAGAGGATATATACAGTAGTATGGAAAAAGCAAAAAAGAATATGTGGGGCAGCTTTGGTCAATTTGATTTTATTTCTGAAGGAGACTCACCTGCATTTTTACATTTAGTAGATGTAGGATTGGATAATTTACAATCTCCGGAATATGGTGGTTGGGGAGGCCGATTGATCCAATCTGAAACTAAACCCAATCGTTGGGAAGACGGGGGCAAAACCGCAGAATACAATCCGTACACCAACAAATTAGATACCGCATTTGCACAAGTACGCTGGATGGAAGCCATTCAAAAAGATTTTGCGGCAAGGGCAGAATGGTGTGTAACCGATTATAAAAATGCAAACCATGCTCCCGTAGTAACTTTATTGCACAATAAAAAAGTATCATATAAACCCAATGAAAAAGTATCATTAAAAGGAAAAGCAACCGACCCGGATAAAGATAAATTAAAATATAAATGGTGGCAGTACAAAGAGGCGGGCACCTATAAAGGATCAATCATTCTAAAAAATGAGAATAAAGCTAAGACTAGTTTCATTATGCCCGCTGATTGCAAAATTGGTGATACAATACATTTGATACTTGAAGTGACAGACACGCGGGAAATTAATCTGACCCGGTATCAGCGTGTGATTGTTACTTGTATTTAAACCATATAGTGCTCACTATATGTCCCAAAATAATAAATGTTTATGTTAGATTTGACTTATAGCCTTGAATTAAATAATATGATAAAGAATAGTATCGTTTTTTGCATTCTGATCTTTATTGGTCTAAAAAGCAACGCCCAACCTACTAAAAACAATTCTAATCCATTACAAAATAAAGTCAGCAAAACTTCAACGGAATATCCCACATTCAATTCCAGTCTACTGCTTGAAACGAAATCCGATACTACTGCCAATGTAAGTTTTAGCGATTTTGATCTCGATGGCAATCTTGATATACTTTTAGTAAAAGGCAGACATTGGCCAATTGTAGATAGGATAATTCTGGGAAATGGTTTAGGTGGAATAAAGAAGGCTTATGACATTAGCAAAATAGCAGATCGTTCATATACCGGAGGCCTGGGAGATTTTAATGCAGATGGATTTATTGATATCGCAGTAAGTAATGATGTGCCGGACCGGAAATTAATCTACCTAAACGATGGACATGGCAATTTTACAATTGGATCTGAATTTGGGCTTCCACATTGGCCGACACGTAATTTATCCATTGCTGATTTGAATAGTGATGGACTACCAGATCTCATTTTGGCTAATAGAGGTAGTTCCTCCACCTCCAATTATATCTGTTTGAATCAAGGGAAAGGCCAGTTTAATAATAACTGCTTTCCCTTTGCCAAGTACCCGGCTACAACTATCACTCCGACAGATCTTAATAAAGATGGATACACTGACTTTGTTGTACCTCATCGCAACGGTGGACAGAGCTTTATTTACATGGGTGATAAGAATATGGATTATTCTGGTATGAATCGAATTCCATTCGGACCTTCCAATGCCACCATCCGCGGAGCAGTCGTGGCGGATTTCGATGGAGATAGTTTGCAAGATATCGTGACAATAGATGAAAATAAAGGAGTAACTCTCTTTACCGGTCTACCGGGGTTAACCTTTGGGGAAGGAATTTTATTAACTGATTCAAAGAGAATACCGTATGCTTTGGCGCTGGCTGATCTGAACAACGATGATAAACCGGATATTATCACCGGTTTTGTAGAGTCTCCCTCTATTGTCTTTTACAATGAAGGCAACAATAAGAGCTTTAAGCAAATTGCTTTTGGAGATTCAAATGGGACGGTCTACGGATTTGCAATTGCCGATTTTAATAAAGATGGCATACCTGACATTGCCGCTGCCCGTTCAGAAGCCACCAATATTTTATACTTTGGTGCCATCAAAACAAATTAAGGATAATTGAATCAAAACCTATCTTAGATACATTAATCCTTAGCGTACCCTGGTGCTATGAACGTAATCAGCCACTTTTTAATTTCACATTCAAATCGGATTATAGGTCTGGACATCATTCGTTGCTTTGCTATTCTTAGGGTAGTCTATGGCCATGGGCGTTTATTACTACCTGAAGCTTATCATCAAACATATCGTAACGTAAATATATTGAATCTTGATGGGGTTTCTATCTTCTTCATGCTAAGCGGATATTTGATAGGCGGAATTCTTTTAAAATTAATTTACAAATCCAACCTTAATCAAAAGGATTTATTTAATTTTTGGATAAGACGATGGTTTAGAACTATCCCTGCTTATCTATTGATTCTCACACTGGTTTGGATATATTATACATCAATGGAGTTTCCAAAGCCTGAAAAAGGATTTTTTTATTATGTAACATTTTTACAGAATTTTTATTCTCCTCATCCCTACTTATTTCCTGAAGCATGGAGTCTTACTGTAGAAGAATGGTTCTATTTTCTTTACCCATTGACATTATCAATATTTTATAAATTTAGTAAAGAAAAGGAAAAGTTATTTCTGATTACTACCGGCCTGTTTATTATTTTCCCATTAGCATTGCGAGTACTTAAATACAAACACGGACTTGAATTGAATGAGTTTGATCTCGAATTCAGAAAGATTATGCTCTTAAGATTAGACAGTATTATGTATGGTGTACTGGCGGCGTATTTGTTATTTAAGAAGCCGGCTTTCTGGGAAAAATATAAGTTACATTTTTTATTCACAGGTATGGTATTTCTACTGTTGCTCAAATGGAAGTCAGGAAACTGGGTTCGATTTTATCCTCCATTTGCATTTAATATCGAATCTGCTATCCTCTTTTGTTTTTTACCATTCTTTTCAAATTATAAAACGACCAAATTAAAATACCTGGATGCAACCATTATTTTCATCAGCATCATTTCTTATTCGATGTACTTGTTAAATCTACAGGTAAGAGAGATAATTATTCCTAGATTGTCCGGATTGTTATTTGACAAAACTGAAAGCCACTGGGTCAATTATACGATGTACTGGATACTATCCATTATTTTATCGTGGATGTTGTACAAATGGTTCGAAAAACCGGTAACTGATCTCCGAGATAAAAGGGGATTAATTAAAATAGCAGGCAAATAAAAAATATTATTTATTTTGACATAGATTTACTAACGCAGGAACTATGTTAAGTCTTTGGGGGGGTGTCATTATTTTTAGTTTCCTCTTACTGATTTTATTTAAAAAAATGTCAGTGATTACTGCATTGGTATTGGTCCCTGTATTTTGTGGCTTTTTGGCAGGCTTTGGACCAGGTGAGCTTGGAAAGTTTAGCTTAGATGGCATAAAACAAGTTGCACCTACAGGTATTTTGCTCATGTTTGCGGTATTGTATTTTTCAGTGATGCTCGATGCCGGTCTGTTTGATCCGGTGATTTCTTTCATTATAAAAAAAGTAAAAGGAGATCCATTAAAAGTAGTCATGGGCACTGCAATACTTACCATGATAGTGCACCTGGACGGTGATGGCACGGCTACATTTATGATTGTGCTTTCCGCTTTTCTGCCAATATATAAAAAACTAAATATGAGTAGACTGGTATTGGCCACTGTAGTTGCATTGAGTGTAGGTCCTTTGCATTTGGTGCCCTGGTCAGGTACTTCAGTACGAGCTATTTCAATATTAAAGTCAGATGCCATGCATATTTTTAATCCCAATGTACCCTCTATAATGGCAGGGATCCTCTGGGTATTAGTTGTAGCCTGGTATTTTGGCCAAAAAGAAAGAAAAAGAATAGGCATAGTAGATTTTGACCATCATCATCATTCCAATCTTACCCATGCACAGATTGCACTCAGGAGACCTAAACTTCTTTTATTTAATGCTGTTTTTACTGTAGTATTGATTATAACTTTAATGAAAGGATGGATACCCGCAGCTGTTTTATTCGTAGTTGCCAGTATGATAGTATTATTGATTAACTATCCAGCATCCGAAGCACAACAAAAAGTACTTAAAAGTCATGCAACTAATATTTTTATGGTAAGTAGTATGATATTTGCTGCAGGCATTTTTTCCGGAATTTTAACCGGATCAAAAATGATAGAATCCATAGCAACCTCTTTAGTATCTTTAATACCTCCGGACTATGCTGGTCTTTTACCTTTGCTTACAGCTATAACCAGCTTACCCGCAAGCATATTATTTACACCTGATGCGTATTATTTTGGTGTAGTACCCATATTGGCAGAATCCTATGCTAAGTTTGGATTGGACTCACTGGAGATTGGCCGCGCAGCTTTATTGGGACAAATGACGGTAGGCTTTCCCATTAGCCCCCTAACTGCTTCTACTTTTTTATTGATTGGCATGACAGAAATAGATCTCGGTGATCATCAGCGGCATACATTTTTTTGGGCCTGGGGCACTACTCTTATTATGACAATAATGGCAATACTTACCGGATCCATTCATCTATGAAAAACAAAATCAGAATAGGTTGTGGTGCAGGATTCTCCGGTGACCGGTTAGAACCTTCAATTATATTGGCTGATAAGGGTGAGTTAGACTATCTTGTATTAGAATGTCTTGCCGAACGGACCATCGCATTGGCACAGAAACGAAAATTAGCCAACCCTGATGAAGGATATGATCCGCTTCTTGAAAGAAGAATTTCGGGATTACTACCCTACTTAATAAAAAATAAAATTAAACTAATCACGAATATGGGAGCAGCCAATCCCATAGCAGCAGCAAAAAAAATATTTAGTATTGTCCAATCATATGGAGCAAAACTGAATATAGTAGCCATATCAGGAGATGATTTGTTTGATTATCCCGGTCAGGTACCTTTTAGCTTTTCAGAATATGAAATATTTGGAGACGATTCTAAAATTATTAATCACTCAGAATCGCCCATTTTTGACCAACACGTTATTTCGGCCAATGCTTACCTGGGAGTCGAAGGCATTTTACAGGCACTTAAAAACGAAGCAGACATCATCATTACAGGTCGCGTCGCTGATCCTTCTCTTTTTCTTGCACCGATGATATATGAGTTGGGATGGTCTACAGAAGATTATAATCTACTTGGAAAAGGTACTATTATAGGTCACCTGCTGGAATGCGCCGGTCATATCACCGGCGGTTTTTATGCAGACCCCGTTAAAAAGCCGGTGCCTCATCTTGATACATTGGGTCATCCCTATGCTGATGTATACCGCGATGGAACTGCAGTGATTAGTAAAGTAGAGGGCACTGGTGGATTAATAAGTCTCCAGACAGCTAAAGAGCAATTACTCTATGAAGTAACTAATCCTTATGAATATATTACACCTGATGTGATTGCCGATTTTACTACTGTCCATTTGGAAGAAATTAAAAAAGATCATATTAAAGTTTCAGGAGGCAATGGAAGACAAAGACCAGATCTATTAAAAGTCAGCGTAGGTTACAAAGCATTTTGGCAAGGTACTGCCGAAATATCGTATGCAGGACCATCTTGTTTTGAACGGGCAAAATGGGCAGGCGAAATTATTCACCATCGTTTGAGAGATGTTTTTCAGGAAATTCTGATAGAATATATCGGAGTCAATTCGGTATTTCACAACAATGTTACTCAATTGGTGAATCCGCCTTTTCCTGAAGTACGATTGAGAATTACGGCCAGAGGAAATGATCCGGTCCACGCGAATACAATAGGAGAAGAAGTGGAAGCATTGTATACCAATGGCCCGGCAGGTGGAGGTGGTGTAAGAAAATATACAGACGAAATCATAGGCATAGTCTCTGTATTGATTGACAGAAAAAAAATCATCCTTAAAATAAATCAATTTTAATATGAAATTATATGACATAGCGCATAGCCGGGCCGGGGATAAAGGCAATACTTCGACTCTCTCGCTTATTCCTTTTGACGAAAAAGACTATGATTTATTATGCAGAGAAATTACTGCCGATAAGGTAAAAATGCATTTATCCGGTATAGTTCAGGGTGAGGTCATCCGATATGAAATGCCTAATATATCTGCACTGTTATTTGTATGTAGGGATGCCCTTGCCTCTGGCGTGACCACCTCATTGAGGTCCGATATTCATGGTAAAGCCCTAAGTTATAAATTGTTGGATATGGATTTTTTACCAGGGCTGGTATGAAATTGAAAATCCTAAATCAGAGAATCAAGAAAATAGTATACATTGCTTAAAACAAACAAAAAATTATTTTTAAAATATGAATAAAGACATTAAAGCATACAACGTAGCCCAAACCCCCAATGATAAGAAAATATGCAATAAGCTGGCTTCGATCATAGACCAGGGTCTGACCGATGCTGAAAATAAAATATGGCATGCCCATCCGGTCTGGTTTTTGAATGAAAACCCTATTGTGGGATATAGCCGGCAAAAAGCCGGAATCCGGCTTATGTTTTGGAGCGGTGCCGATTTTGATGAAAAAAACCTAAATGTGAGAGGAAAAAAATTTAAAGACGCATCCGTTTTTTTTACTAATGCGAGTGAAATAGATGAAACGGAATTAATGCGTTGGCTTGAAAAATCAAAAGAAATACAATGGGATTACAAAAACATTGTAAAAAGAAAAGGAAAACTGGTACGATTGGTTTGATTTGATTCAGGGGAAATTTTTATTCCACTATATTAAATCCAATAAATTAATCACCCTTTCACGTAGGAAAACTTTTCTGCTACTTTCCCATCCCTTACCTTAAATACATCCACCCCCCGGATATGCCAGGGTTTTCCATCCTTAGTCTTGCGATAGATCCACCTTACAAGGCACCGGTCACCAGCTGCAAAAATATCCTCTGCTTCAAAGATAGCGTCGGGATTATTGGTAAAAAATTTTTCCCAGTATGCCCTGACGGCAACAGCACCTTCCAACCTTGTTCCATCAGGAAAAGGACTCGTGTTTTCAAATACACAATCTTGCGTCATGGTATTCATTACCGCTTCCACATCGTGTCTATTAAAAGCGGTATTAAATTTTTCTATCACCGAAAGCGTATGCCTATTTTGATTTTCAAGCGAATCCATCTCATTTGCTCCTTTTTTATTTAACTGATGTACAGAGCAGGATACGAATATAAAAAAGAATAAAATCTGTTTCATGATTTTAAAATTATAAATTTTCTTTAACATCTGTCCACCTTTAATCTGAAAAAGGATTTTTACCTTGCTTTTGATTTAAATACCATTATCTTGAATATGACACTACCATTCAGAGCGGATCATGTGGGAAGTTTATTGCGCACAGCAAGACTCAAGGAGAACCGTACCCGTTGGAAACATGGTCAATTAGACTATGCTACCCTTAGGCTAATTGAGAATGAAGAGATAAAAAAAACTATTGAACGGCTCGAGGCTACCGGCATGAAAGCCATCACTGATGGAGAATTTCGCAGAGACTATTTTCATCTTGATTTTCTTCAACAACTCGGAGGGGTAAGTGTAACCGGCGGCATTGAAGCAAATCCTGCTGCAAAAGCTGCATCAGATGGATTTACACCACCAAAGCTGAGTGTCACCGGCAAGCTAAAACATATTAAAAACATCCAGGTCGATGATTTTTTATATCTTCAATCTATAACTAATCAGACACCAAAAGTGAGTATACCATCACCTACGATGGTGCATTTCAGAGGAGGCCGTGCTGCCATTTCTATTGAGGCTTATCCAGATATGGATGTATTTTTCAGTGATTTAGCACATGCTTACAAAGATGAGATCAAAGCTTTATACGATGCAGGTTGTCGCTACATTCAATTAGATGATACCAATCTCGCTTATCTCTGTGATCCAAAAATGCGGGCAGCTGCCAAAGACCGTGGTGAAGATCCAAATGCATTGCCTCATACCTATGCCGAGCTTATTAACTCGGTAATTACTGACCGGCCGCACGACCTCACTGTGGGTATACATCTTTGTCGTGGAAATTATCGATCTACCTGGTTTGCAGAAGGTGGCTATGAACCGGTAGCTGAAGTATTATTCAATGAAATAAAAGTAGATGCTTATTTTCTTGAATATGATGACGAAAGAAGTGGGGATTTTGCACCATTGCGATTTGTTCCCTCAACTAAAAAAGTAGTAGCCGGTGTCATGTCATCAAAAGTAGCTGAGCTGGAATCAGAAGCATTTTTAACTGACCGGATAAAAGAAGCATCAAAATACATGCCTCTCGAAAATTTATGCATCAGCCCTCAATGCGGATTCTCCAGCACACATCATGGCAATCAATTAACCGAAGATGATCAATGGAGAAAATTGGAACGGTTGGTGAGGGTAGCTGAAGTGATTTGGAAGTAAATATTCGATCACAGAAAAAACATCATGGGGAAGAATAAATACGGGACTATTCTATAATTTATCCGAATGGTGATTTGCATAACCTTCAAATCAATTTGCATTGCTGCGTTTCAATATATTTTCAACTCACTTCCTTAGATCCCAGTCTAAATGTGATCAAACCAGCAAATAAAGCCGGTACTGCAAATACCAAAAAATTAGCTGTCATCGATAATCCTGCCCCAATTAGTATTCCTCCTAATGCCGGACCAACTATCCCCCCTAGCCTTCCTGCCCCCATAGCCCAACCCACTCCTGTGGCTCTGAATGAAGTTGGATACATTCTTGCCGCTACAGCATACAAACCAACAAAACCTCCTTGTATGCCAAAACCCAATAATCCGAATATCAGTAATAATAACCCGGAACCTGCAAAAAAACTAAAAGAACACATCAATAGAGTGGTAAATATAAAAATGTATCCCAATGTTTTTTTGAGTCCAAATTTTGTAGAAAAATACCCCTGACTCATTATTCCAAAAAAAGCACCAACATTAAATACGGTACCGGCATAAATAGCAAGGTGCAATGGGAGCCCTGCATTAGAGGCAAGCTTTGGTATCCAACTGGTAAGAAAATACAGAGTGGCAAACGCCATAAAAAGGGCCGCCCACAATTGGATCGTATCTCGCTTATAGTCAGAGGTAAGCAATTTATCCAATGGTATAGCAGCTTGTTTTGCTGTCTTTGCAGGTAGCTCTGAAATACTTTCAATCCCCATTTTAGAAAGGATTTTATTTATTTGAGCTATAGCATTTTGGGGTTGTGCTTTGAAATAATAGTCAATGGATTCGTACAAAAAAAATAATATCACCGGTACCGCCATAATGGAAGCGTAGCCGGCATATTTAAACATCTGGGCCCAACCTTCCACAGGTATCACCTTGGCAGCAATCAATCCGGAAACCACGGCGCCAGTTGGATATCCTGCTATAGCTGCACTTACCCAAAAATCTTTTGTTTTATTTGGAGTATATTCTGCTATCAATGCAGCTGTAGTGGCAAGCATAGATCCAATACCCAACCCGCTTACAAACCTGAAAATAAGTAGATGATTTACGGATGTAGAAAAAGATGTAGCATAGATACATACTCCCATGATTATCGCGCTGATGAGCATCATATTTTTTCGGCCAATCCTGTCAGCAAATGGTGATATAAATAATGTACCAATGGTCATCCCAAATAAACCGGCGCTAAACACTGCACCTAAGGCTTCAGGTCCTGTACCCCAAGCTTTTGCTATAGCCGGAGCAGTATAGGACATGATCAATACATCCATACCATCCAGCATATTCATCAGAAAACATACTACCACTACTGAATACTGCAATGCAGTCATGGGACGATGGTCAATCAGGTCTTTTAAATTCATATATTAAGGCTCGTAAGATAATAAATGTATGGAATTTAGAGCTTATCCTCATTATGGTCTCTAAAGAATTCATGCTTTTAGAAAATCATCCTCTTTAGCCCGGTCGTCTCCCAATTATAGTATACCTCTTAGCTCTGTATTCATTTGTCTTTTTTTGAAAAATTCATGTCACCTGTATCCTGGATTCACTATTGACTTTCAGAGATCGTCAGGTACTCCCATTATTTCTCTTCTTCTCCACCACATCTGCCGGATACTTCAACGCCAGGTTTCGAATTTCATATGTAAATTCAGAGAAAGTCTCTTCCCACAATTTTATTTCTTCCGGCGTATATTGATAAAAACCATCGCCATTTAATATACCTTTTCCTCCACGCTGCACGATGTTGTCTATTAGGCTGGGGATAGAACTCTGGTTACTTAATGTAGGATTCAAATCCTTCATCACGGTATGGTAGGCTGGTACACCGGTCATGTCCATCCATCTGAATACACCCATCAGCGTCATAAAATAGCCAGTATTATTTCTGCATGCCCTATCCACATCTTCTACGGTGGCATATCCATTTTCTACAAGATAAAATGCTTCCCGATACATAGCATACATTAATCTATTGGCTATAAAGCCTCTGATGTCTTTGCGTACCAAGGTGGGTTCTTTGCCCCAGGAATGAGATAATGTATACAGCCACTCTGCTTTTGAAATGTCGGTGTCATTTCCACATATTATTTCCAGAAATCGTGTAGTATGCGATGGTTCTGCCCAATGCAACCCTACAAATCTTTCCGGATTGGATACCATGGATTGTAATAAAGTAATCGGTATAGCTGAAGTATTGGAGCAAATTATACATTGATTATTAACCACCGGCACTATTTTTTCATATACCGCTTTTTTGATTTCTATATTTTCAAGCGTACATTCCAAAACTATCTCACAAGGGCTGAGCAAAGAATATTCCTCTGAAATAATAATATCCACCAGATAATAATCAGCCGGATAAGGAATCATTTCTTTTATATACGCTTTGGTTAAGTGATTTTTAATCCGATCCAGTGCAGTATTCATATCAGATGGTATTGGGGCTATAGCCACAACCTTGTGCCCTGCAATCAAAAAGCAGGCACATATACTACAACCCATCAATCCCAGCCCCACCACTCCTATGGTAATGTTGCCTGTATTTAATTCATTTTGTTTTTGTTGCATTACAGATTGCCTTTTTTTATTTCTTCTATGGCATGATTAGCTGCTCTGGCAGTAAGAGCCATGAAAGTAAGTGAAGGATTTTGGTTGCCTACAGAAGTCATGCAAGCTCCATCCGTGACAAACACGTTTTTACATGTGTGCAATTGATTCCATTTATTTAACATAGAGGTTTTCGGGTCAACACCCATGCGTACTCCGCCCATTTCATGTATATCCAGTCCCGGATTCCAATTGGTATTATCCCAGGTTTTAATGTTTTTGCATCCGGCAGCATCCAACATCTCTGCAGCTTCTTGCATAAAATCATCTTTCATTTTAATATCATTATCTGCGTAACCGACATTGATTTTAAGCAAAGGTACTGTCCACTGATCCCGCTTGTTTTCATCTAATGTGATTCGATTTTCATGCAATGGAATGGTTTCTCCCTGCATACCAAATGAAACAGCCCATGGCCCGGGATCTTTTATTTTTTCTTTGAGTTCTTCACCAATCCCGGCATGACTATAGTCTTTTCCCCATCCTGACCGATAGGCAATAAAATAACTCATATATCCGCCAAGAAATGGTGCATCCTTTTTCTTAACATTTTTAAAAGAAGGCATGAATGCCTGGGTAGGTCTTCTGCCGTAGTGATATTTATCCAGGTAACCATCCACAGTAGCCTCTACATTGCCTCTGTAATTGTGGAATGCAATATATCTACCCAGTATATCGTGATCATTTCCCAATCCATTTGGAAAGCGGTTTGATTTTGAATTTAATAGTACCAGGTTCGAATTGAGTGTGGCTGCATTTAGAAAAATCACTTTACCAGCATATTCCGATTCTTCTTTTGTAATTTGATCTATTACTTTTACCCCAATAGCTTTATTGGTTTTATCATCATATAGTATGGAATGCACTACATGATCAGTTAGCAAAGTAAGATTTCCGGTCCTGGCAGCCCAAGGTAGTGTAGACGATACTGAACTATAATATCCACCGTAAGGGCATCCTCTTTCACATAAAGTCCTTCGCTGACATCGGCCCCGGCCCTGGTCTAAGTGAATTTGCTGAGGCTCTGTAAGGTGCGCACATCTGCCTATGATCACCCTGCGCTGCATGTTATATTTTTTATGCAATGCTGCTTGTATATCTTTTTCTACACAATTGAGTTCAAATCCAGGTAGTACTTCACAATCCGGTAAATTATCAATCCCATCCCGATCACCACAAATTCCTATAAATTTCTCCACGTAACTATACCAGGGTTCGAGATCTTTATAGCGTATTGGCCAATCGGTGGCATAACCATCTCTGGCAGGGGATTTGAATTCATAATCAGACCATCGCTGTGTTTGCCTGGCCCACAATAATGATTTTCCACCCACCTGGTATCCTCTGATCCAGTCAAAAGGCTTTCCTTGAATGTATGGATGTTCCTCGTCTTTTACAAAAAAATGATCAGTGGCTTCCCCATAAGCATAGCATTTGGATACAATGGGATTTACTTCTCTATCCACTCTGGGCATTCTGCCCCGGTGTGCAAAATCCCATGGGTTCTTGGTCGCGGTAGGATAATCGCCATGTTTTACATTTTTTCCTCTTTCGATTACCAACGTTTTCAATCCGGCATCGCAAAATTCTTTGGCAGCCCAACCACCGGTCATGCCGCTTCCAATTACAATGGCGTCAAAACGATGATCCGAAGGAATAGATTTTATCTGAAACATAATTTAAAGTTAGATAATGGCCATGAGTGTATAACTATAGATGAAATGATATTTTTTAAAAAAAATTCTACGTGCCGTTAAACCATTTCTTACCGGCATAGTCTATTCTTCGTATTTAATTATTGAAAAATACTTCTTGCTGATCCTGGTTCAGGCCAGGTCAGAAATCAATCTGTAACTTTTAAAACTTTATATAACCATGAAAAACATTTTTTTAATGGGCCTTATCGGCTTGTCCTTATTTTTAGTAGTGAGTTGTGAAAAATCAACAGGCACTGACGAAGTATCTATAAATGAATACAATATGGAATCACCTACGGTCAGCAATGTAGATGCACAAGATGTATTGAACACCCTTGAAAATTTGCAAGATGAATTATTGGAAGAAAGAGAAAGTACCGGTTGTCCCACCATCACTAGCATTGGCCCTAAGGGTAGTTTTCCCAATGTAGTTACTGTTGACTATGGAGCCGGATGCACAGATAAGAAAGGAAGATACCATTCAGGAAAAATTGTAATAGAACAATCCGATTCTATGCATAATCCTGGTGCAACAAGAAAAACGACATTTATCAATTTTGGTTTAGACAGTGTAAAACTTAAGAACGGTACAATCACGCTTTCCAACGAATCCGGAGAAAATGATAAAAAATTTGTTAGAAAAACCAATGGGATGACCATCACCGGACCAAAAGGGAGCCTCGAAATTCAATCAATACACGCCAGGATTCAGGTAAAAGGCGGCGATACCAAAGATAAATCGGACGATATATGGAAAATCGAAGGTGAAAGTTCCGGTACAGTAGCTGGCGAAATTAAATTTTCAGCCGTAATCAAAGAACCATTGATCCTAAAAGGCGATTGCCCATTTATAGTTAACGGCAAAGAGGAGGTAACCCGCAATGGGCATAAAGCTATAGTAGATTATGGCAACGGAATTTGTGATCGGCTTGCAAAAGGGACAAAAGAGAATGGAGATACATTTGTAATTGTACTACGCCCCAGATTCTGATTCACTCAAAAAATTAAAGTAAAAAAAAGAAAGCTCCTGAATCAAAATTCAGGGGCTTTCTTTTTTAATACCTATTTTGTCGTGCCGGTCATAATTCTCCCTTGTATTAAATTACCCGGATGTCCCACTTCACGAATGATTCTTTCCATTTTCACATTTTACCGTAGCATATTTTCAAAACATTTTCTGCTAATTTACCTTGAGGTGTATGATCCTTTTCAAGACCTCGCCTGATGGAATGAGTCTCCGGATACCATTTCCAAATAAATCCGCCGGCCCAAAAATTTTTTTTCGAACAGCATTCCAACAATGTCTGAATGGCATTAGCTTGAGCTGTTGGATTATAATTAAGTGAGTGCAGATTGGATTCCAATTCCCATGTTTTGCCTGCACAGCCATCTACGGATAAATACCCATATTCGGTAAACAAAATCTTTTTTTTGTGTTGTTTTGAAAATTTTTCAATTGTGGACAACACTTGCTCCAAAGGCTCCATCAAATCGGTCATCTGTGGGGTAGCTTTATCTGATAATGGAAAATAAGCATCAATCCCTACATAGTCGAGCTTTGACCAAAATTTGATTTGATTGTATTCATCCCAATTGGCTGCATAGGTGATCAGCCCGGAGTATCGTGACCTGATTTTGTGTATAAGGTGATTCCAGAATACTGGTCTTTTTATAGCGCTTTGTTTTATTTCTGTACCAATGCATAATATATCAATGCATTTTTCTTCTGCCAATTCAGCAAACGGTAGTATGTAGTCTTCGTAGCTTTTTTCCCATTTCTCCCAATCAGTTTTCTTCTCGAAATCAAGACTCCCGATCCATCCGCGACCACACCATACTTGTGGCTTAAGCATTATTTTTAATCCATTTTGTTGTGCCTGCTTTATGGTTTCTTCTACTCCTTGTCTTCCTTCTCCCCACCACCTGTGGTCTTTATTTTGATGATCGTAGTGCACGAGGGGTTCATTGGTTTTGGTAAATGCATACGGTATCACGGCAATCCAATCCGCATTTACCCTTTTAATCGATGTAAACGGGTCAGTTTCAAATGGCTTATGAGGCGCTACAAACGACAAGCCTTTTATCAATGGTGTTTTTGTATCTCCCTGAGCTATTATATCACCCAGTAAAACAAGGAACCATATGAATATGAAAACTGCCTTATGCATTTATTAAATCAAAAATAGTAGGCCTCATGAAAAATTAAAAACTACTTTAACGCATTACCGTATCCCACCAAAATTACAGAAAATAATATGGTTGCAATACCAATTGCAATAGTCCGTTTTACTTTGGGTGACACACCTGACCATTCTTTTAAAGTCATACCCCAAAAGTTGGCCACCAGAATAATAAATGCCATGTGCAAAATCCAGGAGCTTGCTCCATTTCCTAATTTGCTCTCGCCCATTCCATAAAAGAAAAATTGCAGAAACCAGGTGGTGCCTGCGAGTGCTGACCACATGTAATTTTTAGATAAGGGGGCTGAAGAATCTGTATAATTAGAAAATGATTTATTTCTGAAGTTTAAAATCACACACCAGATAAAATTAGTGAGTAATCCTCCCCACAACAATACTACATAAGTCACGTTGTTTTGAAACAAAGGGTTGGAGCCATTTGCTACAGCTGCCTCCGCCATAGGTTTACCCGCTTCTATTCCAAAATTAAAACTAGCACTCATAATCCCTGAAAATATGGCAACCAATAAACCTTTGGTCAAACTAAATTCAGCAACTGATTTTTTCTTTTCAGCATCTGATAATTCATTTTCCTTCATCATGCCGGCTTTGCCACAGATATAGATGCCCACCAGGCAAACCAATACTCCTAACAAAACGATTCTACCCCAATTGGTACCAATCAAATCACCAAATGAAGTCTTACCCTCTGTAGGAACAAAAGAATAATAAACCGCAGGTAACAAAGAACCAAAAGCGGAACAAAATCCCAATACCACGGAATTACCCAAAGACATGCCAAGATATCTCACCCCGAGGCCATAAGTAAGTCCTCCAAACCCCCACAGAATACCAAATAACATGGTATAAAAAATAGTGCTATCGCCTGCCTGGGATATTATAGTTGGATAATCCTTTAATGTAAGTGCAGCGGCCACAGGTGGTACTATAAACCAGGAAAATAATCCTCCTATGATCCAAAAACTTTCCCAGTTCCACTTCTTTACATTTTTAAAGGGCATGTAAAAACTGCCGGAGGCAAAGCCACCGATAAAATGGAATAAGATTCCTAATAGTATTTGCATGACTTCAGCATTTAAGGTGGCTCAAGATAATTAAAAGATATAAATACAAAAGCCCTTCAACAACCACATTGAAAGGCTTCGTATTTGCTGTAAGGGAAGGGCTCGAACCTCCACGGAGAACTTAGCTTTCGCACATAGCCTGGTGGTCAACCCCAGTCTGTCCAATGTTCTTGTAAAACAGGGACAGGCTTTATACTCAGTTTATCGTCGATCTCCACCCCCGAGACAAGAGGGCATGTCTGCCAATTTCATCACCTCACAGTATTTAAATAATAAAATGTACTTACTTTTAAGTATGATGACACAAAATTAATAAAAAAGCTCATTTACTGCAAAATATTTTTACTTTGATTAATATTTTTATATATCATTTAAATATTATCTTAATTAATTAGATTTTATTTAATTTTAAAATCAATATAAATGATTAATTTGACAAGTTTCTAATCATTACTTTAGATGTTTACCTGTACTATTAGAGAAATCTAATAGAAGACTAATAACCTATGCAGCCATACGGGGTGAAGTAATACTTGTATTGACCTAAAGCTGCATTTATAAATTTCAGATTGTAAATCCTTTAATAGTACAATGGTAAATTGTAAATTATATACTCTTCATCGCACTTAAAAACAGGTCCATATCTTCCCTGGTGCCTATACTAACTCTGCAATAGTTTTGATTATTAAAATTCCAGGATCTCAGAGCAACTCCTTTATCCGCCATAGTTTTTACGAATGTACTCCCCTCTTGTTGTATAGGGAACATCACAAAATTGGTATAGGACAAAATGGGCTTATACCCCATCGCTTGTAAACTGGCTATTGTAGAGGATTTAATTTCATTGGTTCGTTTCACTATTTCCGCAATATGTTCTTTATCTTCCAGAGAAATCATCGCAGCCTGATAGGCTGTGCCACTTACACCAAATGCCCATGGTCTGTAATGATTTAATTCACTGATTACTTTTTGTGAACCGATGGCATATGCCATTCGCAATCCTGCAAATCCGTGTACTTTGGATAATGTTTTACCAATCAGGATATCTTTTCCTTCCCTGATCTTTGAAATCATGGTATGACTGGCAGGAAAAGGAATGTAGTCATTATAGGCTTCATCGATAAAAATCAAGGATTTCTGCCAATTGCGATCGATAAATAAGCTTAACTCATTTGGGTTTACAATAGTTGCCGTCGGATTTCCTGGATTGCAGATGTACACCAGCCTGGTATCCGGTGTAATTGCATTTTGCATTGCAATAAGATCGTGTTGCATCGCACCATTAACAGGGACTTTTATCCATTTGCCGCCAAGCTTGGCTGCCAACGCAGGCATTAAGTCAAAGGTAGGATGGGCACTGACCATAGTGCCCTTCTGGACACCCTGCAGATCCGCCATAAGATTAAGTAGTTCAGAAAGTCCTGCACAAATAAATACATTCTCAGCCTTTACACCTTCCACTTTAGCAATACGTTCTTTGATTTCTTCGGATGCAAAATCGGGATATCGGCTTGCCTGACTAAAGGCATTTAAGTACGCTTTCTTTGCTTTTTCACTTGGTCCCCATGGATTTTCATTGCTGTTTATACGAGCTTTGATATTCGCATCCGGGTCTATTCCTGTGATCCACCTGCCGGTTTTAGGATTGATTTTATCTATATAGTTGATTTCATCGGCATGCAAAGTATGAACAAAGGAGCTTGCAGCCATCAAACCAGTACTGGTTTTGAGCCAATTGCGCCGATTCATTAGTCTTTTCTTCATATTTTATATGGATTTGAATATGAAAGTAGTTATTCTTTATAAAAATTGAATTAAAAAAATTAACCTGTTCCGAACGACCAGGGTTGAAATACCAAACACTAAAATCGATTCCGTATTCAGAAGTGCATTTCATCTATTTTCGGCACTACTTCATTAAAATCAGAATATCGAATCCATGTTGGCTCTACCATAAAGTAGGTTATGTTCTTCCAGTTTTTATTCCGGTCAAGACCATCGGGAAATACTTCAAAATAGGTATTGAACTTTTCATCAATTGAATCCTTAGGTATATGGACTGCAATTCCTTCATATTGGACAGTAATTGCATTTTCCCATCCGATTACAAATGAAACCCGGGGAGTATGCATTAGGTTTTCATATTTTCTCGAATCCATAGTGGTATCAAATAAGAGCTTCAGATCAGGGGTTACTGCGATCCCTACACATGCTGATTGTGGCATCTGGTTCACTGAAATTGTAGAGACTACGGCAAACTTATTTTGTTTTATAAATTCAAATAAAAATTCTTTTGTCATACCTTGAATTTTACCTTTCCTTTAACTCACTTCATGACTGATTAATTCATATTCTTTGAGACATTCCGGGTTCCTTACTGACCATTTATTACCGGTAGAGGATGGTCCAGCGCCTTGAAATATTTTTTTTACCAATGATTCCATTTTTTTACCGCTAATGGTATAGGGTATATCATTGACTTTATAAAAATCATCCGGTACATGACGAGGTGAGCATCTGGTTCTTATGGCATCTTTTATACTGCGAATCAAATCACCCGTCAAAGAAGTTCCTTGAACCAATTTTACAAACAAAGGCATCCATGGCTCCGAATTGGCTCTATCAATATGAATAATAAGGCTATCCTCTATTTCCGGAATATGGGCTAAAGCGGAATAAATCTCTGCTGTGCCAATACGGATTCCAAATCTTTTAAGTGTAGTATCCGATCTGCCATGTATAATCAAACCATTGTGTTCTGTAATTTCTATCCAATCTCCGTGTCTCCATTTCCCTTGAAAATGCTCAAAATAAGCTTCCCTATATTTTAAACCATCGGGGTCATTCCAGAAATAGACAGGCATGCAGGGCATCGGTTTTTCAATAACCAATTCACCGACTTCATGTATTAGCTCTTCGCCATTTTCATCCAATACATGCAAATCACAACCCAAAGCAATGCACTGTATCTCACCTTTATAAACGGGCAGTATCGGGCAACCACCTACAAATGCAGTGCACATATCGGTGCCACCACTCATAGACCATAAAAATACCTCTTTAGAAAAATGGTGGTATAACCAATCATATGTATCACTATTAAGGGGTGAACCGGTACTGCTTATTGATCTTAAATGTGGCAATCCAGGTAAGGGCATTCCCTCCTTCATGCAAGCATGTAAATAAGGTGCACTGGTACCAAAATGACTAATCTCAAATTTGGTCGCTAACTCCCATAGGATTGATTTGGAGGGGTACATAGGATGACCATTATATAAAATAATAGTAGCGCCGGCAAGCCATGTTGCATGTAAAAAATTCCACATCATCCAACCTGTGCTGGTATACCAAAAATACTTTTCGCCCGGTTTTATGTCGTTGTGAAAATGGGTATACTTTAAATGCTCCAGCAACATCCCTCCATGACTATGAGTTATGGCCTTAGGCAAGCCAGTGGTACCGGAAGAATACAATATCCATATTGGATGATTGAATGGCATTCTGCGAAAAACAATGTTTTTATTTGTTTTACTATTTACTATGGCACTCCAAGCTAAAATTTCAACAGCATGCACATCAGTATACTCAGCTATCCTGTTTCCATCTATTAGAATTAAAGTCTTTATTGAATCTATTGCTTTACAAATTTCTTTGACTTCATTTAATCTATCAAATTGTTTACCTCCATATTGGTACTGATCTACAGCAATCAAAACTTTGGGTTCTATTTGTTTAAACCGGTCTATGACAGCAGCACTACCAAAATCAGGAGATGCAGAAGACCATACCATTCCGCTGGCCACAGTGGCAAAAAGGCCGACAGAAGCTTCAGAAATTGTATTCAGGTACCCTGCTATTCTATCCCCTGGTTTCAAACCCCATTTTTCAAATAAAGATTGAATTTGAGCTGCCTGGCTAATTAAATCTTTCCATTGAAGAACTTTTTGATTATTGTTTTCATCCGTTTGGATAATAGCAATACTCAGGGGATTTTTGTTTCGGGCTAAGTGTTCCGCATAATTTAGCTTCACCCCTTCAAACCAATGGATGCCGGGCATTTGATCTTGTGATTTTACTTTGCAGAATTCGCCCTCGTGGATAATATTAAAATAATCAAATAGAGATGACCAGAAAAGTTCACCTTCTGTCACAGACCACTGATGTAATGAGCTATAATTGTGAATTGAAGTGTCAAATTTCAAATTGACCCAATTTATAAAATGGGTTAAGTTGGATGCATTCACCTGCCTGGAAGATGGTATAAATATGGGTACTGACATCAGATTTATATTGCCACTATAAACAAATATAGTTTATTATTTACTCCAGTTGTATTCCAGCCTGGCTATTTGATTCAAATAAATTCAGATACCGGTAATTTCATTTTTATCAATATTTAACTCTGATGGCACTCTTACCTTTAAATCTTACCAATTCGCGATCAGCATATTTTTTAAAAATAAGTTCTTGCTCTGATTCAGATAAAGCCGAACGGTCGTACATACCAGCAACGGATCGTTGTCTGTAGCCTTCATACAAGGATACAGCACAGGCAACAGAGATATTAAGGCTTTGTACCATTCCTACTTGCGGTATTACGAAATTACCGGTAGCATGGCTACTGGCTTCTTCCGATAATCCCTTGTGTTCATTACCAAATAACAAGGCAATTTTTTTGGTAAAATCGATTTCATAAAGGCTTTTGCTGTTTTCTACTATACGGGTAGCCCATATATGCTCATACCCTTTATTTTTAATAAAATCAAAAGCAATTTTCAAATCAACAAACTCATATACATCCACCCATTTTCTTGCTCCCGACGAAGCCCTTTTCCCAAGGACCATATTTTTTTCAGTATCCAATGTATTGATCAAAAAAATTTCTGTGATACCTACTGCATCGCACGTACGCATTACAGCACCAATATTATGAGGATCAGTTACATTTTCCAGGATTACCGAAAAATGGATTTGCCTTTTGCGGATGAGGTTGCGGATTTTTACCTCCCTTTTATCCAGCATGGTTATTGGACTTTGACAAATTTAAATTGATCAAATTTCAAAATGTGTAAGGCTTTATTTTCGATGCACTGGATATTACTGTTTTTCATTCTATCGTCTACCGGTTTAGACATGTCTATAATTTTTTCGAGTTTTATAGGAGTGGCCAATCCATTGTATTGCAAGCCGTCGTTGCTTAGATGAAAATATCGGCCGTATTTAGCTAATTGATTTACAAGATATTGGATAGCATCATATCCTTCATACGCTTCTTTCATTGGGAAAGCCTGGTACAATTTAAAAAATGCTTTTCTAAACTCTGCCACTTTTTCATCCGTAGGATCCGGATATGAGGAAGCCGATATGATTACACGCAGCTGACTAAATAAGCTGTAATAATCTCTTGAATAATCTTGCCACGAAGGCATTCCTATTACAGTGATTTCTTTGGATCTTCGCATCATATTAAGGTGCCTGAGAAAATTAAACACCACAGTGGGTTCTTCGAATTCGGTCACGATGTATATCTGCTTTAAAGAGTCAAGATATTTATACTCATCACCAAATTTATAATTGTCTTTTACCACACATTGTGTCAGCTTTGGTTTGGAAGGAAAGACTTTATCTATTTCAGCCTGGAAATAAGACATCAGACTTTTGGATTTCTCCCTTCCGACCAACACTATATCAGTCTGTTTGGCTTGTTTTAATATATACTCTGTCAAAATCTCGCAATGAGTAGGTAATGATGATTTTAAAAGAATGTAATTTTGGTTGATATTTTCTAATGTCCTGAATGCATTCCATGGTGCTACCATGGGAATATTTTTATCAATTGCAAACCTGGCAGTCTCATTGAGATGATCCCTCCTCAGCGGGCCGATAATGAGGTCAGAGTTTATTACTTTTTCGTTAGCAAGTACCGATTGAATAGCATCGGGTGCAGATTTTACATCAAACACTTCGATGTCTACTTTTGTATCTAAGTCATTGATTTTATTCAGGGCCATTTTTACGCCACTGTAATAATGAAAATATTTGTCGGTGCCTTCTGATGCCAGGTCTTTATTTAATTCATCATCGGAAATAGGCAATAATAGCGAAATACTCAAAGGTTTAGTCTTATCTCTTTCTGCGGGAATATGGGTTGCCGTATTATCAATGATCATTGGAGGGACTCCGGCATCTCGCCATTGAACGGTATCTACTTTTGTGTTTTGAGCATTAGCCGGTTCATATTTTTTAGTAACCGGATTGTAAACTTCAGGCTTAGACTCCTCTTGTTTTGGCGGAGTAGCAGGTGCAGCTACTTTGATGGGAGTTGAACATGAACCAAATACTAAAAATTGGATAATCAAAATCCAAATAGCATGATTGCTATTCCCATTCGATAGTAGCCGGTGGCTTAGTACTGATATCATACACTACTCTATTTATTCCTTTTACTTTATTAATTATTTCGTTTGAAACATCTGCTAAAAATTCATATGGCAATTTACTCCATTCTGCAGTCATTCCATCTAATGAATTTACTGCCCGTAAAGCCAATGTAAATTCATAAGTCCTTTCATCACCCATGACCCCAACTGATTTCACAGGTAATAATATCGCTCCGGCTTGCCAAACCTGATCATATAAATTATTTCGTTTTAAAGAAGAAATATAAATTTCATCCGCTTTTTGCAGAATTTCTATTTTTTCTTTACTTATTTCACCTAATATTCTTATGCCAAGTCCAGGACCTGGAAATGGATGTCGATTTAAAATAGTGTCGGGTATACCCAGTTCATGACCTATTTTTCGCACCTCATCTTTAAATAGCATTCGCAATGGCTCCAGCACTTTAAGGTGTAATTTTTCTGGCAAGCCACCCACATTGTGATGGGATTTAATTGTAACAGCAGGACCGTGTACAGAAACAGATTCAATTACATCAGGATAAATAGTTCCCTGGGCCAACCATTTTACTTCAGGCAATTTTTTTGCTTCTTTCTCGAATACATCAATGAATGATTTTCCAATAATTTTACGTTTCTGTTCGGGATCGGACACGCCTGTCAATTGTTGTAAAAAATAATCAGATGCCTGAACGGCTTTCACATTGAAACCATGTTGATGGTACAAATCCATTACCTGTGCTGTCTCTCCTCGACGCATCAGTCCATGATCGATAATAAATCCATGCAACTGGTCACCTATTGCCTTATGTATCAAAGCAGCAGCCACAGTGCTGTCTACACCACCGGAAATTGCCAATAATACATGCTCGCCTTTTACAGTATTGCGAATAGATTCAATTTGTTCTGCAATGAATGATGAGGCTGTCCAATCTCCCCTAAACCCGGCAATATCAAAAAGAAAATTACCCAGCAATTCCTTGCCTTGCAATGAGTGAGTCACCTCCGGATGAAACTGTATAGCATATGCCGGTGCTCCAAAAGCAGTTGATGCAAATGCGGCAACAGGTATTGACTCAGTAGCCGCTAATAATTTAAAATTGGGCGGAATCCGATCAACCGTATCAGCATGGGACATCCAGACTTGCGATCCCTGTGTAATACCTTTTAAAAATGGGTCAGAATTATCTTTGATTTGCAACAATGCCTTGCCGTATTCGCGATGATCAGACTTTATTACTGAACCACCTAATGAATCTGCCAATAATTGGGCACCGTAGCATACGGCCAGTACAGGTACTTTTCCCAGTATACTCTCTAATGGAATCCGAAGCGCATTAGCATCCTTTACAGAAAACGGACTGCCGGAGAGGATTACCGCTTTAGTGTTTGGCTTTAATTCGTATTGATTATACGGTTTGATTTCACAAAAGATGTTATGTTCACGCACACGCCTGGCTATAAGCTGTGTAAATTGTGATCCGAAATCGAGTATAAGTACTTGTTCGTGCATTTAAGATTCTTGTACAAGGCCTCTGCCTGCCTTCTTTATGCGATTATTGGCCAGTAAGTCTTTCATGATTTTGTCCAACACTCCATTAATAAATTCTTTACTCTTAGGTGTGGAATACAATTTGGAGAGTTCTACGTATTCATTCAGGGTAGCATTAGTAGGGATAGTTTCGAAATGAAGAAATTCTATGATTGCCATTTTAAGCAAAATCATATCTACAATGGCCACTCGGTCAGCATCCCAGTTTTTTAAAGTCGGCTTGATAATATTGGACAGCTCTTCATCCTGTTCTATAGTAAGATGGAGCAATCTTCTACCAAACTCAAGGGTTTCCGTCTCGGTGAGCATATACTCCTTATAAAATTCTTCAGGAGCAGGCAGCGACTTTATTGTTTTTTTGATAGCTCCGATGATGAGGGAGTCATCATCTTCCCAATTGTATAAATGATCTTCTACAATTTCATTAAACAGTGGGTTTTTGCGTAAAAAACGATATAACTCAAGCAAAGCTTCAAGGTGATTACGATCGGTCGTAGATTTATCAGCATACTTGCGATACCATTCTTCTTTTGCAAATTCTGCGTAGATTTTTTTATATACATCATCATCTGTCCATTGCTGAAATCCTGCTTTTTCAAATAGTTTTTGCAGCTTTTTATTCTGTACCAGGCTTTGAATCAATTCGTTATCAAACAAAACTGGAGCAAAGTTTTTATCATCATCAGACGGCACATACTTATTTTGGATTTTATCAGCCAGATTTTGAGCCTGACGACAGATATTTTGAATAAGGTATAATTGAAATAAGTATAAAGTAAACGAGTTTTGAATAGCTTGTTCAAATATTTTAGGAACATTTGTATCTAACAAGAACGGATCTCTGTTTTTAGAAAACAGCAATTGCATCACCTTCACTCTTAAATTTCTCCTACTTAACATGGGCAGTTGTCTTCACTTCTGATCGCACAAATATAATAAAGAAGCATGGACTATATATATTAATTTTCTTAATTAGTGGTTAATAAGCAAAAAAGAAGACATCAAATCAATATTCATGCATAATGTGACCCGCTGGCAGTGAAGCCATGATGGGAATGGAAGCGAAATGTAAAATGAGATCTGATTACGAGACCATAATGTTTATTCTCTGAATCGCATGAAATGTATTTGGAACCCTGCTCCTATAGTAAAAATTCCGTTGGAAGCACCGACTTTATTGTAATTCGTACCAATATCGATAGCAACACTTTCATTTAAAAATGCAGCATATCCTGCACTAAAGCTAAATCCGGTATCAAACTTAGTATTTGACCCTCCTCCAATGTTAAGACCGGCACCTGCATAGAATCGACCCCTATCATCACCATAGAAATAATATCGGCCAAATGGTCCGATTGTAAAATAGGAACCTGCTTTATTTGACAAAATATTGACCTGTGCACCACCAGCCACATGATTAATCAAAAAATAGCCTATGGATGGCATGATGGACAGTGTACCACTTCCTTTTGATTTGACAAAGGAGGCTGAACCACCTAACAGCCAGGTTCCTTTTTCTGTCTGAGATGATAATAAATTAGCGAATACCAATACAAAAATTAAAAGTGTAAAAAATTTATTCATGCATTTTGTTTGATAAATAGGACATAAAGTTAATTAAAATTACATTTGCTTTGACAATAGATTTCATAAACTAACTTTCAATTACTTTCCAAGGTGAAAATCAACGATAAATTTGACCCTGGTTTTTACAGGGCTGCTGAAAACCGATACGATAGTATGGAATACCGCAGATGCGGTCAATCAGGAATTTTACTTCCCATGATTTCTATCGGCCTGTGGCATAATTTTGGCCATACCGATGATCTCGAAAACGGCAGAATGATTTTAAGGACCGCTTTTGATCACGGCATCACCCATTTTGATCTTGCTAATAATTATGGCCCCCCTTTTGGAGCCGCTGAAGAAAATTTTGGCAAACTATTCAGACAAGATTGGGCAATCTATCGTGATCAGCTAATAATATCCAGTAAAGCTGGTTGGGATATGTGGCCCGGACCCTATGGCAACCTGGGGTCAAGAAAATATTTAATCGCCAGCTGTGACCAAAGCTTAAAACGGATGGGATTAGACTATGTGGATATTTTTTATTCTCATCGCCGTGACCCGGATACTCCACTTGAGGAAACCATGAGCGCATTGGATCAGATTGTAAGATCCGGCAAAGCATTGTATGTGGGCATATCTCAATACACAGCATCAGATACGGCCAAAGCATATGATATATTAAAATCAATGGGTACTCCTCTTTTAATACATCAACCCAGGTATTCTATGATGGACAGATGGGTAGAATCCGGCTTATTAGATACGCTTGAGAAAAAAGGGGTTGGTGCTATTGCTTTCTCACCTCTGGAACAAGGAATACTTACAGACAAATACTTAAAAGGAATACCAAAAGATTCCAGGGCAGTAAAGGACGGAAGATATCTTTCCAAGGACAAACTCACTGGTGAATTGCTTGCCAAGGTATCCAAGCTGAATGAAATCGCCAATCAAAGGAATCAATCTCTGGCACAGATGGCAGTGGCCTGGCTTTTAAAAGACAAGCGAATTACAAGTGTACTCGTTGGTGCAAGCAATCCCAAGCAATTAGTGGATACTATTGGCAGTATTAAAAACATTGAATTTTCCAAACCGGAGTTGAAAGAAATAGAAAATATATTGCAAAACAAACCTAAGAAGTGAAAAAGGCATTATTCTTTTTCCTGTTTGCCTTGTTTTTTAACACAACTTATAGTCAGGCTGCTGGCATCAAGCTTACTGACTCCTTGGTTCAATTGAAATTTACTTCAAGACCTTATTTTAAACCGAACAAGAATTTAAATTTCTCCCAATCTTCCGGAATGAGATCTTTGGCATTTGTTTCTCCCTTTAAATATGCTGATCAATTGGGTTTTGTATGCAAATGGGAATTAAGGATGGATGCTAAGACTAAAAATCCCGTCAGATTAAGACTTGGAAGCTATGAATATGTCAATAGATTAGAAGGCAAATAATCCGGTTAAATAAAAGTCTATCTCAGCAGGCAAGTTATAAAAAAGTGGCTGGGTTTAATTTTTTATAGTCTGCCTGCCAAGATAAACGGGACTAATAACAGAACATACTGCCTTTGGCTTTTTTAGTCATCTTCACAACTCCGGATAAGCGCCTTTAATTCACTTTCAGAGTTGAGTATTTTTGTCATACCATCAGTTAGCCTCACTTCCACAGGAAAAATGATTTCTATTTTATTTTTCTTGCCGTGGCTTGTTCGTGCTTCATTCTTAATCAGTGATTTTAGCTCTTCCTTTGACAATACTTTAACCAGTGAACCATCGGGCTTTTTAACTTCTATTGGAAATACTAAGGTAAAGCACAGAGAATCCCCGCTACGGCCTCCTTTTTCTTTATGACGGAGTGAATCCAACATGTTTCTGAAACATTCTTTTCTCAATGCCTTTAATTCATCCAGTGAAGCCACTTTCATTACAGTACCGTCCTGAGCTTTAATTTCAATCGGAAATACCAATTCAGGTTTGGGCAGCGCATTATCTGCCATACAAAATCCACGTAACAGTCGCTTTAAAGAATCATTATTCTCTGCAATCTTAATCATTCCATCAGGCATCTTTATGCTTACGGGAAATACCAGCTCAAAACAACCATGACTAAAACTTCTGGACCTCAATTCCAGTCCCCCTACAGTCTCCGTTGCTAAAACATTAATGTAATCATCATCTGTCATTTCATCTTTGTTGCATGCATTTATGGCAAACATCAGATTCAAAGCCAAAGCGGCATACATAAAAATTCTTAAAACGCTCTTTTTCATGATAATAAAATTTTATGTATAGTATGCGGCTTATAGGAAATGGATTGAATGCGATTAATTTATATCATTTAAAACGAGTGCAATCAGAACGTAGTATAGAGCTCTGCAATATTAATACTCGTTAAATTAAAGAAGTATAAAACTATTTATTAGATCGAAGAAGCTGAAGTACCCTTTTCATCCTATCATAGCCCATTCGTTTTATAGGGGTCTTATCTAAGGTATCTTCAAATTCTTCTTTTGTCATTTCCATCCATTTTTCATATGTCAATTTCTGAAATTCTATACCGGCCTCAAAAGAATCACTTTTTTGTTCAGTACTGAATCTGTTCCAGGGACATACTTGCTGACAAATATCACAACCAAACAACCAACCTTCAAGAGCAGAATGATATTCGACCGGGATCTCTGACCGGGATTCAATAGTAAAATATGAGATGCACTGATTTGCTTTTAAAAGATAACCCGATTTATCTATTGCCTCGGTAGGGCATGCATCTATACATTTGGTGCATGTACCGCAATGATCTTTTATCGGAACATCCGGTACCGTTTCAATATCACAAATAATCTCTGCTAAAAAAAAGTAAGATCCTAATTTTGGATTGATTAGTAAAGTGTTCTTACCAGTCCATCCCAGGCCGGCAAGCTCGGCCCACTGCCTTTCCATCACCGGGGCAGAGTCTACAAAATACCTTCCAACTGCATTTATATTGATTGCCTCTTTGATATCAGTCCATAATAATTTTAATTTTTTCTTTAAAACCTTGTGGTAATCTTTGCCTTTGGCATACATTGCTATTTTGGGAATGCCTTCCGTACTATCACGATGTGAATAATAATTGTATGCCAGGCAAATAACAGTCTTAGCTCCGGGCACTAACAGAGTAGCATCCAATCTCAACTCTTTATTTCTGGCCATATACATCATATCCCCATGATACCCCGCATCCAGCCATTCATTCAGATGATTGTGCTCTTCGTCCAATTTTCTGGCACCAGCTACTCCTGCTAAAATAAAGCCATGAGCATTGGCAAGGTTTTTAATGATAGTTGTATTTTCCTGTGGAGTCATTTGCCAGAGTAAATTTGAGCATTCCTTTCCAATTACTGTTTTTTATTTTAATCCTTTTTATATGGTAAATCTCTATTGCATTGTTTTTTCGGGACTAGCTCATTTTTGATCCATTTACTGATCTGGTCTGTACCTTCGATGGATTCAGGATAAATGGAAATATTTCATCGCTAATGTTTATGATTGTTATTATGGCAATCTATCTTTACCTGATCTACTAAATCATCATGAATGAAAATTCTAACTCTCATATGCTCCTTTATAATAGTAAGTACCTTTTCCGAATGTAAGTTTTCTGAACCTAATGATGACAAAAACAGTCTCACTACTGATTCGGGAATATATAGCATTGAACAAGCCAATAAAGGCGCATTCATTTATTCCAATCATTGCGCCAACTGTCATGGAAAAGATCTTCATGGCTCAGAAGGTGGTACCGCTTTGACAGGAGACCGATTTATTGGCAAATGGATAGACAAGTCATTGAAAGAATTATTTACGCTTACCAAAATGACGATGCCTAAAGCAAACCCGCAATCATTGAATGATGAAGAGTACATAGCCACACTGGCCTATATTATTTCGATGAATGGATATTCGGAAGGAAAAAATGAACTCAAAGCAGAATTAGCTGATTTGAATAAAATAAAAATTATTACTTCCCCTGCTGCGTCACGTGTAAGTATGCAATTTATTCCTCCAAAGTACAATGCTGGCGCACCATCTATAGAAGCAGATTGGAAACAACACCGCGGTGATCATGCGAGTACCAACTACTCTTCATTAGATCAAATACATGCCGGAAACGTAAAACAACTTAAAATTGCCTGGCGATGGAAATCAGATAATTTCGGACCCAATCCTGAATTTTATTTTAAAGTGACACCTTTGATGGCCAATGGCATAGTATATACCACTGCCGGCACCAACCGGTCTGTAGTTGCAATTGACTCTGAAACCGGTGAAACCCTTTGGACATACAGACATGAAGATAAAGAAAGAAAGAGTTATGTACCCAGACAAAATTCCGGTCGGGGGGTCGCCTATTGGACAGATACCAAGAATAACAAAGACCGAATCATATACATAACCCCCGGATTCGAAATGATTGCGTTGGACTCAAAATCCGGTTTGCCAATAACTGAATTTGGAAAAAATGGAATTATAGACATGAAAAAGGAATTAGACCCGCTTCATGATTTGTCTTCCTCAGTTATAGGATCCACTTCACCACCTATAATTGTAAATGATGTGATTATAGCCGGCTCATGCTTTCCTGTAGGGCTGGCACCATCGTCTAAAAAGCAAATACGAGGTGATGTTTTGGCTTTTGATGTCTACACCGGAAAACTGCTTTGGAAATTTCACACCGTACCACAATATGGTGAGGAAGGAAATGAAACATGGGAAAATGAAAGTTGGAAATATACTGGTAATACAGGAGCATGGTCACCGTTATCTGCTGACCCGGATCTTGGTTATGTATACATTCCATTGGAAGCTGCTACCGGGGATTTTTATGGCGGCCATCGGCCTGGTAGCAACCTATATTCACAAAGTTTAGTATGTCTTAATGCAAAGACAGGTAAGAAAGTATGGCATTACCAATTAATCCATCACGACATCTGGGATTATGACCTGCCCGCTCCGCCCATCGTCGCAGATATACGCGTGGATGGAAAAGAAATAAAGGCAGTAGTCCAATTAACCAAACAAGCATTCGCATTTGTGTTTGACAGGATAACAGGAAAACCCGTCTGGCCCATTGAAGAAAGACCTGTACCACCATCGGATGTCAAGGGGGAGTGGACATCTCCTACTCAACCCTTTCCCACCAAGCCAGCCCCATATGACAGGCAGGGATATCATGATTCTATCTTAGTTGATTTTACTCCGGAGATAAAAAAAGAAGCCTTGCAAATAGTTAAAAAATATAAAAAAGGACCACTGTATACACCTGTTAGTCTTTACAATCCTCCAAATGAATTAGGGACACTTATGTTGCCGGACGCGGTAGGCGGTGCTAATTGGCAAGGTGGAGTTTTTGATCCGGAGACCGGAATTTTATATGTTTCATCCAGCACAGTACTAAGACCCATGAGCTTAGAATCGGCCCCGGCAGTATCCGATATGGATTATGTTGCATATATGGGAAGCAGCAGAATTGGGCCCTATGGTTTACCACTCGTCAAACCACCTTATGGTAGAATTACCGCTATAGACCTTAATACGGGGAATCACAAATGGATGATTCCAAATGCCAATTCACCAAGTTGGATAAATACAAATCCTGCTCTGAAAGGCCTTTCCATACCTGCCACCGGGATGCCGGATCGTGTAGGGATGTTAGTCACTAAAACCTTGCTTTTTGCAGGTGAAGGCTCGGGGCTGTATGCTTCTGATGGAGGGGGTGGAAATAAATTTAGAGCATACGATAAAAATACAGGTAATTTAATTGCCGAAATAGCATTGCCGGCAAACCAATGTGGCATGCCAATGACCTACTCCATCAACGGAAAACAATATATAGTAGTAGCGGTAGGTGCACCTGGTCATGCCGGAGAATTGGTGGCCATGACCATTAACTAACTGCAATCAACTTTATTAGCAGGCAGTGAAAAAGGTAAGATTTACTCGATGAAGCGTGTAAATTTGGAGATTATCAAATATAAACCTATGGCAAATATTATAGTATTGGGAGGCGGACGGGTGGGGTCGGCAATAGCAACCATTATGAGTAAAAATCATTTGGTCAAAGTACTAGATATTTATATCAGTAACAGAATCCAAACAAAATCCCTAACCTATGAACTTTTTGATTTTAGAGAACTTACCTCAATAGCTTCAAAAATCTCGGAAGCAGATCTGGTGATTGGTGCTGTACCAGGGGATCTGGGATATGAAGTGTTAGAAAAAGTAATACAAGCCGGTAAAAACATCGTAGATATTTCTTTTTTTCCAGAGAATGGATTAAAACTAAATACAATCGCTAAAAAGTATAACGTGATAGCTGCCATAGATGCAGGTGTTGCACCTGGTATGGACAATATTTTGCTTGGTCATCATGATAGTGAAATGAAAATTTCGAGTTTTAAGTGTTTGGTGGGTGGCCTTCCGATAATAAAAAATCACCCTTATAATTATAAAGCACCCTTTTCCCCGGCTGATGTAATAGAAGAATATACAAGGCCAGCCCGAATCATGAGGAATAAGAGGGTAATCACTTTACCTGCTTTATCTGAAATTGAAACATTTAATGTAAATAAAGTAGGAAAGCTGGAGGCTTTTAACTCGGACGGCTTGCGATCATTGTTATTTACCATGAAACACATTTCCAATATGGTCGAAAAAACGGTGCGATATCCGGGTCATGCCCAACACATGTATTTTTTAAGAGAATTAGGATTATTAAGCAAAAATGAAATATTGCTGGATAATCAAAGAATTATACCACTGCAGTTAACAAGCAAATTATTATTCCATCATTGGCAATACCAACCAGGAGAAAAAGATCAGACCATCATGCGCGTAGAAATTAAAGGAATACAAAACCGAAAAAAAGTTCATTATATCTACGATTTGCACGATGAATACAATACCACCACCCACATGAGCTCAATGGCCAGGACTACAGGCATCACCGCCTGTGCTGTAGCTGAATGCATTCTATCGGGAAAATGGAAAAAAACCGGAGTGATACCCCCAGAATACATAGGAATGAATGCAACCTGTTTTGATTTTATCATGGACTATCAAAAGAAAATGGGAATAAGATATAGGGTAAGGAAAAAAATTAGATAAGCTGATCAGGGCAAGCCTCATATTACAACTTTTCTTTCAACCATTTCATTGTTTCATTCCACATTTCTTTGTTATACTCATGCCCTACCCCATCGTAGATAATATATTTAAACTGGGATGGCCTTTTCATTGCCATGTAGATTTTGGAAAGCGAACCATTGATATATTTTTGTCCCTCTAAGGGTTCTAACGGGTCTGCACCACCGGAAAGATTTAAAAGCGCACGCGGAGCTATACAACCCATGATGCTTTCAGTATCAAAATATTTCAACAAACCATGCACATAATAATAAGGACCATGACGAAACAAACCATTATTCTTAATCAAGTCCAGATTTCGGGTTATACAGGAAACCGGAACAGTAACTTTCACCCGTTCGTCCAATGCTGCTACATACATTGATCTGAAGCAGCCCATACTCAATCCAATAGTTCCGATACGGGCAATATCTACATCCGGTCTTTTGCAAAGAATATCAAGTGCCATCAGATCATCCCTTACCATCATTCCCCAATGATTTCTTCCTTTCCATATATTCATTTTTACCCATGTCCATTCTTCTGTAGAGCCCTTTTCCATAGGTCCATCAGGCCCCCTGCCCGATCTCTCCCCAAAAGCATATGCGTCTATAGCCATCACGATATATCCTGCTTTTACCAATTCGATGCCCGGAGCATACGGAATCAGTTTTGAAGAAAACAATTCATCTTTACCATGATTGTATTCACCACCGTGGTAATGATGGTATAGTATAGCCGGGGATTTACCGGAAGCTGATTTTGGGATTAATACTATTCCGGGAACCACTGCATCTACTCCATTAAAAAATTCGAATGATTCTTGTATATATTCCCCCTTATCTTCTTTTTTTATGATTTTGGCTGATCCATTTTTAGGTATTGCAGGTATATCACCAAAACACTTCCAAATTGTTTTTCTTATTTCTTTTGTTCTTTTAAGCCAATCATTGCTATTGGATGGTGGCACAAACTCATTATAGGAAAATGTTACATCCCTGTACTCTGATTGACTGAGACCTTTCATGGTAAAAATAGATAGTAGGATTATAAATTGAATGGATTTCATTTTTAATTTGAACTGGTTTGAATTTGCAAAGAATAGGAGAATGGTGTATACCCTGTAATGTATACTGACTTACCGGGGAGTTTTGGTTCAGCCCCTCTAATTTCGGTCCATTCATGTAATTTTAAATTTGGCCCAAATCGAATGGTCGAGTTGCTGTGGGTATATTTGGCCTCATTGGCAGTTAAAAAGAAAACATCATTTAGTAAAGACGACTGTTTCACTCCTTCCAATATACCTTCATTTCTGAAATTAAGCTCTATCGCACAAGGTACTCCATCGGTACCATCGGCAGTAAAATTCAAAAACCACGATCCATCTTGTTTCAATACATCCAACTGATATTTCATTTTTTGCACTTCTGAATGTTTCCTGTTTTGCCTGGGCAGATTATCCCAATCCGATCCATACTTTAGAATACTGTCTTTTGGAAATGGTTGATAATAAGGGCCTTCCAGTTTTTGTATCAATCGATAACCATTTGCTATTTTAATCAGGCTATCTGCCTTAAACTGCCCTTTACCAAAAAATGCAGAAGCAAAACGAACAGCTTGTAGTACTGCATCATTGTTGAATAAATTGAACAGGGTGGAATTTTTATTGATTATGGAAATATCCTGTTTTCCATCTGACCACCGGGCTATCCCTTGTGATTGAAATAAGGTATCATATGAATTATTCAAGAGGGTATCTTTCAATTGAAAATCAAAACTGTTATCCTCTGCTAAATACGGGACCAGGCTAAGTTCAATTTTTTCTCCATACCGTTTCTTTAAGGCAGAAGCCATTTCTGCGTACCAGCCACCCTCTTTTTTTGCCATATATTTATAAGCAAAATAATAATTATCGGATTGCCTGGCCTGGTATTGATCCTGCCTCCGGGATGTTTCAGTGACCAATTCTCCATTGCTGTGCATGAGGTATTGACTCAATGCCAGATTTTTACGAACCGGTTCCAGTAATGTGTCGTCATTTAAAATTTTTGACAACGTGATAAAAGCTTTATTGGTAATAGGACTATATACCGAGGTACTTTTTTCGTTGTATTGGCCATCTGCATCTATATCAATCCCTTCTGCCAGCCATTCCTGTATCCGGTCTGTATATTTTTTATCGGGAAACAATTCATGTATTCGGGCCAAAGCCATGCAGACCACCCATCGGTGATTAGGAGTATGGATCCCTCCTGCAGTGAGTGCATTTCCGGCCTTTAACAATGCGTTCTTTATTTTTGATTTTAAAGGTAACAAATCGTGCTTTTCAATCTTGCTCAATAATTTAAAAGAAATCGCTAAAGGTTCTGTAGCAAAGGCCATATCGGGTGTAGAATGAAAATTGGTAGTCAGCAAATCAATGGTACCATCGTCATGCTGGCAAGTTGCAAAATAATCCATGGCAGCCTCCATACGGGGAATGAATGAACTATCCAAATAATACCCGGAGGCCTTTGATACAAATGCACAAGTAAGTGTGAGAACAAAACCCGGACATGAATGTGGGTGATGTATTGCATATACATCCGGAATACTGCCATGATATGGATCTCCCGGTTTGAAAATCTGGCTTGCAATAGTTGAAGGTATATTTTTATCGTATTCCTTCCACAAGTCGAATGGAATCATTTTTACAGTTTCCTTTTTACAGGAAGTAACCATAAATAGTAAGACAAATAACGCAAATATCTTTTTTAACCAAACAATCATTACCCGAATAAAGGATTTATTAATAAATTTAAGCAATAATTCATTGATCTTGTATGAACCGAAAAGATTTTATCAAACACAGTTCTTTAGGCGTAATGGGTATGATAACTCATCCCTATATCGTAAAGAAACAAACCTCCAAATACAATGCTGTATTGATTGGCTCCGGTTGGTGGGGCACTAATATACTTCGTGAAGGTATTCGCACAGGTGAATTAAAAATTACAGCCCTTTGTGATGTGGATGAAGCCCAACTCAAAAAATGCAAAGATGAAGTAGATAAACTCTGTTCTGATAATCCAAAATTGTACAAAGATTTCAGAGAATGTATAGAAAAAGAAAAACCGGAAATTGTGATTAATGCCACTCCGGATCACTGGCATGCTTTAATAGCTATATATGCTTTGAATCATGGTGCCCATGTGTTCCTAGAAAAACCAATTTCGCACACCGTACTGGAGGGGGCAGCAATACTTAAAGCTGCGCGAAATAATAAGCGGGTGTGTATTGTGGATTTCCACCGAAGATATTCACCGCATAATGTAAGTGGAATCGATTTTTTACGATCTGGAAAAGCAGGAAAGATAAAAGAAGTGAAGGCATTTGTGCAGTACAATTGGGGACCTGGAAAACTGGAAGAACAACCAACAGTACCCCAGGGATTAGATTGGGATATGTATTGCGGCCCAGCGGCATTAACTACTTATAATCCGGCCATACATCCAAGAGGCTGGAGACACTATCGTAATTTTGCCAATGGGCAAATCGGTGATTGGGGACCGCATTGGTTTGATCAAATACTTTGGTGGTCAGAAGAAAAAGCGCCCAAATCTATTTTTTCATCATGGACTGCAGGTGGCAGAGATTCCAGATCCGATACGCCAACAACACAAACAGCTGTGTATACTTTTGAATCTTTTGTGGTTACCTGGGATCATACAGTTTTTAATTCACACAAAGAAAAAAAATCAGAAAATGTAGGAGTCTATTTTCATGGGACTGAAGGCACTTTTCATATGGGCTGGATCCAGGGATGGACATTTTATCCCAATAATCAAAATAAAGAAGTAATCCATGAAGATGCAAAGCTCGACCAGCCCGATGGTCAAAATATAAAAATGGTATGGCAGGATTTCCTTCAGTGTATTAAAACAAACAAATTACCTCATGCAGATATTGCGGCCGGAAGAAATGCAACCAACATGGCCTTACTTGGAATGGTATCTGCTCAATTGGGACGAAGCATCCAATGGGATGATAACACTAATAAAATCAAGGAAGACAAAGAAGCCAATGCATTATTGAGCAGAAAATACAGAGGCAATTGGAAATATCCAGTTTAATTTAATTACTCATAACCCTGGTTGTAAAAATGAAAAAAGCGGTATTGGTTGAGACCATTTTGATCATAGGGATTAGCATCCTTTCAGTACATGCACAGCAATTGAATATATTCGAACTGAACAAAAAGCTTGGAAAAGGAATAAACATGGGAAACATGTTTGAAGCACCCTCTGAATCCGCCTGGGGCAATCCTTTCAGGGACGATTATTTCAAACGAATTGCCGAGCTTGGAATACATCATGTGCGCATACCTATTCGCTGGGATGTAGCAGAACGCACTCAACAGACTGCTCCTTATACGATAAATAAAACTTTTTTGGAGCGTATAAAATATGTAGTAGACAAAGCCATTGTGGAAGGACTCTATGTAATCATTAATATGCACCACCACGATGAATTATTTCAAAATCCCGATGGGGTAAAACCCAGGTTTATCAGTCAATGGATGCAGATTTCTGAATATTTCAAATCATACGATCAAAAACTATTGTTTGAAGTATTGAATGAACCGAATACAAACCTGGTTGGCGCTAAATGGAATCTGTTTTTCAAAGATGCCCTGACAGAAATACGAAAAACCAATCCTACCAGAGGAGTGTTGATGGGTGTTGCGCCCTGGGGCGGACTATCCGGAGTACCCAATATCGAATTCCCCGATGATAATTACACCATCCTAACCATACATTATTATGATCCTTTCAATTTTACTCACCAGGGAGCGGAATGGGTAGCCAATTCAAATCCGTGGTTAGGAACTAAATGGGAAAATACTCAACTGGAACGTAATGAAATAATATCTGCTTTTGCTTTTGCACAATCGCTGGCAAAACAAAAAAACAAACCTATCCACGTAGGCGAGTTTGGTGCTTACAGCAAAGCAGATCTCGATAGCAGAATTAAATGGACCAATTTTTTAGCCAGGTGGTTTGAATCACAAGGGTTCAGCTGGGCCTATTGGGAATGGAGTGCAGGTTTCGGCATTTTTAATCCAACTACAAATCAGGTACTCAATTCATTAGCGGATGCCTTGATAAAAAATCCGATGTTGCCTGCAAAACAACAAAATACAGTAACGGTATACCAAAGTAATTTCAATCAAAATGAAGGATGGAGTCTGCAGGTACAACCCAATGCCGGAGGTACACTGACTCGCTCTAATGGTGATGCCAATATTGAGATCACTAAGGCCGGTACAGAGGGTTGGCATATCCAGTTAATAAAAAATAATATCAAAGTAAAAAAAGGGAGTCGCTATCAGGTGACGATTAAAGCATCCTCCACTGTTCCACTATCCATTACAAATTATATTGGAAGAAATGCCTCACCATGGGATAGTTATTCTGGTTATAAATCCATATCGCTCACCTCCGAAGTACAAGATCATATTTACAGTTTTATGATGACCTCACCTACTGATACGGTGGCCCGAATTGCGTTTGATATGGGATCCAAAGCAGCTTCTATTCGAATAACTTCTGTAAAAATAGAAGAGGTATTCGAGGTTTCAACACCAATCCACAGTGAAGCAATATCGAATTCGATTATGGTATATCCCAATCCTGCAATTGGATTTATTCATATCAATACCAATAAGGCTATCTTTGGTATCCGAATCATTTCCATCAGCGGATCATTACTCAAATCCATTAAAGGCAATCAAATAAAGACTATTGATATACACGATCTTGCACCGGGTGAGTATTTCATATTAGTATATACGGATAGCGGTACAGGGCTAAAGAAAATCACTAAATTATGATCTGCTTAAATCGATCTTGCAAAACAAGGGGATCAAAACATATTTCACAAAGTAGACATATCTATTACAAATCTGTACCTCACATCCCCTTTCACCATCCGATCGTATGCTTCGTCTATTTTCTGGATGGGTATCAATTCTATATCTGAAACAATATTGTGCCTGGCACAGAAATCCAACATTTCCTGGGTTTCCACGGTACCTCCTATCATGGATCCGAGGATAGTCCGTCTGTTTTTTATCAGGGCAAAAGGATCCACTTTTGGGTTTTCAGGTGGCAAGCCTACCAATAGCATTTTACCATTCAATCCTAAGAGATCGAGATATTTTTTATAATCATGCTGTGCTGAAATACAATTTAGTACAATATCAAAATAGGATTCGTGAGCCTTCATTTGATCAACATCAGTAGATAATAAAAATTTGTGAGCACCCAGTCTTTTAGCATCAGCTTCCTTGGATGGAGTATGGCTGATAAGGGTTACCTCAGCACCAAAAGCGACTGCAAATTTTACTCCCATATGTCCGAGTCCTCCCAATCCGGCGACACCGACTTTCATATCTGGTGTAATACCGGCATATTTTAACGGTGAGTAGGTGGTGATACCTGCACACAAAAGAGGTGCGACTGCTTTCAGGTCCAATTGATCTGAAATATGATATACAAATCGTTCATCTACAACTATTTGAGTGGAGTACCCTCCGCGAGTAAAACCCGACTTATCCCTTGCCATGGCATTGTAAGTTCCGGTAGGTCCTTCTACACAATATTGCTCCATATGTTGATTACACACATGACATTCTCTGCAAGAATCTACGATTACGCCAACAGCGGCAAGGTCACCAGGATTGAATTTTTTGACATGGTTGCCTACGGCTCTTACCACGCCTACGATTTCATGACCCGGCACAAGTGGAAAATGAGTCCCGTTCCACTCCCCGCGGGCCCGGTGGACATCTGAATGACATACCCCACAGTATTTTATATCTATCTGTACATCATGTGGTTGAATCTCTCTTCTATCAAACTCAAAGGGTCGCAATGGTTGATCAGGGGAGTACGCTGCATAAGCTTTTGTATTAGCCATGTTGTGAATTTTAAAAAAGTGAAAAATAAATCGGAATTGTCAATAAATCATCACATAGACATAAAATATTGAAATAATAAAACGGGAATAGAAGCTTTTTAACAAAACTTACCATTCTTCTCTGGTATCCCCGGTATAATTTATAATTTTTGTCATTTGTTTTTCATTTGAAATTAAGATTTAACTGAAAATGCTTAATTTCTTACTTTTGTAGCTCATAGTTTGATTATGAATAGACTACTTCTTTTTATTTCAGTTCTGTTTTTTTTGATTTCCTGCAAATCCGAGCATCCAGACCTGAAGACTGCATTCGAAATATTTACAGATGCACAAAAAATTAAACAAACTTTATTGACCACCAGTGCTGACCTGACCAACCAGGCCAAAATAGTGGATGGCAGGATAAGAAATGAAAACCCTGAAGATGTATTCTCTATTACTGAAGTGTATAATCACCTTGAAACTGCTGAAAAAGCCCTCAAAACCGTTTTGGCCGAAGAAAAAGCAGTACCAGGACATGAAAAAGAATCACCGGGAATTAGAGTCGCAGAAGCAAATTTGACCCCTGCTCAAATTTTAATGCATCAAAAAACATACAGAGATAATTTATTGGGTATCAAGAATGATCTGGATGCCGCCAGCACTCTGCTCAATCAACTTAAGACAAAAGTTAAATAACTGTACAAGCATGTGGAAGAGTTGTATAATAGCCTCTTCTCTGCTTTTTATTTTTTCCTGTCACC
>JBGAVW010000020.1:0-70758 GCA_044227925.1 Saprospiraceae bacterium | reverse complement strand
GTCACATCAGAGTGTCACTTCCAAAATAATGAGGTTTAAATCGGGGTACTTTTAGACCTGGTTTACTCTCATGACTTATTAATTGTGTTAGAACAACTTTTAGCTATATTATTATTATGTTGGTAGAAATAGTCGCTGATAAAACCTGGCTGAATATTGGGTTTTGAAGATGGTAAAATTGTTTTTATTTTCTCAAGTGGAAGTAGATACTGAGCTTCTATATCTTTCAAATTTGTTTGAATTTGATCATAAAAGTGCAATTTAAAAGTACCCTAAAAATACCCTTTTTGATTATAAAATTATATTAAATAATTGACAATCAATTATATATAAAAGTAAAAAGTAGCGTGAGAGAGACTTGAACTCTCGACCTCGCGATTATGAATCGCGTGCTCTAACCAGCTGAGCTACCACGCCATGATGTCAAAATAAGAAATCGACAGGAAAGCATCGATTTTGGAGGTGCAAATATACAATTTTTACCTAAAATTTATCGAATTATTATAGTTGAATCCTTTGCATTTTTGGTACCAAAAAATGCATTAAAGCCCAGGCAGTTAGATAGGCAAGCCCACAGTACACAAATACGATATAGTATCCTGTTTGAATATGGCCCAATGCCTTATAATAATCAAAAAGCAAGCCTGCGCCCTTGGATACTAATATTCCTCCAATACCTCCAATCATGCCTCCTATGCCGGTTACAGAGCCAACTGATATTTTGGGAAACATGTCACTTACCGTGGTAAAAAGATTGGCACTCCATGCCTGGTGAGCTGAAGCTGCAAAGCCAATCATCAGTACTGCTAACCACATATTGAAAGATCCCATCCACTGGGAAATCACTACCGGTAATGCACATGCTGCATATACAAACATGGCCGATTTCCGCGCACGATAAGCTTCCCACCCTTTAGACATTAACCATCCAGGTAGCCACCCTCCAAATACACTGCCCACAGTAGCAATGATAAATACCATTGCTGTGGGAAAGGCCAGATCTGTTTTGGTAAGACCGTATTGTTCTTTGAGAAAGTCGGGCAACCAAAACAAATAAAACCACCATACTCCATCGGTCAAAAACTTTCCCATAGCAAATGCCCAGGTTTGTTTAAACAGTAAAAGTTTAGTCCAACTTGGTTTTGACACCATTTCATTGGTATTATTCTGCTCATCCACATCTGAATGGATAAAATCGAATTCTGGTTGAGAAAGTCTTTTTTGTTTTGTAGGTACTTCATAAAACATGTACCAAAATATAAGCCAGATCAGCCCGGCTGCTCCGACAAATAAAAAGGTTAATCGCCAACCATAATTATATGCAATGAAAGGTACTGTTAAAGGTGCTATGATAGCTCCTACATTGGTTCCGGCATTGAAAATCCCGGTCGCAAAGGACCGCTCTTTCTTTGGAAACCATTCGGATACCGTTTTAATTGCAGCTGGAAAATTTCCGGATTCCGTAACTCCTAATCCTATTCTGGCAAAAATAAACCCCAAATTGGTTTTAATAAAAAAATGAGCCATGGCGGCAAAAGACCAGGTAATTAAAGCTATTGCATACCCTGTCTTAGTCCCTAACCAGTCTATTAACCTTCCTGCAAATAACATGGCTATGGCATAAGCTGCCTGGAAGGCTATAGTAATATTGGCGTAGTCATTTTTAGACCATTTAAACTCTTCGTCCAGGTATTCTTTTACGAGACTGATTACTGCCCGATCTACGTAGTTAATCGTAGTAGCAAAAAAAAGTAATCCGCAGATTACCCATCTATAGTTTCCAACTTTTTGCATTTAAGGTCTTTAAGAGATGTAAGGTAAGAAAAATGTTAATTGAAAAGGAGCAATTACTAAATTCAAGAAGGGGATGGGTAAATATTATCTTTTAACTTTTCCGCCGGATTGACCTTTGATCAGTCCTAAAATATCCTCCTGACTAAAATAATTCATATCTCCAGGCACATAGTGTTTGTATATTGAGGTGGCAGTTGCAAACTCAATGGTTTCTGACAGTGTATTTTTGTTATTCTGTAACATATGTATTAGTCCTGCTGTAAAAGCATCACCACTACCAATCCGATCAATCATGTCCGGTAAATCATATTTTTTTGATTCCTCTATCACCCCACTGTGATATATATACCCCTGGTATGTATTGTGTGTCGCTGAATATCCAGCCCTTTCAGTAAGCCCTATGTATTCCAGGTTTGGAAATCGATCAGCCAATTTTTTAAATCCATCATACATATCAGTACAGGGAAGCTGAAAATACGTTTCCATTACATCCATATCCCCGATGATCATATCACAGTTTTCAATTAACTCCGGCATTATGGAATACGGCTTGAAACCATAGTCCCACAATTTTGACCTATAGTTGAGATCACAGGAAACTTTCAATCCGGATTGCTTAGCATAAATTATAGCCTCTTTGCAGGCATCAGCAGCGTTTTTACTTAATGCAGGTGTAATGCCAGACCAATGAAACCAATCTGCACTAGTACAGATCTGGCGCCAATCAAACATTCCGGTATGAAGTGAATGCATACCACTGTTTTTCCGGTCATAGATCACCTTGCTGCTACGGCGACCGGAACCCAACTCTACGTAGTATATTCCGAGCCGATCACCACCATATATTGAATGAGAAGTATCAATTCCAAATTGTTTCAAACTATTTAAGGCTGCCTGACCAAAACCAGTATTGGGTACCCTGGTTACATAACGAACATCTTGCTTCAACTGGGCAAGTGTAACTGCGACATTAGATTCTGATCCACCAAAATCTAAAGAAAAGGACTTCGATTGTTCCAGTTTTTGATACATGAAAGGACTGAGCCTGAGCATGACTTCACCGAAACAGATTATATTCATATTTTTTGGCAGAGATCTATTTTATTTTTTTATTTCTTTAATTAACTGGAGTACAGTTCTTGTATCGGACTCTATTGATGCATACTCTTTTGCCTCCATTAATTTTTTACTGATGAGTTTGGAGCCCATGCCTACTGCGCAGACGCCAGCTTTAAACCAAGCTTCGATACTTTCCCGTGTAGTATCCACTCCTCCGGTTGGCATGAACAGTAGTTTTGGGAAGATCTCTTTGATTCCCGACAAAAACTCTGGCCCTAAAATGTTGCCTGGAAATAATTTAATAAAACCTACACCTGCATTTTCAGCGGCAATAATCTCGGAAGGAGTCATGCATCCCGGTGCATACATGATATCATTGGCCAATGCCATTTGTGCTACTTCCAGTACGAATCCGGGGCTTACCATAAAATCTGCTCCTGCTTCAAAGTAGGCATTGGCTGCTTCCAGATTTTTAATTGTGCCTATTCCCAATAATAAATCAGGCATTTCATTATCCCTTATTTTTTTTATAGATTTAAAATTTTCAAAGGCAGCATCTCCGCGGTTGGTATATTCAATCGCACGTATTCCGGCTGCATATACTGCTCTGGCTATTTCTATACTCACCTCCTTACTTGCATTAAAATAAAGCGGTAAGATACCTTGTGATTTAATTGCCTCTGTGACCTCTTGTATTTTTGACATGGTAATACTATTGAGAATTTTAGTTGATAATTATATTTTTACTTTCATCACCAGTTTTTTGATCATTCCTGTTCCGATCATGGGTGCATGTACATCTTCAGGAAAAAAAATAGCAAACTGTCCGTCTTTCAAATTGAAAAACATATCGGGTGTGTCATTGTAAAACAAAACATCTTTTTCTGTGCTATATTCCCCTTTTGGGGATGTACAATCCTGGCGTGGTTTCCAACCAATGGTTTCATTTCCCCGGATACATACCTGGATATCAATATTTTGATTATGACATTCAAATTTTTCCATGCTCAGTTCTTTTGTTTTACCAGGCGCATCGGAATATATTGCTTTTAATCCTGCCGTAATTTGCATAGAACCATGATCTGCATTGGCCAAATCAGTAGAGACTATGTATGCAAATGCCTCTTTAAACAAAGGATGTATATTGTAGTATTTCTCCGCATTTTCCAGTTTATCTATTATCATGATATCAATAGGTTGTTATTTATTGGTAAATCGTAATTCGTAATTAGCTCATGGTACGATGTACATTGCTTTATCTCTGTACTCTTCCACTCCCATCGCCTTTCATCAATTCCTGTACTTCTTTGAGGGTCGCATGGTTCATATCGCCGGGTATCGTATGTTTCAGTGCACTGGCAGCAACTCCAAATTCCGCAGCATCTTTCATACTCATTCCTGTGATTAATCCGAATATCAGACCACTGGCAAAGGAATCACCGCTTCCTACGCGATCTATTATTCTTACCTGGTATTGTTTGGTATGATAAAATTCAGAACCATCATACACCAGGGCACTCCAACCATTATCACTGGCACTATGACTTTCTCTTAATGAGGAAGCAATAAATTTAAATCCGAATTTTGCCTTCATTTGTTTAAATACATCTTTGTACCCATCCAAATTGAGTTCGCCTTTCGTTACATCAGAATGAGCAGCTTTAAAACCTAACGTAGTATCAGCATCTTCTTCATTACCAATGCACACATCCACATATTGGCAAAGGCGAGTCATTACTTCACGCGCTTTTTCTTTTGTCCAAAGTTTTTTTCTATAGTTCAGATCTATACTGGTAGTAATGCCTTTTGCACGAGCTGCTTTCAGTGCCACCTCGGTCAATTCAATTGCAGAATCGCTGAGGGCAGGAGTAATACCTGTGGTATGGAACCAGGCTGCACCATCCAGGATGGTATCGAAATTAAAATCACTTGCTTTTGCTTCGGAGATGGAAGCTCCTGCTCTATCATAAATGACCTGTGATGCTCTCATACTAGCCCCCGTTTCTAGGAAATAAATTCCCAGACGATCGCCCCCTTTGACTATAAATTGGGTGTCAACTCCATAACGCCTGAGGTGATTGATGGCAGATTGCCCTATAGGATTGTCTGGAACTTTGGTGACAAATGTACCATTCAATCCATAGTTGCACAAAGCGGCAGCTACATTAGCCTCGCCTCCACCGTAGGTCACATCCAACGACTCTGCTTGTACAAACCGTTTATAATCGGGTGTAGATAGTCTCAACATGATTTCCCCGAGAGTAACAACTTTTTTTGACATATTTTTTTAGTTCTTAATTGGTTTGATAAATTTAAAAATTAAAATAATTTTTTGCATTGGTATAACATATATCCTGTATTATTTTACCTATCCAGGTTATGTCATTTGGCAATTCGCCTTGTACAATATCATTACCGAAAAGATTACAAAGTATCCTTCGAAAATACTCATGTCTAGGAAAAGATAGGAATGATCTGCTATCTGTAATCATGCCTACGAAGCAGGACAGTACCCCCATATTTGATAGTATGTTTATTTGATCTGTCATACCATCTTTTTGATCCAAAAACCACCAGCCACTTCCAAATTGCATCTTACCTCGTATAGTGCCATCCTGAAAGTTGCCAGCCATAGTGGCAAATGCGGCATTGAAAACTGGATTGACATTATAAATTATGGTTTTGGTGAGTTTGTTTTCCTGATCGAGTCGATCGAAAAATTTGGACATGGCTTCTATTTGTAAATAATCTCCAATACTATCTACCCCAATATCTTTTCCTAGTGTTTTCAATAGCCTTGAATTATTGTTTCGTATGGCACCCAAATGAAACTGCTGTACCCATCCACGTGACCAATCCATCACTGCTAGTTCATACTGGATAGCGGATTTATATTTAGCTGATTCAAGCGGAGATAAGGGAAAGCCTTGCAATGCTTTATTAAAAATACTTTTTACCTCCCCAATCGTATAGTCCTCCGCAAATAAATAAATCTGACCATGATCTGATGCCTTACAACCAAGTCCATTAAAATAGTCGTGTCTCACTTTTATTGCATGCAATACATCATCAAAAGTAGAAATAGGTACGCCGGATACTTCTGCGAGCCTTTGGATATAGGCTGAAAATAGAGATGGCTGGTCAATATTTAATAATTGGTCAGGTCTGAAAGTAGGGACCACAGTTAGTCCATTGTGGTCTTTTTTTATTTTATGATGATAATGCAGACTATCACATGGGTCATCTGTAGTTCCTACCACTTCTACTTTAAAATGATTTAGAATGGTATTGGTACTCCAATTATTTATTTTTTCGCCAACGAAATCATAAATAAATTCTGCGGATTTTGGATTTAATAAATAGTCTATCTCAAAAGGATTTTTTAGCTCCATATGAGTCCAATGATATAAAGGATTGCGCATAGTATAGGGTACTGCCTCAGCCCACTTCAAAAATTTTTCCCTGTCAGATCTATTTCCGGTGATGAATGATTCATCAATACCTAAAGCCCGCATGGCTCTCCATTTATAGTGATCACCCTTTAGCCAAATATCTGTTAGATTTTCAAATTTGTGATCAGAAGCTATTTGTTCAGGAGATAAATGACAATGGTAATCTATGATGGGCATGTCTTTGGCATACTCAAAATACAAGCGTCGTGCAATATCTGATTTTAAAATAAAGTCTTCAGTTACAAACGATTTTTCTAATGACTTTAGAATGGTATTACTGGTCATTTCGTGCTTTTAAATTTAATTGGTGTAGTATACAGGATTCCAGACCGTTCTTTTCTATATCCAGGTAATGGGATATAATCTTATCAGTAAATCCGGGTAAGGAAACGAATTTATGATCAAATATGGTTTTGTCACTTAATAGATCGGCTATGCAGGCTTTGATCGCATTTTGATCAGCATGGGACATTTTATGCCAATAGGAGTACAAAGCCTCTGCTTTTTGATCATTAAATTCAATCAACGGAAATGGATTGCCTTCACTTAAATATGTATTTTTATCAATCACCTTAGGCTGGTATACTCGTAAAAAAATTGCAAATCCAAAGGTAAGAAATGGAGGTAAGTATTCAAATTCTTCGTAAAATCTAATAAATGTATCTCCGTTTCTGATCTGCATTTTGGTGACGGATTGTGCCAGGATCGACTTTAGTTCATGTTTTATAGATGGGTTTTTCCATCTGGAAGTCATGTGCTTGTAAAATTCTGCAGCTGTAGGGCTTATGTTTTTTAGGGTAGGTAATATTTCTGTTTCTACCACTTGAATGAAGAAGGAATATAGCATTGGACTATTTATCATTTCCTCAACCGTTTTACAGCCCAGCGCATATGCTATAGGTGTTAACAAGGTATGACATCCATTTAATAGTCTCAGTTTTTGCTCCCGATACGGTGTAAGATCTTCTGTGACGACGAATCCCTTTATTCCTTTGTATTTATTAAAATATTCATTGACAAAATGGTTCCCTTTTACAGCCCACAAATAATATGGCTCTGTGGCAACTGCCAAATTATCGATATATGGCAGAGTAAAATTTGGATTATCTGTCCATTTTCCGGGTACTATCCGATCTACCAGGGAGTCGCAGAAAAAACAAGAATTCTCCAACCAGGATCTGAAATCGTCCGGGTAGCCCATTTCGTACGAATGTTGCTGGACAAATTGGTAAAGTATTTTACCATTATCAACTAGTAATTCAGTCGGAATTATAATCAAACCTTTAGCAGGGTCACCGCCAAAGGCTAGATATCTTTTGTATAAAAGATGGGTCAGTTTTGCCGGATAACCAACCGGAACCGAGTTCTTTATTTTGGGATCATATATCAAACCGGCTTCAGTCACATTGGATACTACCAATGAAAGTGAATCGGAAGTAAATACTGCCTCCAGCTTAGCCCATTCATTTTCAGCACTTAATATATCCTGTATACAACGGATTAGTGTACTGTCAGTGCTTTGATTTAAGTCTGCATTTAAACCAGATGATACTATAGTATATAAACCATCCTGGGCTTTAAAAGACTGGGTTTCTGCAGAAGTGGATTTGACCATAGCAACCGCATTCTCCGCTCCGTTATTATTTGCCAATTGAAATATATAATCTACCAGTCCGCGTAGCAGTACTCCAGTACCAAATTGAACTATATTGATAGGAAATTGCACTTTATAATCTACATATTCTCGATTGAGTAAAGCCCTTTGTTTCACAGTCATTTTTATACGACAATGTTACCATTAATCTGGTAAATAGCCTAATTCAATCCAGTTTTTGAACATACCTTTCTTGAGATGAATTCTTTAAAGTTTATATGGTTTTAGTTTATTATTATTGCAATCAAAATTTTTAAGTTTTTATGAAACTGGGATCTGTTTTTATATTTTGCCTCATGGCTTTGATTTCTTTGCATAGTCAGTCCGAGATCAGAGTAATCGTGGATGGTTCGCTACCAAGTCATCAAATCAATAAGCACATTTACGGCCACTTTTCTGAACACCTGGGTAGGTGTATCTATGATGGATTTTGGGTGTCGGATACATTGGATGTACCAAAAAAAGACAGGATCAGATTGGATATTGTAGATGCTTTAAAAAAATTAAAAATTCCCAACCTTCGTTGGCCAGGTGGCTGTTTCGCAGATGAATATCACTGGCGGGATGGAATAGGTCCCCGAGCCCAACGGGCCAAATATGTAAATACGCATTGGGGTAATGTGGTAGAAGACAATAGTTTTGGTACAGAAGAGTTCCTGCAACTGTGTGAACTGATAGAATGTGACCCATTTATTGCGGGTAATGTAGGAAGTGGTACTGTGGTAGAAATGTCCAACTGGGTAGAATATCTTAATCACCCGGGTGGAACTACACTTTCTGATCTGCGGAAACAGAATGGACATCCCGAATCGTACAAAGTGAAATGGTGGGGTGTTGGCAACGAAACATGGGGCTGTGGTGGTAATATGACTGCGGAATATTATGCTGATGAATATAAACGCTATGCGACCTTTGTCAGAAATTACCCGGGTGCTCCAATAAACAGGATTGCATCCGGAGCTAATGGTGCAGACTATCACTGGACTGAAACCTTGATGAAAAACATTCATCCAAGTTTGATGTGGGGCACTACGTTACATCATTATTCTATTCCCAGCACTTCCTGGGCCAAAAAAGGATCGGCTACAAATTTTGTGGAATCTGAATATTTTACCACCCTGAAAAATGCCTGGTTTATGGATGAATTGGTTACAAAACATTCAACCATCATGGATCGATATGATCCGGCAAAGAAAGTTGCCCTGGTGGTAGATGAATGGGGAGTTTGGACTGATGTAGAACCCGGTACCAATCCGGGGTTTTTGTATCAACAAAATTCGTTACGTGATGCTTTAGTCGCCGGCATGACCTTAAACATATTTAATAACCACTCTGACCGTGTAAAAATCGCTTGCCTGGCTCAGACTGTAAATGTACTTCAAGCTCTGATTTTAACTAAGGGTAAAGAATTATTGCTAACCCCTACATATCATGTTTTTGATTTGTATAAAGTGCATATGGATGCTCAGTATTTGCCTACGCGATTTGCATCACCAGACTATGTACTGGAAGATAAAAAACTACCCTCATTGAACATATCGTCATCGAAGGATGCTAATGGGGCTATACATGTTTCATTGGTAAATATCGATCCAGTAAAAAGTCATACTATTAATTTGCAATTAAATGATTTAAAGTGGAGTACAGTCACCGGTAAAATAATTACTTCGCCCAAATTCAACGATTATAATGATTTTAATGACAAAAATAAAATAGTAGCGAAACCATTTTCTGACATCAAGAATGAAATGGGAAAAATCAAGCTCAACATTCCTGCCAAAAGTATTGTAGTCCTTGAATGCAAATAATAAAACTAAATTAATTATCATTAGGATTGAAAACTTATAAAACAACTCAAAAAATGAAACATAACCTGTTTTTTTCAATATTCGCCATACTTTTTCTTATTTCCTGTAAGAAAAAAGAATCTGTAAATACCCCGTCCATAGATCCTATGTTGATGGCTGAAAACATTTTCAAAAAGAATTGTACCAGCTGTCATGGTGACAATGGTGATGTATTTGTGGATCGTAATTGGCGCCACGGTAATACCAAAGATTCTCTGATACACAGCATAGTAAGAGGCCATGCCGATTCATTAAATCCTGTATGGGCAACATCATTAAAAGAACAGGAAGTCGCATCATTAGCAGATTATTTGCTCAAATGCATTGCTTACAGAAAGACTTTTGATTTTGAAGGGGACAGCATTACCAAAGCCACGGTACACCACCAATCTATGAGCGTAAAACTGGATACTGTAGCCAAAGGGCTATCCAGTCCCTGGGGGATGACCTTTTTGCCTGGAGGTGATTTTGTATATACAGACCGGGTAGGAAAGATGTACCGGCAATCTTCCGGAAAGCAGACTGAAGTAAAAGGGGTGCCACCTGTTTTTGCTATGGCACAAGGTGGCTTACTTGATGTGCAAACCCACCCAAATTTTGATAAAAATCAATTATTGTACATATCGTATTCTAAAGTAAAAGACAGTGCCGGTGTAAAATTGGCAACTACGGCACTCATGTGTGCAAAACTGGATGGAAATGTCTTAAAAGATGGAAAAGATATTTTTATTGCCTTACCATGGAAGACCACTCCCATACATTTTGGATCCAGGATTGAATTTGATAAAGAAGGTAAATTATTTCTTACTGTAGGTGACCGCTTCCAGCACACAGATACCTTACCTCAAAAATTAGACAATGACCTGGGCAAAATACATCGCATGAACGATGACGGATCAGTACCCTCAGACAATCCATTTGTTAATACTCCTGGTGCCAGGCCAACAATTTGGTCTTATGGTCACAGAAATCCCCAGAGTCTCAGTATTCATCCCGAGACAGGAGCCATTTGGGAAAACGAACATGGTCCCCGAGGAGGTGATGAGTTAAATTTGATTGAGAAAGGTAAAAACTATGGTTGGCCTGTAATCAGTTACGGTATAAACTACAATGGCAAAATCATGACTCCATTTACTTCCAGGGAAGGTATGGAACAGCCTAAAGCAAAATGGATACCTTCATTAGGCCCGAGTGGTATGACCATTGTTACCAGCGATAAATATCCTTCCTGGAAAGGAGATATTCTCATGGGATCATTGCGGTTTCAATTTTTAAATCGTGTACATTTAGTTGGGAATAACCCGGATGAACAGGAACGATTGTTGAAAAAAATTGGAAGAGTTCGAATGGTAGAGCAGGGCCCGGATGGATTTATATACATTGGTGTGGAAGATAAACCCGGATGTATTTTCAGGCTTATACCTGTAAATGCGCAAATGCAGTAAATTTATTCTTGGTCCGTAGAGGGATTGGCCTGTTTTGACCTTCCTTCTTATTTTTTTACTTTTTAATGTTAAATCCGCAGAGTATGAAAAACATAGCATTACTTTGGTTATTTGTAAATGCATTTGGGATAACCGGGGTGGGTCAATCCTTTAGCAAGATGATGAAATCCAAACCAGCCATTGTATCCTATACCTTTAGAAAGCAATTTGCACAGGATATGCCCGGCACACTTGATTATATAAAGTCTATTGGCATAGACAATATTGAATTTTCAAATCTTTTCGGCCAGGTAGCTGAAGACATTCGAACTATGATGGACCGAAGAGGCATTCGATGTACTAGTTTCGGAGTATCCTATGATGATATTATGAATAAAAGGGCTGGCGTAATAGAGAATGCGAAAAAGCTGGGGGCATCTTATGTGAGAGTAGCCTGGATACCCCACAGTAGTCCCTGGACCCTGGAGACTGCAAAACAGACGGCAGCTGTGTTTAATGAAATTGGCAAAGACCTGAAATCACATGGACTTACTTTTGCTTATCATAATCATGGATATGAGTTCCAGCCCTATGGTGATGGTACTTTGTTTGATGTTTTGATGAAAGAAACTAACCCGGACTATGTTAGTTATGAAATTGATATACTCTGGGTGCAGCATCCTGGACAAGATCCTGCCAGGTTAATAAAAAAATACCCCAATAGATTCAAACTCATGCACGTTAAAGATTTGAAAAAAGGAGTAGTAGGAGATCTATCTGGACAAACTCCAACGGAGAATGATGTGACCTTGGGTACTGGTCAAATAGACATAAAAAAAGTTTTGAAAGCTGCCAGAAAGTCTAGTATTGAACATTTTTATATTGAGGATGAAAATGATAACAGCTGGAATCAGGTACCTCAAAGTATTGCTTTTTTAAAAAACGGGAAATAAGATCATGGCTAATCTAATTTGATATCTTTTAAATCCTGCCATACTTTAGATTTAAAGGGTTTATTTAGTTCAATTTTGGCAAGAGTATCAGTATAATAAATATCAAAATGCGTGAAACGGAAAATCTGGTATTTAGGCAATTGAACAAAGATTCCTACCGACTCTGCCATGGTATCAAACAACCATACTAATTTTATTTGTTTATTTCTCCATAAGCTGGTATAGGACTCAACATGATCAGGCTGGATTTCTATCTGAAGTAATTCTTCAATTTGCCATTTGTAGGCTATGACCATTTTATTTAAGAAGGCTGTTTCTTCCGGAGACAGTTTTGTATGGATCAATATAATTTTAGCAGTAATACCGGTAAAGCGCTGTGAAGGATCTGGAATGGAGTAGTGCTTGATTTTATTGTATAAGTACATCTGGCTAATGTATGACTAATTTATTCAGGATAAAAGCAGAAACGATTTGCCCTATATTGGCAGGACTGGTTCCATTAATGACTAAAACTTCGGGGATAGAAGCTGGCAATTTTCCATATTTAAGATAGCTGTTCCAGATATGATGAATAAACCATTCAGGTTCTTTACCCCATCTTTTATCTTTTCGCTTTCGCACCAGAAAAATATCTTTTTCAATAGACATGAATATATGGAGATCGTACATTGCCGCAATTTTCTTATCATAGAATGCAAACAATCCTTCGACAATAGTGATCTCATTTTTCATGGATTCAGCTTTGATTTTTTTTCGGAGACCAATCCAATCCAGGGAATCCGGGTGTTCCCAATCAATATGGTTATTAATTTCGGGTAAACCTGCTTTTTTTACAAATTCATCCTGATTAAGAATGCTAATAGTCTTACCTTTGAGCCGTTTTTTTAACAGATTGGCCAGGGTGGTTTTACCTGCCCTGCTCACTCCGCCGATACCAATGATCATAGCACAAAATTAAATACATGGTTCATTTTAAAAAGTATTCTGTCTTTATTCTTTTAATTTTATCAGGGTTTTATTGTAGTCCTAAATATTCACTTACCCGGACCGATGGGCAGGACCCATTTAAATATCCGGATGAAAAACACCTGAAAAATATAACTCAGCTCACCTTTGGCGGTAATAATGCTGAGGCTTATTGGAGTTTTGACGGTAAACAACTCACTTTTCAAAGTGATTTTGCAAATTGGTCAAATGGATGTGATCAGATTTTTACTGTCACCCCCGGAAGATCGGATTTAAAAAATAACAAACCCATAAGGATAAGTACAGGTGATGGCCGTACCACCTGCTCCTATTTTTTACCGGGAAATAAAAAAATAGTGTATGCATCTACACACGCAGCAGGTAAGGATTGTCCTCCTGCACCTGAGAGAAGTGCAACCGGCAAATATGTATGGGCTATCTATGAAAGTTTTGACATTTATACTGCCGATCTTAATGGAAATATAATTAATAGATTGACCAATACCCCAGGATATGATGCTGAGGCTACCGTAAGTCCCAAAGGGGATCTGATGGTATTTACATCGGTGCGGGATGGTGACCTGGATCTGTATACGATGAAGCTGGATGGCAGTAACGTTAAAAGAGTGACCAAAGACCTTGGATACGATGGTGGAGCATTTTTCTCTCCGGATGGCTCAAAATTGGTCTTCAGGGCCTCAAGACCTAAAACAGAAGAAGCAAAAAAGGAATATTTGGATTTACTGCATCAAGGGTTGGTGCAACCTACTGAGATGGAAATATATACTTGTAATGTAGACGGATCCAACTTGAAACAAGTAACTCATCTGGGTAAAGCCAATTGGGCACCTTATTTTTTACCGGATAATAAAAGGATTATTTTTAGTTCTAACCATGCTGCATCCAGAGGTTACTCATTCAATTTATTTATGATTAACGAAGATGGTACAGGCCTGGAGAAAGTTTCCCAGGACAAGGTATTCGATTCTTTTCCTATGTTTTCACCTAATGGCAAATACCTGGTATTCGCTTCCAACAGATTTAATGGGGGTACCCGTGATACCAATTTATTTATTGCAGAGTGGGTGGATTGAGATGGTAAAACTAATTGCTCAGATATTCCTTTACCGCATTTTCTATAGAGTGCAGATCCGAATTTTCACTCTTAATGAATTTTTTACCGGTTACTTTTTCATATAATTCAATGTACCGATCGGATATTTCCTGTACAAAACTATCAGGCATAAAGGGCATGTGTTGATTTTCTTTTCCCTGAAAACCATTTTCCATTAACCATTCCCGAACAAATTCTTTAGAAAGCTGTTTTTGATGTTCTCTGTGCATTTGTCTTTCAGCATAACCATCCAGAATATAATACCGGGAACTATCGGGTGTGTGCACCTCGTCTATTAAAATTATCTCGTTTTTATATCTGCCGAATTCATATTTTGTATCCACCAGTATCAAACCCTGTCGGGCTGCCATCTCTGTTCCCCGCTGAAAAAGGGATCTGGCGTAATTTTCCATAGTGTTCCACTCTTCCCTGGTACACAAACCTTGTTCAATGGCTTTTTCCCTGGAAATATCTTCATCGTGTCCTACATCTGCTTTAGTGCTGGGAGTGATCAAAGGTTGAGGAAATTTATCGGATTCATACATTCCGTCAGGCATTGAAATGCCGCATAAGGTTCTATTACCTGATTTATATTCGCGCCAGGCATGTCCGGCGAGATACCCCCTCACTACAAATTCTATTTTTACAGGATCGCATTTTTTCCCAATTGAAACATTAGGGTGGGGTACAGCTTCTAACCAATTAGGAACAATATCCTGAGTGGCTTGTAAAAAATAAGCAGCTACCTGATTTAATACCTGGCCTTTATATGGAATGAGTTTGGGCAAAATATGATCAAATGCGGAAATTCGATCACTGGCAATGGACACGAGTTTGTCTCCAATTATATATACCTCTCTAACCTTGCCCCGATAAACTTGCTGGCTGAGTGTAAATTTAAAATCAGTATTGCCTATGGATATATACGCCATGGCTCAAAGATAAAAAAAGGAAATTCAGTTTGGGAATTGAGTTTGAGAATAGGAAAGAATTAACCAGTAAAATCAAATATTGATGGTAAGGTTTCTGTCAAATAAAATGTCTTTTACTTCTTTCAATAATGCATACTCATGAGGAAGTACTTTTTTAAAAGCCTCCTTGGCAGTGATGTAAGCACCTTCCTCAATCTTTTGTATTTCCTCCTCCACCCGACGAATGTCGTGCTTGATCAAGCCCCGGATCGATGGCAGGTCATGCCAGTCAGCTTCCACTGCAAGGTTTTTTATTTGATCTATTTGATTGGATTCCAATTCGATCAGTTTTCCTTCACGGTTAAAGAACCGATGCATAGCATCTTTAGCTATACCTGATGGTAAAGTCCAGTGATCATTATCACGTATCAGGAAAAACTCAAGTCCTTTATCGTGGAAGCGATAGAAAATAAATCGAAATTGGTTCAACATTTCTTGCATGTCGGTAAAGATATGCATTTAATGTTAAAAGTTGGATTTTGCAGCATACAGGATTTATCAGAATTTGTATGATCTACGATCTGCAAACGTTGATTTTACACTTTTGCTTTACTGCTTTTCTTAATTACTGTAATTATTTTCCTGGCTCCCGATTTTGCTGGTTTTTTTGTAGTTTTTGCAGATTTTGGTTTTGAGTCATCAGATTTAGTAGCTTTCGTTGCTTTACCTTTCTTTTTAAATGCGGTTGGATCTGCCGCTTCAATTAAAGCTTTTACCTGATCCAGCGAATATTCTCCTGCAGCCTCCGCAGAAATTCTTTTACCATCAGGGTCCTTTGGAAAATTTACCCATTTTTTACCGTATACCATAATTGGGCCCCATCTGCCGTTTTGAACACTTATTTTTTCTTCTTCCCAATTAGAAATATATTTTTTGGCTTCCTTTTCTTCTTTGGCTTGTATCAGCTCAATGGCTGTTTTAGCATCTAATGAATCAAAATTAATTTTAGCCGGAACATTGGCAAATAAATCATTCCATTTTAAAAAAGGCCCAAATCTGCCCTTGCCTTTACTTATAGGTAAGCCTTTGTATGTGGCGATCGGGGCATTTGCCGCTTTTTTTTCTTCAATTAATTCAACCGCCCGATCATACGTGATAGCCAAAGGATCTTCAATTCTTGGAATTGAAATAAATCCTTCGTCGTATTTGACATACGGTCCAAATCTGCCTTGGCTGATGATAATTTCTTTTCCTTCGTATTCACCCAATGTGCGAGGTAGCTTGAAAAGCTCCATGGCATCTTCATAGCTTATATTTTCCAGGGACTGGCCCGGTTTTAAACTGGCAATTTCAGGTTTTTCATCTTCCGTGATTTCATCGGTATCTCCGATCTGAACCACAGGACCAAATCGGGCCATTCGTACAAATACGGATTTGCCGGATTTTGGATCCTTGCCCAACATACGCTTTCCGCTTTCTCTCCCTGTATTCAGTAATGTTTCTTCTAATTTTTTGTGAAAAGGCTCATAAAAATCCTTGATCATTTTATGCCATTCCAGGTTCCCCTCAGCTATAATATCAAACTCTTTTTCTATTTCGGCAGTAAAGCCGTATTCCATGATGTCGTCAAAATTCTTGTTAAGGTAATCAACTACGATCATGCCCATATCGGTAGGGAAGAGGTTGTTTTTAGAAGCTCCTGTAGTTTCAGAATCGGTTCGCTCCGTAATCATACCATTTTCCAATACCAATACCTGGTAGGGTCTGAGGGTACCTTCCCGCTGCTCCTTTACCACATATCCTCTGCCTACTTCCATTATTTTGGTAATGGTAGGAGCATAAGTCGAAGGCCGTCCTATTCCCAGCTCTTCTAATTTTTTTACGAGACTGGCTTCTGTATACCGTGATGGAGGCCTGGTAAATCGTTGAATGGCTTCCATTTTATTCAGATCCAATTTTTGGCCTACCTGCAAAGGAGGTAATATGGATTCATCCTCTGACTCCTCTTCCTCATCTTGTGATTCAAGGTATACTTTGAGAAATCCATCAAATTTTATAATTTCTCCTTCTGCCTGAAGAAAATCGTTTGGCAAGTTAGATATGGAAATCTTTACAGTAGTTTTTTCCAATTCGGCATCTGCCATTTGGGAAGCAATCGTGCGTTTCCAAATCAATTCGTAGAGTCGTTGTTCGTCTCGAATGGCCGATACCTCAATTTTATCTATATAGGAAGGCCGGATGGCTTCATGCGCCTCCTGGGCATTGGCTGTCTTGCTTTTAAAAACCCGGTTTTCTACATATTCCTTACCATAGTTTTTTTCGATTTCACTGGTAATCTGGGCCACAGCAGTTGCACTTAAAGCAGTACTATCCGTACGCATGTAGGTGATCAATCCCTGTTCGTAAAGTCGTTGTGCTGTAATCATGGTACGGGATACACCGAATCCCAGCTTTCTGGAAGCCTCTTGCTGTAAAGTAGAAGTAGTAAATGGAGCTGCCGGCTTTCTGCGTAATGGTTTTACATCGATTGATTTAATAGTAAAAGCCGATGTATTGGATGCTTCCAAAAAAGCACGCGCATCTTTATTTGTATCGAAACGCTCGGGCCTTTCAGCTTTTAAATTATAAACTCTGCCATCGGCATCCTTTACTTTGAAAATTGCACTGATCTTATAAAATGGGGTGATTTCAAAATTTCGGATTTCCCGCTCACGTTCTACAATCAGTTTTACTGCCACAGATTGTACTCTGCCTGCAGATAGATTGTTTTTAATTTTTTTCCATAATAATTCTGAGAGTTCGAATCCCACCAGCCTATCCAGGACTCTACGCGCTTGCTGTGCATTTACCAGGTCCAAATCTACTTTTCTTGGATTTAATACCGCTTCCTGAATTGCCGGCTTGGTGATTTCATGAAACACAATTCGTTTAGTGACCTTGGGGTCGAGATTCAAAACCTCACACAAATGCCATGCAATTGCTTCCCCTTCACGATCTTCGTCCGTAGCCAGCCATACTTCTGAAGCAAGTTTAGCGGTATCTCTCAGTTCCTTGACCACCTTCGTTTTTTCGGGGCTGATGATATAACTTGGTTGAAAGTCATTATCGATGTTTATTCCTCTCTTTCCTTTTTCAAGATCACGTACATGTCCAAAACTGGATTTGACCTGGTAATCACTACCGAGGAATTTTTCTATTGTTTTAGCTTTTGCAGGCGACTCTACTATTAATAATTTTTTTCCCATTTTAGGATTATCTCTTTTCAGAATTTGGCTGCAAAACTATAAATATTTTATATTTCAATGATTTAAGTTACTTTGTAACGATTATTTAATACGTAATAATCAGTTTTAAATTTTCTCTTGATATTAAATTTATTTGATTCTTTTGTGTTAATACTGAGTTACTTAGCTTTTGTCTATGAATACAGAAAAATTAATATTGACTGCCTTACTGCAAGCTATTTTGTATACCTTGATTTGGATGTATAATGATTATGTAGCATTGATTTTGTGTCTATCATTTTCATTAATATCTCTGGCCATATTGATTATCTCCTGGATCGCAGACAGGATAGAATATGCCAGAGTAGGTCCATGGTATTATCCATTGCTAATTATATCTTTTATCATACCCATGCTCATCACGGGAATATTTTGGTTTTTCAAGGGTGGTGAAATGTCATGGATGAAACCAATATTTTAAAGTTATTGCAATTGCTTAAGTGTATCGGATTCTGTCAATTCAGGAGTTTGTTCCGGAAGCTTTTTGAGGGACATTTTGAATTTATGATTCTGAATCAATGTATTGATTATTAGCAAGCTATCATTTAAATACTCTATTCGGTACATGGTCTGGTCCGAAGCAAGTAAAGTAGAATCCTTAATTTGGTATTGGTATTCAATATCTGTTCCTAATAAATTGTGAGTCAGTTGGTTTGGTTGTATGTCAAATATCGCTCCGGTAATAGTCTGTGTTGGGCGGTTATTGCGCAGGGCATCCAAAATGGTCCATCTGCCGTATAATTTTGTACTATCCAGCTGTATCTTAGAAATGCCTAATGATGCTGAATTGTTTTTGCAACAGTATAAAATGAATACAATGGGAAGAGTCAATAATCTCATGTAATTAAAAATGGTCGTAGAAGTGAATCAGATGCAAATATCTGTTTAATTTTTCTAAGTATTTAAACTGCCGCTGTTAATTCCAATAAAGTAATTTCTGGTAAAATGCCGACTCTACCAGGATAGCCTAAAAATCCAAAGCCCCTATTGACATATAAATGTTGATGATTTTCGGAGCTGTAAAGACCTGCCCACTCTTTATAAATGTATTGACTCGGACTCCATTTAAACCCGGGAATTTCTACCCCGAATTGAAATCCATGAGTATGACCAGAAAGGGTCAATGAGATATCCTGATATTTTTTATTTACTTCATAATTCCAGTGACTTGGATCATGGGATAATAATAATTTAAGACTATCTGTGGGTACACCACGGTAAGCCTGGTCCAGTTTGCCGTATTTGGTAAATCGATTGGAAGCAGAATAATTTTCTACTCCGATAATCGATATTTTTTCTCCTTTAACTTCTATCGTTTCATTTGCATTTAAAAGTAAAGACCATCCTATGGAGGAATGATGGGCTTTTAAAGTATCTAAATTCTGAATTTTGGCATCGTTGTTTGGCCATCTTTCATAATCGCCGTAGTCATGATTTCCAAATACGGAATAGCTTCCATATTTTCCTTTCATTTGTTTGAAAATATCTATATAGGGTTCTATCTCCTCTGCTTTGTTATTTACCAGATCACCAGTAAAAAACAACAGGTCCGGGTTGAGATTTTTGATAATGTCGACACTTTTATTGACTTGGCTATAAGAAGTAAAGCTGCCACTATGAATGTCTGAAATTTGCACAATCCTCAAACCTTCCAACGATGCAGGCAGGTTTTTTATTGGAATTTTGATTTTATGAACCTGGTACCGGTATGCATTTCTTGCCATACCATACAAAAGGGTGAAAAAAGGAAAGCCGGCAGCCAATGCCCCCGCAGTACTTAAAAATTTAGAGCGGGATGCATTAAAAGCGTATTCGGGTTTGATCCATTTTACGGTATAATTGAATATTCTGCGTAAATCATCAATTAAAATAAAGGGAATGCTTATAAATTTGGCAAAATAACTGATAAAAGCCCAGGCTCTTAGATAAGTAAGTAGTGCAGGAGATGGAATTTTGACCTCCAACACAAACAGGATAGTTAAAACTAGGGTAACTAATGTACCTGACCAAAACAGGATATTGAGTACAATTTTCCATGGATGGGAGGCAGATATCATAAGGTGCCTGAGCCACTGGTAACTGTATAAATCTACTACAGATAAGAATAGTAAAAGGAAAATAAATCGAAGAGCCATAAAATGTTACTACAAAGATATTCGATTTCAGGGTAGTGTGCATTTTACTAGACGAGAGAAGGATGATTAACGATGATGGCCAGATTTTATTTTATTGGATGCCTTTTTTTTGAATACCGATGCACTTTATTTAAATTTTCAGGAGCCTTAACAATCACTACTACTCATCTATATATGTGTGAATATAATATGTATCTGCTTTAACTAAATTTTACTTAATAGTAGACTTAATTTGTGGCTTATACTTCAATTTATTTGAATAAGTCCGAATCAAAAAGAAGTATCAGACAATATTAAAATCAAAACAACAATTTACCATGGGCGTCATTTCTAAATGGGCATTAGCTTTCTTTTTTCTTTTTTTATATTATACTGGATACAATCAATGTCTGAGCAGCAGACCTATGACCACAGTAACAGGAGATACGGTGGTTTATTTATGTCCTGGTGGTAAAAAGACAGATGTATCAGTAAAACAGTTTACCTATGGAATGCCATTTGCTACAGTCGTGACTACTGCACAAAATATAGCTTTGAAAGTAGTTACCAGCAGTGTGATTGATCTGGCCTTTCTTCCGGAGGGGGAGTACCGTCTGTACAGTTATTCGTATAAAGGTTTTTTGAATGATGTAGTAGGAAAAAATGTCCTGACCAATCCGGTTACCAGTTATTGTTACACTCAATCTTCAAATTATATAAAGGTAATTAAAACACCACCTGTCGCACCGGTGATAGATGCTCAGAGTTTGAATCCCTTATTTTTTTGTGGCCCGGATAAAAAGTTTGACTCCTTAACAGTCAATGCCCAATTCCCCACAGGCAATGCAAAAGCTTATCTGGTAGTAAATGAATCGAACAGGATCGTCTTGGTATCAAATTCGGCATTGATCAATGCAGACCCTTTGGAATGTAAAGTGTGTAAAGTGTATGCCGCCGGATATGCAGGTAAACTCATAGCCAAAAAAGGAGATGCCCTTAATATGCCCATCGCGGATGACTGTTACTCCATAAGTAAAAACTTCATTACGCTTTATCACGATCTCCCGCACGGTGGTGTCATCTCATTAAATGGGGATGCATCAAATCAGTTTATTTGTGCGGATAGCAAAAAAGACCAGTTATTATCCATGACCATTTCCAATAATAAAGGAGGTTTGGTAAAATATGTGATTACGGATTCGATGGGTTCTATACTCGAAATAAAAAATGATCCCATTTTGTCTTCATCTTCATTGCAGTCAGGTATATGTAAAGTCTTTGGTTTGACTTATACTGGAAGACTGAGTCAGGAAGCTGTGGGTAAAAATATTGCCAACACTCTTCTTTCTGATGATTGTTTTGCCCTTACTGAAAATGCCATCACCCTTATCAAAAAGAAACCATATGCAGGAGATCTGGTGATGAATACTTCAAATGATAAATTTTGTGAGGCAGACAGTATTACTGAATTGAATATTGAGAAAAAGAATGTGGTCGGTGTAAAGCAAATTTGGGTTATCACCAATTTGTCTGGAATTGTGGAAGAATTAGTGGATACAAAATTGATACCGGGAAGATGGTCCCGTGGTGAAAAAAGAATCTACAATTTAAGCTATACAGGATCGTTGATGCTGAAACCAGGTTCTAATATTGCCGATCAGGCGTCAGATGATTGCTATGATTTATCAAAAATTTACATTCCCATACTGGTAGACAATCCGAATCCGGGAAAATTGATGTTTTTGGATTCCTCTTCCCAACGGTTTGTTTGTGCCGCGGATACCCCGGGTTTAAAAATTAAGTTCTTGCAAACAGCGAATAACAGGTTTAAGAAATTGTATTTCCTGACCAATGAGAGCGGAACTATACTTTCCACTTTTGACAGTACTTCGACCGATCTGAGCACCCAGCAGAATGGGAACTTCAAAGTATATGCTGTTTCCTATATTGGCAATGTAACTTATGCCGTTGGAGAAAAGTTGGACTCCATCAGATCTGATAAATGTCTGAGTGTGAGCACCAATTTTATTTCTATTACCAAAGGGGATGCAAAGGCTGGGATCGTGGAATTCGAAAATCAGATAGATACTTTGATGGAATGTATTGATTCAGAACAAAGAAAAATCAAACTTAAAAACAAGTCTGCCAGCACAGGTAAAATTCAATACATCATTACAAATGAAAATGATACCGTGATGAGTATTCAAGCTGATTCCATTGATCTAAGAAACTTGGGTAGAGGAATATATAAAATCCGGACACTTGCGTATACGGATACTTTTACATTAATTACCGGTAAACCCTTGTCATCCCTTATTCACCAGACCGGGTGCCTTGATCTCAGTACCAAACCATTGGTGGTAATCAAAGACCTGGCGGAAGCAGGCAATGTTTTTGTAAACGAAACCGATACCGGCTATCAAATTTGTGCCAAAGACGGATGGCCTGATATATTAAAAATAAGGAATACTTCAAATTCTAAATTTCATTATGCATATGTAATTACGGATACTTCCAATACCATTTTATCTCTGCAAGCAAATGCGATAAACCTGGAACTATTGCCAATTTATAATGTAAGATTGTATGGAGTCTCTTACAGTGGCAATATACAGGCCCGCATCGGAGATGCATTGGTTGCGCAATCATTTGCTTCAGGATGCGTATCCGTTTCAAAGAAATTTGTTCCCATTACCGGGACTGAGATTGTGGCAGGTACTATCCGGGCCAACACCAATTTGACCCAATTGTTTTATTGTATTGATTCTAAAATTGTTGACACCATCAGGCTGACAAACAACAGATCTTCGATTAATACGACCTATGTATACTTAGGAATTCAACAGGATACCATACGATTTGTATCGCAGACCGGAGTTCTTATTAGTACTGAATTACCCGCCGGCATTACCCAAATATTTGGAATAGCCTATAAAGGGAATTTCTTAGGAAAACCAGGAGATAAAGTTTCTTCCCACCGATTGGTAGATAGTTGTTATGGTGTATCTACTAATTCCATCACCGTAAATAAAGATCTTCCCCAGGCAGGAACAATTTCAGCCGGAAATCAGTCCACTTTATATCTATGTCCGTCTGATGGACAATCTGATCATATTAATTTTACCAATGCAGGAGCAAGTGCACTTTCATATGCATACCTGATAGTGAATGAATTAGATACTATAATAGACCTACATACCAACTCATTGATTGATTTTGATTCCTATCCGGTGGGTAAATGCATGGTTTATGGTATATCATACAAAGGAAATTTACAGGTGTTAAAAAAGAGCATTCGGGCAAATGATCTATCCAATGAGTGCTTTGACATAACACCACAGGGTATTACTGTAATAAAATCAGCAGCAAATGCAGGAAAAATAGTGCTATCCAATGGTGATACTGCTGCCCAGTTTTGTGTTGAAGATCTCGGTATGGATACCTTAGGTTTTACTTCTTCCACGACTGTAAATCTCAATTATGCTTTACTGGTAACCAATACCCAGGACAGAATTATTTACGTTTTGGATGACTTAAATAAAAAATATGATTTTAATGGATATGATCCTGGACAATACAGGATATATGGACTTAGTTATGGTGGATTACTCACAGCTGCAAGAAATGATCTTGTGAAAACATCAGCATTAGCCAGTGGCTGCTTTGACCTAACTGACAATTTTATATTATTAAATATGTCAAATACGGGTGGTTTATGTAAAAATATAGGTGTGAATACTGAAAATACAGCTTTTGTGTCCGTGTACCCGAATCCAGTGCAGGAAAAGTTGAAAATAAGACTCAAACCGTCTTTACTGAAATCCGGAAAACCCGAAATGGTGCTGGTTTCTGCCTCTGGGGGGAGTGAAAGGAAAATTATTTTGGATAGACAAGTATCTGTAAATCAAGAAATTGAGATTGATGTTCATGCCCTTACACCGGGTGCATATTTCCTATTATTCAAAAATGGTTATATATTTGATAGGATCAAAGTAATGATCTTAAGATAAAAATTAAATCATCATTTTATTTGCCTTTTGATGTTTCGAACCCTGGAATTAAAACTTCCGGGGTTTTTTTTTGTGATGTGGTATGATTTATGTAGTACATTGATCGTTAAGTAATTATATAAGATTCTTATCATTTTTTTCGTTAATAATTAATCATGACACCAACATTGAATCTCGAAACTCGCATAATCAGGTTTTTAAATCTTGGTTTATTATGTTTAGTTTTTTGCTTTAAAGTGCACAGTCAGTGTAGTAGCCCGCATACTATAAGTGTAAATAATAATGAGACTGAACTATTTGCATGCGCGGACTCTAAGCCATTCAATGTCTTGTTTTTTAAATCAGATACTTCTAAGTTGAAATATGCATTTGTCATAGCCGATGCATTTGATAACATCAGCAGAATACAAACTACCGCCCTTATTAATTTTGGTGGGCCGACATTAGCTATTATGAGAGTGTGGGGTATAGTCTATACCGATTCGCTGATTTATACTACCGGTTCAGATGTCTCTACCATTAGATCAGCAACGGGTTGTGTACGCCTCTCAGAAAATGTTATAACCGTACACAGGGATATACCTTTTGCTACCAATGCTTTTTTTAAATCCGGTAGCAATGACACCGCTTATTGCTTTAATAATGCCACACGTGACACCATAGTGATGAAATTTCCTACAAACGGATCAGGCAGGCAATCGTTTGTAATAACGTTGTTTGACGGAACCATTGTCGATATATTTCATGGCGTCAGTTACGTGATAGATTCACTTCCCAGGAATATTTATTTTATATATAATGTTTCGTATACTGGCGACCTAATCGCTCAAAAGAAGTCAAACCTTTTCAATTCTAATTTTTCTACCAGTTGTTTTTCTATTGGTCAAAAATCCGCTCGTATTGAGATAGATACCATACATACAGGTAATGTAATTATACTGACGCCGAGGCGATTATTTTGTCCTATGGATGATAAACCTGACTTGTTTTCAGTAGAATTGAATGATGGTTTTTCCTCTTCCCGTGCACTGGTATTATTGGATGAGCAAGGTATTTGCAGAAAAGTGGAGATAGGGACAACAATAGATTTAAATTCAGCCAATCCCGGTAGTTACACTATTAATATCCTGCGGTATTCCGGAAGATTACTTATCAATATTGGCGATACTATCATACAAAATGGTGGGAAGGAATTTAGTACCGATTGTCATAAATGGGTTGCATCACCTATAGATATTGCAATTGAAAAACCGAATGCAGGAAGAGTAACCACAAGGACAGGCGATACTTTATTATTTGCATGCCCGGGTGATAGGTTACCCGATCGGATTATATTTGATGCCAGCCAACAATCACCCAAATCAAATTATAAGATTTTGATTGTGAATAATCAAAATAAAATCATTGCCAATGCTGACCGACTGGGGTTTATTGATTTCGAAGGATTGGGTACAGGGACTTGCAGGGCATATGGCTTTGCATATACAGGGGCATTCTTATTGCCTGCGGATTCCAGTTTTAATAAGGTAATGAGTGATGATTGTTATGATTTATCTGATAATTTTCTGACCATTAATAAATCCACTGCCAGGGGCGGCTCAGTATCCGTAAATGGAGGTGCTGCTACATACTATGTCTGCCCGGAAAATGATTCTACCCGAAAGATTAATTTTGAAAGGAAAAACAATTCGAATTCACCTTACCAGTATGTACTTACCTCCGAAACAGGCACCATTCTCGACTTTGTTAAAAATGATAGTTTGAGCTTTAGAGGCCTAAACAGCCCCAGTATGAGAATCTATGGAGTAGCCTTTTCTGGTCAGAGAATTATTTCCAAAGGTTCTAATCTTTTTGTGTCTTCCTTTTCTGATGGTTGTTACAGTATCTCTGATAATTTTATTCGTGTGGTGAAAGACCAACCGAATGGAGGAGGGGTCAGACTAGCAAATGGATTTAATAAAGAGTTATTCTGTCCATCAGATCCAACACAAAAAATTCTTTCAATAAGGAATGTGAGTACCAGTAGTCATCCTTATGCTTTTGTATTGGTCGATAGCACCAGGACCGTTATTGATATTTTCGCTAATTTTTCGTATAATTTTGATTCGTTACCTATAGGTCAATATTTTATTTACGGTGTATCCTATATAGGCAAAATCATTTTGCAAAAGAAAACAAGGCTTGATTTTAGTACGTTTTCGGATGATTGTTTTAATTATACTTTGGTAAACATTGAAATAATAATCAATGAAATAGACGGGGGTACTCTTACTACTTCCGAAGGCACTACAAATGTGTATACCTGTCCTTCAAATCTGGATCCGGATATCATCACCATGATACCAGTAAAGGAAAGGGCTTTGGGTTACAGGTATGCAATAACAAATGATCAAAATATCATACTTGGATATAGTTTTGAGCCCGCTATTGACTTTGGTATAGGGGCAATAAATTCCTCTTGTAAAGTATTTGGGATTGCATTTAAAGGCATTTTTACAGGTGTGGTAGGCAGGAATGTATTTGAAACTGCTTTTTCCAGTTCGTGTTATGATCTCAGCGATAATTTTGTACGGGTGGTAAAAGCGGTACCTCCTTCCCATAGGTTGATTACTTCTGCCAAAGATTCCATCATCACGATCTGTGTGGGCGATTCTCAAAAGGATACATTTTCAATAGGCATTTCCGATACTTCAGGGTTTAAAAAAGTATTTATGGCTGTAGAAAATGGCAAAATAGTAAAGCTCTTTACCCAAGACAAAATTGAATTTGAAAAAGATTCTGCAGGTACACTTACCTTATATTCTGTAATTTATACAGGAAAATTATTGGTTAGGGAAGGACTGGCTTTTTCAACTACTTTTCCTATTTCAGATGACTGCTTTTCCTTGTCCGGTAACGCTCTTTTGATTGATAAAGTAAAAACCGGCCCATTTTGTGTCATTACCGGTACAGGTGATGAATCCCAATTTAAAGAATTAAAAATCTTTCCAAATCCTACTGCCAGGAGTGTTGAAATAAATGTCGAATGGAATAATGAAAATGGATCGAAAGATAAGAACGTGAAAGTAAACATATACGATCTTACTGGCAGAAAATGGCAATCACATGAATACTTTTCTGCACCAGTTTACAACCGAATACGAATACCTGTACATGCTATTGCTACCGGCTTATACATTTTCGAAATAGAATCAAATGGTTTTAAGATTTCCAGAAAAGTGGTGATCGAAAATTGATTTTAGCGTATTGCTATTTTTTATTTATCCACTGTGTAATATTAGGGCAAGACATGAAAAGCGGATCTACCTTTACGTAAGTATTTCCTACATGGTTTTCGAGCCATTTTACCAATACCTCGTTCTTCTTTGATTCAGTAGCGAGAGCCTGGAATTTTGCATAATCTTGTTTTAAATTAGCCTGGTGAGGGTCTGTCCTTGAATTTAGGTACAGAATTTTATAGTATTTTTCACCGGAAGGGCTCACCAACTCTACAGGGGAAGAGATTCCTTTGATTTTCATCGTGTCCAAAGTAAAATATACTTCAGGTTCCAGATCTCTTATTTCAAAAAATGTATCACCGGATTTGGGATTAGTGATACGACCATCGTTGCTATAACTTTGTTCTTTTTTATTGCCATATTTTTTTACGGCGGCAGAAAAAGTCATTGAGTCTTTTAAAATGAGTCTACGTGCTTCTGAAAGCTTTTGTTTGGCCAGTTCTAAATCTTTTTCTTCTATTTCTGGTTTGATCAAAATGTGCCGTGTATGAATGGTGTTTCCCCTGAGTTCTAAGAGTTGAATAAGATGAAATCCAAACTCTGATTCTACTATTTCAGAATATTGACCCGGTTCGAGGTTATAAGCAGCTGCCTCGTATTCTTGCACAAAAGATCCTCGTTTTGCCCATCCCAGATCTCCATTTTGTTTTGCAGAACCGGGATCATCGGAATAGGTACTGGCCAAGACTTCAAATTTTTCACCAGCCTTGAGCCTGGCTAATATTTTTTCCAGTTTATCTTTAGCCCTGGCTTTGGATGAGTCGTTTGCTACAGGGTGAATTACAATTTCGGATACCTCTACTTCACTACTCAAATACGGCAAGCTATCCCGGTGAATTTTATTGTAAAATTGTTTTACTTCTGATGGGGTGACGGTAATATTTTCCATCAATGTGTTTTTCATTTTCTCTGAAACCAATTGATTCTTTAGGTCTTCTTTGAAATCGGCTTTAACTTCATTGACTCCTTTACCATAATAGGCTTCAAACTGGGTCACATCATTTCCCATACTTTCCAGTATTCTTTCGATCCGCAGATCCAACTGACCTTCTAATTCTTCGTCAGTAATGACCACGCTATCTATGAATGCCTGATGAACCAAAAGCTTAGAAACCATCATATTTTCAAGTAAAAAACACCGATCTTCAGGTTTTACAACACCTTGTCTTGATTCCACCATTTTAATTTGTTCTGCAAGTTCAGAAAGGAGTATCACTTCATTTCCTACTTCACAAATTATTTTATCTATGATGGCTTTTTGTGCCGATACCAAATTGAAATAACAAGTGAGCACCAGGGCAGCTAACCATTTCAAATTATGAATCTTCGTATTAGAAATATATTTTGACATTGTTTTTTCGCATTTCATTCTCATATAATTTAGTTTTAAAATCTTCTATGAGTTTATTTTTTCTTTTATTTAAAATTACAATCCGCGCTTTGGGTGAAACATATGACATCGGGGCCGCTTCCTGCTTGGAAACCATTTCAAAAACTTTGAAAAGGTACAGGAATTTATCATCATGAAAGCTCAGTTCTTCTCCACTGACCCAGTTACGGGCACTGATTTTATTTTTTGGAAAAATGGTTTCTATATCACTTACATTGTGCCAAATACTATCTTCGAGATGATAAATACCGTTGTATTTTTCTACATACCTGGCCAATTTCTTTAAATTGGGTTCGGTAGGATCGGACCACCATGACCTGATGTTTTTCTCATCCCGATCCCGCGTAGTCTGTGGTATTTTTACGAGATAACAACGTATGATGGCAGTTTCAAGTTGATATTGATCTTTATTTTTTTCGTAATATTCTCTTAATTCTTCATCGGATACCAGTGAATCCAGGTTTTCCTGAATAAGCTGCTGCTGAAAATTGAGGCTAATCAAAGACTCCCGATATCGTTTTAATAACTCTTCAATAGAAAGGTCTACAGGAAGGTGTTTCTCCGCTTCATTTAAAAAAACTTGTTCCTGAGTCCACCGTGTACAATATTTAGCAATGATATCGGCGCTGTCTCCTTTTGAAGAATTAGCAGGAAATAATCCAGCCATATCGGATAGCTTCAGGTGTTTTTGGTATACAGAAGCGATAATGGGATCGACCGGCTTGGTCTCCTGAGGAAAATATTGACAGGAAATCAATAGAGAAAATGATAGTATGGCTATGTATTTTAAAATAATCATTTCTGACAAAAACTATTTCCTTACCAGTTTATCCAATACACTTTCATCGATTTCCACTTTAAATTCTTTCTCGAGTTCTGCAATCCATTCTTTTTCGAGATGATCCTGATAATCTGCAATTACATAACCTCTGGCTTCATCCAACGTTTTGGTAGTAGGCGCTTGAATCATTTCTATTTTTTTCCAGGTGGCTGCTCCCTGATCTTTATTGATGGAGAATGGAGTAAGGAATCCAGCCTTCCAGGAGAGGTTTTTCATTTCATCGGATTCTTTTTCCAAATACTCTTTTTGATAGGAGATCAGTTTTTGTTTTTTATTGAATTTTTTAATGGTCTTTTCTATTGGATTCTTTCCGGAGAAATCATAGATGGATTTTACAATATTTTCATCTACTGATTTTACTGTATATTCATTAATCAACGCCCTTTCATTCCATTTATAATTCGCTTTATTTTTATCGTAATATTTTTTCAACCCTAAGGTATCAGAAGAAGCTTTATCCCATACCGATTGCCTGGTGATCTCAAACAAAAGTATCCCTTCTTCATATTCGCGCATTAAATTTTTAAATTCAGGATACATTTCTGCGAGGTGTTTTTGTTCGAATTCAATTACTTTTTCATTTACATAGCTTTTAAACAAGCCGGGTATTACCTGGGCAGGAGGTGTGCCATTAGGATAAATCAGGCGTTCTTCGGTATTTGATTTTAAGTAAAGAGCAAAGTCTTTGGATTTATAGAGCTGCTTGCCCAAGGAAAAAATTTCGATATCGGGAAGAGTAGGGGAAACCTCCCAGCTAAAAGAAGTAAAATCTGCCGGTAAAGCGGCAATAAATTTTTCGAGGTTATTCTGGAAAACAGTGAAATTATTAGTGGACTTTATTCTATCGATAACTTTCGATTTGGCATATTGATACCTGCCATCGGATTCAATAAGAGCTTTAATTTTCTCCTTTGCCTGGGAGTAGGGTAGCTCTTCTTTGTGACTAATTCTTCTTATAAAATGATAACCTATGCGAGATTCGATCGGATTGGAGATATCACCGTCTTTGGCCAGGTTAAAAATAGCATCTTCAAATTCCTTTTCAAATTGATTTATTCCTACGAAACCAATGTATCCATCTTTAGATTTGGTATTTTCATCTGCTGAATATTTTTGTACGAGCATTCTGAAGTCGGCACCTGATTTAATCTCGGAAGTAATTTGGTCCAGCAAGGCTTTTTCTGCAGGTTTTTTTATTAGAATCTGTGCTATTTCCATTTCCCGTCGGGCAGGTCTGATGTCATCTACTCTCAGAATATGATATCCCGAGGTGGATCTTACCGGTCTTGAAATATCACCCACCCGCAAATTGTAAAGGGCGGATTCGACCTCATAAAAGCCATCTGGCAACATTGCAGTAACGTATCCAAGGTCTCCACTGTAATCAAGATTTGAACGATCATCACTGTTATCCGAGACCACTTTTCCAAATGGTACACCTTTTTTTAGCTCTTCATACGCCTTCATCACACGAGTGTAAGCGGCTAAAGTATCAGCAGGCGTAGGGTTAGCTGGCATTTGGATGAATACGTGTTTTACAGAAATATCCTTTTTTTGCCTTTCATATATTTCCCGGATCAGCTGTTCAGTGACTTCCTTATCCATAATATATGAATTTGAAACTTGCTGAGTATACATTTTTAACTCTTCTTTCAACTCGGGCAAGGTATCCAATCTGAGCTTTTTTGCTTTCTCTACTTTGAGTTTAAATTTCTTATACAACTCGAGGTATTCGTCAATCGATTTTTTTGAATAATCGGCTTCTTTGCCATTATTCTTGCCATAAATGTATTGAAATTCACTTACTGTCACCGGATGGCCATTGACTGTAAACAGGGTTTCATTTGGATTTTGTGTATTTGCCAAAATGAGGCTAAATAACACAATAAAAAATGTATAACTTATTCGTTTTGAGAACTTCATATATGTTAATTCTAGGCCGCAAAAGTACTAATTATTCAGCTATGAAAGCATGAAATTTAATTCTCTTTTTGGTTTTACATCCTTGTAGAAAACTGGTAATTATTTATTTACCTGATTAATTCCTTCATTAATCTGTGTACCGGCTTTTAAAAATGCTGCTAAATGAAAATGTGAGGCTCAATTTCTGATCCAGGCAACCGGCATATTAGGATTGTAATTACCTTCCAGTATGGGATTTTGGATATTCCCGGTGTACAGGCTTACCTGGCCTTTTATGAATTCGAATAATTCAATAATACTTACCACTTTATTATTGTTTTTATCAGCCATTCCTTTCAATCCCTTCATCAGATAATGGCTAAAAATGCCTTGTCTCAGACCACTATCCTCCAGGGAGACTTCCCTTTCTTTACACGATAATATCATAGCAGTACCACCTCTTTCCTGGTTTAATCGTCCGTAGAAATTATTCATGCCCGTCACAAAATCTGATTTTACCTCCTGCATACTGCCTGCATAACAAGCATCAATAAGGCAAAGTTTATGTTTGGCTTTGGAGGATTCCATTATTTGTACTATTTCGTCATGGTATAATTTATTATTAAAGCCATCAAAATTTATTGGTAAAAGGGAACCATTGATGCCATGTCCTGAGTAATACAGCATGACCATATCATTTTCATCCGCTCTACCAAATTGTTCCTGGAGAGCATCTATAATATTTTCTCTGGTAGCATCTTCGTCAATCAGCAGTTTTATTTGCTGGTCAGGTATGGCTCCCCCCTCCGGGCTTTTCAGGAAGGCCAATAATCTGTATGCATCATCATCTGAAAATCGCAATACAGGCATGTGGGCATACTGTGCAATGCCAATGATCACAGGCCAAATTTTTATTTCAGAGTCTTTATATATTTTTATATCGTTTCGTTTAGGAAGCTCTAACCTGTTGTCTAATTGTTTTACTGACCGGCCATGATCCCAAATTGCTGCATACACACGACCGTTGGCAAAATACATGATTCCTCTTCCTTCTGGAGCTATATCATTCCATTCACCTTCGTACCGATCTCCATTGGCATAATATACTATTCCTGAACCATATGGGTTGCCATTTTTAAAAGGTCCAATGTATTTAGAACCATCTTTAAAAACATACATACCATGCACGGCATCACAATGATTTTTATTGCAATCTATTAATTGATTTTTATCAATGATTTTATTTTTTGTTTCATCGGGAAAAACTTGCGTGAGGGTTTGGGAATTAAACTTTTCCTCTTTTATAAATTCATCCGATTGCCAAACCCCGGTAAGCTTTTTATTATCTGCAGTCACAAGTACTCCAATCCCTTCCTTCGTATCATTTTCCCATTGACCTTCAAATGTACTTCCATCCTGATACACCATTCGGCCATGACCATGTCGCTTCCCGCTCTTAAAATTACCTTCGTATTGTTCGCCGTTTGCATAGAGGTATTTTCCGGCACCATGGGGCAGGTTATCTTTCCATTGGCCATCATAAACTTTGCCATCCGCATAATTCATCATGCCTTTTCCTTCGAATTTTGATTTTTTAAATTCCCCCTTATACAGATCACCGGTTGCAAAAATGTATTTGCCCTTGCCGTCACGATAGTTATTGATCCAATTACCTGAATATATATCCCCGTTTCCAAAATATAATGTTCCGGTGCCATGGATTTTATTGTTTTCAAAATTTCCAGAATATCTGGCTCCGGAGGGGTATTTAAAAGTACCAATCCCTTGTACGCAATTGCCTTCAATACACTGGGCAATCGTTGTAGTTTTGATTAATAAGATCAGCAATGGACATGTGCATATTCTAAAAACAGAGAAAATGGTCATATGAATTGAATGCACAAATGATGAACATATTGTTTTCGCAATTATTTTTTCAAATTCTTTAACTTTGCGGAAAATTTTTTCTTATGAAAGCTATACTATTCCTTTTTATCAGCACCACTTTATTTATACAATGCAAAAATTTACCTACCAATCAGGCGCTGCAATCCAACTTGGCTTCCAACTCAGCGGTGAGCTCGTTTGGAGCGAAAATTGATGATCAGGGAAGCATCGTATTTGACGAGGCGATAGAGAAAATCAAAGATGCAGATAGCATGGCGATGAAGATCACAGCTAATGTTACTGAAGTGTGCCAGGCGAAAGGTTGCTGGATGAATGTGGTAGGTGATAAAACCAAGGACAAAGCATTTTTTGTGAAATTTAAAGATTATGGTTTTTTTATGCCTAAAGATTGTGCAGGTAAAAAAGTCATTTTGGATGGGATTGCTTATAAAGAAGTTACTTCAGTTGATGAATTGCGACATTATGCCTCAGATAAAGGGGCTTCAAAAGAAGAAATTGAGAAAATTACTGAGCCGAAAGAAGAGCTTAAGTTTTTGGCCAGTGGTGTTTTGTTATATGAGAAATAGAATTATATTTGCACTTCTAAAAATAAGCGGAAGTAGCTCAGTTGGTAGAGCACAACCTTGCCAAGGTTGGGGTCGCGAGTTCGAGTCTCGTTTTCCGCTCTGATTATCAAACCCTTATGATGAAAGGGTTTTTTTTTGAATAGGTGTAATTTATTTTTTTGCCCAGGTGGTGGAATTGGTAGACACGCAGGACTTAAAATCCTGTGGCCAGTAATGGCCGTGCGGGTTCAAGTCCCGCCCCGGGTACTTTTAGTATTACTTTAGCTTAGCCAGATAATTTTGTGATTCCATACAATTCCTTTTTACTTCAGTTAATTATTACTCTTTAATAATCTACTGCTTCTTCCAAAATAGGTACCTCGTCGCAAAATTTAGATCCATCACACGATATAGCTGTGAATACTTCCATCCTTAACTTCCATTCATGACCAGTAAAATGCCATTTGGCGTAATAGGTTCCTTTAATTGTAACCAATCCATCAGCTTCAGTGCGTTGCCCGACCCATGTACCGTATTCTGAGGCCATACGCCATTGAGAGAATGGAACTATTTCCTTTGGGGTGCGGGTATATTTTACACTGGGGTTAGCTGCGAATTCTTTTGCAAAAGACCTCCGATTATTTTCGATGCCTTTTATTTGTTGATTTCTGGAGGTAAGCATTTCATAGTCTTTTCCCCAAACTGTGGTAATGCCCATAGTATCATGTAAGTGGATTGCTTCATTGTACCGCTGGCGCAAAGACAGTATGATTTTTTCTTCTTCGGTTTGTTTTGGTTGTACTGTTTCGGATACGGCTGATTGGCTAGAAGAGACAGGTTTTGAAGTAGGTTTGCAAGCCAGGATCAGTAGAAAGAGAAAAATCGGATATAATGATTTGTACATGACGCTAATGTAGCAAATTGTAAATTGATTTGTGATCGGAGCACCAGGTAATTCACATTGGTTTATTTGATTTAAATAAGGAAGGCATGTAATTTATGGAATTCAATATTTCCTCGTTTCTTTGTAAAAGGATGAAAAAATATGGCCTGATTGGATACCCACTTTCACATTCGTTTTCTAAAAAATATTTTTCGGAAAAATTTAATAATGAGTCAATTAAAGATTGCGAATATGAGCTTTATCCTATAGAAAATATTAATGATTTGCCTTTACTCATAAAAAAAATTGGCAATGAATTAGTTGGTTTGAATTGTACTATTCCATACAAACAGGCAGTGATTCCGTTTTTGGATTCTCTTTCAGCAGAAGCAGACGCCATTAAAGCAGTGAATACATTGCATTTTAAAAATGGAAAAATATATGGATACAATACTGATATTTTCGGATTTGAATCAACTTTAAAAGATTTTATTCATGCCGGGATAAAGGATGCATTAGTTTTAGGCACCGGGGGAGCTTCAAAGGCAGTGATATTTGTGTTAAAAAAAATGAACATCCGTTATACAATGGTATCCAGAACCAACACCTCAGATACCATCAGCTACCATGATCTTACTGATGACATTATTGAAGAGCACCCATTGATTATCAATACCACCCCTTTGGGGATGTATCCTCACATAGAGTCACTACCGGATATAAAATACAGGGCGATAAATTCTTCACATTATTTGTATGACCTGGTATATAATCCAACTAAAACTTTATTTTTACAGAATGGGGAAGCGAAAGGGGCTCATATCATAAATGGATTACCCATGTTGATAGGCCAGGCTGAAGCTTCCTGGAAAATCTGGAATCAATAATGGCATTAGAATTAGATTTTGACAATACAGAGATAGCATTTGAACACTATTCCGATCAGGAGCTCAAAGAGACTTACAGGTTATTCAAGATGATGAATAATCATAACCTGGTTAAAATAGGTTCTGCCCTCGTATCGGTAATAAGCAGATTTAAAATACCCATATTCGATCCATTGATCAGAGCGACTCTTTTCGATCATTTTTGTGGCGGTATAAATCTGCTGGATTGCCAAGGCACAATCGACCGTCTGTACAAAAATAAAACCATGAGCATACTGGATTATGGCGCAGAGGCTCATGACTCTGAAAAAGATTTCGATAAAACGTGCAATGAAATCATTAAGGCAGTACAATTTGGAGCCAGCAATGCCTCAGTCCCGGTAGTGAGTATGAAAATATCTTCCATTGCCAGGAATGGATTGTTGGAGAAATGGCAGGGAGGCAAAACTGTTCTGGAGTCCTCTGAACAGCATGAATTGGATAAGGTGCGAAAGCGTATGCACAAAATCATTCATTTTGGGTCTGACATGGATGTAGGTGTTTTTTTGGATGCTGAAGAAACCTGGGTACAGGAATCAATGGATGCATTGGCGGATGAAATGATGGAAACCTATAATAAAAAGAGGGTGATCGTTTATAATACCTTTCAATTGTACAGAAAAGACAGGCTTGAATTTTTAAAAAAATCTTTTGAAAAGGCTATCTCCAAAAATTATTTTTTAGGGGCTAAAATTGTAAGAGGTGCCTACATGGTCAAAGAAAGGGCCCTGGCTGAAGAAAAAGGTATTGCCTCACCGATTTATGACACCAAAGAGGAAACGGATAAGGCCTTCGATTCAGCTGTTGAATTTTGCATCGATAATTACAACCGTATTTCTTTGTGTAATGCCTCTCATAATGCCACCAGTGCACTTAAAATGGCTCAATTGATAGCTGACCGGGCTATACCCAAAAATCATTCGCATCTTAATTTTTGTCAGTTGATGGGCATGAGTGATAATATAACATTTAACCTGGCACACCAGGGATTTAATGTGGCCAAGTATGTGGTTTATGGTCCTATTCATGAAGTAATCCCATTTTTAATACGAAGAGCTCAGGAAAATACATCCATTACTGGTGATGTCAGCAGGGAACTAGGGTTTATTATTAAGGAAATGGAGAGGAGAAAATCGCTCACTCAAAAATTGTAACTTATTTTTTTCTGCAAAAGACGACCCAGTCTCTGTCCATATCTTTTTCAACGTATTTTTCCATTGATTTTTCTATTTCTAGACCGTTAGATTCCAATAGTGTTTTTACTTCGTCTTTATCCAGGCTGCTGTAATAAAATGTTTTTCCAAACATTTCGCTTATAATCTCACTGGATTCTAAACCATGAGTAAATAATAAGACCCCGCCTGGTTTTAACCATTTTGCCACTTTAGGATAGATCAACCGCTGGCCCTCAAAAGGAAAGTGAAAAAATGAATCAAAGGCAATGATTCCGTCAAAAAGTCCGGTGGGATTAAAATCAAAAAAGTCAGTGAGTAAAAATTGCGATTTTGGCAGGTGCAATTCAATTGCTTTAATAAGCATGGATTCTGAAAAATCAATCCCTGTAATTTCAAATCCGCTGTTGGCCAGATAGTCTGCTATAGGGTATCCTGTCCCGCAACCGATATCTAAAACTTTACCCTCTGGTTTTATTTTATCTGTAAAATCGATTATAAGTTCACTCAAGAATGAGTTTTTTCTACTTTTTGCCCAATCATCGGCAATTTGATTATATGAAGTTTTATTTAATTCCAAGATGCTGTTTTTTCAATTGGTGGGTCGACTTAAGTGCAGCATCATTGGGGAATGATCTGACAGTCCTTGTTTTCGCCATTCGTGCAGATAATAACATTCTTTGATTAGCGGAACCAATTGTTTTGATATCCAGGTATGGTCATATCTGTAGCCATTTTGCTGATGGCTATACCATGAATATTCTTTTTTGTTTCCATGAATTATTCTCCAGGCATCAAGGACATCCAATGTATTTAGAGATCTTAATTGTTCCTGATACCAAAAGCTATCACCTTCCTGGTCAATATAGTTGAAACCAGTATTAAAGTCTCCGGTAATAATAGAAGGATAAGGGGAGGATTTCAATTTTTCAATTATGTATTCTAATCTGGCATGTTTTTTCTTATGAGGAAGATATACACCATATATAAAATAATTGTTCAGGCAACAAATTAACACGGACTCAGGAAAATCATGGGTATGTGTATCTAGTATAAAAGAGCAGGGTACTCTGGTAGCAATCAACACTCCATTCTTTTCCTTATCCTCACTGCTGGGTGATTGGAATAAATACCCATTCATCAATAGTTTTATACGTATCCATTGACCGGCAGCATTATTTTGAAATTCGGATAAAACAATCACATCACAGTTTTCATGGATTAGAGCATTGGAAATGGCTTCGAATCTGGTGCCTCCGCCTTGCCTGATATTCCACGATATAATTTTCATTCCCCGATAAAGATATATTTCTTGGTCCGAATTGAGGCAGAGTCTTGCTTTTTGTAACTTATATTAAATTTTTTTATAATATAAAATTATTTCATAATTAATTGAAATACATGTAGATATGAAGTATTATTGTAACATATTACGATTATTTATAATATATTGGAATGCTATTTGTATTGCAGTCAGCAGATCATAATTATTTTCAATTAATTAAAGTAATAATCATTGCATATGTATCAAATAGTAACTCCCAAGTACCTTAAGTTTGCCCTTCCTGTCTTAATTTTCTTCTTGTCAGCGATTTCGTCTTCAGCTCAGGTGTGTAATCTTAACTGTATTGCTCATGTTAATATTTCCCTTGATGAAGATTGTCAAAGAGTAATAGAAATCGATGATGTATTAGAAAATCCGAATTGTACCACTTTGACACTAAGTCTTACCTATCCATTTGGCACACAGCAGCCCGGAAGTGGGGTAGTGGACCGTAGTCATCTTGGTCACACCTTCATTTATAGGGTAAAGGACAATAGAAATCTAAATTCCTGTTGGGGGTACGTGACGATTGAGGATAAGTTCCCACCTCAACCACTTTGTAAAAACAATTTGAAAATAAGTTGTTTTCAACTTGCTCAGTTTATGGAGCAGGTGAACAAACCACAAGATAATTGTGGGCAGCAAGGTACTTCTGTCATTACAGCATTAAATTGGGTAGATTATAATTGCGACTCAGCCATTCTGGGCAGAGTATTCAGAACCATAGTTACTTTTGATGAATGGGGCAATACATCCGGTTGCAGTGATACTTTATTGATCAGGAAAGACAGGTTACCATTGGTGAAAAAACCAGATAATATTAGTCTAAATTGCCGTGTGCTTTGCAGGAAATCCGGTGTGGAAGGTTCAATCTTTGATAAAAAAAATTATGACCTGATTACTTTTTCAAGTGATAAATCAAATCCAAACTACCCAACACCGGAATTATTACTAAAACTTCAGATGTCGGACTCCTTTGCCAGCTCTAAACAAAAATGTATAGTTACCGATTCACTTCTGGTACCTGCCATTACAGATACTTTTTTAGTTACTGTTTTAAAAAATAGCCCCTTTCCGGTAAAATCCGGAATATCAGGTATAGCACTGAAGGATACCTGTGTATATGTAGATACTTGCGTAGCACTCTGGTCTACCAATGGAGCGAAAAGGGGAGGCTTATGTAAGGTAAACCTGGATTATACTGACCAGCTTACATATACATGCGGCAGCGGCTTCAAAATCAGAAGGCAGTGGAGAATCTCGGACTGGTGTCTTGGACGAGATACGGTATGTGTGCAATACATTAAAGTACAGGATGTAGAAATACCAGTAGTAACCGGAGGGAAAAAAGCATATACTGAAACGGTCAAACCTCATGATTGCGTGGCATCTGTCGCTGTAGAGAAATTGACTATTGATGACTGCGATGATCAAATTAACCAGGATTATGTTCTTTCGTATCGCGAAGGTCATTCTGAAAAGTTTGTGGTACTCCAGGGCAAATTGCCTAATATCGTGACCTTGCCTGCGACAGATGCTGTGTATGGAAATAGGTGTTTTACCATGTATGTAGACATTGCAGATCGTTGTTTTAATCGAACCAGGGACTCTATTTCGATTTGTGTAGAGGATAAGACGCCACCCACACCCTTATGTGATGAGTACTCACAGGCAGTGGTAGACCCTGCAGTCTGTTGGGCACGCGTATACGCCAAAGATCTTGACAACGGCAGCAGGGATAATTGCTGTAATGTATTGCATTTTGCTATTGCCAGAATGACCGATATAGAAAAAACCAAAGCCGATGCCATTGCCAAAATCGAAAAGACATGTGGTAAAAAAGAATATTGGGATAAAAAGGTTTTTTATGATGCGTACATCGAAAACTACATTAGTTGTTATGTGTTTAAAGATTTTCTCGACCTTGCTGACTGTGGTGAACAGCTGGTAGTGCTGAGAATCTACGAAGCTTGTGGAGTCCCATTATACGATCCTCATACCTTCCCTTGTTCAGAGCACGATTGGTATTGTTATAACACCAGTCATCTGTATAGAGCTGAAAAGAATTTTAATTGGCTGGATAAAAGAGATAAATGGTACAAAGAATCAAAACAAAAGGATTGTAACTGGCAACCCAGATTGGTATGTGGTGATTCACTGAATACCTGGCTTACCTATTTGAATTCGAAATTGTATGATGATCGCGAAGTATTTATTGGATCAGCCAATATGCCGGTTTTTGGAGATTTTAATCAAATATTTGAGTTTTATAAAAATTGTTTTGACCTGAATTTTGCTCCTGGTTTTATGCTAAAAGCACAAACGATAAGTAACGTGGTTTCAGTGAGTACGTGTTCAAAATATTTATACAATGATTGTATGGTTCGGGTAAATATTTTGGATAAAACATTGCCTCAATGTGACAAACCAGATGATTTATACATTTATTGTGATGGCGTGGAAGGTGGGCCTTCATATTCCAGTGCCTATAATTCCTATTGTACCGATGGCAGAGAAAATGGTATCTGGCCTAAAGAAATTGAATGTAAAAAGGAAAATGATGGAAACCTCGATGACGCTAAAGATAATTCAGGTAAATGGTATGGATATTATGGTGGTCCGATATTGATTAAGTCACATGACGATCATTCCGGTTTTGAAGAAATCAATTGTGCTGCTGAGTATACTACAGGTTGGCAACCCATTTACTGCAAAGAATGGTTGTGCCTGGATTCACTGGATACCGGAGGCAAAGTAAACTATAAAAAATATTTTTGGACTGCAAAACCTGCCTCGGGAGGTAAACCATCTACTGCAGCCGGTAAATCAATGTTTTGGATATGGGATAATTGTAAGTTAGATGAAAGTATTCCATTTACTGATGAAGAACAATTAGACAAATGCGGGAGGGGCTGGGTAAAACGCAGTTGGAAAGCCAAAGATCTATGTGGCAATATGATTACCTGTGAACAAAAGATATATACACAGGCAAGATCCGATTTTGAAGTATTATTTCCAGCAGATGTAATTATTAATTGTACTACTGGATCTGCTATTGCTGATTTAAAGCCGGGCGCCGCAACCGGGAATATTATGATTATGGACGATGAATGTGAACTGGTGGGAGTGCATTATGAAGACACGGAATACGATGCAGAAGAAGGTGGGTGTAAGAAAATTGTGAGAACATGGACCCTGACGGACTGGTGTAAATTTGATCCATTGCAGCATAGCCGAAAAGCAGATGTAATAGTAAACGATACATTAGTGGCCAATAAAGAAAACAGAGCCTGTGTGTATAGAAACCTCAAAGATGACGGAGATGGATACATAACCTATACACAAATAATAAAAATCATTGACGAAACGGCACCAGTACTGGAATGTAGGGACACTGTGTTGTGCACCTATGTTGAAAACTGCAGAGAGAAATTTGAAATTAAATTTAAAGCTACGGATCAATGCACCCCTTCTGATAAAATCCTTTATAGATATGTATTGGATGAAAATGGAGACGGAAGTATAGATCTTCGCAGCATTCCGGGAGTTAAACTTTTTAGCGAAACACTTTCTCAGGGAAATCATTTGCTTACTGTATACGCAACCGATGGCTGCGGAAATGAGGACACGTGCATAATGAAGATTACCGTAAAGGATTGTAAAAAACCTACTCCATATTGTCTTAACGGAATAGCAACAGTGTTGATGCCTACATCCAAAAATATTGTCCTATGGGCTTCAGATTTTAATGCAGGTTCTTACGACAATTGCTCCAGAAACGATAATTTGAAGTTTTATTTTGGAAAAAAGGGAATGGATACCATAGGTTTCGCAAGTGATACCTTTGATTGCACCCGACTGGGAGATCAAACGCTGAACATTTGGGTGGTAGATGAAAAGGGAAATGCAGATAAATGCATTACGTATGTAGATATCCAGGATAATAATAACCCAAAAGTATGCCCGGGTACACTTGGTGCAGTCACCGGCCGGATTACTACCGAATCCAATGAACCGGTACAAAATGTAAAAATTTCGCTACTCAATAATGGAATTGTCATCAATAATAAATTTACTACTGTTGAGGGAAAATATAGTTTCGAAGCTATCCAACTAAACAATCAGTATAAAATAGTTCCTGATCAAAGTCTGGATTGGATGAACGGTGTATCCACTATTGATTTAATGCTTATACAACAGCATATTTTAGGTGCCAAACCGTTAAATTCCATGTATAAATTTCTTGCTGCTGATGTGGATAACAATGCTGCGATTGATGTCGTGGACTTAATAGAACTACGAAAATTAATCTTAGGTATTTACACCCAGTTGCCAAGAAATACATCTTGGCGGTTTGCTGATAAAACCAGGCTCAACCCTGATCTGCCATTTAATATTAATGAAATAATTGAAAAAACAGGAGATCAACTTCGGGGTAGAAGTAATGATTTTGTTGGAATAAAAATAGGAGATGTAAATCAAACAGCACAAGCTCATCAGTTGTTGGGAGCTGAAACCCGATATGCAAGATCTGCCATAAAGTTCGTTACTCCGGAAAATGCTTTTGATCAAAATAGTATGGTAGAGATTCCAATTGCATTGGACGAAAATCAATTATTAGCTGGTTTTCAATTCACTTTTGGATTCGATACAGAGTCCCTGGAATATATGGGATATAAACCAGGTAGATTAAAATTGGATGATTATAATTTCGGACTGACTCACCTTTCTAAAGGGTATATACCAATGTCCTGGAATGCTGTAAAAGCTCAGCAACTTGGTAAAGACGAAAAATTGTTTACGCTTCTATTTAAAGCTAAGATCAAAGGAAATGTTTCCAATGCTATCCGCATACATTCTAAAATCACCAAAGCGGAAGGATATGCCTCAGATGCCGAACAAGATTCTAAAAATATAAGCCTGGAAATAAAATCTTCCCAATCAAAAGGAATTCATTTATTTCAAAACACTCCGAATCCATTTGCGGATCATACCATCATAGCATTTGAATTACCTACATCGTCAGGTGCAGTAATCCAAATTACAGACCTGACGGGTAGAACTATAAAGAAGATTCAAGGTCAATTTACAGCGGGGTACAATCAGGTAAGGTTGGATAAATCTGAATTACCCGGTACGGGAGTATATTACTATCATTTACAATCGGGAAGTCAGGTAGCCTCTAAAAAAATGCTGTTGATCGAGTAGTATAAATAGGTATACCTGCATCAATATTGTATTTTAACTACCCACCTGGTACACCAACGATGTTAAATATGAAGATTGGATTATTATCAGATAGTCATTCCTATACAGATCGTCACCTGCTGGATCTTTTCAACGACCGGGATGAGATATGGCATGCCGGTGACTTTGGTTCTATGGAGGTAATCCATGAATTAAAAAAAATTAAACCGGTAATAGGGGTTTACGGAAATATCGATAATGGTATTATTCAATCTGAGTTTCCTGAAGAAATATTGTGGCAGATAGGTAACTTTAAAATATATATGACACACATCGCCGGATATCCCGGGAAATATGCGGCCAGAGTAAAAAAAAAGCTGATTGAAAATCCTGTGAATTTATTGATTTGTGGCCATTCTCATATATTAAAAATAATGAAAGATGAAAAATTGGGCCATTTACACATCAATCCAGGTGCATGCGGCCATGAAGGGTTTCATATTTTTCGCACTGCGGTGCGGTTTGAAATCATTCATGATGAATTGAAAAATTTGGAGGTGATTGAATTGGGACAACGTGGGAAAATGAAGTAAATTGAATTTAAATTCAATCTTTATTTTCGTTGATTCTACCAGAGCGGGGTTTTTAGTATCCATTTTTTAACAATTTTTTATAGCATTATTATTCTTCTTTGTAGACTTGTCATCTTAGCTTTGAGTACTATATAACTATTTTTCCTATGGCAAAAATTTCTCTGACTGTAAATAATAAAAAATACCAATTCGATGCTGAACCGGATATGCCTTTGCTTTGGGCCTTACGCGATATAGTAGGACTTAAAGGTACAAAATATGGGTGCGGGATAGCTCAATGTGGTGCTTGCACCGTACATCTGGATGGTGTACCCATTCGATCCTGTTCTATGCAAGTAGGGTCAGTAACTAAAAAGCAAAAAATCACTACCATTGAGGGTATTGGTGCACCTGAAACATTGACTGCCGTGCAGCAAGCCTGGGTGGAAGAGCAGGTACCACAATGTGGATATTGTCAAAGTGGACAAATAATGTCTGCTATGGCTTTATTGAATCAAAAGCCCAAACCCACCGACGAGGATATTGATCTCTATATGCAAGGCAATATTTGCAGATGTGGTACTTACGATCGGATTAGAAAAGCCATTCATCGGGCAGCAAATGCCACTGCCACACAAGGCACTGGCCATTAATCATCCCATTAATTCATTTCTTTTATACTCATAATTATGTCTACCATTTCAAATAGAAGAGAATTTCTTAAAAAAACAGGTGCTGCCAGCTTTGGTCTCGCATTGGGATTTCATTCCGTAGCAGGAAATGACCAGGTGATAAAATTGGATCAGCAGGTGTTTATTCATGAACTCAATCCATTCATCATTATTGATACCGCAGGAAACATTACTTTGGTAAATAGCCGGCCAGATATGGGACAGGGATCTTATCAGGCAGTACCTTCTATTTTGGCTGAGGAATTGGAGGTAAACCTTGATCAGGTAAAAATTATTCCATCAGACGGCAGAGCCCAATACGGAGCTCAGCAATCCGGTGGTAGCAGTACAGTAAGAGAGCTATGGAATTCACTCAGGAAGACCGGAGCTGCTGCCAAAGAGATGTTAATTCAGTCAGCAGCGAATAAATGGGCAGTAAATGCTGATCAATGTTACGCACAGGAAGGTAAAATCTATTTAAAAGGAGGAGATAAAAGCATTGGCTTTGGAGATTTGGTAACGGATGCATCCAAACTGGAAGTACCTAAAAATCCTAAATTAAAAGATCCAAAAGAGTATAGAATATTGGGCAAATATGCCAAAAGACAAGATGTACCATCAAAGGTGACGGGTCAAGCCGTATTTGGAATAGATGTCGTAGTACCTAATATGTTGTATGCAGTAACTGTGCATTCGCCATCGGTAAAAGGAAAATTAAAATCAATACAGGATGAAGAAGCAAAGAAGGTAATAGGGGTAAAGTCTGTGTTGAAGACAAAACATTTTTATCCGGGTGGCGATACGGATGCAGTAGCCGTAGTTGCGGATAATTATTGGGCTGCCTTAAAAGCAAGTAAGCTGTTGAAACTAAAATGGGAATCAGAACCTGATGCCACTTTAAACTCTGACAATTATTTTAAAGAAATGCACCTGGCAGCAGCAAAGACCGGTGTGCGAGCCGAAGAAGAAGGTGATTTTGATAGTTATTATAAATTTTTTGATAATAAATTAGAAGCCGTATATGAAACTCCTTTTCTTGCACACGCAGCTATAGAACCTGTAAATGCTACTGCACATGTAAAAGCAGATGGAACGGTTGAGGTATGGGCCCCAATTCAAGGGCCTGACGGTGCACTAACAGAAACTTCTAATTTGCTTGGTATACCCAAAGAAAAGGTGAAGATCAATCCTACCTTATTGGGAGGCTCGTTTGGAAGAAAAGCTTTTATGGATTTTATGAAAGAGGCCATAGACATATCTAAGCAAATGCAAGCACCGGTAAAGCTTATCTGGCCCAGGGAGGAAGATATGGCACAAGGACCATTCAGGCCGGCTATGCTCAGCAAAATGCGGGGTGTAATTAATAAACAAAATCGGCTAGCAGCATTCAGTCATCATGCGATTGGAGAATCCATTCAAGGACAACATTGGAATGGAGTAGAAGCATTCCAGGCAGATAGTTGGCTGGCTAGTGAACTGAGTAAAGAAAACCATAAATACAATTTCCCCGTACATCACCTATCTTATTCTAGAGTGAAAACGGATATACCCATTCTTTGGTGGCGATCGGTATATGCATCTAACTTTTCCTGGGGCCAGGAATGCTTCCTGGATGAAATGGCGCATAAAGCGGGTAAAGATCCGATAGCTGCCCGCAAGGAATTATTAAGAAGTGCAGATCGTGATCTTAAAGTGATCTCAAAGCTGGAAGAAATCACCAAAGCTTACCCGGCATTACCGGCCAATCATGCCCGCGGAGTAGCCATGTTCAGATCATTTGCCACTATGAGTGCTGCGGCAGTAGAGGTGGCCAAGACGGATAAGGGCATTAAAATTATAAAAGTCACCTCAGTGATTGATTGTGGACAGCATGTAAATCCGGATATGGTAAAAGCACAGACTGAAGGGAATATTGTCATGGGATTATCTGCCGCAATCAAAGGTGGAATTACTTTCTCCAAAAGCAAATGCGATCAAAGTAATTTCCATGAATATCAAGTGATGCGAATACATGAAATGCCTGCGGTAGATATACATATCATGGAAAATCTTGAAAAACCCGGTGGAGTGGGAGAACCAGGCCTACCACCCATAGCCCCTGCGCTTGGAAATGCAATATTTAATCTTACTGGTAAAAGATTGAGAAGACTCCCAATTGATTTGGAGACGATTGGGTAATGGTGAGTCAGGAGACTGATTATTTTATCATCAGATACTCTGCTTTTTCCTTTTCCCAATCCCAGGCATTGCGCATTATATCTTCTATAGTAAACTTGGGTGCCCATCCCAATTCTTTATTTGCTTTGGTAAAATCTGCGTAGATGGCCACTACATCGCCCGGCCTTTTATCGGCTATTCGATAATTTAATTTTTTACCGGTCACTTTTTCGAAAGCGTGTATGACTTCCAATATGCTGGATCCACTTCCTGAGCCTATATTATAAACATTGTAGTTCTTCGCATCTTTGTTTTTTATTAAATGCTCTAAAGCTAAAGTATGGGCATGAGCCAAATCCAGAATATGAATATAGTCTCTGATATTGGTGCCGTCACGTGTAGGATAGTCATTGCCAAACACCATCAATTCTTTTCTTTTACCAAATCCCGTTTCCATCACTAATGGGATCAGGTTTCTTACTTCGACTATGGCTGCTTCTCCTAATCGGGCAGTTGGGTGAGCCCCTGCAGGATTAAAATACCGCAGTGAAATAGCCTTAAAATCAGGCCGTACTTTGGTTACATTTTCAATTGTAAGCTCGCCCAGTTGTTTGGTCAGGCCATACGGTGATTCGGCAGTGTTCCATGGTGTTGATTCCGTCACAGGTAGTTCATGTGTATTGCCATAGACCGTGCAGGAGGATGAAAAAATATGGTTATACACACCATACGAATTTTGTAACTCAAGCAAATTGATGAGCCCTACCATATTGTTTTGATAATAAAGAAAAGGCTTATCTATGGATTCCTCCACACTTTTGAGAGCAGCAAAATGAATTACTGCTTTAGCATCCCGGTGTATGGAGAATATTTTTTCAAGCTCAGTTTTATTGCAAATATCCACCTGGTAGTGCATGATTTTTTTTCCTGTAATCTCCTCTATACGATCATAGGATTTTAGGGATGAGTTTACTTGATTGTCTATGCCAATAACCTCATAGCCATGTTCTAACAGATCTATCACGGTATGACTTCCAATGTATCCGGAGGCCCCTGTAACCAGTATTTTTATCATATAATTGCAAAGATAATTCTCTTTACTAGCTTATACCTGCTACATTTGTACCGCTCTAAATATGCACCAGATTTTACAACAGGATCTTCAGCTTTTCCATTTGATCAACCAGGAGTGGGTGCATCCCTATTTGGATGTTTTTCTGTCTTTTATGCGAAACAGCTATGTTTGGTTTCCTTTATACGTATTTCTGATATCCTTTCTTCTATTTAATTTTGGCAGACAGGGGTTATATTACCTGCTGTTTGCTATTGGTATGGTTGTTTTATCCAATTTACTAAGTAGTGAATTAATAAAGAAATCGGTAAAACGAACCAGGCCGTGCAATGAAATTGCTTTGGAAGGCAACAGAAGAATTATTGTCCATTGTGGTAGTGGTTATAGTTTTACTTCATCTCATGCTACCAATCATTTTTGTGTTTCCTCATTTATTTTTTTGACAGGTATGCATTTTTTTGGACGATGGCGCTATTTGTTTTTAATTTGGGCAGCAGTGATCTCATATGCTCAGGTGTATGTAGGTGTGCACTATCCAATGGATGTAATATGTGGCAGTTTGCTGGGTATTTTTTCCGGTTATATGGGGAGCTTTATTTTTAAGAGATTGAAGGTTTACTCATGAGTTTATTTACATATGCCATATTATGCTTGATTTTGATTTTTGCAGGTGCAGGATTGGCCGCATTTTTCAGTCAGGCGAATAGAAGAAAAATACTTCAGGATATTCAATCTCTTAGTGGAGCTTTTTTATTTGGCATTTTGATCCTGGAACTGTTTCCTTCCATTTTTAGAACACATAACCATGCTATAGGCATATTTGTTTTAATAGGGTTCTTTCTTCAAATAGGTATAGATGTACTTACCGGTGGGGTAGAGCATGGACATGTACATTTTCATGAAAAGGAGCATAAAAAAAGCATGCTTATTTCTTTGTTTTTGGGCTTGGGAGTGCATGCCATATTTGATGGCCTGCCATTTGTGGGTTTCAATGAAGTATCGGATAATCATTTTCATTCGGTGTATTCAGGTATATTATTACACAAAGTGGCTGAAGGTTTTACCCTTTACCTGGTGATGAACCTATTAGGGATAAACCAATGGAGGTCGTTTGGCTTAATCCTTATGTTTGCTTTTTTGACTCCTATAGGCATGTACCTGATACAATCCTTTCCTGATTTAATAAATAATATATCCTATGTTTTGGCTTTTGCCGGAGGATCATTACTGCATGTAGCCATAACTATATTGTTTGAATCAGAAAATCTGCATCATCATGGCATAGCCTGGCGAAAATTAATATGGATCGGTATTGGAATTGGGGTCTCCATACTCATGGTTTCACTTTGAGATCAGCCCCTGATACTTCTGATGATATCATATTGAGTTATTACATGCCAGTTTCCAGCAGTATCCTGGGTCATTACTGCTGGTATTTTTCTATCAAAATATCGACTTACATCTTGAATGCCCATATCCAGAGGTACTTGTGGTAATGGATCATCCATCACTGCTTCAATATTTTTTTCAAGATGGCTTACCGGATTTTCAAGTATAAATGCCAATATTCTGCTTTCGCTTATAGAACCGGATATGTGGTCACCTTTCATTACCGGAATCTGTGAAATATCGTTTGCTTTCATCATATGCAATGCTTCTCTGACTTTATTAGAAGCATCCAGTGAAAAGAACCGTTTATCTTCTTTGGCCCGGATCAGATCTTTCACTTTTATTTCTGTCTCCAGGAATCCTCTTTCGCGCATCCAATCATCATTAAAGATCTTTCCTACATATCGTGAACCATGATCGTGAAAAATAATTACCACTACATCTTCTTTCGTAAGCTTATCTTTCAATTGATTGAGGCCGGCTAATGCAGAGCCCGCGCTATATCCTAATAATAAACCTTCTTCGCGCGCCAGCTTGCGGGTGGCCAAAGCAGCATCTTTATCAGTGACCTTTTCGAAATGATCAATGATTTTAAAATCGATATTCAGGGGGATGATATCTTCACCAATCCCTTCTGTTATGTAAGGATAAATTTCTTTAGGATCCAATATTCCGGTCTCATGATATTTTTTCAATGCAGACCCATAAGTATCTACACCCCAGATTTTAATATTTGGATTTTTTGATTTGAGGTATCGGGCAGTGCCACTGATAGTGCCACCTGTGCCTACGCCTACGATCAGGTGGGTAATTTTGCCATCGGTTTGATCCCAGATTTCAGGACCTGTGCTTTCGAAATGGGCTTCAGCGTTGCTGAGATTGTCGTATTGATTACACCAAAAAGAATTAGGAATTTGTTTACTAAGTCTTTCAGCTACGGAATAATATGATCTTGGATCATGGGATTCGACATTGGTAGGACAAACGATGACCTCTGCACCAAATGCTTTTAAAAGATTTATTTTTTCTGCTGATTGTTTGTCAGTAGTTGTGAAAATGCATTTGTATCCTCGTACTGCGCCTATCAGTGCCAGCCCCATACCGGTATTTCCTGATGTACATTCAATGATGGTCCCTCCGGGAAGTAGTTTTTTACTTTTCTCAGCATCATCAATCATCTTTACTGCCATGCGATCTTTGATAGAATGACCGGGATTAAAAGTTTCTACTTTTGCTAATACCAGGGCAGGTATTTCATCACATACCTTATTTAACCGGATAAGTGGAGTGTTTCCGATGGTCTCCAATATATTATTGAATACTTTCATTATTTTTATAAATGGCTTTTCAGTAAACGATGGGTATCATTTCAAATTTTAAGATTTGATCCGGTACAGAATTGTTTGCCTTACTTATTTTCAAACGGTACTAATTCGGTTTGAACTGTTTTTCTTAAATCCACCAGATCTTTTCATATTAAATCAAAAACAAGTCAAAGATAAGAGATTTAGGTATAAGAAAAATTCTACTGAATGGTTTCTTCCACATACCTCAGTTTTACATAAAAACGACTATCGATTACGCCTAAGAGGTTGGCTACACCTGGAGATACCACTACATTGATATCATCACCATATAGTTTGGCGGGCATATTGGATAATACTTTTGCATAGATTTTTCTATGGGTCATGGGGTTAGTAATCTCTACCACTGAGTTAATAGGTGCAGTTGGATGAAGGCAGTACAAATCGCCATTGGTATTTTCTGTTTTTACCCATTTTGCTACCCCATTTTGAGTGATCATTTTACGCTTTAAAACTCTGGGCTTCTCCAGCATCACATTTGGGTTGTCGGCACTACCTCGTGTTATTTTTTCTGGTGTCTTAGTAATTTCAACGGGTTTCACAGCGGTAGCAGTTTTATCTGATTTCCTTTCAACCATTTTTATTTCGGGAATACTTTTATTCAAATCGATAAGGTGATCAGGGTTATTTTCTTCTTTACCATATTTTTTTACCCATTCGGAAGTAACTAAATCGATGGCTTTATATTCTTCAGTAAATGGTGCAGGATTGGCAGTGGTAAATTTTTCTTCCAGCTTTGCTTGCTCAGATTTTAATGTGCTTGGTTTTGTATCTGAAATAGCCTCTGTATCTTTTGTGTTATCAAACCAGCCAATTACTAATTTTTGATTTACTTTAAGATTGGGGGTACTTAAGTGATTTCTGGCCATCAATTGATCAAAAGACATATTAAAATATTGCCTGGCTACTTTGTATAAATTATCTTTTGCTTTGGCGATGTAAATTACAGGCCTGTATTTTTTTGTATTATCGAGAAGACTTGCATCCAATATAATGTGCCGATCAGTAATTGGCATACGTAGCTGATCATCTGCCATCAGGATTCTGGATTTTAATATTGGATTATTATCGTATACATCATAAAGGTCTATGCCATAGGCATTTGCAAGTGAAAATAGGGTTTGTTTCTTTTCTACTTTATGCATTGCAAATTTATTATTGCTCTCGTCTAATTGGATAAAAATGGTGTCTTTCAACCATGAATCATTAGCAAGGATCAGATTACTCATCACCACCAGACCATAAATCATCAAAAACCTCATTCTCGTAAATTTCATATAAAATCCTTATTATTAGACGCAAAAATATTAAATATTATTATAATATGTTTAACAAATTAAATATTTTTATAATATGAAAGTTCTAGGGATTATACCGGCCCGGTATGCGTCATCTAGGTTTTTGGGAAAACCATTAGCCAGGATAGGGGGTAAGACTATGATCGAGCGAGTCTATAGGGGATGCAGCGAAAATACAAATTTATTTGATTTGGTGGTAGCCACAGATGATGTTCGAATTTTTGATGCCGTTGCTTTATTTGGAGGCAAGGCAGTAATGACCGATGAGCATCATGTAAACGGCACCAGCAGAATTGTGCAAGTCATTACAGACCACTACCTTGACCAGGAGGTTGATTGGGTAATTAACATACAAGGTGATGAACCACTCATCACCACTGATTTATTGGAAGAGGTAATCAGTATCATCAGATCAAAACCTGATGCAGAAATAGTCACCCTGGTGCGAAAATTAGAAGACCCTGCTGATGCTGACAATCCCAATATAGTCAAGGCTGTATTTGATAACAATTATAAAGCCCTTTACTTCAGCAGATCGAAGATCCCTTATTATCGCTCTACATCAACTGAAGTTCATTATCAGCATTTGGGCATTTATGCGTATAGACTAAATACATTACTCACCCTGCGCGATTTAAAAGAGTCCCCTCTGGAGAGAGCAGAATCATTGGAACAATTGCGCTGGTTGGAACATGGCCTAAGTATCTATGTTGGAATTACGGATTATATGTCAATCGGTGTGGATGTACCGGAAGACATAGAAAGGGTGGAAAAGCTTTTGTATAAGTAAACCTGAAAATGAACCGATCATTTCTGTTCATGCACTAATTCTTTCCTTTCAATAAAATCATATAGGGTAAGTCTTCGTATTTCAAAATAACTCACCCAAAAATCCCTTAAGGCATTAAAATAGGCCTGCCTTGATTTGTTTTGATCTTCGATCGCTTGATTGAGCTCAGTAATAGAAATTTTACCAATCAGATATCGCTGTGTACTGAGATCAAATCGTTTATTGGAAGCTTCATTTGCCCTTTGCGCAATTTTTACTCCGTCTTTTTTAAGTTGGATTTGATTTACTTTAAGCCTGATTTCTTGTTCAAAATTTGTTCTTTCCTGTTCATTATTCATATTTACAAGTTCCAGGTTGGATTTTGCAATTTCAGTTCTGGCTTTGGTTTTACCCCAGTCGGCTATTGGCATATTTATACCTAGAAATATAATTTCCTGATCCAATGGCTTGCTCAATGCTTCAGCCACGGTTTTGCCGGTCTGGGTGAATCCAATAGTGCCATTAAAACTGATTTCTTTATTTCTCCTGGCCCTATCCAGATTTGATTCGGCATTTAATTTACTTATGGTTTGATTTATAAATTCACTTCGGTTTTTTCTGGCACGATCTATTGCATCTTCAGCCGTAACTATAAATTCAGGAATGGCATCCGGTGCAACCAGTTCAAATTCCACATTTCTTTGCAGGCCTAAAAAATTTCGTAAGCGCTCGTTGGCAGTGGATACCTGGAGCTTGGATTGAGCTACCGATACATCTGTATTCATCAGGTTTATTTCACTTTGAAGTAGTTCGGTCTCGGCTATTTTTCCAACCTCGAATCTGGATTTGTTTAACAGGTATAAAGTATCTGAGCTGGATTTCAATTTGGAAATGGCATTTAGCTCTAATTGAGATAGCAATAAGTCAAAATAAAGGGCAACAGCCTGGCTAGCTATATTTTCTTTATTTTCAGAAAATATTTTTTTGGAAGCTTCAAATTCCAGTGGCCGTAATTGTTTGTCCCATTTCCAGGAATTATATCCTGATATAGGCTGAGAAAATCCAAGATAAAAAGGCTGACCTCGATATGAAAAATTAGCATCCGTCGTATTGGTTTTAAAAATGTCCAATCTGGATAGACCTGTAGCTGCAAATACGGTTCCACCGGTAGCACTGATCGATTGGCTTAAATTAATTCCCAAGTTATTATTCATCTGAGAACGATTAAGATACTGACTGGCTCCTGTGGGCAATACTACTTCATCTATTGTTCGATTGAGATTGGGTAGTGTTGCATTTAAGTTTATTCTGGGTTTTAGATCCGCTTTAAATGATTGTAATCTCCAGAAAGCATTGCTCAATCGCACTTTTTCAATTTTTACCTGGGGTGATTCACCCTGGGCCAATGAAATGATTTCGCCCAGATTATATTTTTCTATTTGTGCGGATAAAGGACATGGAAATACAAGATAAATCAAACAAATACTGAATAAAAATCTACTATTCATAATTAATGATTAAAAATGTGTTTACTACTAAATTACTCTACCCTCAATGCTTTGATGGGATCTTGTAATGCCGCCTTTTGTGCAGGGAAAAAACCGAAAATCATCCCGACGGAAATGGACACACCAAATGCCAATACCACTGACCAAAGTGAAATTACCGTCGGGATCTGGGCATAAGATGCAATGATTTTTGCAGAGGTGATCCCAAGTATGATGCCGACTATTCCTCCGATACAGCTAATAAATATGGCCTCATATAAAAATTGTTGAACAATGTCGTTTTGTAAAGCGCCTAATGACCTTCTTAATCCGATTTCTTTTATTCTCTCTAATACTGAAGCGAGCATTATATTCATTATCCCAATGCCACCTACCAACAATGATATGGCGGCAATCACTGCCAGTACCATATTGAACGTATCCTGCGTTTTTTGTTGTTGTTGGATTAATAATTCGGGAATCTCAATTTCGTAATCTACCTGATCAAGGTGTCGCCTTTTTAATATTCGGCTTATCACTTCTGCACTGGCCGTAAGGGAGGAAGGATCATCCAGTTGTATGATGGCTCTATCCAATTGGTGATAATTGCTCATTTCTTTTGTCTCTCCGTTTTCCCAATTGCCACGGGACAAGTCCTTTTTCGTTACCAGGGATCGGTCTTCATATCGTATCAAGGCAGTTTTTATTGGTATAAATATTTCTGCATTATAGGATCTCAATCCAAGCGTTTTTAATGATTCAGAACTGGTCAATCTGGAATTGAGTACTCCAATTACCGTCAAGGATTGATTTCCGCATTTTAGTTTTTTACCTATAGGAGATTCATTGTGAAATAATTTGACCATAATATCCTTACCCACTACACAGACTGGTGAAGCTTCAAATGCCTGAAGATCCGAAAAGAAGCTTCCATTGGCCAGAGACAGATTATTTAATGAGAAGAAATCATTGGTAATGCCATTGCAGGTGACCGGCATCGTGTAACCCTGGTACAAAGCATTTACTTGCATACTTAATTCAGGGCTTGTGCTCTCTACTTGTGGAATTGCCGTTTGAATGGCTTGTATATCATGTAAGGTAAGACCGGGAGACCAGGGGCGTTTTTTATTGGCTTTGGTTGCAGTGGAGGTAGCACTTGAATTATCGTTTCCTTCGCCTGATTTTTTATTGGCAGATGGTACCACTGCTTTGATGATGATATTATTTGACCCGATGAGCCTCATCTGATCCAGTATTGCTTGTTTAGCTCCTGCGCCAATGGCAAGCATTGATATTACAGCTGCCACTCCAAACAAGATGCCAAGAGCAGTTAATAATGCTCTTAGTCTGTTTACCTGCACGGCATCGACCGCAATACCTAGATTGAGTAATGATCTTTTCATGTAACTTGGTTGATGTTATTCTGAAATAATAATTACTCCACCACCTTTTGCATTTTCTTTATCCAGGTCTTGCTTTCTGGCATCTTCAGATTTTTTCGCCAACAACTTCTCAAATGCCTGTATCTGATCCTCGTATTCTTTTTTTGCGTTTGACTTGTCCTCTTGTTTTAGCAGATTAGTTACATAAGATTCTTTATCTGTAGGAGGGGTGAGTCTTACTTCTTCATTTTCAAGCAATCCAGTGATGATCATAATTTCCACCCCATTAGCAGGACCGAGAATCACTTCCTGTTTGACTATTTTGCCATCAGATTGTTTATATACATAAGCCAGGCTGTCAATAGTCACAGATTCGATGGGTACGGAAATGGCATTCTCAAATCTATGCACTTTTATATCATTGGTGGTGCTCATGGCTGGTTTGAGAATGGAATCACGCTCAGCTATATTTATTATGACCTCAAATACTTTAGTGTCGTAGTTACGCATGTCTTCCCCCACATTGGCAATACTCAATACCTGGCCCGTATATACTTTATTTGGAAATGCATCTACCGTGATATGTACATCCTGGCCTATTCTTACTTTACTAATATCGACTTCGTTTACGAAAGATTTGCTCACCATCATTGTAAGATCCGGTAGTTCTGCGACCTCCGGATCCCAGGCAGATACTTGTGAGCCGGGGCCTTTTTTCCCATTCCACGATCGTGCATAAATTACCATGCCGGGTTTAGGAGCAGTAACTCTGAATTTAGCACTCAACTCATTTAACCGCTGGAGTTTACCTTGGGATTGTTTGATTCCTGCATTGATTTCCGCGATTTTTGCTACTGATTTTTCGAGGGTAAGCTTGTATTTATTTCTTAACTGATTGAGGTCCCTTTCTGATTTTTCTTTATCGATCATTGCTTGGCGGAATACGGATTGTGGTTCGTATTTGCTTTGATTGACCAATAATTGTTTTTCTTCTATAGTAAATTCCAGGTTCACAATTTGATCTCGCAGATTGCGCAAATCTATTGCAGTATCTATTTTGGCTTGTTCGAGCTGAGTATTTACTTTTTCTAATTCTGCTTGTACATCTTTTATACGTGTACCTAATTGATTTCGGTCCAATTCAGCTACAAAATCACCGGCATTGACCACAGTGCCTTCCGGTACCAGGTTTGAGATGGTAGTTTGAAATAATCCAGCACCTTGCATTTCTATTGCAGGGGCCAGTATTTGTTGGGATTTTTTTGCTCTCAATTCTCCGCCTGCAGATACACCCACTTCGAAAACACCCTTTTTTACCCTGGCCGTGATTGCAGTGCGTTGGCTTGATTTTTTATACGATTTAGAATATAAAGTACCGGCTACGATACCTCCTACAATAAGTATGGGCAATATTATTCGCATCCATTTCATAGCATCAAATTTTGGGTTAACTATCTAAAGATGCGAGTAAAACTAAATTGGGTGGATGGGGCAATGTAAAATATAAGATTAATTTAACTCGGGAGTTAAATCCTATAACGCTCAAATAATTCTGTTTACATTAAAAATTTTGAATCAAATGAATGTGGCAAAAGCTCTTTAATACTTTCAAAAACCATAATTTTTGAAGCATCATCATTGCCCAGTATGATTCTGATCGGTGCCCCCTGCATTTCTTCGAATTCACTGATCACTTGCCTGCAGGCACCGCAAGGAGTCACTGTATTCGTTATGGCCATAGTTTTGGACTTTGCCATTACCGCGATGGCTAAAATGGAAGACTTTGGGGCACTGCTGTGAGCATGGGCAATGGCTGATCTTTCAGCACACAGGCATAACGGATAAGAGGCATTTTCAATATTTGCACCCAAATAAACATTGAGATCTGCTTTCAGTACCGCCGCACCTACTGCAAAATGAGAATAAGGCGAATACGACAAGGCTAAGGCCTTCATTGCTGATTTTAATAAAGATTTATCAGTAAAACCTTTTAGCTTCGTTGATATCTTATTTGCGATCTTTGTTGCCATTATAAAAAAAATAGTTATTCAAAATAGAAGGAAAGTGGTAATTGCAAAAACCATACCCTTTTTAATTTTTCGTCTAACTATATATTATTTGCTGAGGAAAAGGTATGAATTGGTCTGATCTTAAACAGATGGGATATGAAAGACTCAATCCCATTTATGGCGAAACAGAGTCGGTAAGTATATTGCGCATTCTCCATGAAGATTTGTTTGATAAATCTGCTTCGCTAAATTCGCTGGACTTGTCTGTTTTTAATAACTCCATCCGTCGTTTAATAAAATATGAACCTGTACAGTATATTACCGGCACAGCCTATTTTATGGGGCTTAAAATAAAAGTAAATAATTCCGTCCTGATACCCAGATTTGAAACGGAAGAAGTCGCTGAATTGGCAATTAAAAAAATCGGCTCAGGAAAATGCAGAGTTTTAGATATTGGTACGGGTAGTGGATGTATAGCGTTGGCTATAAAAAAATATTGTCCAAATGCAGATGTTTGGGCTTTGGATAAAAGTAAACCAGCATTGTTATTGGCTCAGGAAAATGCACAGAAATTAAATTTAAAGTTAAATTTTATTCAAGCTGATTTTTTAGATCAAGCCGGTTGGTCTCAACTTCCTCATAATTTGGATCTTATAGTGAGTAACCCTCCGTATGTTGCGGAGGATGAATTGGATAAAATGGATATCAATACTTTGCAATACGAACCCCATATGGCTTTGTTTGCCGGCAAAGACCCACTTTTGTTTTATAGGAAAATGGCAGAGTTTGGCAAAATAGCACTTGTTTTGTCCGGTAAAATAATAGCGGAGATAAATGAGTTTCATTCCTCACAAACCCGAATGATTTTTGATTCAACGGATTACCATGATGTGCAGTTAATAAAAGATATGAATGGAAAAGACAGGATTTTGTATTGCTGGCGATAAGTAATGGTTTGCTTTACCTTTGATTTGTTTAGGTTTTGTAAATAGACCATCTTTAAAATTCTTTTAATTCTATTTTTGTAGTTAAATTTAATCCAAATGAGACTTGTATTATTAATCGGATATATTGGCTTTTTTTTACTTTTTTCTACTAAGAGTATTGGACAGGGAACAGACGATGGAAAAATTTCAATTAATCTACTCCAGTTAAATGATGTATATGAAATATCACCCCTGAATAATGGAACAGAAGGAGGTCTCGCCAGAGTAGCTCGTGTGCGCAAAAAATTATTGTCGGAAAATCCAAATACATACACAGTACTGTGTGGTGACTTTTTATTCCCTTCTGCAATAGGTACCATAAAATACGAGGGAATTCCGATGTATGGTCGTCAAATGGTCGATGTGTTGAATACGGTTGGAATCAATTTGGTTGTTTTTGGCAACCACGAATTCGATATTCCTGAAAAAGAATTAATCAGGCGAATCAATGAATCAAACTTTGATTGGATAGGATCAAATGTGAGGCATGTCTTCCAATCTGATACTATCGCTTTTACCAAATTGACAAAATTTAGTGAAACCGAAATTCCAAAGGAAAAGATTTTGGTGTTTAAAGATGCAGATGGCACAGAATTGAGAATCGGGGTAATCGGTCTCTGCATCAATTCTAATCCCAAATCCTATGTAAAGTATGATGATTATTTTCAAACGGCTAAATCATCCATATCAAAACTAAAACCTGTAACTGATTTTATCATTGGTCTTACACATCTTGACATAATGGATGATAAAATGGTGGCGAAACAATTTCCTGATTTGAAATTAATCGTAGGTGGGCATGAGCATGTGCATTCGTATGATACCATTGGAAGTACGATCATCTCTAAAGCAGATGCAAATGCCAAAACAGTGTATGTTCATAAAATAGGATATGATAAGGCATCAAAGAAAGTAACTATAAGCTCCACTCTAACAGCAATCGACCAATCTATAAGTGATGATCCCGAAACTCAGTTAAAAGTAGATGAATGGAATGGCATCGCAAACACTAGCCTAAAGCAACAAGGATTTAATCCGGATCAGATTCTCACCACGCTCGAAACCCCTTATGACGGGAGAGAAAAATCAGTACGGTATAAGAGTACCAATCTCACCCGAATGATAGCCAAGTCTATCACAGCCGCTTCTCCAGGAACGGATTTTAGTATTTACAACAGTGGCAGTATACGATTGGATGATGAATTGATGGGCAAGATCACACAATACGATATAATCCGAACCCTGCCGTATGGTGGAAAAATATTGTCAGTGTCTCTTAAAGGATCCAATATCAAACAAGGACTCGACTATGCCGTAGCAAATCTTGGAAACGGATCATATCCTCAGGTAGATCGGATCAGGAGAGATGATAAAGGAAACTGGTACATAAACGAAAAACCACTGGATCTTAGTAAAACGTATATCATGGCAATAAACGATTACCTGGTGGATGTAAGTCAGGAATTTAAACCATTTTTTGGGAGAAATACCCCAGGAGTGATTCAAGTGTCTGATCCAATGAAAGAGGATGTGTTACGCAACGACATCAGACAGGCAGTGATAAATTTTTTGATTCAAGGTGGTAAGTAATCAAGATATAGTTTCCGAATTTGGTAATTAAACTAAACAAACCTAATCAGGTCAGTCAGGAACACAAAATTACAATCAAATATATACTCCAAGAAGTGCAATAAAACGCAGTATATTTGCAGCCCAAATCCAGGATATGGCATCGAAATCTCAGCAATTTATAGAGCAACACAAATCCCGCTTCTTAGATGAGTTATTTACACTGCTGCGTATACCCTCTATCAGTGCAGATCCAAAATATAAGGACGATGTATCCCGTACCGCAGAAAAGGTAGCTGATTATCTCAGACAAGCAGGTGCGGAAAAAGTTACCCTATTCCCTACGGCAGGCCATCCCATAGTCTATGCTGAAAAAATTATTGCAGAAAATGTACCTACTGTTTTAGTATACGGTCACTACGATGTACAGCCTCCGGATCCACTTGATCTTTGGCATTCACCCCCTTTCGAACCGATTGTCAGAGACGGAAATATTTATGCCAGAGGAGCATGTGATGACAAAGGACAGTTTTTTATGCACATCAAAGCATTCGAAGCTATGTTGGCCAGTAACGAATTGCCTTGTAATGTCAAATTCATGATCGAAGGGGAAGAAGAAATAGGATCCAATAACCTGGAGATATTCTGTAAAGAACAGACCGAAATGCTCACCTGTGACATGGTCATGATTTCAGACACTTCACTCATTGCAAATGATGTACCTTCATTGACCACTGGGCTCAGAGGTCTAAGCTATGTGGAAGTGGAAGTTACAGGGCCAAACAGAGATTTGCATTCAGGAGTTTATGGTGGGGGAGTAACCAATCCAATTAACGCTTTAGCCCAAATGATTGCTTCGCTGCATGATGAAAATCATAAAGTAAATATTCCCGGTTTTTACGACAAAGTAAAAATGGTAAGTGTGGAGGAAAGGAAACAAATGAATGAAGCACCTTTTGATGAAAAGGAATATACTTCTGACCTGAATATAAATGCTGTATTTGGCGAAAAAGGGTATACTACCATTGAGCGAACATCCATTCGCCCTACTTTAGATGTGAATGGAATTTGGGGAGGGTATATTGGTGCGGGAGCCAAAACGGTGTTGCCATCAAAAGCATTTGCCAAGATAAGTATGAGGTTAGTACCAGATCAACATCCGGATGAAATCACGAAATTATTTTCTGATCATTTTAAATCTATTGCCCCTCCAGGTGTCTCCGTAGAGGTTAGGCCTCATCATGGAGGTTTCCCTGCTGTTACCCCCACTGATTCAATAGAATATCTTGCAGCTGAAAAAGCAATGTCAGATACCTTCGGTAAAAAACCGCTACCGCAGCGAGGTGGAGGCAGTATTCCCATTGTATCCCTTTTTGAAAGGGTACTTGGGGTCAAAACGGTGATGATGGGATTTGGTCTTGATTCTGATAATATTCACTCTCCAAATGAAAAATACGGAATATTCAATTTTTATAAAGGAATTGAAACTATTCCTCATTTTTTCCGTCATTATGCTACATTAAAAAAATCAAATTAAAATAAATGAAACTCAAACTTTCTGCTTTTTTACTATTACTTACTTTTTTTAAAGCAAATACACAAAACATGAATTCAAAACAAGACTCTATGAGTAACCAGCCGATCAAAGTTAATAAAGACACTACTATTTCAGATACGCTGTCATATGCTTTGGGTACCCTGCTGGGAGCTAGTTTAAAGGGCCAGGGATTCAATGAATTAAATCTGGATGATTTAAATAAAGGTATATTACATCAGATCATTGGTCTATCCACGTATTCATTGGAAAAATGCGATCAGATTGTTAGAGCCTATGTGGCTGAAAAACAACAAGCACAATTCGGCCCCATAAAAGAAGAAGGTGAAAAATTTTTGGCTGAAAACTTAAAGAAACCCAACATACACGTGACCCAATCCGGACTCCAATACGAAATTATTACAGAAGGTACCGGGAAAAAACCAACCTCTGCTGACAGTGTGAAAGTGCATTACGAAGGTAAATTGATAGATGGTACTGTATTTGACAGCAGTATTAAAAGAGGAGAGCCAATCACATTTATGGCTAATCAGGTAATAGCCGGATGGACTGAAGCATTACAGTTAATGAAGGAGGGGTCTAAATACAGACTTTATATTCCATATTATCTGGCATACGGAGAAAACGGAGCTGGACAGGCAATTCCACCATTTGCTACTTTGATTTTTGAAGTCCAATTAATTAAAGTAGGATCATAAGGATTTTCCATTTATTATCTTTACATGATACGCATAGATATCATTGCGGCACTACCACATTATTTTGATAGTGTTTTTGACAATGCTATCTACAAAAGATCTATTCAATCCGGATTGCTTCAGCTCCATGTACATGATCTGAGGCAATTTGGCATTGGAAATTATAAACAAATAGATGATTATCCTTTTGGTGGTACTGCAGGCATGGTTTTAATGCCTGAGCCCCTTGCAAACTGTATTGACCAACTCCGATTGCAGGTAAACTATGACGAAATCATATATCTGACTCCCGATGGTGAACTCTTTAATCAAAAATTGGCCAATCAGCTTTCATTAAGCAAAAATTTATTATTGATCTGCGGTCATTATAAAGGTATAGATCAACGAATTCGGGAAATATATGTAACCAAAGAAATATCTATTGGTGATTATGTGCTTTCAGGAGGGGAGATAGCCGCATCTGTACTTACTGATGCTGTTTTAAGGTTAGTCCCGGGAATAATGGGCGATGAAACTTCTGCGTTAACAGATTCACATCAGGATGGCTTATTAGCTCCTCCAGTATATACCCGGCCATCTGACTTTAAAGGCCATAAGGTGCCCGACATCTTGCTTAGTGGCCACGAAAAAAAGATAAATGAATGGTTGCATGATCAATCTATTTTGAGGACTAAAGAGAGGAGACCAGATCTGTTTGAAACATGGGATGGTGAATAGAGCACTTCGTTTTATGGCGGCTGCTGATCACGTAGTTTTACCTGGGATTATTTCAATAATTGATATGCTATAAAAGAAGCCAGGTACGCAAGGCCACACATGAATACAAATTGAATAATTGGCCATTTCCAGCCACCGGTTTCTCTATACACCACTGCCATAGTACTCATGCATTGCATCGCAAATACATAAAATAATAAAAGAGAGACGGCTACAGCAAGGGTAAATCTCGGCTGCCCGGTTTCCTGGTTTATTTCTGCTGATAATTTTTTTTGCAGGCTGTCGTAATCTTCAGTGCTGCCTAAACTGTAAATCGTGGACATGGTGCCAACAAAAACTTCCCGGGCAGCAAAAGAAGTGAGTAAAGCAATACCGATTTTCCAGTCAAACCCCAGTGGTTTAATCAGTGGTTCCATCCATTTTCCAATGATACCCGCATAGGAAGCTTCCAGTTTTTTGCTCGCGAGTAAATTTTCAGCAGAAAGATCTGAAAGAGATTGTTCTTTCTTTATAACATCCACTTCAGCTGAGATGGCCTTCATTTTAGCTGATGGACCATAGCTTGACAATACCCACAGCACCAATGAAATGACCAGGATAACTTTGCCGGCTTCCAACATAAAAGATTTAGACCTCGACCAGGCAGTATGAAGAGCTACTCTGACATCGGGCGTTTTATAATCGGGCAATTCTATCATCAAAAAACTGCGTTCGTCTGATTTAATTATTTTTTTCAGAATAAATGCTGCTATTAAAGCAGTGGCAATACCCAACAGATACAAACACATAAACAATAAGCCCTGACCATTGAAAGGTCCTATTTTATATGAATTGGAAACCACAAATGCCACCAAAATAGTATAGACTGGTATTCTGGCACTGCAACTGATAAATGGTGTCACCAATGTAGTGATTAATCTTTCTTTTTGATTGCTTATAGATCGGGTACTCATTATTGCTGGGATGGCACAGGCTCCTCCGGCAATAAGAGATACTAAAGATCTTCCATTCAGTCCAAATTTTTGTAATAATCCGTCGAACATGTATACCGCCCTGGCCATATAGCCAAAATCTTCAAGTATGGTAAGTAAAAAAAACAGAAGCGCTATTTGAGGTAAAAACACCAAAATGCCACCCAGTCCCGCAAGTATACCATCCGAAATAAAACTGGTTATGGTATCGGGCAAACCAATATTTTTTATAAGACTGCCAATTTTACTAAACCCGAATTCGATCCATTCCATCGGGTAGGCTGCTAATGAAAACATGGCCTGGAATATGAAAAAATTCACTGCAAAAAAAATAATCAATCCCCATATTTTATGAGTCAGTACTACATCTGCTTTTTCACTTAGTTTACTTATTTTATAAGTACCGGCAGAAGCAGCTTTTCTGATAAGTGGAATAAAGCCGTCATACCGTTGCATGGTTTCACTAATCTGGGATGCAAGAGAATTAAAACCATGACTGATGTTTACAGATCTTATTTTATCTTTTTGATGAGAGCTGAGATGCTCCAACCTGTCAAAATAATGGGCGACTAACAGACTTTGATAGGAACTATTTGTTGCCACGGTAGTGTTGAGATCATTTGCGATGCTTTGCTCGGTATAAGATAGTTTATACTGAGGTGATGTATGCAGTTGCGGGTGTCCCAACATTTTTTCTATCGCGCTGATGATATCGGGTGTACTTTCCTGGGTACGGGCATTGACAGATAAGATAGGGATTTGCCATGCTGATCGCAAAGCTTCCAGGTCAAATGTAAGATTGTCTTTTTGGGCAAGGTCTTTCATGGTCAGTACCATCACAATAGGTAGTCCCAAGTCTACTACCTGTGTAAAAAGCAGTAATTGTTTTTCTAGATGAGTGATATCAGCGACATACAGTATAAGATCAGGATAGTCCTGGTCCTTCGGATTTGAAAGTATAGAGGTAACTATAAATTCGTCTTTGGCATTTGGATGCAAGCTGTATACCCCTGGGAAATCTATAATTTCTACTACCTCTCCTCCAGAGAGCCGAATAGTACCTGCTTTTTTATCTACTGTAATTCCAGGAAAGTTGCCCACCTTTGTGGATAGTCCGGTGAGGCGATTAAAAACAGAAGATTTTCCGCTGTTTGGATTTCCTAAAATTGCAACTTTTTTACGCATTGATTATTACAGTTCCGTGAGTTGTATAACCTCTATTTCTTTTCTTCGTAAGCCAAATTTCAGCCCATCAATTTGTACATAATAGGAATTACCAAAAGGGGATACCCTAATTAATTTAGCAATGCTGCCAATCAATATGCCCTTGGAAATCAACAGTCTAGACAAATTTTCGTCATTAAATCCACAAATTTTACCTTCTTTTATTTCGAGTAAATTTTTGGCAATGATTGGTTTAAACATTATTTAGATTTTGTCTAAACAAAAATATGCCTTATTCTTCGAACAAAAAAATCCTTTATTAAATAAGTTTACTGATATCCGTCATGATCATTATTTTTCAGCATGAAAATCTTAATGGTATGCCTTGGAAATATTTGCAGGTCTCCAATGGCAGAGGGGGTGATGAAAAAAATGATTGAGGAGCATGGCTTGGATAATTGGGTCGTTGACTCTGCTGGAATTGGGAATTGGCATGTGGGAGAATTACCTGACCGCAGAGCGATTCAATGCGCTGAAAACCATGGTATCGATATCAGGTATCAAAGAGCAAGGCATCTGCAGAAAAACGACCTTGATGCATTTGATCATATCTTAGTGATGGATCTGATGAATTACAGGGATGTGGTCAATCTGGCACAAAATGGAGTTAACCACCAAAAAATAAAATTATTATTAGAGTATAAATATCCGAATGAACAAAAGATTGTACCGGATCCATACTATACAGACTTATTTGAGGATGCATATCAATTAATATACGAAGGGTGTGAAGGATTTGTGCACCATCAATTAAGCCTCCGAACAGGAATCAATAAGCTGATCGAATAATTAAACAACACCACTCGATGAAGAATGGTGTTGTTTAAAATCCTATTTTGTTTTTTTCATGAAAGCCCTATTCAGCTATCTTAATTAAAGTCAAAATTAAAAAAGCAGTCATACATGCAATCCAAAACCAGAACCGGATATCTTTAGCCAAAGGTGCCGAATATCCATTTTGGAGTCTAATAATTTTTTTCATTTCGTCGCATAAGCCACCTCAAATCTCCCCGGGCGCTGGGTCGCTGGATGATCAGGTATTGTTTAAAGTTTTTGTTTGTAAAATTCTAGTGGGGGTATGCTATAATAGACAAATACTATACCATAACAAAAAGCTTTAATATGTTATCATTGAACACATTATGAAATAAAATAAATTATGAAAAATCGATATAAACAGTCGTTTAGTAATCAGGCTTTTCGCGCTTCCCTTACCCACTTCATACAATCAGATACCAATTCTGCTAATCCGGTAAGGTTGTCTCCATTTAAGATTTCGGAGGTAAAAAGTTTGGATCCAAGGGCCAGGCAAGTGGCACCGGATTTGATCCAGGATTGAATATTTTCCTTAATCGGTTCTACACCTCCGCTTACCAATATGCTGGTCCATGGCATGGGGCCCAGTACATCAGATATAAACTTAGGGCCATAATGATTGCCAGGAAATAATTTTATGATTTCGCATCCCAGGGTCTCTGCTCTGCTTATTTCACTTACTGTACCACAACCAGGCAGGCAAAGCACTTTTCTTTTATTACAAAGTTGTATTACCTCTTCCTGCAATGAAGGCATTACAATAAAATCCGCTCCGGATTGGAGATATAAGGCTGCCGTTCCAACATCGGTGACCGTACCTATGCCCAGTCTCATTCCAGGTAGTTCTTTTTTGCAATAGAGATTTAAAGGTGCAAATATGGAATGGGCAAATGCAGCCCGGTTAGTAAACTCCAATGTTTTCAACCCCACATCATAACAGGTTTTTACCAGTGATTTAGCTATTTCTAAATCCGCATGATAGAACAATGGCACCAACCCGCTTTCATATATGTCATTGGTGATTTCTGACCGGTCTCTTGGATTGCGCTTTACCATAGTATAAAAATAGAAATAATTGAAGAATTCAATTTAATACCAATCCTATTTACCTTTAAAGCATGGATTATAAACGCATGCCCATTGAAATAGAAAGCCCGGAGGAAGTAGGCTATGGAAATATACATATCAACCTGGCTGAAAGTTCGGCATATGAATTGGATCTCCGGGAGTTGGGTCTTGACTTGAATAGGATTAAACCTGAATATACGGATCATAGGGGACACCCGACCCTGAGAAAGTTAATAGCTGAGCAAGGTGAAGGATTGAATGCATCTGATGTATTGCTTACAGGAGGTGCCGCCATGGCAATGTATTTTGTATATAGCTCTTTATTAAATACAGGAGATAAAATTGGAATCGTTTTCCCTAACTACTCATCTAATTTGCAGAGCCCCAGGACTCTCGGTTACCAGATCATTCAGATCAATCTTAGATACGAGGAAAATTGGGAATTGCCCTTGGCTGAGGTAGAAAAGGCTGCCCTTGCAGGGGCCAGGATGATTAGCCTCACCACACCACATAACCCAACTGGCAATTGTATCACCAAAGACCAGATAAATGATCTTTTATTGCTTACATCAAAATACAAACTGATTTTACTTTTTGATGAAACATACCGGGATGCTTGTTTTGAATCAAACTTCCCGCTATTGGCATCCTTTCATAACAATTGGATCAGCCTTATTTCATTTTCAAAAGGATATGGTTTGCCAGGTATACGGATAGGTGCAATTATTACTAAAAATAAAACCTGGTACGAAACCTTTTTAGCTGCTAAGGAAACCATTCAAATTTGTAATCCACCATTGGAGGAAGCAATAGCCTATGCTTTTTATACAAGGCGATTGGAGTTGGTATCAAAAATGAATGCCAAAGCCCAAATCAATCTGGGAGTATTAAAAGCCTGGTTAAATAATGAAAATAGGGTAGAGGCAGTATTGCCACAAGGGGGATTGGTATGTTTTGTACGAATTAAAAAGCGCGTATCCAATTTGGATCATTTTTATAAATTTTTATTTGAACAACATGGTTTGGTAGTGGGACCCGGGCATTGGTTTGATATGGATGACCAATATATGAGAATTGGCTTTGGCTATCCAGAGGAGCTAAAACTCAAAGCGGGATTAAAAATAATTTCGAGTGCATTAGATGAATATTGAAAGTAAATACGGAAAATAAAAAAGCCATACAAGTTCATCGGATTATAATTGTCGTCTTGATATAAAAAGATTTGAAGCTTGTATGGCTGTCACAAATATATATCAAATGGCATATTATTAAGGCATTCTTTATAAAAATTAAACCGTTAAAGTCATAAATTATTTCGTTAAATATAGTATCCTGATTTTGAATGTGTTAATTGCTATGTTAGAATGATTCTAATTAATCCTTCTAATACTAAATACTGAGGTGTTGTTATTTTAATTCACGATGAGAAACATCAATAATTAAATTAGGAGCAAAGAAGGCTAAACCAAGATTAATATTTTTATGATGCCACTCACTTCTTTAAGTGCAGCCGGTATTCGTTTAACAGTGATAAAATGATCAGATTCCACTTCGAAAGGGGCTTTGATATTCCTAATTACAGCTTGCTTAAAACCAAATTGCAGATAAAATTTTTATTAGCTAAAACGACTTTGATTATATATTTTCCTGCTGGAAAACATGGTAAGTCCACGTATTTTCTGGTGGTGGCAATCTCAATCCTTTTTCACTTTGAGTTAAGTTTTCTACAATGTAAAAATAAGTGAAGAAACAATATTTGATTTTTCCTTTTTAACCACATTGAGGCGAACCAAAGAAATTTTTGACCATTGTAATCAATGGTGTATAATTTGCATAGATGGTAAAGGGCTTTTACTGTAATCTACTTTTTAATAAATTTAGTATTCAACAAAAACAACGAATGATCAGATCCAATCTTTCCTTCAAACCTAAGATTGTATACGCCGGCAGATAAAGAAGTAATATCTACACGATTCACATTATCTCCCGCGTATGCAGAATTATTGATTTTCTGTATCAATGATCTTCCTGTCAGGTCTGAAATAATTACCTGGTATGTTGCTGATTGTTTAAAGAAAGACCGAACATTTATAAATTGATCTGCCGGATTTGGAGATAAAGTTAAATTTGATAATGCAGGATTGGTGATTTCTTTGTTAGCTATACTAAAATCAGCCAGTGGGCTTTCGTATACACCATTGCCATGAGTGGCTACTTTGATTACCCCTAATCCCGGAGTGGGCGTAATGCTCAGACTCATGACCATAACAGCGTTTGGTAAGCCTTTAGTAAATTTTTGCCAGGATTTTCCGCTGTTTTCAGATACAAATACTCCCAGGTCGTTTCCAACATATATTTCATTAGATTTTTTAGGGTTGATTGCAATACAATTGGTGGGTACGTTGGGTAAGCCATGATCAATATTTTCCCATGTATTTCCACCATCCGTCGACTTAAATACATGTGAATCCGGTTTGAATCCGGAATAGGCAAGGTAAATGGTATTTCCATTGTTCTGATCAAATACAATGTCCATAGCAGCCAGTTCAGGTAAATTTGAAAGATGTTGCCAGGTGATGCCTCCATTTGTACTTTTAAATAATTTGGGTACAGTCTTATTATTTAATGGTGAAGTACTGGCAAAAATCAATGTTGGATCCTTTGGGGATATAGCCAATGCCAAAGTAGTTGCATTGGCATCCAATACAAACTCATGTAGAGGTCTCCATCCATTGGGATTGCCATTATTTTCATTGATATATATTCGTTGGCCGCCGGCATACAATGCAGTCGGATTGGCAGGTGTAATTTCATATGGGGTGTTGAACGCTATCTGTTCGGTGTATAGTATATTATTGTTTGGTCGAATGTATTCAAATGTCTTTCCCTTATCAGTAGATTTATTAAGCCCAAAATTTTGATAACTGCCATAAATAATGTTTTCTGCTGGATTTATAGCAGTAGACATACCATCGCCTCCAATTACTTTGATCCAACCGTCCATACCATCGTAGATAGCCGTTCCATTATCCTGCATTCCACCTAT
>JBGAVW010000001.1:0-244095 GCA_044227925.1 Saprospiraceae bacterium | reverse complement strand
GTACTTCAAAAATATCTATGAAGCGCCATTTTGTCTTCCAATTTAGCCTAAAAATGCCATTTTGTCTTATAATTTGCATTGGTCCGTCATTTGATCTATGCATGCCAAACAATAAAAAATAATTACAATGAATAAACATTTTAAATTCCCATTCTGGAATCCTGAAATCGAACAAGCTGTAGAGGATTTCATCAAGTCGATCAACACTGAAAATACCAAAGATTTTGGTTGGTCCTGGACCCGGCCCTTAGCCAATATACTGGAATACACTGATAAATTTCAGGTACAACTTGCGGCCCCGGGACTAGAGAAAACAGACTTTAAACTATCAGTAGATCAGAACTTATTAAAAGTAGATGTGGATAAACCGAAGGCAGAATCTGAAGCAAAAAAACACAAGCACGAATTTGCCTATAACAAATTCAGTCGCCACTTTAAGATAAGTGATGATGTAAATAAAGAGGGTATCTCCGCTTCCTACGATGCAGGTATCCTGACTATAACATTACCTAAAAAAGTGACTACTCAGTCTGAGTCAAAAACAATAAATGTAAATTAATGTACCAGATGCTCTATGCCATGCACAATGGATCACGTATCGCGTACGAATTATTAATGAAGAAAATTAATTTTTAAACCTTTTAAACTATAAATAAAAATGAGACTAGTTAATTATAATCCGTTTTACAACTCACGATGGAATACCAGATTTGATACAGATTTTGCATCTACCCCATCTGTAAACATCACGGAAAAAGACAATGGATTTTACGTAGATGTAGTAAGTCCCGGCTTACACAAAGACGATTTCAAAATCGAATTAAATAAAAAGCAGCTTACTATCACTGCCGAGAAAAAATCAGAAGCCGAACAGAAAGAGGGTGACAAAGTATGGCAAAAAGAGTTCTCACTCACTTCCTTTAAGAGAAGTTTTTACTTGCCAGAAACTGTAGAAGCCGATGCAATTGAAGCTTCGTATGATCAAGGTATACTAAAAGTTTTTATACCCAAGAAGGCAGAGGTAATTCCTGCAGTAAAAACGATAGAGATAGCGTAGACATAATTTCATAGCGTTTAGTGTTTTTCAAAAGCCGGGGCTTATGGTCCTGGCTTTTTTGTTTGTATGTATATTTGGATCGGAGAAATACCTCCGGAGAAAACACTTCCATTAATAGCGCATTCCCCTCTGGAATTTACTAAAGATGAAATAGCCCGCTGAGGATATCCATTTAACCATTGTTAAATATTGCATATAAGAAATAAAAATATAAGATTTAACACTGAAGGATGAGCAAATTCAGGTCTGGCGTTATATTTTTGTGTAATATGTAATCAACATATTACCAATTGAAGCAACTTTTTTTTGGCATATTATTCGTTTTATCTTGCGGTCTTAGTGGGCAGACGGTATTGGTTATTAGTCCTACTACTAGCAGTGTATCAGTAAAGTCCACTGATCTGGATGTAGCTGCAAAGGCGAATTTAAAGAATACCTCAAAAGACACGATCATTGTAAAATGGACCAGGAAAATCGAAAATATTACCCAAGGATGGTCCAGCGCAGTTTGTGACAAAAATTTCTGTTATATACCTTCTATAGATTCTATGCGTCTGATCATGGCTCCGGGTGAAACCAGTAACATGGATATTCACGTTTATCCCGGCGGTATTAGTGGTTCGGCCAAAGTGAGCTTAAGTATAGAACAAATAGGCAAGCCTGAAACCAAAGTAACCGCCTCTTATCTTTTTAATCAATCCACGCCTATCAAATCAGATGATAAAGATGCCATACAGCTTTATCCAAATCCAACCCAGGATTATTTCATGGTCAATTCACCGATAGTTTTAGGAAAAATTGAACTATACAATATTACAGGTGAAAAAGCCAAAGTATACTACGCGTATAAAAATAAAAGATATTATATAGACGATATTCCATCTGGCATATACATGGCACGATTGTTTAATCTTCATGAAGAAATATTAAAGACGGTGATTCTAAAGAAAAGATAAGCAACCTCTTACTCCAAATATCTACCTGCTGCTGTGTACAAGAGTAAATCCCTAATGCTAGGCCGGATACTCAACATAATTTCTTGGAGTCTCAAATAAACGCACTGTTATTTCATATTTCTCATCCAGGTGAGATTTGAGTATTTTCCATATTACATAACATACATGTTCAGCAGAAGGCAATAAGTCTTTAAATTCCTCACAGTCCAGATTGAGATTTTTATGATCAAATCTGTTTTCAATTTCATTTTCAATAAGTGATTTTAAATCGAAAAGATTAATCACAAATCCCGTGTCCGGATTAACCTCCCCTACCACCTTTACTTCTAATTCATAATTGTGGCCATGAAAATTGGGGCTGGTGCAAATGCCAAAGACTTCTTTATTTTTCGCCTCATCCCAATGTGGATTGTACAACCTGTGTGCGGCATTAAAATGGCCTCTCCTAAATATTGCTACTCTCATTATACTGCAAAGATAGTGACTCTTTCACCATGATCCTTCTCCTGATTTCTTACCTTTGTACCTGATGAAATTTACCTCTATCCCGGGATTGTTGCGTGAAAAAAGCAGATTGCAGGCCTTGTTTGCCAAAAACAGGATCCCTCACGCCCTGCTTTTTACCGGAGGTGAAGGATCGGGCAAATTGGCACTGGCTTTGGCATTTTCATCTTTGATCCAATGCAAAAACCCCATTGATAATGAGGCTTGTGGCGAATGCGATCAATGCAATAAAACATTTAAACTAATTCATCCCGACATCCATTTTTTCTTTCCATTATCAGGAGGTAAGGAAGTAAGTTCATTAGAATATGTGGGCGAGTGGCGAAATGCCGTTTTATCCAATCCATATTTAAATGCGACTTTCTGGCAAGAAAAGATAGAGATAGAAAATAAACTATTAAATATTACTGCCACGGAATGCCGATTGATGGTAAGTCAACTTTCAATGACCATATATGAGGGCCACAAGAGAATCCTATTCGTTTGGCTGCCCGAGTACCTGGGCAAAGAAGGTAATATATTATTAAAGTTAATTGAGGAGCCACCTGCAAATAGTATCATTTTATTGGTTTCAGAAAATCCATCCGCTCTGCTTCCAACTATTCAATCAAGATGCCAAACACTCCCTATCTCTCCTTTTATAGACGAAGATATTCGACATCAGCTACAGGATCGGGGAGCAAAAGACGAAAAACTCATTAGAAATATATTATCATCGGCTGAAGGCAATCTTTTCCTCGCAATTAAAATGCTTGAAGACCAGGTCAATCCCCAGGTCGAGAAAATGATGCAGTGGCTGCGGCTTTGTCTCAAAAACAATGCGAAAGGAATACAGGACTGGTGTGAAAATATAGCAAATGAAGGACGGGATGGTCAACGACAATTCTTAGTATTCGGCCTTAGCCTGCTGGAGCATATATTAACCTACAAAGTCAGTCAACAGGAATTTCCAGCCTATAATCCGGAAGACTGGAAAAGCATCAAAGGATTGGCCAATCTGCTGGAGTATTCAGATATTGAAATATTGCACTCTCTATTTACTGATCATATTTCATTTGTTGAACGCAACGCGCATGCTAAAATTTTATTCACAGCCCTGAGTATTAATATAAGCCAGGTCCTGAATAAAAAAAAGGTAGAGATGATGGAAATGATGTGATAAATGTGGGGTGGATAGGATGGGACGCGGATGACGCGGGTCTTGGAACGCGGATTTTCACGGATGTAGTAAGAATGGGACGCGGATGACGCAGGTCTTGGGAACGGGGATTTTCACTGATAAAGTAAGATGGGACGCGGATAACACGGGTTATTGAATATGAACAGCAATTTTAGTAAGATTTTATTTTCTTCCTACTATTATCATACACTTTCCTTTTAAATTCAGGCTTTTTGCCAAAATTCATAAGAAGCCCTACTTCAATATTTGTTGCTCTGAGATAATTTACCAGTTGGCTTTCATGCTCTGGGACTAAAGATTCTGCTGCTTTTAGTTCAATAATTACCAGGTCGTTCACTAATAAGTCAGGATAATATTCACCTACATTATTCATTTTATAATAGACTTCTGTTTTTTTCTGAGGGATAACTTTAAAGCCTCTCAGTCTCAATTCAATTACCATTGCATTTTCATACACTTTTTCTAAAAAACCATATTGCAATTCATTATAAACTTCATAAAAAGCTTTAATAATATCGCCGGTTAAGTCTTCGTGTTTTAAATCCATTTAATAATATAGTTTAAGGTGATAAATTTACTTAGGTTTAAAAACAGTTGTACAATTCCATTTTCCCGCTCCGACTTTATATAATATCCGTCCACATCCGCGTTGGTAACCATCCGCGTAAATCCGTGTTCTATTCCATAGCCGCGCAAATCTGCGTTTTATTCCATATCCATGTTGTTATCTTTCTTTGTGATTCGCTTTCTATTCAACAGCCCTCCACATCGACAATCTATTCCATTACTCCTGAATTATCCTCTTCAAATCTGCTTCAGAATAATTTACTGACTTCAATACCTTATGATCTGGAATGCGGTACACTAAATACACAGATTCTTTTTGTACAATTTTCGTTTCAAATCCTTTTTCATTTACATAATGTGCCGATGTCAACTCGGCTATTTCCATATCATCACAGGTTTTACTCATATTTGACCGTTGTATTTCATCGAATATTTTAGCAAATTTGGAACCCAGGCCAAATTCAAGAATAGCACCTGAAAGTACATATTGCAAATCACCCAATGCGTCTGCCACGCCTACAATATCCTTATTTTCTATTGCTTCTTTTAATTCGTTAAGTTCCTCCTGCAATAGATTTACACGCAATTCGCATCGGTCAGGTGACGGGATAGCAGGTGTATCCAAAACCGGAGCATCAAATAGATGGTGAAAATCTGCTACGTGATTGAGTCCTTTTGGTTCTTCAAATTTCATTTTTTGATCATTTTGTGAATAATGATGATTTGACCCAGGTGATAAACATCATGATCTATGATACCATGAAATAAATCAGAAAAACTATATTTCCGGCCGGGTACGATTTGGTCTAACCAATCTTTTTTTACCTGTTGTACTGCGTCAACCAAATCTGCATTAATCTCAAAATACAAGTCCCGCAATGCCTGCCATTCTCTGGAGGTAAGGTGGTCTATTTGTTTCCAATCCTGGTCTGAATTAAGTATAACATCAAAAGTATTGTCGCCGGCTACTTTTTCCAGTGTAAACTTTTTCCATTGATTTATGTGATTTAATATCTCGGCAATATTATGTTGTAAATTAATTCTGGTCACAGCTTGAGTGTGATCTATGTGTTCCAATGCTTCTTTTACACTAAGACCATACCAGGGTGATCCTTCAGCAACAGCCTGCAAACGTGCAGTAATATGATTTATAATTGATTCCATTTTTCAAAGATAAGTTTAAGACAGAAAATGGATCAGAAAATGAATAATTTCAGGTTGAAATGAGGAAGTCTTTTTAAGCCTGCGAAAAACATCATTTAATCTTCATCTATTACGACTGCATTCTGATCTCTCATCAGGTAGGCTTTCAAAAAACCATTCAGATTACCATTTAATACACCATCTGTATTGTAATCCGTATATCCAGTACGATGGTCTTTTACCCGTCTGTCGTCTAATACATAGGATCTGATTTGACTACCCCATTCATTTTTCATTTTAGTGGCCTCCACTTTGTCTTTGGCTTCCAATTGTCTTTGCAGTTCCGCTTCATATAATCTCGATTTAAGCATTTGCATTGCTTTCTCCCTGTTTTGATGCTGAGATCGTTCCTGTTGGCACTCGACTACAATGCCAGATGGTAAATGCCTTACCCGCACTGCAGATTCAGTTTTATTTACATGCTGACCGCCTGCTCCACTCGACCTGAAGGTATCCCATTCAATATCTGCAGGATTTACGGTTACCTCTATACTATCATCAATCATAGGATGTACGAACACCGAAGAAAAAGAAGTCATTCGTTTTCCCTGAGCATTGAAGGGACTTACCCGCACCAGGCGATGCACACCATTTTCCCCTTTGAGCATGCCATAAGCATAGTCACCGCTGATTTCAAGGCCAGCACTTTTTATACCTGCCACATCCCCATCCACTTTATACAATTGAGTGACCTTATAATCATTTTTCTCTGCCCACATCACATACATTCTAAATAACATATCAGACCAATCGCAACTTTCAGTACCTCCGGCACCGGCATTGATCTCCAAGATGCAGCTTAAGGCATCTTGTGGCTGATTAAGAGTAGACCTGAACTCAGCATCGTCCAACACACCAAGGCATTGCTGATATTTTGCTTCAACTTCTTCTTCAGTAGCTTCCCCTTCCTTGGAATATTCAAAAAGGATATCGAGTTCATCCAGCTCATCCTGAATGACTTTATAGTTTTCCACCCATTTTTTATTGATCTTGATATCCTTTAAAGTGGCTTGGGCTTTAGCCGGATCGGACCAAAAATCAGGATTGAATGTCTGTGCTTCTTTGTCTTCTATTTCATGTAATCGTTTCTCGATGTCAAAGAAACCTCCTTAGCGAAGCCAGTCGCTCTTTGATTGCTTTTAATTGCTCTATTGTCATAGTTTTAGTTTATTAAATAGAATTTACTGTCTTGGTGTAATGATATTTCCAGGCATCATTACTATAATCGGTTGGCCATCGGCCTTACTTTATATAAATTTAGATAAAAAACAAGTTCAGAATGCGGAGGTATATTAGGTGATGATCCTGTAGCACCATATCCCAGATCTGATGGTATAAAAACTATAGCTTCAGTACCCTCTTTAAAAGTAGATAATACATCGTCCCATCCTTTAATTACCTGGCCGGTGTGGATTCGATAAACATAGGGTTGACCTTTATTAAAGTAGTCATCAAATATAAATTCGTTGGTCAACGAACCGGCATAGTTTACTTCTATCATGTATCCTGGCTTGGGCAGCATACCCTGGCCTTCATTTAAGATTATGTATTTGACCCCTTTCTCAGTGGACTTTAGTTGTCCATCCAACTTCTTATTATTATAATCTTGCACATATTGCGTCAGAAGTGCTTTTTTTGATATTCCCAGGCCACGCAGCGAATCAGCCATGGCGTATAAAATTTTATTGCGTGCATCAATGTCTTTTTTAAACTCTTCTTCCGTTTTGAGAGCATCCAAGGTGATCAGATGGACGATCTCTTTAAAACTTTGGTATTCTATTTTGGCAAATGGAAGCGAATCAATAGGAATGTGCAATCTGATGCTATCTCCTATTTTCATATTTTTCATTGCATCTACTATAGGTGCAGTCTCCGTAGGCGGTATGACTTCTAACCTCAAAGTGGGTTGGAAAGGATATATATGGGTATCATCCACTATCGAATCACCTACTACAGTCACAATATTAAAGTAGGCCTGATCACCTTCCTTTGCCTGCTTACCTGTACCGGTTCTCAATAGTTCATATTTATAACCTAGCAAGGTAATATTTGAATCTTTTTTACACGATGCCAAAAAGAAGAATATGATTACAAACAATATCAAACTGGACTTTGTATACATGATCTGGATATTAATTTAATGATTGAATTGGATAATGGGATTGGGCAAATTTAGGAATTACTGATTTAAATTTTTCTATTGCTTCCTTCAGGCTGGTATGCTGATAACCTCCACTGGCATTTTTATGTCCCCCACCATTAAAATGTTCTCGGGCCAATGTTTGCACAGAAATATCCCCTTTGGACCTGAATGAAAATTTGATGATCCCATTTTGGTCGGTAATCAAGGCAGCTATCTGTACCTCTTTTAATTGTAACATGTAGTTTACTATGCCTTCGGTATCGCCACGCGAGATACCAAATTTTGCATAATCTTCTTTCGTCAGAAAAATAAGCCCTACCTGGTATTCCGGCATGATTTCCATTCTGTGATACAGACTGTATCCCAGTAATCTGAGTTGTTTTTCAGGAAGGTTTTTAAAAATTAAAATTTGAAGTTTATCATTATCTACCCCCAATTCCAGTAATCGGGCCGACTTGCGCATGATAGCAGGTGTGACGGCATGAATAAAATTTCCGGTATCAGTAAGGATACCTGTATAAAGGCATTCCGCCAATGCTGGGGTAATAAATTTCTCATCGCCAAGGGCCAAAATCACATCAAATATCAGCTCGCAGGTTGCACTGGCAGTGGGATCACTTACCATAGCCTGTACAAATGGCTCCGGATCTATATGGTGGTCAATCATCATTTTGAAGGCAGTGCTGCTCCTTACCATTTCAGTCATTTTGTCAATACGGTCCAGCGAGTTAAAATCCAGACAGCATATCATCGAAGCCACTTCAATCAATTCCTTTGCACGCTCAGGGTGAAGATCGTAGATCACTATTTCACTGGTATGTGGTAGCCAGGCAAAATTTAAGGGAAATTCACTGGGAAGAATTACATGTACTTTATGTCCCTTGGCCATGAGGTAAAGTTTCCAGGCCAGGCATGACCCTATTGCATCACCGTCGGGGTTACGATGTGACAGTATCACCACATTTTGTGGATATTGTATCGCATTTTTGATTAAGGTCAGGTCTTCCATGATTGGCGCCGCAAAGATCAGAAAAAAAAGTGAATGCAGCCTGAATAGCATGTAATAAAAGACTACCTTTGCGTCCCATTTAAGAAAAAAATATGATTACTAATCGCACATTTACTATGATCAAGCCTGATGCAGTCGCTGCAGGCCATATCGGAGGCATCATTCATCAGATTACAGACGCCGGTTTCAAAATCGTAGCTATGAAGCTCACCCGATTGTCAAAAGAAGCTGCTGGCAGATTTTACGAGATACATAAGGCAAGGCCTTTCTATGGAGAGTTGGTTGATTTTATGAGTTCTGGTCCGATAGTAGCAGCTATCCTGGAAAAAGAAAATGCTGTAGAGGATTTTAGAAAATTGATCGGTGCCACCAATCCTGCTAATGCTGAGCCGGGTACCATCAGGGCAAAATATGCAAAAAACGTAGGAGAAAATGCCATACATGGATCTGACTCCAATGAAAATGCCGGTATAGAATCGGCTTTCCACTTTGCTGGCATTGAGGTATTTTGAGTTTAATCACTCCGTCATTTTTTCACTTGTTAAAGTACGGATTCATTAAGTTGGAATAAATCAGTAAAAACGTTATTTCAAACCCTATTTATCCATCCCAATTATTTGAATCTTATTCATAGAATTGGGATAGATAAAATGACCGGTCTCACTACTTTGGATAATTTAGCCGAATTACCAACAGAAAGCCTTTTTTGATTTATTATTCAAAAAATGGCACTCCTTTTGGCGCATATTTTTTCATTCCTTCCTCATTGATTTCAACTCCAACTCCTGGTTTATTAGACAATGGAATAAATCCCTTATCTACCCACTCCCCATCGTATTTTATGATTTCTTTAAACATTGGATCGGAATGAAAATATGTTTGCCATTCCAATATCAAAAAATTGGGCACAGTGGCGCAAACATGGCACGATGCCATAGCTCCCAAAAATGAAGCGACCATATGCGGAGCAAACGGTACATAATACAGATTTGAAAGATTAGCAATTCGTTGCCCTTCACCTAGTCCACCTGCCTTCTGAAGGTCTGGCATGATGATGTCTACAGCCCCCAATTCCAATAATTCTCTGAAACCATAACCCAGATAATGATTTTCTCCACCGCAAATAGGCGTACTGGTAGAGTCAGCAATTTTCTTATACGCTTTTGGGTTTTCGGCAGGTACGGGCTCTTCCAGCCACATCAGATTCAAAGGTTCGAATAGCTTTGCGACTTTCTCTCCCGTAGGCGCATCGTATTTGCCATGCATGTCTACACAAATATCAATTTTCGGCCCTACTGCCTGCCTGGCAGCGGAGATCTGATCTACCATTCTTTGCAATTCTGCAGGCGATGCAGTCCAGTTATACCGATCATATTTATTAGGATCGTTTGCCTGATCTACATCAAATTTTATTGCGTTAAATCCCATCTCTACGGCTTTTTTAGCAGCCGTTGCAAATTCTTCTGGCTTTGGGTTGGTGCTTTGATATAAAGCCGTATCCATATACACGCGTATCCGATCTCTGAATTTTCCTCCAAGCAACTGGTATATCGGGAGGCCTAATATCTTACCGGCCAGATCCCATAAGGCAGATTCGATCGCTGAAAGTACAGCTACATACATACCGGACTGGGCACCTTCAAAGAACCCGCCTTTTCTCAATTGTTCAAAAAGTCGGTGAACATTGAGCGGACTTTGATCCTTAATCCGCTGACCCATCATTTTTACCAAATGATAAGTACCCGGAGTAGCATCGACACCTTCGCCACACCCCCACACATCCTGGTTGGTATATATTTTCACAAAAAGACTATGACCATTCCTGATATAGCCGCATTTGATATCCGTAATTTTTATATCAGAGGGTGCTGAGTATTGCTCATTCCTCTGCATAGAGTCTTCAAATTTTGAAGTAAACGCAGCCACAGGACTTGCGGCTAATCCGGTCAAAGCCAGGCTTTGGCCAAAAAATTTTCGTCTTGAGTTTTTCATTACCAGGTTCGTTGTTTTAAAATTTCTTGAATTTGTTCTTTAGGTACAGGCAATTTATCTATATGGGCATTGAGCCATTGCGAAAAATCTTTTTCTATATCCGCGGCCCATCTGGTATCAATCTGGCCTGTCGTATATTTTCCTTCTTTTAATCTCTGGTGAGAAAACATATCACGGAGTCTCACTATCTCTGAAGTCTTCACTACTTTTTCCAATAAATGCGGAGGTATAAAAATCACACCTCCATCTCTGCCCAGTACTGCATCACCTGGTAAAACGGTGGCGTTTCCTATCCGGGTAGGGGTATTTAGGCCCACCAAAGTGGTATTTAGATCACCCGTAATGCTGTTTTGATGATGCGAAGGGTGATAGGATTTAAAAAATGAGGTAAAACCACCTAACTCTTTTAATCCATTGATATCCCGTATTGCGCCATAATAAACGATTCCATTACCGGTTTTGGAATAAATAGAATTTCCCAGATTGTCACCTACAGTAGGTCCATTATTATGTGCCCCAAATTGGTCAGCAACATAAACATCCCCTTTGATTAATATTTCTATAGGCCAGGTATTTTGAGCTTTCTGGCGGCCTTCTTTAGTCAAACCTCTGTCATCAATCACTTTCTGTAAATCCGGCCTGCCAGGCATGAAAGTGGCGGTTACTGCTCTGCCGACCAGGACACTATCGGGATTTATTGTCTGCCAACCGTCTTCATAGTTATATTTATAGTTTTCATTTCTAAGGACAGCCCAGGCTTCTTCCAGGGTGACCAATTTTAATCTCTTGAGTAATTCATCCGGCACCTTTGGTCTGCCATTTTCGAATCGCTCACCCTTCCAATTTGGAGTAAGGGCAAGCATATCTTCTTTAGAAATATGCTGTGTGAAACCATTCAGGCTATAACACAAAACCACAATTAATATAATACAAAATTTATTCATACAATAAAGATTAATAAACCAATAATATGATTTATTTCTGATATAAAAAATGTATTAGATTATATGACCGTTGTTTTAGACTAATCGGCATGAATAATAAATAACCGAACGGTACTGACCTAATGGGGTGAAAATGATGATATTCAACATCTTCAAAAAAACTCAAACCAATAATTTGAAAGCATGATTCCAGGTGCCCTCTTTAAAGCCTTTGATACACCAAAGTACGCACAATGCTTCTATTGCTCCAGCTGCATCTATACTGCCCATATCCGCTACCTCCCAGCCAAAAGAATCTATAATATCAACAGCTTCGGATTTTGCCTGCTCATTATTTCCACAAATAAACATGGTGGGTTTACCACTTTTAAAGGATGGCTTGTACATATGAGCCGCCCCAACAGAATTGAAAGCCTTGACAATATGAGCTGCCGGTTGTACTTTTTGCAACTCAGCTCCAAGTGATTCATTTTGTTTTGTAAAATATTGTAACACCCCATGCACCGGTGGTACTTCAGCAATTGGATTAGTGGCATCAAGAATTGTTTTGCCTTTGACACTGTCTTCACTAAGTGAGCCAAACACTTTTATGGCGACAGCTCCTTTTACAGCCAATACCAGGATATCTCCGAATGTGGCAGCCTGCTCAAAATTGCCGGTTAAAACTTTTAATTGTGAGGAGATTTCCGCAATCTTAGCAAGATTTCCGGATCCAATCATTACCTCAAAACCTTGATCTAAAAAGCCTTTTGCAAGTTCCCTGGCCACATGGCCAGAACCAATGATTCCAATTTTCTTTGACATAGTTTATTTTATCTTTATCGTAAACTAGAACAATTGAACCAAATTTTGGTTTACACTTTTATATGATGATAATTAAGTGATATCAAAATTGAACTGTGAAAAACTTTTATCTGACATGAAGTTTTCCGGATTCTAAAATCATCACTTTATCGCATTGATCTGCGAGATCAGCCTGGTGAGTTACAATTATAAATGTTTGATTAAAGTCAGTGCTCAGATTCCTTATTAACCTATGAAATTCTTCTGCATTCTGCTGATCCAGGTTTCCGGTAGGTTCGTCAGCTAGAATAATTGAAGGCTCATTGAAGAGTGCCCGGCAAATAGCCCCTCTTTGTTGTTCTCCACCGGAAAGCTGAGCAGGTTTATTATTTATCTGGTTTTTTAATCCAAAATAATCCAATAAAAAAGCAGCTCTGGTCTGCAACAGTTCCTTATTGTTTCCAGCTATATAACCCGGCATCGAGATATTTTCGATTAGATTGAATTCTGGAAGGAGATGGTGGAATTGAAATACAAACCCAATTTCTTTATTTCTGAATTCTGCCAATCTATCCTGATTGAATTCATTCGGATTTTTACCGGCAATTTTTAACATGCCAGAATCCGGCTTATCCAGGGTCCCAAGTATATGAAGTAATGTACTTTTGCCGGAACCCGATTTGCCCATAATCGCAATTAGTTCACCTTTAGTCACTTGCAAGTCCAGAGATTGCAAAACCTGTACTGATCCAAATGTTTTTGTGATGTTTTCGGCTTGTATAATCCACTCCATGTATTGAAGTCAAATCTCTTATTTTTTAACCACATTTGGCGTTTTTCTAAATAATTGAGTTTTTTTTATTGATTTATCGACGAAATCCAATAGTTTTTTCGTTTACATGTTTATGCTTGATAGAGACCTTTTGCTTTCACCCCTTGGGGTAATTTATCCACCATATAAAGAGATTCGTAATAGTAAAGGCAACCATTTCGATTTTTTTAACCATATTTGTGGGTCGCTACCAAATTAACCTATGCGCATATTACAGCTGTGTAAGAAATTTCCATACCCATTAAAAGATGGTGAATCTATTGCAGTTACTCATTTGAGTAAAGCATTGCACCAAATGGGTTGTGAACTTACATTACTTTCCATGAACACCAATAAACATCATTTTGATGTTGAAAATTTGCCTTTGGATTATTCTTATTTTAAAGAAATTCATTCAATTGATGTTGATACTTCAATTAACAATTGGGATGCTCTGGTAAATTTGATTAAGGGTCAATCGTATCATGTGACCCGGTTTATTTCCAATGAGTTTAATGCTAAACTGATAGAATTACTTACATCAAATGAATATGATGTAATTCAATTGGAAACCTTGTACCTGGCACCCTATATTCAAACCATTGAAAAATATTCAGATGCCATCGTTTCTCTTCGGGCACATAATATAGAGCACGAAATTTGGGAAAGAATCATTGAGCATCATCCCAACAATTGGAAAAAGTGGTACCTCAAACACCTTACCAAACAACTTAAAAAATACGAAGTAGAGCAGTTTGAAAAATACGATTTACTCATCGCTTTCACTGATCGTGATATGAGTAAATTCAGAAAGTTAGGGTATCTCAATGGGGCTATCACCTCCCCTATCGGAATTGAATTAAAGCAGTACAAACCATCCAGTCAATTGCCCGCCAAAACCAGTATCACTTTTATCGGAGCTCTGGATTGGATGCCCAATTCTGAAGCATTAAACTGGTTTTTGCATAAAGTATGGCATAAGGTAAATCAACGTTTTCCGGATTTTGAATTACATGTAGCAGGTCGAAATTGTCCTGATTCCATCAAATCGTTAAAAATGAACCAGGTGGTCATTCACGGAGAAGTGGAGAATTCAAATGTATTTATAAATTCACATCCATTGATGGTAGTGCCCTTGCTCTCAGGAAGTGGAATGAGAGTAAAAATTCTGGAAGGTATGGCATTAGGTAAAGTGATCGTTACCACTTCACTGGGACTGGAAGGAATTCCAGCTACGCATATGGAAAATATTCTGATAGCCGACACACCGGAAGAATATGTTGAATGTTTTGAATACCTGCATACGCATCCTGAAGAAAAACAAAGGATAGGGCAAAATGCAGTACAATTTGTATCAGAGAGATACGACACATTCAAAATCGCTGCCGGATTGATTGCTAAATACCAATCCCTTTTAGATTCCGGTTATCACAAACAAAATGCAGGAGTATCCTAGAGCGTGACGCTACTCATAGTTAGTTCCCGGTATCCATACCCATTAAATAAAGGAGACAAGCTCAGAATGTATCATCAAATACAGGATCTGGCCAAGGAATTTAAAATCATTTACATATCCCTCACTGATGAGGAAGTACCTGCAGACCACAAAAAAACACTGGAAGGCTTATGCGATAAATTATACATTTTCAAATTAAGTAAGTTTGCCATCGGCCTGAACATTATAAAAGGTCTGCTAAAAGGATGGCCTGTACAGGTATCCTATTTTTTTAACAGATCTATTGAAAAGAAAATTAATAGAATCATAGAGTCGACCCACCCTGATCATATCTATGTACAATTAATCAGGACTACCGAATATGTCAAAAATGTACCTTTACCAAAAACACTGGATTATATGGATTGCTTCAGCACCAATAGTGCAAAGCGGGCAGAAACCAGTACCGGACTTATAAAGTTGTTTTGGAAATGGGAATCGGCAAAAGTGAAAGAATATGAAGCTGCGATTTTTCCTTTTTTTGATTATCACACTATTATCTCAAAAGTGGATGCTAGTCAACTGCCCGCTAAATGCAGTCCTGTTGCTGTAATTCCAAATGGTATTGATACAGGTTTTTTAAATGTCAGCCTAACTCAGGAGAGAGACATCGACCTTTTATTTGTTGGCAATCTTTCATATTACTCAAACGTGGATGCCGTACATTTTATAATAAAAAAAATTGCACCCTATCTGAGCAAATCGCTAAAAATAGTAATTGCCGGTGCGAACCCCTCACCGTCGCTCAAACTTCTGGTAAAAGGAAATCCTTATGTAGAATTAATGCCTGATGTGGTAGATATAACTTCAATATACAAGCGGTCAAAAGTATTTATCGCTCCAATCACTAAGGGCACGGGTATGCAAAATAAGATTCTGGAGGCATTAGCCAGTGGATGTGAGGTAATTTGCAGCAAAGAAGTAAGTGACGGGCTTGGGTTAAAATTGAACACCGTACACATAGCACATAATGCCGCAGCCTATGTATCCGAAATTGGCAACCTGTTGTCTCACTTTATCGGCCACGCTGCACAAAGGGAAAACAGCAGAAATTTCATAGCAAAGGAATTCAACTGGGCCGATAAGAATAAATTATTGATTGATATCATAAATAAGCATAAGTCATAAATCACACAATCCTTTACCTTTGCGACACCAAATGAATTCTGTAAATAAATTGCATACTATTGAAGAAGCATTAGAAGATATACGGCAAGGCAAAGTACTCATCGTGGTAGATAATGAGGATCGCGAAAATGAAGGCGATTTTATATGTGCCGCAGAAAAAATAAGCCCTGAAATCATCAATTTTATGGCTACCTATGGTCGTGGATTAATATGTGCTCCAATCGACGAGCAAAGGGCAGATGAATTAAACCTTCCGTTGATGGTGTCCTCTAATACTGCATTTCACGAAACCGCATTTACCGTTTCGATAGATTTGATTGGCCATGGCTGTACCACCGGTATATCAGCCCACGACAGATCTACCTGTATTAAAATGCTCACTTCCAGTGAAGCCAAAGGCTCTGACTTTGCCAGGCCAGGTCATATTTTCCCACTTAGGGCGAAAACCGGGGGGGTACTCAGACGAAACGGTCATACCGAAGCTTCGATCGATTTGGCGAGACTAGCCGGGCTTTATCCAGCAGGCGTATTAGTGGAAATACTAAATGATGATGGGTCGATGGCCCGATTGCCTGACTTACTTAAAATAGCTGAAAAACATCACCTGAAAATAATTTCCATCCAGGACCTTGTCGCATTTAGACTTAAAAAGGAAAGATTGGTAGAACGGTGTTATGAAAAGGAAATTAATACCCCCACGGGAAGTTTTAAAGCTATCGTGTACAAACAAAATAACGGTGATGAACATCTTGCAATCGTAAAAGGAGAATTTAATGAATCCGACGCGGTACCAGTGAGAGTACATTCATCATCTGAAAATGGTGATTTCTATAATATAGTGTTCAACGGATACGGCAAACAAATAGATCTGACACTAAACTATATCCAAAAACAAGGAAAAGGGGTTTTTCTCAATCTCTTCCACGAAGAGAAACAAATTTCATTATTAGAAGCGATTAAGGAAAAATCGGAATCTTCTCCGGCCGATTATTCAAAAGAACAACGGGATTATGGAATCGGAGCTCAAATACTGCATGACCTTGGTATTTCTAAAATCAAATTAATTACATCACAGCCGCGCCGCAGAGTAGGAATCAAGGCATTTGGGCTGGATATTATAGAACATATAGACCCGGCAACCATATAGTTGGTCAATTACCTCGCTTCTTTGATCGATAATCTCTAAATAGGAGGAATTCAATCACAGATCTTTGGGTTAGATTAGTAATTAAATTTCTCCCGAAATGCTCAGACAGATCATTATTTCAATTGGATCATTGAAAATAAGCAAGGACTTTATTGCCCGGTACCAAATTTGGAACAACTGGCAAAATATGAGATGGATCTATACCAGCTCCATTTTAGTCGCACTTTATTTTGGTGTAAAAATGTTTGGGTTAATCGGTAAAGCCATATCAAAAATAGGGGATGTGGTTACGGGTGACCTGGATAAAGTAAGTTTAGGTTTTACGGGTGGTGCCTTGATGTCAGATTGGTCGTTCGTCAGGTCTGACTCTTATAAATATATATTTCTGTTTTTTACTATGTCTTTGGCCTATCATTTTGGTGGCCGAACGGTGGAGACCTTATATGGCATTCCATACCGACCCAGTTTAAGGACATTTGTAAAATCTCAAATTCGTACTTTCATTACCCTTTTAATTTGCTATGTATTGGAACAGGTATTTGTCGGTATATCATCAGGAATTTTGAGCATGACTGGTGGAACATGGTTTAAACCTGTAGTCAAATTTCTGATTCAAAGCTTTTTATTCGGAGCTGTGATTATCGATGGCCTTCACGATGTACGGGGTGCCAGTATAAAGCAAGGTATCAAACATTCGCTCAATTTTTATCCCGGCATAGCGTTGGTGTTTGGGGCCATTGGCTTATTGATATCCTATGTTCCGCTTTTGGGATCATTGGCTATAAGCAGTGTCTTGACCGTGGGTATATTAATTGCGATTAAACGGGTCGAGGCGAGTCCGGTGTATTGAATGTTTTTATTGGGTATTTTATCTAATTTTCAAATCAATACTAAAACTGTATGACAGCCGGAATATCTTCATCTGCAAAGCGATTTTAATTTTAATCACCATTTTTTTGCCGTAAATTCATAGCCTGCTCGATGTAAAACAGTTTCTAACTTTTTTGACTGGTTCATATTGAGGCTTGTTTTTTACAAAAGTCATATTCCTTCAGAGTAATGAATTTTGGTATAAAAGTCAATTAATGAAATCAGACCACGCAGTAGTTTATAAAGATGGGTGTAAAATCAGTGGAGCATATCGGAGTCGAACCGATGACCTCTTCTCCGAATGCTTTCGGAGCTGCAAGCGCTCTATTCAGTTTGGCTACTAATCAACCATTGAATGTACTTCCTGCTTTTCTTCTTCTTAATGAAATTTTCAAATTCCACCGCCTGTATTCTACTTTCGAACTTTCGGCTAAATTGAACGACCCAATCATGTGAGTTTGCTGTACTTGTATTCATACCAGAATTATGTTCATGAATTCTTTTAACTAAATCTGAAGTGTAGCCTACGTAAAATCGATCTGAATTTGCACTATAAATGATATAAACCGTAAACATAAAAGATGGGTGTAAAAATCAGTGGAGCATATCGGAGTCGAACCGATGACCTCTTGCATGCCATGCAAGCGCTCTAGCCAGCTGAGCTAATGCCCCATTGAATAAAATAAGGACTGCAAAAGTAAAATTTTTATCCAGTTTAATGGAATAGGTTGTGATTTTTTAATTTTTAACCAAATAAATACTCCACATCTTCCTGATTCAGGCCAGCAATGAACCCATTTTCTGATTTTGTAAGGAAATTATTCATTTCCATATCGGAAAGTTCTTTGGTATAACCATCTTCTGATTTTACCAGGGTTTCTGATGTCATTTTCTTTCTTTCCTGCAGTTTTATGATTCTTTCCTCGATCGAGTCTTTGCAAATCATCTTATAGGCCATTACCTGTTTGGTCTGCCCTATTCGATGAGTACGATCGATGGCCTGATCTTCTACCGAGGTGTTCCACCAGGGATCTACTAAAAATACATAATCTGCGGCAGTAAGATTGAGACCTGTATTTCCGGCTTTGAGTGAGATCAAAAACACTCTGGCCGGATCATCATCGCTATTAAAGGCATTTACCATTTCCTGCCTCAACTCCACTTTAGTATCACCATCAAAATGATAGTAGGGAATACCTGATTTTTTCAACTCTTTAGCTATAAGATGCAGCATACCCTTGAATTGCGAAAAGACCAAGACTTTATTCTTGGTCAGCTGATTATTCAATTCTTCCAATAACAGTTGAAGTTTGATGGAATTGGGGGCATTTTTATCTGTATATTCCTCAACTAATCCGGGAGCACAACAGATTTGTTTTAGCCGACTTATGCCTGACAGTATCCCTATCTTGGCATTAGCCAAGCCCACATTGTTTATATCCAGAAATATACTTTTTCTGATATTGGTCTTTACTTCCTGGTATATAGCCCGTTGTTTTTCATCCATTTCGCACCAGAGGACAGATACCGTTTTTTCCGGCAGGTCATTTGCGACCTGTGATTTGGTACGGCGCAAGATATACGGCCGGGTGATTTTATGCAGGGTTTCAGACTTTAGTTTATTCCCATCTTTATCAATAGGGTCTGCATATTCTTTTCTAAAAAATTCGGGACCACCCAGGAAACCGGGCAATAAAAATTCAAATTGGGAGTACAAATCAAACGTGTTGTTCATGACCGGAGTACCACTTAAAGCCACTTTGGATTTACTTCGTAGTCGCTGAACTGATTTGGTGATGAGGGCAGATGGGTTTTTGATATTGTGACTTTCATCAATAACAATTCCTGCCCAAAGTCTGGATTCGAGGTAATCAATTTGGCTCCGCACCATGCCATAGGTGGCAATCATAATTTGGTATTCTCCATTCCAAAACTCTGAAAACTCATCGATGCCTCCTTTATACAAATAGGTTTGCAAAGCAGGCGCAAATTTTTCAAATTCGGCTTTCCAATTATAGATGAGTGAGGCAGGGCAAACAATTAAAAATTTATCGCCGGTTTGCAGCTCAGATAAATGGCTTATAAAACAAATGGTCTGCAATGTCTTACCAAGTCCCATGTCATCCGCGAGGCAAGCTCCCGCTCCGATTTCAGACAATAAGGTCATCCATTCAAAACCTTTTATCTGGTATGGCCGTAGGCTTGCCTGTATGCCTTTCGGCACAGGATATACCCTCTCTTCGACCTGTTGCCATTTTTTCCACTTGGTTACCCATTCTTCAGTGATGATTTGATTCTCAATATTTTCTATAGTGGCAGTTTCCAACCATTGAAGCAAGCGATTATTGATCAATATTGTATTATGGTCTCCTATTTTAGCATGTTTCAGTATCAATGAATATTGCAATAGCCATTCATCCGTAAAAACTCCTATGGAATTATCTTCTAATAAAATACTCTTTTGATTGGATTGGATGATTTTTTGAAGTTCTTTATTTTTAATGATTTCGTCGCCAAACTGGGTAGTAAACTCTATAGTGCTTACTCCATTTTCAGCAGACAACCATTTGGTGGCCGTTGCCACTTTATGTGCGGAGTATCTAAAGTGTTCTAATAAATCCAGCCCTATGATTTCTATTCCCTGATCTATCCAACCCTGATACACTTTCAGGAACCAATTGTTTTTTTTAGCAACATCAAATGGAACAAAAAAATTATTATTAAACTGGGTGGCAAAGGATGGATGTTTTGATTTTATTTCATCAATCAGTTTTTGTTCGGCAGCTTTATTTCGGTGTATGGTATACAATTCACCTAGTCTTTCCACCTCTATTTTATCCTGATGATTGCCTTCGATGATGATGCCCTCATACGAATAGGAAGGGATAAATTGCAAAAAAGCATCACTGATCTCGCTAACAATGATCCTGTACACCGGAAAAGAATTGATCTCGACTGAGGTAAAGCAATTATTTCTATCTACCTCATATCCTTTTGACTCCAGGTACCGGACTATCTGCTGGAAAAATTCTTTGGGTACAAAAGCAAACTTAGATACATTGGAATCGATATAATCGAGAATAGTAGCATCGTTGATACCGATTATAAAATACTGACTTTCATATTCCAGGAAAAACACAGTACGTTTAAATTCATCCAGATTATACAAGGCTTTTCCAATCTGTATATATTGGAGGAGTTGCAAGCCCTTATCTTCATCGTATGTTACTTTAAATTTTAAAACCGCTTTTGCATCCTGCAGACTGCATGGGCTTTTTCGAATACTTTTTCGTACCGGATCTTTGGTTTGATGAAACCAGGGTAACTGTTTCCAATGATACAGGTTCTGCATAAATGTCTCATTGATTAGCCGCAATATTTTTTTATGCAACAGCCCCTCCAGGTTTTGACTTGAAGCACTTTTCTTTAAAATTTTAGCAAATTCGTTTTTTTGAGTCGCTATTACCGGATCAGACAGAGACTTCAGTGCTATAAATGCCTCGTCGGGTATCGATCTATGGATAGACTTTAGATCCATGATATTCATAGGGAGGTATTCGATAGATATCCCTTTTTTGATCACATAGTGAAAACTCAAAAACCCAAATCCTTTTGCGAGGTATTGAGGAATAAATAAGATTACAGGTTTTTTCTCTGTCGACATGTATTACGGATGGATATACGGCGGCGAATATAGACGATTCATGCAACTAGAGCCCGATGCAATTTGAACTATTTTTCACTCATTTTTACTCATTGAAGCTGCTGACTTGAATCACAATTAAATTGCGGACATTGCCTCCATATATCTACCTTTGCACCCGCATGGAAGAATTAACATTAGACCCTGGTCGAATACGGAATAGATCCATACTTTGTGTAGTCACAGTACTGGTGATTTTATTTCTGGATCAATGCCTTAAAATTTGGGTAAAAACCAATATGGAGTATGGAGATGAAATAAAACTATTGGGATTGGAATGGGCTCGAATCCATTTTGTCGAAAATGAAGGTATGGCTTTCGGCATATCGCTGGGTGGAAAGACCGGGAAATTAGCACTAAGTCTTTTCAGGATCGTTGCAATTGGTTTTCTTATTTATATTATTTACAGGCTGATAAAATCAAAAGAACGCTGGGGATTGCTTTTATGTTTTTCATTGATATTGGCCGGAGCGATTGGCAATATTTTAGACTCCGCATTTTACGGATTGTTATTTACAGAATCCTATTACCAGGGAGGATTGGCCGAATATAATCCTTCTAAAGGGTATGCCCCTTTTTTATTTGGCCGGGTTGTAGATATGTTGTATTTCCCATTGATAGATACTACCCTGCCAGCCTGGTTAGGTGGTAAACAGTTCCAATTTTTCAGGCCAGTCTTTAATATCGCTGATGCGGCCATATCTACGGGGGTTATAAGCCTGTTGATATTTCATCGGGATTTTTTCAAATCGCCCAAAGAAGATACTATTGAAAATAAAGAACTTATTTCCAAAGCCGAAACCAGTGCACCGGACAACAATTCGGTGGATGATATGAAACCTGCAGTGCCCACCGGGCAGACTGATCCACACCAGGAAGACATCAAAAAAGAGCTTGAGGAAAATGGTCAAGCCAATTCCTGAGTATCATCTAATAATAAAATCTGTTATAAGGGGAAACTGAATTTGGGGTATTCTGCTTGTTGGGTTTCGCTGTTTTGGATTACTGACATACTGTTTTAAAAAAGGGGATGGGAGCTTTCAAATCTCCAAGTGGTCTGACCTAATCAGACTTTCTCAGCCAGATTGTTTTCAGGCACGGTTTTACCGACAAATTCATTGATGGCTTTGATCGTTTTCAACATCCGTTCGTAGTCGATCTGATAATGTTTAAACTTACCATCTTTATTATTGTCTACTATCCCCACACCTTTCAAAATCTTTAAATGTTGAGAAGTAATACTTTGCTCGATTTTCAGCGCATTGTAGATTTTATTTACATTGATCACTTCGTGGCGATCGATAAACTCTAAAATCTTCAACCGCAGAGGGTGAGCTAAGGCCCTCATGAGGTCACAGGAATACTGTAGTTTGTCCTGTTCAAAACTAATTGTAGTCTTCTTCATAAATACTCTTTAGTAGGTCAATAAAATATCTAGCGATGACAAATATGATAAATAGTTCTAATATGACAAAGAAAATATTAAAAAAAAATTATATATTTAAGTAATTCAGTATTTTTTGCAAGTAAAATATCATAAAAATGAGCTAAAAAACAAAAGTCAATGAACGTAATTCATTGACTTTTAATATTTTAAAATAAGTTAACTCTAAAAATGGTTTAACCTACTAATCCTTCAATTAATTTTGATATTTGGTTCAATCTTTCCTTATCAAGTGAGTAATAAATAAATTTTCCTTGTCTGTCGGTAACTACAACTCCTGCCCTACGTAATATAGCCAGGTGCTGTGATGCTACGGATTGTTCCAGCCTTAATTTAATATAAATGTCGGTTACAGTCATATTATCGCTTTCGTCCAGTACTTCGATGATGCGTTGGCGCAGTTTATGGTTTACAGCACGTAATACCAACACTGCACGACGCAAATCGGTGTAGTCAAGCTGAATGTCTTTAGGTCCCTTTTTCAGCGTTACTATTTCTTGTTTCTGTTTTTTCATACTCCCAGGTTTATGGTTCAAATGAATTATATTGTTTGAATGGCTTGGCTAATGCTATAACCATGCCAATTTTAACTTATAAATCCAAAAATCATTTTGAACCAAAACATATATTCTTTTATAATAGCTCCTGGAATAGGATGGATTAACAAGACATTAATCCATTTTATATATTCATTTTACTGAATTTCAATTATTTATGAAAGACTTTTTATACTGTGGTGATTTTAAATAAAAGGGAACAGAATACGCCAGATCTTCAAAAGCATAAGTTAAAAATTTATTTGTCGCAGGGACAATCATGTGCTGAGCAAGCATCTTTTCACCGCCATAGAATACCGAGTCAGAAGCTTTTAAAATGACTTTTGCTTTTATAGAACCATCTCCCACTAAAATTATTTTTTTCCCATTGGCACCATGTTCTTCAAAACTGTTTTCCTTCAATATCAATGGCTGTGGAGCAGAAACTAATTCGTATTGGTTGTCATATACTGCATGATACACCTCATTTCTGCCAGCATCTATCATGGAAATGATAAAATCGTAGTCTGTGGTTTTTAATACAGAATGAGCCAAAGCATGCAGCGTCGAAACAGCGATCAATGGTAACTCCAAGGCCATACAAATTGCCTTAGCACTCGATAAACCTACCCTCAAACCTGTATACGATCCCGGACCCTGGCTATAAGCAATGGCTGAGACCTGCTGCAAGGTCTTGGATGACTTATGTAAAAGGTCTTTCAGCATCCCAGGCAATAATGCAGCATGCCGTCTTTCCTTTGATTCATCAGCACAGGAGGAGATAAGCATTGAATTTAAAGACAATGCTACAGAACAAATATCTGTACTGGTATCAATATGTAAAATCAGTCCTTCTCCCCTACTCACAGACTATTGTTTTTTCAAATACGATTGATATTTGACAGGATCATTTAATAGATTAATAGCTACTTCTATTTCTTCATCTACCTGAAGAGATTTTTCAATTTTCCCTTTTTGAAGATAATATCTTGGAATTATTTCTTTTTCTATTTGTTTTATAATCAGGCTTTTAGATTTATCCAGAAGCTCTGGTATGTTTTCCTTATATTTCGTAGCCAGGGCATCAGCATCTGCAGCCAGGTTTTTCATATCAGCCTGGGATTCAGCTAATTTTTTAAGGTCATTCAATGCATTCTGTACCGGTGATTTATACTTAAATGAAGCTGTCGCTACGTATTTTTTGAAATCATCAAAGTCTTCAAATTTAAATTCTTTAAGCGCTTTTATTTCTTTGTGCTTTACTTTATACTCAGTACAATATTTGAAAATAATGTCTTGTTGAATCAGTTGATTTAATATTTCTGATCCACTGGAAGCATCTATAAAGACATCCGGTCGTATTCCTCCTCCGTCCAGCACTTTTCTGCCTCCTTTTGTTTTAAATTCAGCACGGAGAGAGTCCGGAATATTTTTGGGTTCACCATTCTCATACTCTACAGCTTGAATGCACCGGCCGCTGGGTATATAATACTTTGCCGTGGTGAGCTTTACCTGGCTATTATAACCTATGGGCCTGGTGTTTTGAACCAACCCTTTACCATAAGACCTCTGTCCTATTACTACCCCACGATCATAATCCTGTATCACTCCAGATACAATTTCCGACGCCGAAGCAGTACCTTTATCTACCAGGATGGTAAGTGGGATCTTTTCATCTACGCCGCCCTGTAAAGTTTTGAAGGCCCTATCCCATTCCTTTACTTTTCCTTTTGTAGTCACTACTAATTCATTTTTGGGGATAAATACATTACATACATTTACTGCTTCCCTTAACAGACCACCACCATTGTCTCTCAGATCAAGGATCAAACCTGTCATACCGGGATTCTCTTTTTTAAGAGTTTGAAGGGCAGAAGCTACATGGGCACCTGCCTGGTCAGTAAAAATAGTTAAATTAATATAGCCGATTTTATCACTTACCATGCCGGAGTAAGGCACATTGGGTACATCGACTTCACCTCTGGTCACTGATATAGCCGTTTCTTTATTTTCACCGGGTCTTTTGATTAATAAGTCCAATTTTTCTTCACCCGGAGCTTCCATCATAGCATTGACCTCATCCTGGGATTTCCCTTTTACGGTCTTTCCGCTGATACCCACAATCTGGTCTCCAATAAACAGACCGGATTTGTATGCCGGTGATTCTTCAAACATCTCAGATATGGTAGGCAAACCATCAATAAATTTTATCCCTGCGCCTATACCGTGATATTTTCCTTCCGTATTGAATCTATAGTTTTCAACCTGCGCTTCTGAAAAATAATTAGTGTAAGGGTCGAGACTATTCAACATGGCATCAATACCGATTTTCATCAATTTGCCGGGTTCTATATCATCTACGTAATAATAATTTAGTTCCTTGTACACATTGGTAAACAATTCAATATTTTTGGTAATTTCAAAATATCTATTGCTGGGATCAGGCAATAGTGAAAAACCAAACAGACCAATGGTCACCAGTACGAATGCTACACTTTTTTTCATTGCTTAAAATCAAAAATCTAAGGCTTCAAAATTACGTTTATTATCAGGTTTCTTGCTTAATTTTATCTTAAACTTTGTTCCCGACATTTGGTCCCTTAAAAACAAATAAATGCATTACAAAAAACTACAGGCCGAAAACCTGATTATTGAATTTCACAATAATTGGTTAGGCGAAGAATCTGTATTGGTCAATGGACAACTGGTATCCAAAAAATCATCCATCATGGGTACGGATCATCATTTTACTATTTTGGAAAATGGTTCTATGGCAAGATATGTCCTCAGCTCTAAAGTGGACCAGGCCATGAATGTATATCTCGACCTAAGAAAAAATCATGTACTCATACAAGAAAATATTCCCATTACCGCTTGGGGGAAAGAGTACGAGCAGCAAAAGAAAACATCGCCCTATAAAAACGAAGGACTAAAAAAATTAAAGGATTATAAAATTGAAGAAGCCATAGAAGACTTTCTTAAAGCGCTGGACAAAACCAGTGATGACCCTGAAATCTATTTTCACCTGGCTTGTGCCTATTCCATATTGGAAAATCCGGACAAGGGCTTTGAGAGTTTACATAAAGCCATACAGTACGGATTAAAAAATAAAGACAGTATTCTCACCCATGAAATGCTCGCTTTCCTGAGGATACATGAAAGGTTTGAAGATTTTATGGATAAAAATTTTTAAGGAAAAAGTTAATCCACCTTTTCTGCGTCATTGCTGGTTGAGTTCACTTTCTCAGTCAGTCGCTCATTTTTCAAGAGAATGGAATACCATTTTATGCATTTTTTGATATCCCCTATGGTCACTCTGTCGGGATCGTAGTCGGGAAGTATTTTTTGGAAATACGCTATGCATGTTTTTTGATCGGCATCTGCAGCCGGTACCTCCAGATCTGATTTTTTCATTGTATAAAATACCTCGGACAAAGGCGTAGAATCTGAATGCGTATAGATGCTAATGGTTTCAAGCAAGGAAAACTGGTGTTTTCTCAAGGGTGCAAATTTAGAAAGTCCGTTTTCTACAGACTTTACAATAGCTCCATCAGCCCGGTTAGCAACCAATTCGTATAATCCGGGCATACCTGTGATAGCAAGTAGTTTGGTCAATTCGATCATGATGGCAAAGGTAATTATAGTATCTGTATTACCATCTTGTAGTTTCCACCAATGCGTTAATAAAATACAAATTGATGGATATGCAATCCAATATATAACGGCTCTAGTATCTTTGCCCGCCTTATAATTCATGCAATACGATCTGATCATAGTCGGAGGCGGTCCGGTTGGCCTGATTTGCGGCATAGAGGCGAATCGGGCAGGACTGCATTACCTAATCCTTGAAAAAGGGGTGTTGGCAAATTCCCTGTACCATTTCCCTACCAATATGACATTTTTCTCTACTTCAGTATTATTAGAGATCGGCAATGTGCCATTTATATCCCATACCGAAAAGCCTACACGATCAGAAGCCCTTGAATATTTTAGAAGGGTCACTGAAGCATTTAACCTGAATATACAATTTTATGAGATTGTGCATAGAATAGGCAAAAATGAAAATGGCTTGTTCACAGTATATTCCAATAAGAAAAATTACTCGGCTAAAAATGTAGTGATCGCTACCGGGTTTTACGATCAGGATGTACGCTTAAATATTAAAGGGGAAGAGCTGCCAAAGGTAAAGCACTATTTTGAGGATGCACATCCGTATTACAGGAAAAAAGTGGCTATTATTGGAGCGGGCAATTCTGCCATTGATGCCGCCCTGGAATGCTGGCAAAAAGGTGCCCAGGTAAGCATGGTCATACGGGATAGCGAACTAAAACAAAACATTAAATATTGGGTAAAACCAAATATAGAAAACAGGATAAAAGAAGGCTCAGTAAAAGCCTATTTTAATGCTACTGTTTCAGAGATAAAAATCAATAGCCTGATTTTTAATCAAGAGGGACAAACTATGGAAATTGAAAATGATTTTGTATTGGCTCTCACCGGTTACCAACCGGATTATAATTTTTTAGCCAATGCCGGAGTACTAATACAAGATGACGAAAATAAAACTCCATACACCAACAGCGATACCCTCGAATCAAATATACCCGGCTTGTATCTTGCCGGAGTGATACTGGGTGGGATGCATACGGGGAAATATTTTATAGAAACATCCAAAGACCATGGTCAAAAAATAATTAATCATATACTCAGTAAATGAACCGATTTCAGGATATTGAACTATTCATCTTTGATTGTGATGGAGTATTGGTAGATACAGAAGAACTGGCCAATAGAGTCTTTATTGAAGAAATTACAAAACTTGGTTTTACACTTTCTGCTGAAGAAGCTTGGGAACATTTTCCCGGTACACGCTTTGCAAAATGCGTAGAATACGTAGAGCGCACCAATCAGAAAAAAGTGCCGGAACATTTTTTAGAAGAATACAGATCAAAAAGTCAATATGTATTTGATACCGAAATGCAATCGGTACCTGGTATAATACCTGTACTGGAAAGTCTTAAATTGCCAAAAGTAGTGGCGTCCAACGGTCCTATGAAAGGTATAATTTCAAACCTCAAGACCACCTCATTATATCACTATTTTAATGAGGAAAACCTGTTCTCCGCATACGACATACAAAAATGGAAACCAGATCCTGATATGCATTTGCATGTAAGTAAGGTTAAAGGAGTGGCACCAGCTCAGTGCCTCGTAATCGAGGATAGTGAGGCGGGTATCACTGCTGCCTTAGCTGCAGGGATGAATGTGATAGGATTTACACATGATCATCGAAATCACAAATTAAAACCATTACAGATTACTAAAATCGAAAAAATGGAGGAATTATTTGATTTGGTGCCTCACGCATTTTAATTTTTTAAAGGATCCTTCAGTTATAAAGTACCTTTTTTCTCCCGAAGCATCTCATCAAATCTAAGGCCCCGTTTGAGTGCGTCTACGGCCATGGCTATTCTGCTGGCTTTGGTCTCCTGTGTTTTTGCGGTCTCCAGCCATTTGGTAAAATAATTTTTATGCCCTTGGGTGAGTTTTTCATAGTGAGCTAATGCTGACGGCTCTTCGGCCAGGCAATCCAGAAAATCCTGATCCGCTTCCAATTCAGAGGTATCTATATCTATTTCTACTTTGATGGTATCTCCTTCCATTTTATTAAGATGTTTTCTCATTTCTCCATTGATGGGCATGATAAAGTCTCCTGTACCCATAGGCAATAATGCAACCTGTTTTATAGTATAATCATCTAATTTGCCTTTAACTCTGAATGATGTCTTTTGATCCGTCATTTTGGATGCCAATCTTTTAGGAATATATATATATGACCAGCCGGTCTTTTCACCTTGTTTTTCAAATCGCTCTATCATAGCATTAAACTTTGCCTTAGTCATATTCACTTTTTTTTATCGCGAATTAAACTATTTTTCTTCAATCCTTAAACTAATCTTTACCATCGGATTGGGCTGGCCCGGTTTTCGATAAAAAACCTTAAGAATTTCATATGGTACATTTTGACTGTATTTCTTTTATCTTTATAGCTCTTTAAGTATCAGATGGTATGCAAAAACATAAAGTCATTTTCTTTATACTCATTTTCTCAAATGCTCTGATTGCCCAACCATTAAGAGAAATTCCGGTGGGTAAAAAAATAGTCGCTGCTGAAGAAGCCATAGGCAGTGGCAATTATTATAAAGCATTGGAATTGTATGATGAAGTATACAAAGAAAAAAGAGATCCTGAGATAGCCTATAAAATTGCAATGTTGAATTATACACTCAGAGATTATGCCCGTACTGAAACCCAACTGCAGCGTCTACTTTCTTCCAATCTCAAAGGGGTACGGCCTCCTGCTGAGGCATATTATTATTATGGTATGGTATTGAAAATGAATGGAAAAACAAGAGAATCAAAAGAAGCTCTGAGCAAATATATTGTAGATGGTAAGGACCAAAATCTGATTACTCTGGCACAAAATGAAATAGATGGAATCGATCAGTTAGAAACGTTGAATCCCAATAAAGGAATAGCTGTCGTAAATGTAGGCACATTGGTAAACACACCTCAGACTGAATCAAGCCCAGTTTTAAGTGCCGACAGTTCTCTTTATTATATTTCATTTCAAAAGAAAACCCCAATTGTATTAGACGGTAAAGACAATGATTATTTTGCAAAAGTGTATACGAGTACCAAAACGAAAGAAGGAAAATGGGGAAAACCGACTGCCCTATCTGACGCCGTAAACAGACCTAATGTGCATACAGGACATGTCTCCTTAAACAAGGAAGGCGATATGATGGTGTTTACCCGATCAGTCCTGATCAGCAATGAAGTATCAGAAACAAAATTGTTTGTATCTGAAAAGAAATCCGGTAATTGGATACCTGCAAAAGAAATCAAACTACCAACAGGTGATTTTCAAATTAAATATCCCGCTTTCGGTAAAATGTTCGATAAAGATGTTTTATTCCTGAGTTCCGATATGCCAGGAGGCCAGGGAGGATACGATATCTATTATGGAAATTTCGACGGTGAGACACTCGGTAACCTGACCAATTTAGGACCAAAGTTTAATTCTGCCGGCGACGAAATGAGTCCTTTTTACACCAAAACTAAACTCTATTTTAGTTCAAATGGCCGACCTGGAATGGGCGGATTTGATATTTTTAGTTCAGAATGGTCCGGTACAGAATATGCTGCTCCTGTCAATCTTGGTCGAAATTTTAATACTACAGTAGATGATATGTATTTTACATTGAACCCGGATGAGTCCACAGGTTTCTTGGTTTCCAACAGGCCCGGCACCAGAAGCTTAAAAAGTAAGACCTGCTGTGACGATGTATTTTATTTTTCTTTGCAACCCATTGTAGTGGACATGGTGGTAAACGTGTTTGAAACCCCCAGGAAAGCGCTCAAAGGAAGCCTGGTACGGGTCAATGAATTTGTAGAAGAAAGTAATTTTGAAAAAGAAAGAAAGACCAATGATCAGGCAAATAATTTCCAATTCGATATAGAAGTGGACAAAGCCTATCAGTTTATAGTATCCCGCGATGGTTATTATCCCGATACATTTGAAATAAATACAGTAGGAATACTGGAATCGACTAATATGAAACGCGATGTGATACTCAGGCCACTACCCCCTCCACCACCTGTACCTACTACGGAAACCATATCCATCAAAGAGCCTATTCGATTGAATAATATTTATTTTGATCTTGATGATGCCGCTATATTAAAAGAATCAGAGCAAGACTTACAACCACTACTCGATCTGATGAATGAATACCCCACGATGGTAATTGAACTTTCAAGCCATACCGATGCACAGGGCAATGATGACTATAATAAGAGGCTCTCACAGCGCCGCGCCAATTCTTCCAAAAAATGGCTTACTGACCGCGGAATAGACCCATCGAGAATTAAAGCGATTGGATTTGGTGAATCCAAAATCCTGAACCATTGTAAAAATGGTGTAAAATGCAGTGATAATGAGCACCGATTTAATCGTCGTACCGAATTCAGAATACTTGAAGGCCCTCAAACCATAACAGTGAAAAAAGAAGTGTTTAAAGGTACCAAACCAACAAACACTCCTCAAGGACAGGGTGCCGGTGCCGCTGCCAATGTACCCAGGAGAAAAGGAGTCCCAGTACTCAAATGGGATAATCCATTTCACGACTTTGGTAATGTGAAAAAAGGGGATGACAAATTGCATGAATTCGGATTTACAAACACAGGTGATGCTGATTTACTGATTGAAATAGCTACCGCATGTGAGTGTACGGACCTGGATTATCCGGTAAAGGCTATCAAACCTGGTGAAAAAGCAAAAATTAAAGCTAATTTCCATAGTAAAGAGAAAGAAGGTGAAACAGAAATCACCATCAATGTAATAGCAAATACAGACCCCATAGTTTCTGAAGCAAGATTCAGGGCATTTGTAAAATAACTTCAAATAGTTGGTATCCGCTTTATTTGAACAAATAAAAGACCTCGGGTGGATACAGTGGTCGGCTTTTATCTCGGGCCTTGCCTACATATTTTATGCAACCAAAGACGATGTCAGATGCTGGCCCTGGGGCATAGTCTCCAGTGGGCTCTGGGCTTATGCCAGTTTTTATCAATTAAAATTATTCAGCGATGGCTGGTTACAGGTTATATATATAGCTTTGGGAGCCTGGGGATGGTATCACTGGAAATACAAACTATCCCATGAGGATAAGCCTATAACCAGACTTAGCCTGAATCAATGGATTATATATTTAGCAGTAGGTAGTGGCCTGGCCCTTATAATAGGCTATCTGATGAAAAAGACGAATGCCGCATTTCCTATGATAGATGCATATCTGTCCGTTTTTTCAGTAGTTGCCACTATATTATTAATAAATAAAAAAATAGAAAATTGGTATTGGTGGATAGTGATCGACCTGGTCAATATCCCGGTTTTCATACTCAGAAAAGGTTATTTATTTTCGATTTTGTTTCTGATATATGCTCTATTGGCTATAAAGGGGTTGGTAAGTTGGAATCAAAAAGTTAATAGTAAGATGGATCTTTGATCTGATTGACCATCTGATTCACTATTCCATCAGCAGGTCCCATGGAGAGATATCAAAAAAACAAGAGGTCTTTTCAGACCCCTTATTTTTTAGATAACTTTAAATTAAAAAACTCACTGACCCTATAAAATCAATAGCCACTATTTTGAGGAAATTTAGGCCCTTCTACTGTACGATCTATTTGCGATTGGGGAATTGGTCTTAGCACATGATGATCTTTGATATTTGGACCCGCTTCAGGATTCCATGTTTGAATGCGTCGTACTAATGATTTTGTGCGTACCAGATCCTGCCATCTCATCCATTCACCAAAAAGTTCTCTGCTCCTTTCGTCCAAAATAAAATCGACAGTGACATCATTAGCTGTAATCTTTATGGCTTCTGCTGCTTCAGTATTTTGAGCTGGTGTATTTGACTTTCTGAATGCTGCCCGCTGGCGGATTACATTTAATAATTCTGCTGCTTTAGCTTTGTCACCAGCCTGTAAATATGCTTCTGCGCCGACAAGATATACTTCGGCAAATCTGGTGATCACTACCGGGCGTGTGGAAGGATCATTAATATTGGTACCCCGGCTGGGATCCATAAATTTCTTAATCGAAGGGTAAATATCAGATTTCCACATGCTTGGCGTTACAATAATGCCTTTAAATGGAGTAGTGCCATTAAACTGGGGAGCTCCGGGTACTTCATAGTCAGGAAACCAAACCGCAGTATCTATGCCTACTCTCATAGTATATCCTATACCCCTTTTATTATTTGTTGCGTTAGCAGCATTGGTGACCGCAGTATTGGAAATATAGGTTGTATAGAATGTATTTGCAAACCTGGAGTCAATATCCCGTCTTACGAAAGCCTGATCAAGGAAATAATTTTTACCCGCATTTGCACCTGATGCCCATTTAAAGCTATTGGGTCTGATTCGAATATAAGGGCGACCGTAAAATGCATCTCTGACCATACCTGCAGTTCCACTATTTGTAAGTACATTATTTGCATTAAGGAATGAATTGATCCCACTCACTGCAGGATAATTCCAATTTGTAAACCAAGGTGTAAGGTTTTGTGCGGCACCACCGGAAGCGGCTCCGCCCACTGTATAATATCCGAATTTGGGGTCATTGGAATGATCACTTACAAACATGGTCTCCTTTCCATAGTCATTAGCAGGTACAAAAGCATCACCAAAGTCCTGCCACAGATCCAGTCCAAAAGTGGCTTTGTTTGCAATGATTTCACTACTGATTTTAGCAGCTTCAGCAAAGTCTGCCTGACTGTTTGTAAGCCACCCTCGAGTAAGGTAGGCTTTAGCTAAGAAAAATTTGGCAACCGCTTTGGTCGCAGGTTTGCCTAAAAAAGGAGCAGTAGGCCTATCAGGCAAATCATTAGATGCATCTATAAAATCCTGGATGATTACTTTGTACACTTCAGCTGCAGGATCTCTTTTAGCAGCCTGTGATGCAACCGTAATAAATTCAGTATGAAGAGGTACATCTCCCCAGGTTTGCACTAAATAAAAATACCAGAATCCTCTTAGAAATTTGGCCTGAGCCAGATATTGCTTTTTAGTAGCTTCAGGTTCATTAATGTTTTGTCCAAATTTCAATACACCGTTTAAAGTATTTATATCTGTAAATGCCACAGCCCAGGCAGATCCGAAATTGGTACCATTGAGGCCGTTATAGGTATGTACGGGACCTGCTCCACTACTGGCCCCTTGCAGGAATTCATCAGTACCAGCCTGCATTTCAATACTAAAACCTTCTGTTCCCCATTGGCTCCGAATGTCATTATATACACCTGCAATGCCCCCCAATACGCCGGCTGAGCTATTAAAAAAAGAAGGCACTATCTGGGACTGTGGATGCTCTTCCAAAATTTTTTCACAACTTACAGTTATAAAAAGTAAACCTATTAAAATGGATATATTTAATTTTTTCATCTTTCTTCTATTTTTAAAATTTAATATTTAAGCCACCTGTAATTTGTTTTACAGGGGGATTATTTAAGTTTACAGTGATTTGTCTTCCTGGTACAGCATCACCGATTACATTACCGGTTCCGTTCCCTTCAGGATCTACCCCGAGGCCATCTCGTACCAATGGAGAGTATAAAATAAATGGATTGGTTGCATTGATGTAAATCCTGGCTGAGGATATGCCTGTTTTGCCTAACGATTTTGAATTAAAAGTGTACCCCAGATTGATGGATCGCATTTTGATAAAGGACCCGTCATAATATGTATTTACCGAAGCAAAATCTTTTACCCCGGCATTGGCATCCGGACGAGGAAATGCGTTGGTAGGATTTTCATTGGTCCAATAATCCACTTTATATTGATTGGACCTTCCTTGATTAAAGAAGCTAAATCCGGATCCTCCGCCCGATGTACCGGAAAGGTAAGGAACTACCACTTTCATACCCATACGTGCATACATTACTGTTGAGAGATCAAAGCCTTTATAACTAAATCTATTGGTTAGACCACCTTCCCATTTGGGTTGGAAGTTTCCGATGATTTGCCTGTCAGCGGCATCTATTTTACCATTTCCATCTACATCTTGCACACGGATTTGTCCGGGTATTTGTACTGGAGAAGTTTGCTTAGCTAACGATCCGTCGCTGGCATCTTTAGTCTGCCAAATTCCTAATTTTTTATAATCGTAGATTACCGTAAGAGGATGACCTACAAACCAACCATTTCCTTTATTGTCCAATTCGGTAGGGGTAGTAAGTTGGGTAATCTTTTCTCTGTTAAAGAAATAAACCAAATCTGTACTCCAGTTAAATCCTTTTGGATTTCTTACTACTTCGAATGTCAACGTTGATTCGAAGCCTCTGCCTTCTGTTTTGCCTAGGTTTTTAAGTGTTGAACCAGCTCCATTGCTTTGAGGAAGGTTTACAGATAATAGTATGTCTTTGGTCTTCTGTTGATATAAATCAAAGCTGCCTGTGATTCGGTCTTTAAACAATCCTATATCCAATCCTACATCTACTTGGTCAGTAGACTGCCAACCAAGGTCTGTTGCCGGAAGATTGGTAACCGTATACCCCAGTACCTGGCCTGCAGTAGTGGTACCAAAATTATAAAAGCTACTGGATAAAGCTCCCAACGTGGCATAAGCACCAACATTCCTGTTTCCAGAAATACCCCACCCGCCTCGCAGCTTCAAATTGGTGAGCCATGAAATCGATTTCATGAATGATTCATTGGTGATGTTCCATCCCAAGCCAATAGCCGGATAATTAAAGTATTGATTGCCGGGCGATAAAGTAGATGATCCATCCCTGCGCAACGTTGCCGTAAGCATATATCGTCCATCATAGGTATAGTTAGCGCGGCCCATATAAGACAGGAGACCTGTTTCAGAAAAAAAATTGCCCGTTGTGCTGGCGGTAGGGGTGCCCTGAGCTAATAAAAAATTGGAAGTACCAATGTAGTCAGCAGGTACTCCTTTTACATTGAAATTGGATCCCAAACTGTGATTTTTGGTAATTTCAAACAATCCAGTCAACCCTAATTTATGTTTTTCTGCAAACGTTTTATCATAATATAATAAATGTTGAAGATTGACATCCCAAAACTCAGTATTGCTTACATCAGCATTGGAAGCACTTTGCACCACCGCATTATTTACATAAGTATTTGGTGGACCATAGCCATTAAAATGAGATTGGCTAAAATTTAATCCGGCATTGAATCTATACTTTAATCCATCCAATAGATTTACTTCCCCATACAGGCTATTAAAAGTCCTGATACTTCTGGTATTAGATAATATATCATCAGCTCTGGAAATCAATGTTAGGGGTGATACTTGAGTGGCATCTATAGTACCCAGTTTAGGGAAAAGATTGACAGATCCATCGTCATTATATGGTTTTGCGAGTGGAGACAGACCTGCTATGAATCCGGGTACCCCACCCCCTGCCGGATTATTGGTATAACTCAATGTATTGATGGTGTTCAACCCGATTTTGAATCGTTTGCCCAATTTTTGATCTAACGTAATTCTAACATTAGTTCGTTGAAAATCCTGACTTGGAATGATTCCTGTCTCATTAAAATAACCCAACCCTAATGAATATTGTGTATTTTCAACTCCCCCCTGCAATCCCAATTGGTGACTGGTATTAAAACCTTGTTTAAATAACAAATCCTGCCAATCGGTATTTATTCCGGCGGATTGGTTTGCAATTTCTATTGCTGTCAACGGATAAGGCGTGGTATTAGGGGTCACAGAGTTGTATTTGGCTGCATCCTCTTTAAATTTGGCATATTCTGTGGCATCCATAAAACGATATTTATCCAATACATTGGTCACCCCGTGATATCCATCATAGGTAATAGTTGGCTTACCTACTTTTCCGCGTTTTGTCGTTATAAGTATTACCCCTCCTGCACCTCTGGATCCAAAGATTGCGGTAGCAGAAGCGTCTTTCAATATTTCCATGCTTGCTATATCATCAGGATTAATATCATTTAACCCGCCAAAAGGAATACCATCCACTACGACCAAGGGACCATCGAGACCATCATTGTTTGTAGTAGGCCCGGTAAGGGTACGGTTACCTCTGATCCTGATTTGACCCTGAGAACCAGGGGTAGATCCATTACTTACAATAGATACGCCAGCTGCCCTTCCTTTAAGTTGATTGAGCAAATTGGGAGCAGGTACTTCTTTTAATGTAGCCTCACTCACAGAAGCTACTGACCCGGTTACATCCCTTTTCTTTTGTGCACCATATCCTACGATAACTACTTCATCTAATGCAGAAGCTGAAGCTGAAATTATTATATCCAGCACGGATTGGCCATTGATTTGAACCTCTTTGGTTTCAAATCCTACATAAGAAATTTGCAATATGGCATTGGCCGGTGCAGATATTGAATATACGCCATCTAAGTTAGTAGCTGTTCCATTAGAAGTTCCCTTAACCAAAATGGTTGCACCAGGGATTCCATCTCCAGCTTCGTCACGTACAGTACCCGTCACAGTAATATTCTGAGCCAACAGGGTACCAGCACTCAACCAAAACAATAGCAAAATCAGAGTTAGCTTTTGCCAATGTGATGAGAGAGAAAATACATTAAAGTAATTGGAATTAATCATACATTTAATTTGAGTGGTTGTTATAATTTATAATAATCATCACGAATATAATAAGATTATCAAAAAATTGTAAACGTTTACAATTTTTTTAAAGAAGTAGTGTGTCTCAAATGGTAATTTTAACACTATCCTTCACTGGCCTGTACTCCATTCGATACAGAAGAAAACAACTAATGAATATATTCCCCAACAAAATAGTTTCTATCTATACCTCAATTGAGGTCCCCATCTTTACCAGGAAAACATCCCGGTAATACCATTTTTATTTCCAGTATACAATTAATTATGATGGAGGAATTGAGTAATTCACTGCCATCAAATCCAAAAAAATATATCCTTAAGCTGCTAAAATATACGAAGACAGGGTATATTTTTCAAGCATCCGGATTAATCACTTAAAAATCAATGGAGCAAACTGGAACAAACATCTTCTCCAGGTATGCCATTCGTGTGCAGTGTTAGCCGATTCATAATATATATTATTTATACCTGCCGCAGTGAGAGCATCACTCAATGTTTTGGTACGGGATCCTTCAGATGAACCTATTCCCAAGAACAAAACTTTTACTCTTTTATTGAATGATACTGGATCGGCAAATACTCCGTTGTATGCGGTTTTGATTTCAGTTTGCGGGTTGAGAAACAAAGCACCGCTAAAACCACCTATGTATGCAAACTTCTCCAGGTTTTTCAGCGTAATATCGAATGTTTGAAAACCACCCCACGACAATCCTGCCATAGCTCTGCCCTCCCTATCGGTACGTACTCTAAATCTTGATTCTATCATAGGAATCAAATCATGTAAGAGCATAGGAGTAAAGGATGCTCCGAATTGATTGCGTTCCTTAGCTACATCTGCACCAGGATTGGCTCTAAATGCTTCTTCGATATTTCCACTTTCCATTACCACGATCATGGGTTTGGCTTTACCCTCAGCAATGAGATTGTCGAGGATATAATTCATATGACCTTGATTTGACCAACCTGTTTCGTCTTCTGCCATGCCATGTTGTAAATACAATACCGGGTATTTAACCTTTTTACCTGCGTCATAACCAGGAGGGGTATATACAAAACATCTCCGCGTTTCATCCATGGTTTTAGAATAATAATACACTCCGCGTACCTCGCCATGGGGTACCTGCTTGGGCATATAAAAATCTTCACCCGGTGTTGGTATTTCGATGCCACTGGTCCACTTACCGGTACCAAAAAACGATTCACTGGCAGGATCAGCTACACGCACCCCGTCTATCCATAAAAAATAATAGTGAAACCCGGGTTGTAGAGGATCGGTGGTAACGGTCCACATACCGGCTTCATTTTTTTTCATATCGTATCTTTTTCCAAGATCGAGTTGTACGTGTGTGGCACCAGGTGCATCTAATTTAAATATCGCCCTTCCCTCATTATCCACTCTAGGATATTTAAAACCGGCTGCATTGGTAATCGCTGCAGCAGACCCCGCGGGGAAAGGTTCTATATCTATACCCATGATTTGCAACATTCTTGTTGCGTAACTTTTACCAAAATTTCTAATTGCTTCTGAGGTAAAATGCAGCCTATCCTTTACTGCTTCCAATCCTTTGGACGGAATGATATATGATCGGGGAAGCACGTGTGGTAGTGTTGCTATAATGTCATTCATACTTGCGCAAAGTCCTTTTTGATCAGCACCAACCACTTCACCTGCAAGTAACGGAACCGAATTGGGAGGTAATTTCAGATCAGTCAACAAATCAGTATATACTTTTTTTACCTTTACAGGCCATTCTTTATCTCCCGTATTGGACTCTCCCTGGTGTAATAAAATTCCTTTGATTACACCATCTTTTTGGGCAATGCGTGCCATATCCAGTAATCTTTGGTAAGGATTGCCAGCATAAGCATCTGCCATTTTGATCATCCACGGTTTAGCAGCTGCTGAAGTATCTAGATAATTTTTATAATGATCTTTATCAAAAATTTCGATTTTACTTCCACCAATGGCCACATGTACTAATCCTACTTTTACATTTTCAGGTAGATGGGCAATCATAGTTTTACCAAAATAATCTGCAGGTGATAGTCCGGTACGACAACGGCAAAGAGGTGGTTTTGCATCATACCATTGACCCATTTGCCTGCCCAATTCAGGACAATCAACAGCTGATAATAATTTTAACCTCGGATTAGAAATGGTGTCCTGGGACTCAATCTTTCCTGCGCCTTCCATATTTGATTGACCCAGGCATAAATAAATATAAAAGTTAGGATCCTGGGCACTTACTTTATTAAATAATATAAAGAGACCAACCAACCATATTGTTTTTTTCATGTCTTTATTTGATTTATAGTATTTTAAACATTACCATGATAAATGAATTAATGAAACCCCCTGAAATGGCAAATCAAACTTTTGGGTCAATCTGGCACTGGCCACATTAAACCATGATGGAGCTTGAAAAAGCTCCAATTGGCCGGCACGTTCCAATTCCTTGTATTGTATATCATTCACCTGTTGGGGGCTTCCTTTTGATTTCCATTTTTCAAAAGCATTGCTGTACTGATGATCTACTCTATAATGATGTACTAACACTTTTTTAGCTGCCAGATTTTTTATATTTAATTCAATAGGTGCAATGCCGCCTTTCTGGTTGTCATCGTGATAATTCCAGACCATGATGGATACTGATCTGTCAGTGCTGCTTGCTAATGCATTGATGTCATTTTCATCTCGTACTCCCTGCGCTATTATTTGTTTTGCATTAAATCCTTCCTGAGTTGCCACATGAATACGACTACCCTGCATCAAGCCAAACATCCTGAAAATATTAAGCACAGGTTTGTCCACACCGTTGGTAGCCAGATCCCGATAACCTGCAAACCAATCCTGGTTTTCAAATTCAAATGACCAGCTTACTACACCTTTGAGATTTACTTTATATAAATCCATCAGCTCATATATTCGGGAAAATGATGCAGCGGTGTAGCTGGAATACATAGTACCATTACGATAACCATATTTGGGATCTCTTTTTTCTGAACATGCTGCACACCCTTCCGGATCGCATTCCCCTATGACAATTGGTATTTTTTTCAAATTCGAAAAGGAGTTTACTGCTTCAAAACCCCTTTGGATATCTTTCAACTGGGCCCCCATATTCATACGTATGCGGCCATCACTGAATTCAGGTGATCCCTTTGCATGAAATCCGATGTATTCCAATGGACTACCTTTTTTGCCTGTCGCATAATTTATACCGCTAAGGCAATGTCGTATAAACCTGGTGAGATAATCATATGCCTTTTCACTTCTTGGACTGGTCGTATGTGGCCCACCAATAATACAGTCCGGGCAGGCTTTTTTTAATCCATCAGCAGCGAAATCATACATTTTACAATATTCATCAAATGTGCCAGACCAATAAGGGATATCGGGTTCATTCCAGACTTCCCAAAGCCAGGTGGTTACTTCCTTTACACCATATCGTTCGATAGAATGCTTTACCCATTGGAAAACTAAATCTCTCCATTTGGTATAATCTTTTGGTGGATAGGTCCAGCCTGTCCATAAATTTCCACCCTTACTCCAGGTATGCTCATAGGGTATAGGGCTACTACTGAGGGCTTCTGGCATAAATCCTATTTCCATCAACGGCTTCATCCCTCTGTGTATATAACTATCTATAATACTATCCACTACTGTCCAATTATATACCGGAGATCCATCCGCATCTTCAGTATAGGCATTGGTATATCCCCACTTGAGATCTGGTTTTACGCTCTTACCCTGCGATGTGAGAAGATTATGAGCTCTCACATATACGGGAACCGGACTGAGATTTTGAAGTTCGGTCAACAGTTTTTGTCCATTGGGCATGGTTGTAAAATTGGGCTCATCATAACCAAAATACGCCCACACAGGTTTCATCTCCCCAATTGGTTTTGCAACATCCACCTGGATAGAAACAGATTGTGACTGTAAATACGAACTGAAACTACAAAGAATGGTAAGTATAAGAATCTGTATTTTTTTCATTCATTCGAAATTGACTGATTTTAAACTAATCTGCCACCATTTGCCGCCCCAATGTAAGGGATCTCGTATATGCTTCGATATTCGCACTATACATAGGTCTGGCATTTTCCATTTTGTGTCCATTGGCATTCATTTTAAAAAAAAGGTTATGTTACTTTATATCCTTATCGCTATCCGGCAAGCTGAGTAAAAAATCGCTGAACGAATATAATGAAATAATGAAAAAATTGTAATCGATTACAAAAACAGAATCTAAATTAAGTATCCCGATTTTTACCGGTTTTAATAAATTCAACTTTATCCTGCGTATGATAAAGATCTGACAATTTCATCAAGTCATACCATTATTAAACTTTCCTAAATGCTTCAATTCGCATTTTAAGTCACATCTAATTTATAATCAATGTTTTATGAGCCGATGATTACATATAAAATGAAGAACGCCGGTTATAAATGGATTTAAGAATAACCATTCCGATTTAGTGTCAGGAATAAAAAAACTTCTAAAGCCTTATACATTGGATCAACTACCCACCAACATTCTTCGCCAAAGCATCTACTATTTTTGTAATTTTCTACTATCAAATGAGATTCAGACTGATTAAATATCTAAAATACGCCATTTTCTTATTCATTTACTTGATGGCTTGCAATTCAAATCCATTCGTGCCGGATAATGGCAAGCCCAGGAATTCAGCCTTTGGCAGTGTAAATCATCTGGTAATGGTTTGCGATCTGGATAGTTGGGAAGGTGCTTTGGGCGATAGCCTTAGGTATTATTTCGAATCTGCCTACCCTATTTTGCCACAGCCAGAACCCATATTTGATCTCCGGCATATGGAATATAAAGATGTCATAGGAATACCGACCCGGCGGGAATTAAGAAACTATTTATTTGTAGCTGACCTTTCGAAAACCGATTCGGCTTCTCTTAATTTTTTGAATAAACTTATTGGTACAGAAAAGCTCAAAGCTCATTTGGAACAAAGTGAATACTCAAATTTATTGACCCGTGATGTTTGGGCGCACGGGCAGCAACTGATGTACCTCATCGGTAAAAATGAAGGAGATCTATTAGCCCGATTAAAAAGAAGTTTTCCAGGCATTTCTAAAGCTATTCGTGACTTTGACAATACCATTATAAAAGCGGCTGCCTATTCTTTCGGAGATGCCAAACTCATCAATAAAGATTTAACTGCCCGGTACGGAATACAAATCGATATTCCGGCAGATTTTAAAGAAGCAATCTTTAAACCTCAAGGTACCTGGCTAAGAAAAGAAACAGATAAAGCCAGCCTCAATTTGATCATAAGCAAAGTTAAATACAAAAGCACTGACCAGTTTAAAGAGAAAGGTATAAAAGAACTCAGGGATTCTATTTCCAGGCATTTTATACGCACCAATTCCGAAGGAGACTATATGCAAGTGAATGATATTGCTCTTCCCACATTTTTATATCAAAAAAACATAGATGGCAATTATGGGGTAGAACTGAGAGGAGTATGGGAGACCAAAATAGAATATATGGGTGGACCTTTCCAAACTTATCTGTTTCAAACTCCTGATAAAACCTCCATAGTCTATATAGATGCTTTTGTATATGCACCGGAAATGGAAAAAAGAAATCTGATTCAGCACCTCGAAACTATAGTAAATACATTCCGCTATCCTAAATAAACAGGAATTGAGTTGAAAGTTATTTTCTAACAAAAAGGGGATTGGGCGGTAAAACGCTGCTATCGTATTTTTCACCTGCAGGCACTTGTATCATAGTCATTCTCACTTTAGTAGGAAAATAATGTTCATGGTCCTGTCTCTTATGTGCGTGGCCCTGACCTCCACTATCATCTTTGATTACCAGGTCCATTTGTTTGATGCCTTCAGACCAGATAATGGATTCGTTTTCCCAGAATGAAGTCATGGAAATATCTTTTTCATACACTCCTTTTTCAGTATAGATGCCTGTACTGGTGCAACCGTAATTGTTTTTTTGCCCTTTATTTGGAATATAACATAAGCTCCAGGTAGTAGGGTATCCCCCTAAAGGCTTTTCAATTACTTCCAGGCGGATATGTACAGTACCATTCCTATAATCCACCGGCGACATCCAATCCACTGGTCTTTCTTTATTTATCATATCGCCCTTGACATAAAAATGAGACTTACTTGGCTTAGAGCTATCCGCTTCCTCTTTAGTATAGGTAAACTCTACATCGAATAATACAAATTGTTTATTGGCTGTTTGGGCAAATAATCCAATACTGAATAAGGTGAAAATAGAAAGTAAATATTTTTTCATTCGACAAAAATTTAAATTTGATCCAATAATAATACGAAAGATGATGATCTTCAATGTACTTACTTTTAAAACCATATATGCTATTGTACCAGCATATATTTTTTCCCTGGCAATGATTTGATCAGCCCTTTAAATTCCATCTCGAGCAATACTCCAGCCGAGGCACTGGGGCTTAAAGCCAATGCAGTATACAAACGATCAATACTTAAAAAATCATTTTGCTTCAGCAAGGTGATCACACCTTGTTCTTTATCGCTTAAGTCAGGAAACAAAGTTCGCTGTATCTCTTTCGATCCTGTCACTTTATCCCAATTCATAAAATGAGCAATATCGGATGCGGACTCTACCAAAGATGCTTTATTTCTTTTAATCAGTGTATTACACCCGGAGGACATTTCATCACTTGGCCTACCCGGCAGAGCGAATACATCTTTGTGGTAGTGATTAGCAAAATCAGCAGTGATCATACTCCCTCCTTCTATACCCGATTCGATCACTACCACAGCATCTGCAATGCCGGCCACTATTTTATTACGCATAGGAAAGTTTTCACGGTCCGGTTTGGTCTGAGTGGTAAATTGAGTAAGCAAACCACCGTGCTGGATCATTTTTTTTGAAGTGGAGACATGAGCACTGGGATAGAGTTTGTCAAGGCCATTACCCATGACTCCAACCGTTGGAATATTCAAGTCCACCGATTTTCTATGAGCGGTAATATCCACACCATATGCCAAACCTGAAACTATAAGCACATTATAGGCTTGTAATTCTTCAACCATTTTTTCACAGTTTAGCTTGCCCTGTTCAGTTGGTGACCGGGTACCAATTATCGCTACTATTCTATGGTGATCCAGATCCGCATTGCCTTTATAATATAAGAGTATAGGACTATCTTCTATGCTTTTCAGGCGGTAAGGATACCCCTTATCCGTATAAAATAACATTTTAATTTCATGTTTCTGAATGAATTGGAGTTCCTCTTCAGCCCTCTTAAAAATTTGAGTATGATGCGCTATAGATTCGATGGTTTTTTCACCTATCCCTGGAATAGCCAGCAGCTCCTTCTTTTTAGCTTTAAACACTTCTTTAACTCCACCCAGATACGAAATCAACTGGCGTGAAGTAATTGGACCTACTCCATCGACCTGGGTCAAGGCTATTTTTTCAAGTGCATGTTCCACCGGAGGTCAAAAATAAAGTATAAAATGGTACATACCGAACCAAATTTACCAGTAGGTTTGACAATAATGCTAATTTTATCCAATGCCAAATCCTCCGAGTTTTGATTCGTGGACAATGATTTTCCTTTTTGCCTCCATACAGGGAATGCTATTTTCTACGGTATTTTATTTTAAGGGTGATCCCAAAGGAAAAGTGCAGAAAATCTACTTACTGGTATTGATGTTGTTTTTTTGCACTACCCTGCTGGAATATGTACTTTGGTGGACCGGTTACCTTCGACGAATGCCCCACCTGATGAATGTGACCGCCGTATTTAATTATTTATTTGGGCCAATTTTATTTTTTTATTTTAAGCAAGTATTCAGAAGTAAATCATTTACCGTCAAGTCCGATTGGTTGCACCTGATACTCGCCGCTCTTTGGTTATTATTCCATATCCCTTTCTTTTTCTACTCATCCGAAACCAAAATTGCCATTATGACCAACACACGCCCCCAGCCTCCCATTATACCCTGGCCATGGATCAATGTATTACAACTTACATTTTATGCGATCATCATATACTATGAATTTAAAGAGGATGCTTTGCATACCAAAGAAGTCAAAAAATGGTATAGCCTCATCCTTATCCTTTTTTCACTATACATTATCTCCGTCATCATATACCTGATTTTTGTCAGGCAACCATGGTTTAGTCCAATGTGGGACTATATGATTTCATTTTCAATGGTTGCTTTTATTTTTGGAATTGCTTTATATGGTTACTTTAATGATAAAGTGTTCAATGGGTTTGATTTATTTGAAAGCACAGAAAAGAAAAAATATCAAAATTCTTCACTGCGTTCCGATTTTGGAGATCAAATCATGGCCAGGCTAGATCATTTGATGGTGGAGGAAAAATTATATGTAGATGATGAAATCAATCTTGAAAAATTAGCATTAAAACTTGGTGTCACCCGACATCAACTTTCCCAGGTCCTAAATGAACATGCCGGACTTAATTTTTTTGAATATATAAATCAGCGAAGAATAGAAGAAGCTAAAACCTTGCTGCTTACAACCTCAAAAAAAGAACTGAATATTATAGAAATTGCCTATAAAGTTGGCTATTCGAATAAGGTCACATTTAATAATACTTTTAAAAAGCATACCGGTATGACTCCTTCCGAGTTTAGAATGTCTCCACCTGTAGAAGAAAAAGGAAATATCCTTCCTATAAGAAAAGGTCAAATTTAAGCCTAAAAAGGTAAAAATTGATCCATTTTCCCTCATTACAAATGGAAGTCACATAATATTGAGAAACAAATAAAACGATGCGCCACGTATTCATTTCGATCCTGTTATTTTTAGTTTCCAGGCTTTCATCCCAATCTTCGCCAGTTGGCCTTACGCCGGTGTTGGCAGACAGCTTCTATTTTTCAAGCAATTGGAAAGAATCTATTCCACTTTACATAAAAGCCATCGAGAATGGACAAAAGAATGGATTGCTCTTTTACAGGCTAGGGTACTCATATGCCCAAACGGGAGATACGCAAAAAGCCCTTTCCATCTATAAAAAATCATTGGATCTCAATCCTAACCCTAACCTGGCCAGGGTAGTTGCTGCAAATATAGCCAAGATATATGCAGAAAAAAATCAGCCAGACTCAGCCATAGCTAATTTAAAACGTGCCATAAATATGGGCTATTCAAACTTGTATGAGATAGAAAATGATACCGCTTTCAATCATATCCGAAGCCATGCTGAATTTATAAAATTACATGATCAGGTGCTGTATGCGGCATACCCATGCAAAACCCAGAACGAAGCCAGGTGGTTTGACTTTTGGATTGGTGAATGGGATGCTTTTGTCACTGGCACTAAAAATCTGGCTGGTATCAGTAAAATAGAAAAAATCTCAGGTGATTGTGCTATACTTGAAAACTGGACCAATGTCAAATCGTATTTTAATGGAAAGAGTATCAATTTTTACAATGTACATACTCAAAAATGGGAACAGCATTGGGTGGGAAGCTCGGGTGGATACCAAAAATTTGAGAACGGCGAATTTAAAGATGATGCTATGCGGTTTACATTCACGCGCATCAATAGTGACCAGACAGTATCAATAGGAAGATTTATTTTTTTTAATCAAGGGCCAAATCAGGTAAGACAATTTTCAGAATCATCCAATGATGAAGGAAAAACTTGGGTCGTAGACTATGACTTTACTTATATCCGAAAAAATTCAAACCTAAAATAAAAAGTTCTAATCAGTAGAGTGCTTAGGTAGGCCGGTACTATTCAGTATTGAGGTAATTTTCTTCGATCTGTTTCAGCACCGGTCACCTTTTTCTTTTTACGCCATTTTCAAAGATGGATAAAAACAACCACCGTGTTTTCAATTGAAACTATAATTAATACATAATCACACCTGTGTTTTTACTTCAGTCAATAGTAAAGGCAGTCCTGATCTCCACTCTTCATCTATATACAGTTCAAATGCGTATTTGCCCGGTATTTCAAATTTTAGTTGATTCAGCTGCAAAGCAAAATTGATAGTAGAATGGTGTCCCTGTACCGGAGTCTGCACCTGAATATTGCCTTCTATTTTATTTATTATTTCCTTACCCTTTGAGTCAATCAATCGCAGCTTCAATTTGTGCTGACCTTGCTCATCTTCTGAAAATCTCAAACGCAGGGCAATGCAACACGAAGCGTGTATACAGGGATATTGTTTTGGAAAAATAGTATCAAAAGTACCTACTAAAACCAACTTGCCTTTCATATCCTGGGCATAGTCACAAAGAGTAAAAATTTCTATTTCCATTTTGTTTAATACTATTTTTTATGCAGCAGCATTTTGGTACCGTTGCTATTGGTGATCAGCATATTTCCATTTTCGACATAAAACCTTCCCAGATGGACTTCTTGTTGAATCCCATTTTGAACCATACCTAAATACAATTGATTGGCGCGGGTGTACCATACTAAGCCAGGTATTTTGACAGTTTCTTTGCTTTTACTTTGTCCAAAGTAATTATTACCACTGATCGTTGCTGTAGATCCGTTATCAGCCAGGGTACCATCTTCAAAGAAAGTCATGCTTTGACTGAAGGTAGACCCCATAAAATCTGATCCTGCACCTGAATTGTAATTCTCTTCTTTTACCCATGTACCAACCAATTTGATGTCGTTGGTGGCATTCTTTGGAATCACAACATCAGTGGTGGATAAAATTCCATTTTCTTTCTGGTCAGGTACTTTCTGCATATCCACCTTTATTTCTGACCTGGTACCTGCAATATCAAAGATGAGCACTATACTCAATACCCCATTCTTTAATTCACCCAAGATTACCGGTTTTAAGCCTAAACCAGGATTAAGAGCATCCCCCGCAAATCGATTTCCTTCAAATTCAGCTACCACATCATAGACAGAGGAGGCATCACTGAGCTTCCCATTCAATTGGTTATCTCTGATATGATTCAGTGTGAGACCAATAGTTTCATTATTGTAATACCCTTGGTATGTTCCGGAAAAGCGCGATTGAGCAAACACACAATTCATCATTGCCAAGAAAAAAATAAAAAAACAATATTTCATTGTATATTAATGAATTGGTTTATCCGGTGCAGGAGCAGTTGCATGAAATTCATCTTGAATGATAGCGGCATATTTATCCAGAAGTTCAAGTAGTTTTTTACGATCATCAGATTTTACTATTACACCTAAATGATGTTCCAGACCATCCATTTTCCAGGCCACTTCAGGATCATTAAAGCGGGTATAATCTGGTTTTATTTGTTTGGTCAGGGAAATAATGATACCGGCATGGCCTGAATGAATAGGTGGAGTTTTATACAACTGACCAAGAGCATTGGCGAATTCCACTTTAGCCCATTCTTCCCATAAATTCAGACCAGTAGCGGCCTCCACCATTTCTGCTAAATGAGCGCCACCGACACGGGCACTGGTTTCTATAAAATAATACTTACCGTCTGCTTTTGATTTCAGTGCTTCACTATGAGTGGCACTATACCTCATATTAAATCCATGCATGATCTGGTGATTGAGCTTTTCCAATTCTTTATTGTCTTCCGAGCTTAGGTCTTCCGTTATAGACCGGAAAATACCACCACCATGGGCTACCTCAAAAGGAGGAGCTAAATATTTACTACACCTAATCCACTCTACGACACCATCCTGAACTACACTATCCATGTGGTAAACTTCACCTTCTATAAACCTTTCAAGCACATAAAAATGTCTCTCTTCTCCTAATTCATTCAGTTTATTCCATAGCTCTTCTTTAGAAAAGATTTTTTTTATTCCTGTAGCTGATGCTTCGCCTCTTGGTTTTAACATCCAGGGTACCTGAACTGTGTCGGCGAATTTATTTACCATTTCATCGTTGAATACAGCCGTAAACTCTGGTACATTTATACCTGCAGACCTTGCTTTAAGCCTCATTGCCAGTTTATCTCTAAAATACCGGGCAGTGGTTTGTCCCATACCTGCAATTCTGAATTCCTCTCTCAGCATGGCTCCCTTTTCCACATCAAAGTCATCCAGTGCGACGATCCTGTCGATTCTGACTTTGCGCATCAGCCATGCTAAGCCTTTAATTACATTATTCATATCCCAGTGATTCCGTTCATCTGAATCAATGTAGAAAATATCATCCAGGCTTTCTTTTGGCCATGCTTTATCTTCGTGTTTTTTGGAGGTGAGTAAATACACTTTGGCCCCGCATTTTTTCAATCCCTGCATAAATCTGTTGCCCTTATAATATGATGCTATGCAAAGAAATGATATTTGTTCGGTCATATTTGTATCGATTGAATAAAAAAATGTAATAGGAATATAAAAATAAGTATAAAATGATTGAAATAAGTGAAGATCCTTTTAGTCAAAAAATAAACAGCATTCTACAGGACCGATTCGATCCAATCTTTTAATAACAAGACTCCATATCCAGTGGCACTTCGTTGTTTACTAAAATCGTTATCGGTCATCGTCACACCGGCTACATCCAGGTGAGCCCAGGAAGGATGATCATTAGTAAACGCTTGTAAAAATTTGGCAGCTGTAATAGCACCGGCCCCTGGTTTGGTGTTTAAATTTTTTAAATCTGCAATATCCGATAACATTTCATCAAGGTATTCATCCCATACCGGCAAAGGCCAAAGTCTTTCTCCCGTTCTGTCGCCAGACTTTCTCAATAACTTGATCAATGCTTCATCATTACTAAAAAGTCCTGCGGTACGATAACCGAAGGTCATGATAATAGAGCCTGTGAGTGTAGCCAGGTCAATCAAATGATCGGTTTTATAAACATGTGTAATGTAAGCTAAAGCATCAGCCAATATCAATCTGCCTTCAGCATCAGTATCTATGACTTCAATACTCTTGCCGTTGTAGGCTGTCACTACATCCCCGGGCCTGTATGCTTCTGACCCAATTGCATTTTCTGCAAAGGGAATCACTGCAGTCACCTGCACCTTCAAATTAAATTTCTCAATGGCATCGACAGCACCCAATACCGCCGCAGCCCCTGCCATATCGGATTTCATCAGATGCATGTTTAAAGGATCTTTGAGACTGATACCACCGGTGTCAAATGTAACTCCTTTACCTACAAGGCCTATATGCTTTAATTTTTGTTTGGATTTAGGTCTGTATTCCAGGATCAATACATGGGGAGGGGTAACAGACCCTTTGCCTACATTATAGAGGGCGCCCATTCCTTTTCGTTGTATATCCTCATGGTCCAAAACGGTAATATCAATATTCCTGTTGGCAAATCGGTTACGGGCCCAATCCACCATATACCTGGGATTTTTAATATTGGATGGCAGGTTTACCAAATGACAAATGGATTCCTGTATTTCGGCCAGGTCCTCACCTTGTTCTACTGTTGCCAAATCATTTTTATTGGAACAGTAGACCGACAAATGAGAAAGGTTATCATTGCGTTCTTTATGATAATAATCTATTCTCATATTGGCCAACGTGAGGCCATGAGTGCAGGCAGAAATGGAATTCGTATTCATTCCCTCATACATGACCAGGGTTACCTTCCATTTCTTATTTTTTTCCAGTGATTTATATAAAGCGGACCGGATACCATTGGATTGTTGTACATAGGATTGATCATCTGCCAATCCAACCAATATAATCTTTGTACGTTTAATAAATTGCTCAGTAATTTTCTTTGGTTCGGGTTTTCTGTGCGTGTACATTTCCAAAGCTGCATCTGCCCATGTTTCATATTGCACTCCTTGTAAAAATTTTTCGAGTTTTTTATACTCCCCTTTGATGCAGGGTATGATGATGATGTCGGCTTGGTCGATGGTGGATAACGTGTTTACCAGATTTAGTTTCATAACTGTAAAGATCAGAAAAATACGGGATTGTATTTAGGTCAAAAATGGAGAAATACAATTCCCCTATACTAGTATATTAAATAGGGGGGAAGCCTTTTGCGAATTCCCAATAATATCAATAAAACAAATATTTTAAGGCAAAAGGAAACTCTTTTCCCCAATACTTTTCAGAATGCTCACCGCTTTCATTTATGTTTAAATGTACCCGGTCATTAGCAGGATCTATCTGCAATAATTGATTGTAAAAATCAGTTAAAAAACCAGTCATATTCGATGCCTCTTTCTTACCACCATACAAATAAATGTATTGATTATTGCTGATCAGGGGTAAATACATCATCCTATCGTAAATCAAATCCATTATTTTCCATAAAGAAGGACTCAAAAGCATGAGCTTACCAAATGACTGTGGATGGGTTACCCCCGCCATCAAACTTATCAAACCTCCCAGTGAGCTGCCACCTATTCCGGTATTGTTGGCATCCGTATGTGTCCTGTACTTTTTATTGATAAAGGGTATTAATGTTTTAATTATCCAGTTCACAAATTCAGATCCTTTGCCTTTCTCATTTTTATGACTTGGAAATACATATTCTTCAATGCGTTTCACTCCTGCATGATCGATGCATACCGTAATTACTTCATGCATTTGTTTTTCGGCTAAGATGGCCAATTTTGTATTTATTTCCCAGGAACCAAATGGGGCGCTATCCTCAAATAAATTCTGACCGTCCATCAAATACAATACGGGATACGATTTTGAAGTCTGATGATAATCGTATGGCAATAACACAGATACACGGCGGTCTTTTCTGGCTCTGGGCAATCTCAACGAGTGAAATTCAATCAATGGCATGAGATCCTTGTCACATACTTCGCCCTGGCTCCTCCACCTGGGCACCCATGCAACTATTTTTTCCTGAGGGTCTTCAATGATTCGATTCGGAACATAACTTCCATATTCATCTACTTCTACATTGGCCCAGCGGGTACGGATAAATTTAAATTCAATTGGATGTTCATTTTTCCATTCCAGATCCAATTCCAACTCGTAGGCACCTTTGCCAATCTCTTTCATTTTGTATTCATTCTCATTCCAATTATTAAAATTACCGGCTATACAAACAGGTGCTCCTGAAGCATCGGCAGTGGAAAGTTCAAAATGAAGAGTGTATCTATGCATTTCTTTTATTATATTCAGAGTCGCAGGTTACTACGATTTCTTTTTGTATTTCACTAGCCGAACATCATTAATTACACCTGACCAGTTCATGCCAAACCCAAAATCATAACTATGATTTTCTGAATCGAGATGACATTTCATATCCTTAGGCATATCTTCGGCTTGCTTTTCAACTTCTTTCATGCCAGATGGCATTTGTAAAGGCAACATTGCGGATGGTTCTGCTTTGCCAGACATAATATCCATCAATGCCTGATCTTGTACTTTAAAATTTATTAGTAATCCATCAGCCAGCCTTTCAAATTCGTTAAACACCATTGGATTATCCATAGAAACGGATATTACCACGGGCTTCCCGTTCATTTTGGCATAGGTATCATATATCATGTGCAAATCGGATAAATTGGAAGCTTTTATTTTTTTGTCTTTGTACGACCTGTTGTCGGATGGCTCTAATGGATCTCCGCCGGCAATACTTTTTTCGCGGGCTTCTGTAGCTTTGTATTCACTGTATTGCAGGCTGATTGGTACGTAACCATTTCCTTTATTTAATTTAATATCAGCTGAATCATAACCTATACCTCCTGCTGCAGGATTATTTACAAAAACTACTGCAACATCTGCTTTTTCAGGATCATCGGTGACTGTAAAATATTTTTTAACAATGTTTACATTTATAGGATAATCTACTCTTTCGGGAGTGATCTCTCCCAGAAAATTTCTGGAAGCTGGATATATTCGTTTTGGTATATATATGGTAGTTCCATTTTTCAATGGCAACACATTAGATTTGTTTTTTAACATTACTATGGATTTTAACTGAGCCTCATAACCTGCTTTCATATATTCGGGTGAGCCAACAATAGATTTGGTCGATTCAATATCCAAATATGGATTTTCAAACAAGCCCACGCGGAATATATTTAATAAAAGCCTTACTGCAGAAGCCTCCATCCTTGCTCTCATTGCCTGTTCGCCAATTTCTTTAATCCCAATTTTATATGCTTCGAGTATAGGGCCGGCTGCGTTATTGCCACCAAATTGATCTACACCAGCCATCAATACCTTGTAATGCCTTTCAGCTACAGTTAGATTTTCCACACCATGTGGTTTTCCACCGGTAAAATTATCCATTGCAAGTTTATCTCCCGTGATTCCCCAGTCTGTGCATAATACTCCATTGTACTGATACTTCGTGCGCAATAAATCATGGATGATGTATTTACTAAATGCATTACCTACATTTTCTTTATAGACGGGGTCCTGATTCCATGATATGGTGTAATAGGGCATCACTGCTGATGCCGATTTGGTTTTGCCATTGAGTTTGAATGCGCCTTGCAGAAACGGGATCATATGCACATCAAATTGATTTCCCGGGTATACGGCAAATTTACCAATACCATAATGTGCGTCTCTGCCACTTTCCCCTGAGCCACCACCTGGCCAGTGCTTTACCATTGCATTCACGCTTTTGTAACCCCAACCATCTTTGATTTCATAGTTATCATACGATGTTTGAAATCCGTCACAATAGGCCTGAGCCATTTCAGCTGCCAGGTATGGATCTTCACCAAAAGTTCCACTTGTCCGCATCCATCGTGGGTCAGTGGCGATATCAACCTGAGGAGATAAGGCAGTGGTGATCCCTAATGCTCTGTATTCTGATGCAGCAATTTTTCCAAACTGCAATACTAGTGAAGGATCAAAGCTGGCAGCCATACCTAAGGATCCGGGCCACATAGAGATGGCTCCACCGGCACCCGCATTGTACTCCATATTCACCACAGTACCGTGTCTGGGGTCTGAGCTGTTATTGGCTGGAATTCCTTTGCCTAGCTTTTCGCAAAGTGCCTGTACATTATTATTCCACCTGGCGGCTATCTCCGGTGATTGTACAGTAGTAATAAGAATATGCCTCAGGTTGTCTTTAAATAGAAAATCTTTTTGCTGATCGGTCAAGGCATCTGAAGTGAGGCCACTATTGGCTAAGGTTTTACCATTGTAGGTCGCTCCAAAAAAACCACCTGCTCGACCAGGGATTGATTGGTGCCTGCTGTACAACATTAAACCTGCAATTTCTTCTATGGTTAATGCAGAGGCCAGGTCTTTTGCTCTGTCTGAGGCCGGTAACCTCCAGTCCTCATATTTATCAAGTTTTCCATTTTTATTTAAATCTTTAAATTGTAATCCTTTGGACCTAATCAATTTTACGCCAGACTCCGAATGATAGCCCAGTCGCTGTCCATTTTTATTTTCAACATATAAAATGGATCCCTGTGCATTTAAGTTTGAAAGGATAAAATTAAAAATCCAAATAAGAAGAAATACTTTATTCATACAAAGTAGTTTTATGCAAAATGAATATTAAAGGCCTAAAGATAATAATTGATCTCCAATGACTTAAGAATTGAAACCATCGAATGAGATTTCTAAATTAAATTTTAACTATAGTCAACTGTATTTTTTAAGGTAACCTTTCAGAATAAAAAATATAGACCCTGGACATGTTGGTTGTCAAATTTCAATCACTTATTCTTTTTTCTGTTTTATTCACTATTTTCAGGACTAAAAAATAGTAAAAATGAATAAAAAATCCGGTAGACGAAATTTCATAAAGAGTATTGGCTTATCAGGGGTGGCTGCAGGAATCCCAATCGGTAAAACTATGAGCATCAAAGAGCCTAAGTCCTCGAATGACGACTTGATAATTCCTTCTACCAGAAGATACAACACGGAGTACACAGGGGCCCATCTAAACCGTATTGCTTTTCCCATTGGTGGTCTGGGTGCAGGCATGATCTGCCTTGAAGGTACAGGCGCAATATCCCATGTCTCTGTGAGGAATAAACCAGAAATATTTAATGAACCCGGATGGTTTGCAGGAATACATATTAAGGGAATTACCAACGGCTCTAAAATAATTGAAGGTCCGGTACCTGATTGGAAAAAGTTTGGACTGCATGATGCCGGGAATGGCCTTAGCGGTGCTACTACGGGTTTGCCACACTATACCCATGCGGGATTCAAAACAGAATTTCCATTTGCACACATTAAATTATCCGATACGGATATACCTTTTGAAACCAAATTGACTGGCTGGAGTCCATTTATACCAAATGATGAAAACAATAGTGGTATGCCGGTGGGAGCAATAGAATATTCCTTTAAAAATAAATCAGGTAAAACCATTGAAGCCATATTTTCCTATAATGCTAAAAATTTTTTAAAAATAGACAAAGGCAATAATTCCATCAAATCTATTGAAAATGGATTTGTATTACATGAGGCCGGTACTGAAGAAAAAAAACTACCCAGTTCGTTTGCCATATTTACAGATGAAAATGCCATTATAAACCATTGTTGGTTTAGAGGAGGCTGGTGGGATCCGATCACCATGGCCTGGAATGATGTAAAAAACGGTGAATCTAAAAGCGTACCACCAGTAGATAAAGATGCACCCGGTGCGAGTCTGTACATCCCATTTACGTTAAAACCCAATGAAACTAAAATGGTCAAAATATTTATGGCCTGGTATACTCCTGAATCCGAACTCACCTTCGGCAAAATGGGATCCCGTAAAGAAAACTGTGACCCCGATTCAGGATGCTGTGCTTCTCCGGATTTGCTCAATCTTGATCCCTATGATAAAAATTTTGATGGTAAATATTATAAGCCTTGGTATAGCCAAAAATTCAACTCAATACATGATGTAATCCATTATTGGAAATCAAATTACAATGAGCTGAAGAAAAAATCGGAATTATTCACCAATGCCTTTTACTCTTCTACTCTGCCCTCAGAAGTACTGGAAGCTGTGGCATGTAATTTATCTATACTGAAATCTCCAACTGTGATGAGGCAATATGATGGAAGACTCTGGTCATGGGAAGGATGCGGTGATACCTGGGGTTGTTGCCATGGATCCTGTACCCACGTATGGAACTATGCCCAGGCCATTCCACATCTGTTTCCCGCCATGGAGAGAAGTTTACGACATACCGAATTTTGTGAAAGCCAGGATGTAACCGGACATCAAAATTTTAGAGCTACCCTTCCAATACAAGCTGCAACACATGATTTTCACGCTGCTGCTGATGGACAACTGGGTGGAATCATGAAAGCATACAGAGAATGGAGAATAAGTGGCGACCATGAATGGCTGAGAAAAATGTACCCTATGATTAAAAAGAGCCTCGACTATTGCATAGACACCTGGGACCCCAGGAATGCCGGTGTAATCGAAGAGCCTCATCACAATACATACGATATCGAATTCTGGGGACCGGATGGTATGCATTCCAGTTTTTATCTGGGTGCTTTATCTGCCATAATAGAAATGGGCAAATCGCTTTCCAGGGATGTATCCCGGTATCAGATGATTTTAGAAAAGGGAAAGGCATTCATGGAAAAAGAACTATACGATGGCGAATTTTTTATTCAAAAAATTCAAATAGAAGGACTAAAAGCCCCAAACCCTATAGACGAATCAAATAAAACATTTGGAGGTGCATACTCTGAGGAAGCTAAAGCACTCTTATCCAAAGAAGGCCCTAAGTACCAATATGGTATCGGATGTTTGTCAGATGGTGTATTGGGATCATGGTTAGCTCAGATGTGTGGGCTTAAAGATGTATTGGATATAACAAAAGTTAGGAGCCATCTAACTGCAGTATACAAATACAATTTTAAAACTACATTGGCAGATCATGCCAATCCGCAACGCCCCAGCTATGCATTGGGTGATGAGGGGGGACTCTTGTTATGTACTTGGCCAAAAGGAGGAAAACTCTCACTTCCATTTGTGTACAGCGACGAAGTTTGGACAGGTATAGAGCATCAGGTAGCTGCTCATCTCATGCTTACCGGAAATGTAAATATGGGTTTGACTATTCTGAGAGCTTCACGTAACCGGTATGATGGGCGCATACGAAATCCATTTAATGAATATGAATGTGGTCATTGGTATGCCAGGGCTTTAGCCAGTTATGGCTATTTGCAATCTCTGACCGGGGTACGATACGATGCTGTAGATAAAACCCTTTATGTAAAGTCAAGTATTGGCAATTTTACCAGTTTTCTTTCTACCAATACCGGTTTCGGAACAGTTACACTAAAAGATGGCAAGGTTTCCTATCGAATGTATATGGGTGAGCTGAATGTGCAAAAAACAATACTAAATTAACATCATGATCGATCTTATTTCATCAATACAACACGGTATAAAAGTTATCTTTAGGTATAAGATGACAGATCCAAAAGGAAATGTATTATTTAATAATCTTAATGGAAAATCTGTTTCGTATATACATGGCAATGGTGAAATTTCTACTGATCTGGAAAAAAATATGACTGGACTGAAAGTCGGTGAATCCAAATCTTTTGCAATTACGGATGAATTTGATCATAGTTCCTTGTACACCATGGAAGTCATTATTGATTCCTTGGAAGAAATGCCATCGATAACGAATACCCATTGCGATACAAATTGCAATTGCACATAATTCTTTCTGCAGCTAAATAAATGAGGACTTCATTTTAGTCAAATTTATTGACCTGATTTCCTGAAATACTATGTTAAAAATGATGATTTGAAATTGCTGTCCATTTTATTTTAAAACCACTGTTTTCTTTCTCTGCTTCATCATCCAATTTAAAAATTCAGGGTCAGAGAAAGCATACTCCCAACTATTGTGATTTACATTAGGGTATTCTGTATACTTTGAATTGGCTTTTAATGATTGAAGTTTGGAGTACATAGACCTGCTGAGTTCTACATTTACTACCGCATCTGCATCACCATGGAATATCCAGAAAGGAGTTCGGGTCACTCTGCCATCGTAAGATTTTAAATCACCACCACCACATACCGGCAATGCTGCGGCATATAAATCCGGATAGCGGAATACAGATTCAAATGTACCCATACCTCCCATGGAAAGCCCTGTAATATATATACGGGAAGCATCTACACTCTCTTCTTTAGCTATTTTTTTCACCAGTTCATTTGCGGCTATCAGATTCCAATTGGGTTCTTTCGTGTAATCAAATTCAATTTTAAATGGTACAGTGTTTCTATCAATTGTGCTTGTAGCCCAATACTTGTCGGCAGGGCATTGAGGTGCAACAACAATAGCCGGATATTTCGTTCGCATATTTTTATTGAGAAACAATCTGGCTCCATGCACCAGTTGCTTTTCATTGTCATTTCCTCTTTCACCACCACCATGCAATAATAATACGAGAGGATATTTTTTTGATTTATCATACTCCTCAGGATAAAGTATACGGTAGGGCAATATTTTATCATCAGCATATTTAAATTCTTTTTTCAGAAACAAATCCATACCGGTGTTGGTATTCACGGCCGCCGGGGTTGGATTGATAACAGGAGCGATGGGTATAAAACCTGAGACCGTCAACCACTCCGTAAATCGATCTATCCATTTATCGGAGGGAAGGTTTTGATTGCGCATCCCGAACCCATGCCCCCCTGTAGAATAAATATGCATCTCCACCGTTTTTTTTGCTGCAAGCCATGCTTCATACAATTTTACAGCATGTGGTACCAGATTGAGTTGATCATTGGTGGCGACGGTGAGAAACATAGGTGGTGCATCCGATGGCACCGGCTTCTGCATTTGCTCAGGGAAAAAAGGATAAATAGGGGCTATAAAATTAGGTTTGTTGGCAGGTGTGTAATCATATACAGTTCCAGCCGTCACAGTACCTCCGGCAGAAAACCCGATGATTCCTATTTTATCCTGAGATACATTGTATTTATTGGCATTTTTACGTACATATTCAATTGCATTTCTACCGTCAGTAATCGCCATCGGGATGATCATAGCAGATTCTTCCTGAAATTCTTTTTTGCCTAATTTACTATTAAATTCCATTGCCGGATCATCAGTAAGACAATGGATCAACCTGTATTTTAATACAAAACAAGTGACGCCTTTGGCTGCCATGTTTTTTGCAACATCATATCCTTCACTAGTAATAGATAAGGCATGAAATCCACCTCCCGGTACTACGACTAATGCGGTACCGTTTGCTTTGCCGGGTTCCGGTTTAAAAACGGTAAGCGTGGGATTAGTTACATTATACACCACCTGCGTCTGCCAGGTTTTATTGAATTGCTCTTGTTCTGTCCAATCCCATTTTTCAGATCCGGCAGGTGCTTGTTGATATAGATTAATCACCTCGTTCTGAGAAAATGATTTACCAATGATAAAACAGAAAAAAATAAGTATTCCAATTTTCATTATACCTAAATTAAAATATTAAAATTAGGAAAAAAGAATTGAGCGCACTATCCTTTTTTTAATAAGGTATTTCACAGGATGCTGAATATATACTTAGGCAAACTAAGTTGTAAGTAACCTATAATTAGAATCACTTTTTGAAAGAACTTCAGATTGAAAACACAGATTTAAATATGGAATGGCAAAATGTCTTTTTTTTAATTCTTTGATATTTAGACAGATATGATTATAAGAAAAAAAAATTAAAGCCATAAGGAACAAAAATTACATTATTGGATATATTTGTCCATTATTAATCATTCAATTCAAAATATAACTTATATGAAAAAAAATGTTTTTACACGACTCATAATGGGGGTACTTTCACTAGCATTGGTGTTGGATTCTTGCAAAAAAGACGATCCCATCAGCTCGGAACCTGTTTCCAGTGAAACAAAATCATATGATTCAAAAGTGCCATTATCATGGAATAATCTTTTGGTAGAAATAGACCGATACTCTACTGGCTACCGTCCACCGGCTGCAGCCCGACTCATGGCGTACACTGGCCTGGCCGCTTATGAAGCTGCTATACCAGGTATGCCTGAATATAAATCATTAGAATTTCAATTTACTTCTTTATCGTTACCAAAGGCCGATACCAACCAGGAGTATTATTGGCCAATCAGTGTCAATGCAGCGTATGCCAGGATATTAAAAAACTTTTATCCACACATCAATACAGAATTTACAGATAAAATTACCGGTTTGGAAAATCAATTGGAAAAATCACTTTCCCAGACAGTAGCATCAGAAGTTGTAAACAGGTCCAAAGAATTTGGCCGTTCAGTGGCTGAAGCTATATTTCAATACAGCAAATCAGATACCTATGGACACGAAGCATATAAAAACCCAAGACCATCATCGTATATACCTCCCAAAAAAGGAGCAAATGGGGAAAAGCTCTGGCAACCAACTTACCCAGATTACACACCAGCATTATTTCCTTATTGGGGAAAAGTGAGGACATTTGCGATGAAACAAAGTGATTTGAGAGCTAAAGCTCCGATAGCATATAGTGAAACTCCGGGATCGAAATTTTATCAACAGGCTTTAGAGACCAAAACGGCTGTTGATAACCTCAATTTTGAAGATAAGTGGATTGCAGAATTTTGGAGCGATGATTTTTTCGAAGTAACATTTGAACCGGCTGCAAGGCAAATAGCAATAGCAAATCAATTGGTCATCAGTGAAAAACTTCCATTAGACCAATCTTTGGAGCTTTATGCAAAACTTGGGATGGCTATGTGCGATGCAGCTATTGCTATATGGAATTCTAAATATATATACAATGTGCGCAGACCTGTTGAATACATCCGTGAATTAATCGACCCAAATTGGCAAACAGCCTTAAATCATCCTTACACCAATGTAAAAGGGCTTACTCCGGAATTTCCTGCTTATCCATCTGGACACTCAGGTTTTGGAGCTTCTGCAGCAACTATATTAACTGACATTTTTGGAAATAACTATGAATTTACTGATAATTGTCATAGAGGCCGACTCGAGTTTGTTAGTATTCCACGAACATTTAGTTCATTCACAGAAGCCGGACTCGAAAATGCCTATAGCCGGATACCACTGGGAGTACATTACAGAATGGATTGCGATGAAGGAATAAGACTGGGTAATTTGGCAGGTGCCAGAGTAATTTCCATGCCCTGGAAAAAATAAATATTCTTTGTAAAGGCAATCCGGGTTTATTAGGATCATCTGTGAAAGCGGATGGTCCTTTTTACTTTTCGGTCGATGCTCATTAAATAATTCTTAGACTATTGAAATGCAAAATTCAACTTTAAGAGATATGTTACCTTTCTTTTCAAGACTTCCATTTCATGATACCCTTTCTTTACCCAAGCAATATGCTTTATTCAGATCTGGCCAAAAAACAAACAACTTGTATTTACTCACTGAAGGTTTTGTAAAAGAATTCAGGATAGGTACAAACGGAAATCCTGCTTTATATACTTTCTACCAACGGGGAGATTTAATTGGTTTAAAGGAATTCTTATCCGGAAAATTATTTTTGACTGAGGGCTTATGTATTGACCCTGTAACAGTGAAAATAATATCAGTCAATGAATTGGAGAAGCAAATTATACAGGACACGGTGTTATCGAAATTGATTTGTGAATTACTTATTCAAAAATCGGAATTAATTCAAGCGCAGTTATTTTATTTAGTTACAAAAAATTTACGAGGAAGGTTGGCCTTTATTCTTCTGCATATTCTTACAAATTACGGAGTAGATACCAGCGGTGCACTCATTTTAAAACTTACCAGAACCGATCTTGCATCCTATGCCAATATGAATACTGCCAATGTAATCCGCACACTGGCTGCCTTTTGTCAGGAAAAATTAATCAGAACCGAAAAAAGGAACATCTGGATTACAAATGAAAGCCATTTAAAAAGAGTACTTGAGACGCAGTAATAAGCCCAGGAAATTTAATAATGAATATTTGCAGGAAAAAGGTAACCTATTCAGTGCCTTTCTGCTTATTTGATTTATGTTGTAATACTATTTTACACATACCTATACAGCATAGTTAGTTCTCCGGTATAGAAATAAATTTGATACTTTCTGAGATTGTATCTAAACCAATTTAATATAAAAAAATGAAATACTTTCGCTTTCACAAGCTGATCCAATGCCTGGTTTTATTTCTCTTCCTATCCGCTACGGAGGCCAGGCCAGATTCAACCAACTTACCGGGAATAGGAGGTCATATAGGAATAGTACAACCAATTGCCTCATGGAAGCAAAATAAAATATCGACCATCAACGAACAGGAATTTTATTCTTTAGGATTTCCAATGGGCATCACTATAAAAAACTCCACATCTCCATGGGCAATTGATTTTGAATGGGTGGCATTTATAAAACCGAGTATAAATGATACCAGGTCGCCTTACAAACTGACCAGTTTATGGCACCCGGGAATACTCTATTCGGCTGGCGGCGGCTTTACGATAGGGTTGCGGGCGGCATTTGAATTAGAAAACGATCAGTTTGGGTTCACGCCCCTGATTAATAAAGCCTTCAAGATCAACCAATCAATGAATTGGTTTTTTGAAATCGTATTTCCCGCCAGGTGGGGACCGGAAAAGAAAGAGAGTTTCACCCAGGTATTGGCAGTACATACTGGAATATCCTTTTAATAAGAACTGAATTTTAATAAAAACAATAACTTTTTCAAAATGAATTCAAATAATAATGGGCAGCACGAAGCCTCAAAAAGTATCAGTTATTTTATGAATACCAAAAACTGGTGGGGACCATTGGTATTTATTTTCGTCATTAGTGTATTGGGTGTAGGGTTAATAGGTTTACAGACATACCAGGATGCACCACCCTTTGAGCAGTTTACGAATACCCAACATCAAATATTGATTTCGAAAGAAAAATTGCTCAAGGGACAAGAAGTATTTCATAAATATAATCTTATGGAATATGGAAGTTTTTTTGGTGATGGTGCACAACGAGGACCTGACTTCACTGCTGAAGCCTTGAACCAGATCACAAAGAATGTAAATAATTATTATGCAATCCAGGTTCAAAAAGAAACGGGCAACACCCCAACTGATGCCGAACTGTCCGTAATAAATAAAAAGACTCAGACCGAATTAAAACAAAATACCTATGATGAAAGAAATACAAGTATAGTATTAAATGAGGCGAAAGCAGATGCCGTGATAAAACTAAGATCATATTATAATGACCTCTTTTTTACTAATTCCAGCGATCGGGCTTTTTTACCGCAGGGCTATATAAAAGATCCTGCAGAGGTGGAAGCATTATCTGATTTTTTCTATTGGGGTGCATGGGTCTGCGTGACATCAAGGCCAGGAGAATCCTTCAGTTATACTCATAATTGGCCTTTTGATCCTGATTCGGGCAATACCCCTACTTCTCCTGTGATATTATGGAGTGTACTTGGTTTACTTGGATTTGTATTGGCTTGTGGGGTGGTATTGTATTTTATTGGACAGTATAACCAACTTCCTAACAAATTTTTCCAGCCTGCAACCAAGGATTTGTTTACTGCAGATAAAGTTCGATCATTTACACCTAACCGGACTCAGCGTGCTACTTATAAATTTTTTTTAGTTGCTGCAATATTATTTGTAGTACAAGTGACCAGTGGCATCATTACAATAAATGACTTTATTCATTTCTTAGACTATTTTGGAATACATTTAACTCAGCAATTGCCGGTAACCATTCCACGAAGCTGGCATTTGATGCTGGCTTTGTATTGGATTTCAACATGTTGGATTGCGTCTTCCATATTTATATTACCTATTTTATCTAAGAGGGAACCCAAATGGCAGTTACCTTTGGTCAACACCCTGTTTATTTTATTATTTTTATTAGTGGCGGGCTCACTTACCGGCATGGTAATGGGGCCACTGGGTTTACTGGGAACGTATTGGCGTTTCTGGGGAAGTCAAGGTTGGGAGTTTGTGGATTTCGGTAAAGTCTATCAAATACTGCTGATGGTAATATTTGTCGTATGGTTAGTGATTGTATATAGAGGTATTAAACCGGCACTCACTAAAGGTCAACACTGGAATTTACCCAATTGGATATTATATAGCGTGGTAGGCATTCCATTATTGTTTTTATCCGGGTTTATTGCAAAACCAGAAACCAATTTTGTAATTGCCGATTTCTGGAGATGGATGGTAGTACACATGTGGGTAGAAGCTTTTTTTGAAGTATTCATCACCGTCATTGTGAGTTATTTAATGGTCTTGATGGGATTGGTAAGTAAACAAGCAGCCATCAGGGTGGTATATTTTGCAACATTATTATTTTTAGGTACAGGCCTATTGGGAATATCACATAATTTTTACTGGAATGCAAAACCGGTGGCGACCATGGCTTTGGGCTCTGTATTTTCCACACTCCAATTTGTTCCATTAATTTTATTGACAGTAGAAGCCTGGAGGTTTAAAAACTTGCCCAAAATTGCGGTTGGCAATGTAGAGCACAAAGAATTAAAAGATTTTGGGTTTCCTATTGTATTTCTTTTTTTGGTTGCCGTCAATTTCTGGAATTTCTTTGGTGCCGGAGTATTAGGGATTATAGTTAATCTGCCTATCATGAATTATTTTGAGCATGGTACCTACCTTACTATTAATCACGCTCACGCAGCATTGATGGGAGTATATGGAAATATTTCTTTGGCTGCTCTACTATTTGCAACCAGGTTACTTGTGGACCCTGATCATTGGAATTTGAAAGTACTGCGTTTTTCATTTTGGAGTATTAATATTGGCCTCATGCTCATGGTGGTCATGGATCTGTTTCCAGCTGGTGCCATCCAGTTTAAAGCAGTGGTAGAAAAAGGGCTTTGGTTTGGCCGATCGCATCATTTTATCGAAGGAGGCATTTTTGAAAAACTGACCTGGATGAGAGCCATAGGTGCATCTGTATTTTATTTCGGAGGTGTTTTACCTCTGGCATGGTTTGTCGTGACCCGGGCAAAATATATTAAAAAAACTTCTAAAAACAAAGAGCAAGAATCAACCAATATTGAAAAATATATACCTGAACAAACTATAGAGCCAGTCTATTAAAAAGGGAAATAAGTCTCAAATAATATAAAACTACTACAACATGTTATCATTTACTTTACAAGATGCCTTTGTGTATTCATACAAAGGCATTCAGCCACCCTTTGGATTTAATGGGCTAGGGCTATTCACTTACTATCGAACCTACTCCAGATTAAAATCAAATGGAGAAAATGAAGAATGGTTTGAGACAGTAAGACGAGTGGTGGAAGGTGCGTATAGCCTTCAGAAAGACCATATTGTATATCATGAATTGGGCTGGAATGAAAATAAAGCGCAACGATCGGCGCAGGAAATGTACGATAGAATATTTAACATGAAATTTTTACCACCAGGTCGGATGCTATGGGCTTTGGGAACTGAAATTATACATAAAAAACATATTGGTCAGGCACTATTCAATTGTGCATTTGTATCTACAGAAAAATTATCAGAAAGCCTGACCGAAGCAATAAAACCATTTTTGTTCATGATGGATATGAGCATGGTAGGTGTTGGCGTTGGATTTGATGTATTAGGCGCAGATTCTATACAGATCCATACACCGGAAAGCAGGCAAACCTATACCTATGAAATACCAGATACCCGGGAAGGGTGGGTAAAAAGTCTTCAGTTACTATTAGCATCCTACTTTAATGCCCATTTTGATACTTCAAAAAAACAACCAGAGGTCCATTTTGAGTACTACCACATAAGAGAGGCAGGCCTTCCAATTAAGGGATTTGGAGGTGTTTCCAGTGGTCCGGAGCCATTGAAAGAAATGCATAAAACATTGAGGGATTTATTAAATCAATATGATGGTAAAAGAATATCCATCACCGTGATCACCGATATCATGAATCTGATAGGACTATGTGTGATTGCTGGCAATGTAAGACGCACGGCGCAGATTTCTATAGGTGATCCGGAGAATGGAGAATACATGAAGCTGAAAGATTATAGATGGGACACAGAGAGTAAAAAATATACCGGTACAAACGCTCAACGATCCTATTGGGGATGGGCTTCGAACAACAGTGTATTAGTAAATAATGAATCTGATTTTTCCACCCTTGTAGAGCAAACTGCCGTGAATGGAGAACCTGGTTATCTGTTCATGGATAATATCAGAAACTATTCCCGCATGTGCGACCAACCAGATTTTAAAGATCATAGAGCAAAAGGTACCAATCCCTGCGGCGAACAAACATTAGAATCTTATGAGCTTTGCTGCCTGGTCGAAACTTTTCCTTTCAGAGCAGAATCGTATGCGGATTTTATGCGAACCCTGAAATTTGCATATCTATTAGGTAAAACTGCTACGTTAATAAACACCACCTGGCATGAAACTAATCGGGTACAAAAAAGAAATCGCCGTATAGGAACCTCTGTCTCCGGAGTCACTAATTTTCTGGCAAAACACAGTCTGGAAACACTTAGAAATTGGTTAACAAATGGGTATTCAGAAATCCAACGCTGGGATCAGATTTATTCATCATGGTTATGTGTTCCAAGAAGCTTAAAAACAACCAGTATAAAACCAAGTGGTACTGTGAGCTTATTGGCAGGAGTAAATCCGGGATGCCATTTTCCTGCTTATGAGTATTATATCAGAAGAGTAAGGGTGGCCAAGAATTCAAAATTGATCAATTCTCTATTTGAGGCAGGCTATCCAATTGAGGCTGATTTAGTAGATCCGAGTTCTGTGGTAGTAGAGTTTCCTGTGCACAATGAAGGTAAAAATTTAAAACAAATATCTATATGGGAACAAGTGGCTTTGGTGGTCTTTCTTCAGCGATATTGGTCAGATAATCAAGTGTCATGCACCGTAACTTTTAAAGCGGAAGAAAAAGGAATGCTCAAAGATGTGCTGGAATACAATAAATACGATCTCAAATCCATCAGTTTTCTTCCTGCTGTGGACAAAGGTGCTTTTGCTCAAATGCCTTATGAAGCAATAGATCAACAAGAATACCACCGGCGCATAAAAGCAGTAAAAGCATTTAATTTTGTACATATGGATGAAGAAGCCAGGGAGGAAAAATTTTGCGATAGTTACTCTTGTGAGTTGAATACCTAAAAATACCCCTTATTTCATGACGAAAATCAGAAGTCAATGTGATTGGTAGCATTCTTTACTATTTAGTTCTTGCAATACATTCGCCCTATCCATGTGTTATTTAGGCCCGGATTCATTTTATTATGTCGAAGATGCGAAGCATCAAAATAATTGTGTAAACTGTGAAAAGAGAAAAAAATCACTATTGATCGGCTTATCTGATGAAATCCTGGAGTCTATCAATATTAACAGAACTGTTGTCAAATATAAAAAAGGAGAATATTTGTTTAAACCGGGGAATAAAATTCAGGGATTATTTTGTTTACAAAAAGGGAGAGTAAAGGAAAGTAAGGTTTTGGATAGCGGTAAAGAACTAATCACGGCGTTTAGAAAACCCGTAGATTTTATAGCTATATCAGACATCATGTATCATCCAAATCACCTCACCTATGCTTTTGCAATGGAGGATTCAGAGGTATGTATTATAGACATCGAAGACTTTAAATCGGTTTTATTAAAAGACCCTCATTTTGTAATGTCTTTAATGCAACACCTTGCCGTATTAAATCTCGAATCTCAGAGCTTTTTATTTCACCTCACCCATTGTAATATGAAAGGCCGGCTACTTTATTGTTTATTCTACCTGTCAGATCGGTTTTGTAACTCAAATGAGCAAATGCCCTATTGCATTGAAATAAATTTAACACATTTGGCCGGTTTATCACAGCTCACTCTTTCAAATATGATTCATCTATTGAAAGATCTGGAGAATGAAAAAATAATTTCATATCAGAATAAAACGATAAAAATAATTAACCCAATTCGTGCCAAAGCATTAATTGAATACGAATAAGGAGATATACGCAACATAATAATGAAAGCACTTATAATTTCAAAAAAGATCCATTATTAATATAGTTTTGAGTAAGGTCCTTCATTGTTGTATGGCTAAATGTTGCTAATAATTTATCCTTTATAGGTTTGTACCGACTATGGAAAGGACACGGGTTTTTTTCGGAACAATCGGAAAGACCCAGGCTGCATTGATTTAATACCTCACCGTCTATAGATTCTATAATATGCAATAAGGATATTTTTCCCAATTCATTTACCTGAATCTCAAAGCCCCCACCGGGTCCTTTTACGGATCTAACAATACCCTCCTTTACCAATTTTTGCAATATTTTGTATGTAAAAGCCTCAGGAGATTGAATTTTCTCAGCTACATCGATCAATCCTACCCTTTTCCCTTGTATGGAAACAGAAGCTATATAAATACAGGATCGGATAGCATATTCGCACGCCTTGGAAAACATAATTTTATAAATGATATTGTTCCTGCAAAATAAGACAAAAAACAGAATAACTATGTAATGAAAATGGTATATAAAGCTTTTAATAGCCAATAACTATTTCAAAGCAGACCTTGCATATAAAATTATCTGGCTTACCTGATCCGTGAATTGTTAATTAATCATATAAATTTCAATATCTATTTATGCTATTGGATTGCACCAACTTAATATCTTTTGCGACTATTCATCAGAGTATAAAGTAGGACTGTTATGATACCTCCAGCCAGGGAGGTCAGTGTGTCTGGCCAGTCAAATTTACCCGATGTAAAGCATTGTTTAATTTCAAACAAAATAGAGGCAATAGTTACTATTACGGTTATCAATAGTGGTCCAGTAACCTGACTTACCATCAAAAGATACGAAAAACCCATGACATAGAAAAAACTTGGAAGCCAATCCGCAATACCAAAGTCATTGATATGGTGTGAATACATATATTCCCGATAAAATACTTTTGCCATAAACCCAATACATACAAATAGTAATCCAATAGCTGCTGCTTGCAATTGCCGAGAACTACTTTTTAATCTCTCCATTAAAAAATAATTAGTTTAATTAAAAAAGAGCAATCGAAAATTAAATATATTTATCTATTTCTACATCCTCATTGAATTAAAGCAGTGCGGCCAGCTTCTGTAAATCGACCGATGTATTATACACGTTGGGCGATACCCGGATGACATCCGATCTATAGGATACGTAAACTTTATTTTCAATCAATCTATTCTTCAGGTTACTATCGATTTTATAGTTTGGTCTTAAGCCAAAAAGATGATTTCCACGATAGTCTTCGTCTTCTATCCAAATATTTTTTTCATTCAAAATGGGAAGTACTGATTTAATCAATTCTCCCGTGTACGCCTGAATATTGTCTTGACCCCATTCCACTAATTGGGTCAACGCGGTTTTAAGCATGGGCGCTTGTATAAATTGAGATTGTTCACCCATGCTGTATCTGGCAGCCCCAGGCTTAAATGATTCTTCGTACTCTGTCAATTTTTCAAAAACTTCACTATTTACCTTATTGATCCAATTATGTTCAATTGGATCACCATGATCAAAATACTCACTATAGTATGCCATTCCGATTGAATACGGCCCCAGCAGCCATTTGTAACCAGCTACAATGAGTGCATCTGCTTTAAATCGATCTTGATCATAAGGAAATGCTCCTACGGATTGGGTACCATCAACGATCATCAGTGCCCCTGCTCTGCGCGTTGCTTCACGAATGGCCTGCAAATCAAATCGAGTACCATCGGCCCAGTGGCAATGCTCCAGTGAAATGACTTTAGTATTTGTTTGTATGGCTTTAAGTATTTCCTCATTCCATTTTTGTCCTCTGTGAGTTAAGGTGTCAGGGGCTTTTATAATCTTTAATTTTAATCCATTTTGGTCCGCTATCTTTTTCCAGATAAAATAATTACTGGGAAACAGCTGATCTACTAAAAGGATCTCGTCTCCTTTTTCAAATTTAATATTCCGGGCCACATTGGCTATACCATAGGATACAGACGGGATAATGGCTATTCTCGAAGGGTCTGGTACATTAATTAATCTTGCAAATATTTTTTTTACTTCCTCCACTTCATTAAAAAAATCCTGTGCGGGTATGGTCCAGGGGTTTGATTTTCTTTTCAACGCTGCAATTCCGGCATTCTCAACTTCTTTGAGCTGAGGTGACATATAAGAACCATTGAGCCAAGTGATGTCCTCATCTATGGAAAATTTATATTTTTGACTGGTAAGCATTATTTGTCGGGTTTAAGAACTGATATTCTTCCAAAAATAGAAATTAGTTTCTGATTCAAGTTGAAAACCCATAGCTGGATAGAGATGATTGCCAATATCATTTGTCTTTTCCGTTTCCAGTAATACACCGGCATATTTTTTTGATTTGGCATACTCCTGTACATGATACAATAAGTTTTTACCGATCGCTTTGTTTCGTACATCAGGATGTACGAATAAATCATTCAATAAAAAAATGGGCTTCATACGCACAGATGAAAACAGGGGATACAATAATGTAAAACCCACAATCTGATCATCTACAAATGCACCAAATACAATGGCTTCATTATTCACAACTCTGTTGTATAAAAATTCCTTTGCCCCAATCAGATCCGATTCTTGTCTATAAAACTGCCTGTATGCATCAAATAAAGGCAGCAATGAATCCAGGTCGTGTAAGTTTATTGCTCTTATATGCATTTACAAGTATAAACCAAAAAACTCATTTCCGTTTCTTTATACTATAACATTTATACTAATTTTTTGCTGTGGCATATAATTTGAAAGTGAAACTGATCCCCCTAAAATCAAATGCTTTTTAAATCAATTTCATTTTTTATGTGGAAGATGGAAGTGGAATTTATAGCATATGATATTAATTTATAATCTTTTACGTTTTAAATCCTAATTGCTTATAAATAGTTAAAAAAAAATGTAATGTTAATTTTGATTATAAAGATTAAATCGTTGAAAATCAATTAATTAAAATTTATATTCGCACAATAAATGTTAAAAAAAATAAAACAAAAATAAAAATTACACAATCAACGTAATAACTGAAGCTTAAACGAATTAAACGAAACCTAAAAATTAAACGTAATGCTTACACGAAGTAGTAAACTTTTTATTGCCACACTATTTGCCTGCTCTTCTCTTCTGACCGGTATTCAAGCTCAATCCATAGCAGTTCCTCTGTTTAAAAGGGATAAAGTACAGGAGTCAAAAATAAATGGGTTGAGATCCAAATATCCCATGGCTGTACTGGAATACAACCAGGAAATGTACCAACACTTAAAATCTTCAGATTATAAAACGCTTACTATTTCTTTTCCTGCCATGGATGAGCCTCTCTCACTCCGATTAGAAAAAAGTGAAATTTTTGCTGATGGTTTTTTTGTAAATACGGATAAAGAAAAATCGGTTGATTACAAACCAGGACTTTATTATCATGGGGTAATAGAAGGACAACCCTCTTCCGTAGTTGCCATTACCATGTTTGATAATGAAGTAGCCGGAGTTATCAACACCGGTGATGGATCAAAGTTGGTAATAGGCAGGTCTTCTTCATTGCGCAGCAATTCTTTCCTGGTATTTGATGCCACGAAAGCCGAAGGCCCTGAAATAAACTGCCTTGCTGAAGAATTGCCTACGTATACCAAAGAATCACAACTGGTCAATGTAAAAAAACTGGAAAGTCGTGTAGTGGGAGGATGTGTAAATATTTACTTTGAATTAGGAAATAGCGTATACACTAATAAAGGCGGTACTCAGCAAGCGACTGATTACATAACTGGTATTTTCAACGTAGTAGCTGAATTATACCGCAGAGATGGCATAAACGTAAGAATGTCTCAAATTCAAGTATGGACCACACCTGAGCCTTATAGTGCCAGCGCTTCAAGTGCACTCACCGATTTTGGAAGAGCTAAACAAAATAATATAAATGGTAACCTTGCCCAATTGGTGAGACTAAAGACATCAGGTGGTTGGTCTGGTATAGCCTGGGTGAATGTATTGTGCTCACCTTATGGCTCTTCTCAAGCCTCAGGTCCTTACAGTTACGCCGAAATTTCGGCAACTTATAATTCCAATATTTCTACTCCTACATACAGTTGGTCTACTGAAGTAATCACCCACGAGCTTGGACACAATCTCGGTTCACCCCATACTCATGCCTGCTCTTGGACAGGTGGAGCAATAGATGGATGTGCCACTCCAGAAGGAAGTTGTAGCGCAGGTCCTACTCCTACTAATGGTGGTACCATCATGTCTTATTGCCACCTTACCAGCATTGGAATTAATTACGCAAATGGTTTTGGACCTCAGCCGAAAGCACTCATCACCAATAGAGTCAATGCCGCTGCCTGTGCGGTTGCATGTACAGGAGCTACTTGTGCCTCACCAACTGGGTTGACTACTACTAATGTAGCCACTACTTCAGCGACATTATCCTGGGCAGCTGCCTCCGGAGCGGTTTCCTATACTGTTCAATATAAAACTGCAGCTTCCACTACCTGGATTACATTGGCTTCGGCAACAACTGCAACATCCATAAGTCTTACCGGATTGGTTGCTGGAACAGCATATCAATGGCAAGTAAGAACAAATTGTGCTACCACTAACACTGCATTTACACAGGCTTCATTTACCACCAGCACCGTATCCACCGCATGTGCTTCTGCACCCAGTGGCTTGAGTGCCTCAGCTATCACTTCTTCATCAGCTACTGTAAGCTGGGCAGCTGTGTCAGGTGCAGTAAATTACACTGTCCAATATAAAACCACTGCTGCTACTACCTGGAATACTTTAGCCAATACTACCAATACATCTGCATCACTCACCGGTTTAGTGTCAAGCACTGCTTATTCATGGCAGGTACGGGCAAATTGTTCGTCTACAAGTACAGCTTACACTGCCTCTGCCTTTAATACGACAGCAGCTTCGGTATGTGCTGCACCGACAAATCTGATAAGCTCGAATGTGGCTAGTACAACTGCTACCATCAGTTGGTCTGCTGTATCAGGAGTATTTAATTACACAATAGAAATTAAAACTGCGGCTTCGACTTCATGGATATCATTGGGTACCACTACAGCGACAGCAGTGAACATATCAGGCTTGACATCTGCTACTACCTACGATTGGCGTATTAAAACAAATTGTTCTAGCGGATCTAGTGCCTACTCTCAAGCTCAATTTACTACCACGGGAGGTGCCACCTGCAATGCGCCTGCATCTGTCACAGCTTCATCCATTGCTATTACAACCGCCACTGTTTCATGGCCGGCAGTAAGTGGTGCAGTAAATTATACCGTAGAGTTAAAGACATCCACTGCTTCTACCTGGACTGTATTATCAACTACCGCTACCACATCAGCTAATTTGAGTGGACTGATTGCAGCAACTACTTATAATGTAAGAGTCAAAACAAATTGCAGTACTATTACAAGTGTATACACACAAAGTTCATTTACCACTCTTACATCCACCCCTGTTACTTGTGCAGCACCCGCTTCACTTTTGTCAACCAATTTAACTTCCAGTGGAGCAACGGTTTCATGGGCTGCAGTATCCGGTGCTATAAATTATACACTAGAGTATAAAGCCAACAGTTCCACTACCTGGTTGGTGGCAGCTGCAGCTTTAACTACTACTTCATTTAATTTATCCGGGTTAGTATCCAACACTTTATATGACTGGAGGGTGAAAACAAATTGTAGTGCTGCATCTTCAGGCTATACTACATCACAGTTTACCACCACAGCTCCTGCTAATAATACCTGTCCTGGCACAAGCGATCTGGTAGCGAATGAAACTCTTGCCACCGCTGCAACTATTACTATGAATACCACTGTATTGGGCAAAATCAGTCCTGCCGGAGATAATGATTATTTTCGATTTGTAGTAAATGCAGGGGGTAGTCTTAATATCTTACTTAGCGGATTGGTTGCCGATTACGATATGAGGATATATAATGCCAGTGGAAGTACTATAGCCTTATCACAAAATGCCGGTGTCAGCAATGAATCTGCAAATTTGACTTTGGCAGCAGGTACCTACTATGTAAGAATCTACGGATGGAATGGCTCCAATAATGCCACCTCCTGTTATAACCTCAAAATAACTCCCGGTACGGCGACCATCTATTCAGAATCGGGAACCTATTACGCAGGTGAGTTTGATACCAAAGTATATCCCAATCCGGTAAGTACCTGGTTAAACTTTGAAATCACCGGATTAAGTGGTTCTGCCAAAACTGCTATATTGGATTTACAAGGCAGAGTACATAGTACTTTGGTAACCAAGCATACTTCAAACCGGTTAAATGTTACACACTTACAATCCGGATTTTATCTGCTACGAGTGGAAGACGAAGACAAAAGAACCAAGGTGGTAAAGTTCTTAAAAACGGAGTAAAGAAATTTATTATAAATCTGGATACGATCATAGCCTGGCTTTGAAAAAAGTCAGGCTATTTTTTTTAAAAGACCGAAAAGTAGGAAGACTTTATATTACCTCTGTCATTTTACAAAAGGTACCTGCTGCATCTAAATTCATTTTCAATTGAGCTTGTAATCAAAGCCCAAGGTGGTGAGCTCATGCAGCAATTTATTATTCACTTCTATTTTATGTTCATCTGATTTCAAATAAAGATAATTAGCCGTGATGGCATCCAGCAAAACCACTTTGAGATTCACATTTCCTTTATGATTGGCGATCATGGATTGCAAATAGTTTACTTTATCTGCATTGATCTGATGAAGCGGCATTTTAATGGTTATGCTTTCTGCTATATTGGAGCCTGCAGTGGCCAACTGCTGGACAGCTGAGATTTTAAACCGGGTAGTACCATCCCGCAAAGACATATTGGTCGCTTTTACCAATACCATTTGACCTACTTCCAATCTGTTTTTAAAATCCATATAATCTTCACTAAATAATGGAAATTCAAAACTTCCACCATAATCCTCTAATACAAAAGATCCATAGCCTGTACCTTTTTTACTGATCTTATGCTCCGCCTTAGCCACTATACCGGCTAGCTTGAGAGGCTGGTCTTTTATCAGGCCTACATTTGATAAAGAACAAGTCGTGAAATTTTCAATAATGTATCTGAACTCATCAAGAGGATGTGCAGAGATATAAATACCAGTCACCTCTTTTTCTTTATTCAACCTCTCTACGAGGCTCCAGGGTTGATGTTTAGGGAATGGTATTTCAGGAATGGTGGCACTTTCCTCCTCTACACTGAAGAGAGACATGGTATTTCTGTTTTTCATTTCCTGCCATGCACTGCCCGTTCGTAAGGCATGCTCTATATAGCTATCGTGTCTGTCCGTGGGAACAAAATACGCAGCTCTGTCCACATCCGGATTTAATGAGTCCAACGCTCCACCCAATACCAAAGCCTCAATACTTTTTTTATTGACCGTACGCAGGTTTAATCTTGAGGTGATATTGAATATACTGGTATATGGACCATTTGCTTTCCTTTCATTTAAGATATCATCCACAGGGCCTTCTCCTACACCTTTTAATGCAGAGAGGCCAAATCGGATCCGATTGTCTTTCACAGTAAAGTTTAGCCCACTTTCATTTATATCCGGGCCCAACACTTCGATACCCATCCTTCGGGTTTCCTGTAAATAAAACTCCAGTTTAGTGATATCGCTTTTATTGTGAGTAAGCACAGCAGCCATAAACTGAGACGGATACCTGGCTTTTAAATACGCTGTTTGAAAAGCCAAAATGGAATATGCGGCGGCATGTGATCTATTAAATCCATAATCGGCAAACCGGGCCATTAATTCAAATACTTCCTCGGCTTTGTTTTCATCTACTCCATTTTTCACAGAGCCCTCCACAAACATAGCCCGGTGTTTTTGCATCTCTTCGTGTTTTTTCTTTCCCATGGCCCTTCTCAGCATATCTGCACTGGCCAGCGTGTAGCCAGCCATGATTTGTGCTGTCTGCATGATTTGTTCCTGGTATACTAATATTCCATAGGTAGGCTTTAATAATTCAGAAAGCTTATCATGAGGATATTCTACCTTCTCCTGTCCCATTTTTCTTTTAATAAAGGTTGGAATATTATCCATTGGACCAGGTCTGTATAGGGCATTCATAGCGATCAGGTCTTCTACATTTTCCGGTTTCAGGTCACGAAGATATTTTTGCATCCCCTCTGATTCAAACTGAAAAATCCCCACCATTTCACCTTTTTGAAATAACTCAAAAGTAAGTGAATCATCCAGGGGTATATTGTCCAGATCTATTTTTTCGCCGGTGGTCTCTTCAATTAATTTTAATGCGTCATTCAGGATAGATAGTGTACGCAAACCAAGAAAATCCATTTTAAGCATACCTGCTTCTTCTACCAGTGACCCTTCAAACTGAGTCACCAACAGCTCTGTTTCTTTTGAAGTAAAGACAGGAATGATTTTATCTATAGCATCGGGTGCAATGATGATACCTGCAGCATGTATACCGGTATTACGCACACTTCCTTCCAATCTTTCAGCAAGAGATAGCACTGTACCCGCCTGGTCTTTTCCCCTTTTGATTTCCCGCAGCTTATTGATGCTTACCATTTCATCAGATGAGTACTCTGATTTTAATACCCCTTCTTCTTTATTTAATAAATCGGCAAGATGCACTTTGGGCCTTAAGGGCACCATCTTAGCTATTTGGTCTGTCTCTGACAATGGATAATCCAGTACCCTTCCCACATCACGAATAGATGATTTGGCAGCCATAGTAGAAAACGTAACGATCTGGGCCACTTGATCCTTACCGTATTTATCTACTACATAGTCTATTACTTTCTGCCTGCCTTCATCATCAAAATCTATGTCCATATCCGGCATGGAGACACGCTGGGGATTGAGAAACCGCTCGAAAAGCAAGTTATATTTTATCGGGTCCAATCCCGTAATATTAAGGCAATAGGCCACTACCGATCCGGCAGCACTTCCACGCCCGGGACCTACCCGCACACCTATCTTCCTTGCCGCTTTAATGAAATCCTGTACTATGAGAAAATATCCTGAAAATTTCATTTCAGTGATTACTTTCAATTCAAACTCTATCCTTTCAATCACGATGGCATTTAATTCACCATAACATCGTTTTGCACCTTCAAATACCAGCGCTCTTAGGTATTCATCCTGTGATTTATACTCCACAGGTATTGGAAAATTGGGCAATATGATGTCTCTTTTAAGCTTAGGGGTCTCAATTTTGGACAACACTTCAATAGTATTATCCAGGGCCTGGGGTACGTGTGCAAAGAGAGCATTCATCTCTTGCTGTGTTTTCAGGTAAAAATTTTTCTTTGGAAACTTGAACCTTTCCGGTTCCAGTAATTTGGAATTTGTATTTACACAAAGCAATATATCGTGAGGTTCCCAATCATCCTCTTCGAGGTAATGCACATCATTGGTAGCAATGGTTTTTATATCAAACTTTTTAGCAAAACCAATCAATATTTTATTCAAATCATGTTGGCTCAGGCCGCTGTCATCCAGATTTTCGATCCCATGATCCTGCAGTTCAATATAAAAATCATCACCGAAAAGATCTTTCCACCACTTGACCAATCTTTCTGCTTCTTCCAATTTTCCTTGTAATATAGCCTGAGGTATTTCGGCGCCCACACAACAGGATGTGGCAATCAACCCTTCATGATATTTAAGTATCAGTTCTTTATCTATTCGCGGGTATTTGCCATATGAACCTTCAATATATCCGAGAGAACAAAGTTTGGAAAGATTTTGATATCCACTTTGATTTTTCGCCAGCAGTAATTGATGGTACCGTTCATCTTTCTCTCCTTTTACTTTAGAAAAAGCTTGTTTATGCCGATCAGCTACCATATAAAACTCACAGCCCACTATAGCTTTTAAACCTCTCTTGTTCGCTTCATTTACAAAATTGAATGCTCCAAACATATTTCCATGATCAGTAAGAGCTATCCCGGGTTGACCATCTTTTTTTATTTTTTCCATCATGCCCGCAATATCACAGGCACCGTCTAATAGGGAATACTGTGAATGGCAATGAAGATGTACTAATTCAGGCATAGGCACGAAATTAACCTTAAAATGAATACCTGTTCAATACCACTTCATTTTTAATTCAACTAATTGTACCTATATATCTCTTTGAGTACTTTTACATTTATCCTAAATATCCGCGGTCAGAAAAATAATGTTTCGACCTGAAATATTCCTTATATTTGCCGCCTGAAATCTGATGGAATAAAGAAAAAAATAATTTTTTATCACTTGTAAATCAATCGCTTATGGCTAAGAATGACAAAAAAAAGCCAGTTCAAAAAAAAGCTACGACGCAAGCTAAAAAAAATAGTCCAAAGCCTGTCGCACCTTCTAAGGCTAAACCTGTTGTAAAGGCTGGCAAAGCAAAAGGCCAGACCATAGCAAAGCCAACAACTAAGGCCCCAAATTCCGAAAAGGTGATAAGTGCTAAGACGGCATCAAAAAAGCCTTCAGCAAAAGAGCCGGAGGTTAATAAAACAAGTAAGCCAACTATTGATAAAAAACCCGAAACTCAGAAAACCATCGCAACTGTAAAAGCTAAAATTTCACCAATTCTCGAAAATAAGAAACCAGTGACAAAATCAACTACAAAAACTGAAACTCCCCCTCCCACCAATGGCAAAACGAGATATTCAGACACAGAACTTGCTGAATTCAAGTTATTGATTGATGAAAAACTAACTGCGGCACGAAAGGAATTAAATTACCTGCAAGAGCAAATTGTAGAAATGAATGAAAACAACTCTGATGTTCAGGGTTCGGATTGGTTTGATGACAGTAGCATACATTCCGAAGTAGAATTATTAAACAATATGGCTATTCGTCAAAGACAGTTTATTCAGAATCTTGAAAATGCCCTGATAAGAATTGAAAATAAGACATACGGTATCTGCATCATTACCGGCAATCTCATTGACAAGAAAAGACTGTTGCTCGTACCTCATGCGACTAAGAGTATTGAGGCAAAACATATTGAACAAGCTACCATGGTGCCCGATATCAATACCGTGGCCCCTGATGAAAGAGTACTCAGGAGGGCAGCCGAAGGAAAGACATTGAAAAAAGGTCCTACTAAAAAGACCAAAGGCAAATCATCAAGGGATTTTGATGATGAAGACGGCGACGATACCCTGGATGCACCTGTGGAAGAATTGGATCTAAGCGTAGAAGCAGATGATTAGTAAATAATACTATTTTATTGTTCTCTAGAATAGAATAGCAGGCTTTGAGTCAATTGATTCAAAGCCTTTTTTATTTTTTCATATTTAATACCCAATTAATATCTACCGGATACTTTCCAAATCTTGATCCGTACACTGCTATTCCTCCACCGTCTACACATTCCAGTTTTAATGTCAAAAATCCTTGTTTCTTAGCTTTACTTACTTCCGATTTAGAAATGGGCACTTTGATCAGATAGCCATACGATCCGGCTTCTCTTAGTTTGCGGTCTTTTAATTGTGCATGCCAGGAAAGAATGCCCTGGTGATCGGCCGGATCATCTTCCAGTGTCATTTGCTTAACCACCGTATTATTGATACTCAATTTGACTTGGGAAGAATATTTCTGGTCATCTGTCATAGGATACGCATTTGGATTTTTTGAAGGGGAAACCCTGGATCCCAGCATATAATTTTGATTTTGAACAAATGTTTCATCTTTGTCTTTATCAAATAATTCTTTAGCGGAGAGTTCCATTACTACATAAGAATCTTTTATATCACCAGGTTTCCAATTATTTTTAACAGGTATTTTATATTCAAAATACCCTCTGCCGGTACCGTTTACTTTAAGTCCATTTAGTACAGACCAATATTTAATACTCCATTTCTGATTTGAATGCTCATCGGGTTTACATGTTTCTATTACTGTTCCGGGTACATGGCCTCCGTTTTCAACTACAAAATGGACGAAATTTCTGTGAAGGGTATCCCCTGATGTTGAAAGGAGGTAAAATTTAATCAACGCCAGTCCATTAATTTGAGGCATTTTATATTTCATCGGAGAAAGTTCCTTTTGGTCCCATGGTTTAACCAGGACAGTGGATTCACCTGAGGACTTCATTTGATGATTTCCGGTTTGATCAGTAAACCATAATTCCGATCGAATAATTAATTTGGAGTCGGATTCATCATATACAGACAAGGTTAAGGGTATGGCAATTTCATCACCGGCATTCACAGTATTTGTAATTTCATTACCAGTGGTCAGATAATATTTAGAATGCAGGTCCTTGATGGTCATCCCTTGCACTATCTGTTCAAATCCGGTGTGTTTATTGGATCTGTCGTATCTCCAATATCCATTCCATTCATTTATAACATCATGATGCTCTGTATACAACCAACCCGCAACTTTGGGGTATTTCCTGAACGAATTCATCATGCGATGGTAATCATAACTCCAATCCACATCTCCAGTACTGCCTTCATATCCCCATACATTACCACATTCTGAATTTATATTTGGTTGTCCGCCCTGCTTATAACCGGCTTCGAAATGGAATGAGCTGCCTTCAAAATTATTCTCCACTATTTTTTTTAAATGATTATCCCATTCCCAACCAGGTAAATATTCATGCCAACTGTATATGTCTGTCTGGGTATGGCCTCGGCCACAACAAATGGAGTTATCCTCTACCAATCTGGAAGCATCCAGAGATTTTGCAAGGTAATACATAGAAGCAACCCAACTCTGCGTCTCAGGCAGGTAATGGCTTTCATTCTTATTATTCACTTTTACTTTCGTAGTCAGGCCCCAGGTTTCATTAAACACTATCCATGAGAATATTGAAGGATGGTTGAAATCCCTTTCGATAAACTCTTTCAGGGTAGTCTCTGCTTCCTGTTTCATCTGTGGTTCTGGTTCGCCCCATGAATTAGGCAAATCCGCCATCACTAGGAGTCCCAACTTATCAGCCCAATACAGTTTTCTCGGTAGTTCTGGTTTTATATGTATTCTAATCCCATTCAATCCTATCGATTTGGATCTTATGATTTCTTGCTTCATAAAATCATCACTTGGAAAAGTATAATAACCCTTTGGGTGGTAAGACTGATCCAGGGCCAGTTGCAAATAAATCGGTTTATTATTCAATCCAATATAAGGTATATCCGTACCCGGTAATTTTACCACTGAGATCTTTCTCATACCAAAATAGGTATTGACCTCATCTTCAGCAAATACCAATTTTACCTGGTAGAGGTATGGATCATCCAATGACCAAAGTCTTGGACTTGGAATATTGATTTCCGTGGAATGCTCCATTTTCTGAATTGGAAAGGTGTCAGTTTGAGTGATTTTGCCTGAAGGTGAAGTAATCTCTACCCGGTATGGCACGGGTTTTACACTAGCCTGAGCTAATACTAATTTAAGACTTACCTTTTTTCTATCCGTATCCGGCATACATTTTACTGCCTTTACAAATTCTTTGCCTCTGGCTTCAAGATAAACGGTTTGCCATATGCCTCTTGCATTTCCATACCCTTGCTTGCCGTATAAAGTAAAATCCCTTCGTTTGTCATCTGCTCTTATGGTTATCTTTTGATTTGTATTAAATTTTATAAATTCCGTAAGTTCAAATTCGAAAGGCATATAACCACCCTGATGCCGGCCCAAATAATGCCCATCCAGCCAGGCTTCTGTGGCCCAATCACTGGCTCCAATTACAATAAAGACTCTTTTCCCATTCCAATCATTTGAAACATTGATCCCTCTTTGATACCAGCCTATATCGGCTGCATCTTTTACTCCGGACAATTCAGATCCCCAGGGAAAGGGCACCGTTATCTGAGATTGATCCCATGATTTGGAATACCATCCTTCTCTCACTCCCACATCGCTGCTGTCAAATTGAAAATCCCATTTTCCGTTTAGATTTTGCCAAAGTGGTCTTTCAAAATCAGGGCGAGGATGCTCTGGCAGAGGTATAGATTGAGCAACTAATACTGCCGTACAATAAAGGGAAATAAATACATGAATAGCTGTTTTCATTAAAGTAAATTTAACAGAAGACTAAAGGTAAAAATTTTACCATCATTATCGTCATCAATTAGTTTTGCATCAGTAAGATAAAAACTTTAACTTTGCGTCAATAATTAAAACCAACTAAGAACGTTTTTGGCCATACCGGAAACGTTCTTAGTATTTAAATATGAAAGCTTATTTGATTACATATTGTAATTTTTATCCGTCCTGGTATGCATTTGGTATACCTGATTCCTTATAAGCTTTTCAGTTTATTTTCTATATACTTAAAATCAAACAAATTTTCATATGGAACTGACATTGATGACTCAGGAAGGTTATAAAAAAGCTAAAGCTGAATTGGATGAGCTAAAAGGTAATGGCAGAAGAGATATAGCTAAGGCCATAGCCGAAGCTCGTGAAAAAGGCGATCTTTCAGAGAATGCAGAATACCATGCTGCCAAAGACGCGCAGGGTATGCTTGAATTTAAAATCAATGAGCTTGAAAAAAAACTTGCTAATGTAAAATTGGTTGACGAAACTCAAATAGACATTTCCAAAGTAGGAATATTATCTAATGTGACGATTAAGAATAAAAAGACCGGAAAGGAATTGTCTTATAGACTGGTCTCCGAAGCAGAAGCTGACATAAAAACAAACAGGATAAGTATCAGCTCTCCTATTGGTCAGGGATTGAGCGGTAAGGTAATTGGTGATGTAGCCAGGATTAATACCCCAAATGGAACCATAGAATTCGAGATTATAAATATTTCAATATAGCCTTCGTAATATGGCCAGTATTTTTTCAAAAATTGTGGCTGGAGAGATCCCCTGTTACAAAATTGCAGAAGACGATCAGTTCCTTGCTTTCCTGGACATCAATCCACTTGCTAAAGGCCATACCTTAGTAATACCTAAAAAGGAAACAGACTATTTATTTGACATAGAGGATGAAGAATTAGCAAAAATGATAGTTTTCTCTAAAAAAGTAGCGATAGCAATAAAGAAAATCATACCATGTACTAGGATTGGCCTTACTGTAATAGGGCTAGAAGTACCTCATGCCCATATCCATCTGATCCCTATAAATGAGATGAATGATATGAATTTTGCATCTCCAAAACTAAAATTAGAAAAAAGTGAGTTCCTTAACCTGGCTGAATCAATAAGGAAAGTATTTGGTACTGCCCACTAAAACAAGAAGGGCTTTTTCCTTCCGAAAAAAGCCCTTCTTTATGATTTGTGCTTTACTTTTTTTTAAAATCCACTTCGTTCAGTACGTTTTTTAGCAGAATAGTTTAATTTTAACTGCCCTGCTTTTCTAAGCGAAGTTTTTACATCTGTTACAAAACCCATTGTTACATCTCCATCTATTTTCATAGAAGTGGTAATACCTTGTCTTTGGCCCTCAGGTACTTTTACTTTATGCCTTTCAAGGAAAATCGGTATTTCGGCTAGTTCAGCAATTTTATCATTTAATTGCAATCGTGGTTTTGTACCATAGACATTTTGGTATTGGGTAAGTGGCCGTCCGATATACATAGTATTTACCAGTGATTTTTTCTCCAATTTGGTGAGTTCAGTAGCTGCAGGGGTAATAGCTTTCACTTTAATATTAGTCTCACGAAGCTTTACTACCACCATGAAGAAAAATAATAAGATAAATATAATATCCGGTAGAGATGCTGTAGATATAGCAGGAGAAGTATTTGATCTCTTTTTTGCAAATTTTGCCATGTTTTTCTCTAATTTAAATTAAATACAACTTATTTCTCGTCACCAAATGCAGTAGGTTCAGCTTCCGAGATTACAAAAGGAATATCCTTTTTAATTTCTGATTGCTGTTCCTTTGTACATTCATCAATTGTTTCCTTTCTAAAACGCTTGGATGCTTGTTCGTTCCACAATTCGCTATATGCTGCCTTTAATTCATTATAAACTGTCAGATATTGTTTAAAATGAGTAGCTCGATCATTCTTAAGAGAAATAATGGCTTCCTTTGAAGATTCCGCTAGATCTGGCCTTTGAGCAGGATTCATAATAAACTCTTTTGTTTTCTGCTTCAATTCCTGCACTTTTACCGGTTCGCCTCTTACCAATAATTGATCCTGACCATTTACCAGCACGGTGAATACGTTTCTGGTATTTAAAGTCAAGTCTTCAGGTGGCTCTTCAGACCATTGTGGTAATCTTACCAACACACCTTTATCTTCAACTATATTCGTCGTAACAAGAAAGAATATTAAAAGCAAGAAAGCAATATCAGCCATAGAGCTGGCATTGATTTCCGGCGATGGTCTTGATTTTCCCATGACTTTTACTTAATTGTTTATTTGAATAGATTTCTAACCTCAGAAAATACAAATATTGCCAGTGAGCCTACCAGCATGAGCAGCATCAACCAAATTCCGCCACCAATAAATTTACTCTGACCGGCAGTTACTCCATTGGTTTTTAAATCAGCAAGTACAGCATCATTATCAGGAGTATTTAGTACAAAATAACCTAGTGCAAACAAACCAACAATCACTATCAACCAAATAAAGCCCATTTTAGCCCCAGATGGATTCATCACCATTTGAATTAATGCCCAAACAATGGTAATCAGCACTGAGATCGCCAAAACAGCCAACATCAGTTGGATTCCAAGATTGAATATATTGCTTGTTTTTTTCTCGGCATCAGGCAGGGCATTGAATCCATCTAAGCCACCTAAAACAGGGATAAAGAAAATTACAGCACCAAGCAATCCTAAAGCAAAGGCAAACAGGGTACCCTTCGTCGATAAAAGTTTATATAAATTAACCATTTTTTAAAATATTTAAAAAGTTATACAAAAGCATTGTTTCTAAAAACAACAAATTGCTTTTACTTAAATATTTTATTTTTGGCCAAAATGTCAACTAATCCCACGCTGCTCTCTTCCATTTTATGGGTAATAGTATCAATTTTACTTACAATATAGTTGTAAAATATTTGCAATACGATAGCTGAAATCAAACCAAAAATTGTAGTCAATAACGCCACTTTGATACCACCGGCAACAATGGTAGGAGAGATGTCTCCGGCAGCCTCGATTTTATCGAATGCAGCAACCATTCCGACAACTGTTCCAAGGAACCCGAGCATTGGAGCTAATGCAATGAATAATGAAATCCATACTAATCCTCTTTCCAGAAGACTCATTTGCATTCCACCGTAAGCTGAAATAGCCTTTTCTACCGCATCCGGGCCTTTTTCAGCATGCCTTAAACCTTCTAATAAAGTAGACGCGGCAGGTCCTGGAGTAGCTTTGCAAACTTCAATAGCACCTTCAATATCATTAGATTGAAGACGATCATCGATTTTAGACAATAATTTGTCAGTATTTACAGTAGCTACGTTAAGGGTGATCACTCTTTCTATACAGAAAGCCAGACCAAGAACCAAAACAAATAATATCGGAGCCATCCATTCCCAGCCTCCCTCGATGAATTTTTCTTTCAACATCTGGAAACCAGTAGAAGCAGGTGCAACAGGAGCTGCAGCAGCATCCTGTGCCATTAATCCAACATTAGCCACACATAGGGCAATCACAATCAGTGAAAAAAGTAAAGCAATCTTTCGCATAAGTTTAATGTTTTATTTTTTTGAAGGCTTAAAAATAGAAAATATTATTAAAGTGCAAATAATTCTTAATGATTTCTTTTCATTTTTATCCAAACTGTTAGTTAAGTTAAAATTTTAACCGCAAAAAATTGAATATCAGTTAAATGAGAAATGAAAGCGGAAGGTTAGGGATTCGAACCCTAGGTACACTTTTGATGTACACACACTTTCCAGGCGTGCCAATTAAACCACTCTTGCAACCTTCCGTATTTGGATTGCTATCTGAGGCTGCAAATTTCAGCATTTTTTTGCTCGAATCATAACTTCCAATGATTTCATTTTCATTAATTCCTGCTCCTCAAAATAGATTCGATTTTAACCAATAATGGTGTGCGGTTGCAACAAAGATTGATCCATCCCAAATAATCGCTCTGCATTGGCTGTTGTGATGGACTGCACTTCCTCTATGGAAAGTTTTAAGGCCTGAGCCAGTCTTTCTAAAACATGTATAATATAAGCTGATTCATTTCTTTTTCCTCTGAGGGGAACGGGTGCAAGATAGGGTGCATCCGTTTCGAGCACTATTTTATCCAAAGGAAGGAAAGGAATAGCTTCAAATAGCCCGGCATTTTTGTATGATATCACACCGCCTATTCCAAAATAAAAGTCACCCAGGGCGTCTATCCTGTTGATTTCATCTCTCGTCCCGCTAAAACAATGAAATATACCCCGTGAAGGCCTGTTCTTTATATTTTCCATTAAATCAATCACCACTTCGTTGGCATTTCGGGTATGTAATATGATGGGCAAATTGAACTCATGGGCCCAGGAGCATTGAATACGCAGTGATTCCAATTGCCATTCCAGGGTAGTCTTATCCCAATGCAGGTCTATCCCGGTCTCTCCAATTCCGTAATAGGTATACCCTGACTCCAATTCTGTTTTCATCTGTTCCAGGGATTGTAAAAAATGCTGATCCACACTGCAGGGATGTAAACCCATCATAGGAAATAAATTTTCCTGAGCCATGGCGACCGTAGCTTTCATTTTGTCGACGGTACTCAAATCCACATTTGGCAAAAATATCTTCTCTACCCCTGCCTTTAATGCCCTGTCTATCATTTCTGCTCTGTCCGAATCAAATTCATCGGAATATAAGTGAGCATGTGTATCTATAATCATTTAAAAGTATATTTGAATAAGTTATTATAACCCAAAGATGGAATGGCAAAGAAAGACAAATATTATGTAGTATGGAAAGGGGTGAGTCCTGGAATATACGAAACCTGGAAAGAATGTGAAGAAATGGTAAAAAACTATCCTGAAGCCAGATATAAATCTTTTACAACTTTGGAAGAGGCAGAAAATGCTTTCCGCACGGGTTCGGGATTTACCCCCAAAATAGTGCCTAAAAGAAACAACCTGGCAAGCCAGATTACAAAAGACTCCATTGCGGTGGATGCTGCTTGTGAAGGTAACCCGGGGATCATGGAATATCAGGGAATAAATATTCATACAGGTGAAAAATTATTTTACAAAGGTCCATTTGAACAAGGCACCAATAATATAGGTGAGTTTCTTGCACTAGTCCATGCGTTGGCCTACCTGGCAAATCAGAATAAACACAGCACGACCATTTATTCCGATTCAATAACTGCAATCTCATGGGTACGAAATAAGCGGATAAAAACCAATTTGATCAAAACGAAGAAAAATGAAATTTTATTCACATTAATGGAAAGGGCAATTAACTGGTTAAATACAAATACCTATACTAATCCTATAAAAAAATGGGAAACAGAAGAATGGGGCGAAAATCCTGCTGATTTTGGAAGAAAATAAAGCCCGCTCCCACCAGTTTAATTCTCTGATATCTAAAACAGGCATTATCTTCAAAAAAAAAGGAGTTGAAATCAACTCCTTTTTTTTATAATTATTACTTAAAATAATGATCAGCCATTCGCTTCCTCCAGCACCAGGCTGGTTTCTTCTGCTGTAACTACCAACCTTTCAAATTCACGAAGTCCAGTACCTGCAGGTATTCGCTTACCAACAATTACGTTTTCTTTCAATCCTTTGAGCATATCCTTAGAAGCTGCAATAGCTGCCTGGGATAATACTTTAGTAGTTTCCTGGAATGAAGCTGCAGAAATCCAGCTTTCCGTACCCAGGGAAGACTTCGTGATACCTAATAAAAGAGGACTGGAAGTAGCTGCCACCGCATCGCGATATTCAATCAACTTTTTGTCGTTTCGTTTAAGTGAACTATTTTCTTCTCTGATCTGACGAAGGCTTACCAACGCACCCGGTTTGAGTTTGGTACTGTCTCCTGCATCTGTGATAAATTTCTTATCAAATATCCAATCATTATAATCATTGAACTCGTGTTTATCTACCGCTTCACTTTCAAGGAAGTGAGTATCACCGGGGTCTTCTATTTGTACCCGGCGCATCATTTGTCTTACTATTACTTCGATGTGTTTATCATTGATATTGATACCCTGTGAACGATACACTTCCTGCACCCCATTTACAAGGTGAGACTGTACCGCATAGGGGCCTTTGATATGGAGTATATCTCTGGCTGCGATAGTACCATCTGTCAATGGCATCCCGGATCGTACAAAATCTCCTTCCTGCACAAGTAAGTGCCTGGATAATCCGATAAGGTATTTGCTCTTTTGCCCGGTTTTCTCATCTTCAACCATTACCTCGCGATTTCCACGCTTGATTTTACCAAAAGTAACTATACCGTCGATTTCGGCTACTACAGCAGGATTAGATGGATTACGGGCTTCAAACAATTCTGTTACACGTGGAAGACCTCCCGTAATGTCCTGAATTTTTCCAAGTTTACGTGGAATCTTAACCATTTTCTGACCAGCTGTCACTGCCTCCCCATCATTGATGGATATGTATGCACCAACCGGTAGTGTATATTGCTTTAATTCATCCCCATTTTTATCCAAAATCTTAATTACGGGCACTTTCTTTTTATTTTTCGCATCGATGATTACCTTTTCGGCGTAGCCGGTCTGGTCATCACGCTCCATTCTGAAAGTAATACCTTCTTCGATTTCCTGGAATTGGGCTATACCTGAAAACTCAGAAATAATAACTGCATTAAACGGATCCCAATCGCAGAGTTTATCATTTTTAGATACGGCCTGACCATCCTTTACATATAAGGTAGCACCATAAGGTACGTGGCTGGAGCTGAGTTGCTTTTTAGTCTTAGGATCGACTATTTTCATCTCACCGGACCTGGAAAGAATAACATTTTTCTTGTCATCCCCTTCTTTCACCAGTGTAAATGTGATATTATCAAATTCTACTACACCATCAAACTTGGTAGTAATTTCAGATTCTGTTTTACCTACCGATGCTGTACCACCCGTGTGGAAAGTACGAAGTGTAAGCTGAGTACCCGGCTCACCAATGGACTGGGCAGCAATGATACCTACTGCATCCCCTTTCTCAGCTATTCTTCCTGTTGCGAGATTTTTACCATAACATTTGGTACAAACTCCACGCTTTGCTTCGCAGGTAAGTACGGATCGGATGGTAACTGCTTCGATGCCTACAGCTTCGATTTTTTCGGCTGCTTTTTCATCTATATATTCTGCAGAATCAACGATGATCTCATCTGTAACCGGATTGTAAATGGGGTGAAGATTATACCTACCCATGATACGGCTTGAAAGTGGCTCTATGATCTTCTCATTGTCTTTAAGAGGTGTAGTTTCTATACCCCTTAATGTACCACAATCCACTTCAGATATTACCACATCCTGAGATACATCCACAAGACGACGAGTAAGATAACCTGCATCTGCTGTTTTCAAGGCAGTATCTGCAAGACCTTTACGAGCACCGTGAGTAGAAATGAAATATTCAAGTACCGATAATCCATCCAGGAAGTTTGATAAGATCGGGTTTTCGATAATTGCCCCACCTGTATCTCCGGATTTTCTGGGCTTTGCCATCAATCCCCTGAGACCACAGAGCTGTTTGATCTGCTGTTTTGATCCTCTTGCTCCTGAGTGCAACATCATATATACAGAGTTGAAGCCCTGCTTATGATTTGCCAATTCCTTCATGAGGCTATCGGTGATTCTATTATCTGCAAAAGTCCATTTGTCGATGATCTGGTTGTACCTTTCATTATTTGTGATCAGACCCATGTTATAGTTTTCCCATACTTCATCTACCTCCACCTGTGCTGCTTTAAGAGTAGAATCTTTAATGGATGGGATTACCAGGTCACCCAGGTTAAATGAAAGACCACCTTTAAATGCCCATGAGAATCCCATTTCTTTAATTGAATCCAGAAAGTCTGCACACTGGGCAAAATCGGTACGGGTAATTACATCAGCTATGGTTTTCTTCAAACTTTTCTTAGTAGCTAATTCATTGATGAATGGCACAGTGGATGGAACTGCCTGATTGAACAAGACTCTACCAACGGTAGTATCTATCAGTTTGTATACCATTTTGCCGTGCTCATCTTCTACATTAGCTCTCACTTTTATAGATGCGTGCAGATCCGCTTTTCCTTCATTAAATGCAATGATAACTTCTTCGAATGAATAGAATTTAGATCCTTCGCCTTTTACTTTTTCTTTTTCTGTTGACTTTCTCTCTTTAGTCAGGTAGTACAGCCCCAATACCATGTCCTGAGAAGGCAAAGTGATTGGTGATCCATCCTGTGGATTGAGCATATTATGAGCAGAAAGCATTAACAGTTGTGCTTCCAATATTGAGGTTTGGCTCAGTGGTACGTGTACGGCCATCTGGTCACCGTCAAAGTCGGCGTTGAATGCACCGCAGACTAATGGATGAAGTTGAATGGCTTTACCCTCTACCAATCTCGGTTGGAATGCCTGTATAGACAATCGGTGAAGCGTAGGAGCTCTATTAAGCATGACCGGATGGCCTTTCAAAATATTTTCAAGTATCTCCCAGATCACCGGATCTTTTCTATCTACTAATTTTTTTGCTGATTTTACGGTTTTTACAATACCTCTTTCTATCAGTTTTCTGATAATAAATGGTTTGAATAATTCAGCCGCCATGTTTTTAGGAAGACCACACTCGTGTAGTTTAAGAGTAGGTCCTACGACAATCACCGAACGACCAGAATAATCCACCCGTTTACCTAACAGGTTTTGTCGGAATCGACCTTGTTTTCCCTTTAAAATATCGCTTAGTGATTTAAGGGCGCGGCCGCCTTCGGCTTTTACAGCGTTGGATTTACGGCTGTTATCAAATAAGCTATCTACCGCTTCCTGCAGCATACGCTTTTCATTACGCAAAATCACCTCAGGAGCTTTGATTTCAAGAAGTCTCTTTAAACGATTGTTTCTGATGATTACTCTTCGGTACAAATCATTTAAATCTGAACTGGCAAACCGGCCACCATCCAGTGGTACCAAAGGTCTTAGTTCAGGCGGAATGACAGGCAGATACTGGATTACTGTCCACTCAGGTTTGTTTACCTGGTTCAATTGACCATCCCTGAAGGCTTCAACCACTCTCAACCTTTTAAGTGCTTCTGATTTCCTTTGCTGAGAAGATTCAGTAGATGATTTATGTCTCAGATCAAAAGAAACATCGTCGAGATTTACTCTCTCCAACAAGTCTTTTACTGCCAAGGCACCCATTTTAGCTACGAACTTGTCAGGATGCGTATCATCCAAGAATTGGTTTTCTTTTGGAAGGCCCTCTAATATATCCAGGTATTCTTCTTCCAATAAAAGATCCAGATGAGAGATCCCATCTTTTTCTTTTATACCCGGCTGAATGACTACATATCTTTCATAATAAATGATAGACTCCAGTTTTTTAGAAGAAAGTCCTAGTAAATAACCGATCTTATTTGGCAAAGATTTGAAAAACCAGATATGTACCACAGGTACTACCAATTTAATGTGGCCCATACGCTCTCTACGCACTTTTTTCTCAGTCACTTCGACTCCACATCGATCGCATACAATCCCCTTATATCTGATCCGCTTATATTTTCCGCAATAGCATTCGTAATCTTTGATAGGACCAAAAATCCTTTCGCAAAACAGACCATCACGTTCTGGTTTGTATGACCGGTAGTTGATGGTTTCAGGTTTTAATACCTCGCCATAAGATCTTTCCAGGATATCATCCGGAGAAGAAAGGCTGATCGTAATGCTATCAAAGAATTTTGGATGCTTTGAGCTTTTCTTTTTAAATGGCATAACTAATTTGTTTTTTTATAGTTGAAACAACTTGTTATTCAAATTTGATTTCCAATGCCAGACCCTGCAATTCATTGATCAATACGTTGAATGATTCAGGAATATTAGGTTCCGGAAGGTTTTCACCTTTTACAATTGCCTCGTATGCTTTTGCTCTTCCGATGATGTCATCCGATTTTACAGTAAGCAACTCTTGCAGTATATGAGATGCACCGTAGGCTTCCAGTGCCCATACCTCCATCTCACCAAATCGCTGACCTCCAAACTGTGCTTTACCACCGAGAGGTTGCTGTGTGATTAAAGAATATGGACCGATGCTACGTGCATGCATTTTATCATCCACCATGTGTGATAATTTGAGCATATAAATTACCCCAACAGTCGCCTGCTGGTGGAATCTATCGCCGGTCTCACCGTCATGTAAATATGCCTGACCATACTGAGGTAGATTGGCCTTTTCGATATAAGATTCGATTTCACCTAAGCTGGCTCCGTCGAAGATTGGGGTGGCAAATTTCACACCCATTTTTTCGCCGGCCCATCCAAGTACAGTCTCGAATATCTGACCAAGGTTCATCCTCGAAGGTACACCAAGCGGATTTAATACTACATCAACCGGAGTGCCATCTTCCAAGAACGGCATGTCTTCCATACGAACTATTCTGGATACAATACCCTTGTTTCCGTGACGACCAGCCATTTTATCACCCACTTTCAGTTTTCTTCGCTTAGCGATATACACTTTCGCAAGCTTTTGAACACCTGCTGGTAATTCATCACCAATACTTACATTAAATTTCTCACGCTTGTATCTACCTACTTCTTCATTGTATTTAATATTGAAATTATGTAGTAACCGTGTGATCAACTGATTGGTCTTTTTATCCGCTGTCCATCCGGTATAGTCTACAGTAGCGTAATCAATTTTCTTTAAAATGTTTGGAGAAAACTTAGTGCCTTTAGACACCAATTGTTCGCCATATATGGTCTTGATACCTTCTGTGCCATCACCTTTAAGGAGTTTCATCAATTTGTCTATCAGGATAGTCTTTAATTGATTTACCGCTACCTCATGTTTTTGATCCAATTTATCCAGGACATCTTTTTCCTGGGTCTTTTGAACTTTGTCTTTTTTAGCTTTGGCGAATAATTGTTTATTGATCACCACGCCTTCGATAGATGGTGGTGCTTTTAAGGATGCATCTTTCACATCTCCTGCTTTATCACCAAATATCGCGCGCAAAAGTTTTTCTTCAGGTGTAGGATCTGATTCCCCTTTTGGAGTGATCTTTCCAATAAGAATATCACCTTCATTTACCCAGGCTCCGATACGTATAATACCATTTTCGTCCAGGTCTTTGGTCGCTTCTTCACTTACGTTTGGAATATCATTGGTTAATTCTTCATCGCCCAATTTTGTTTCCCGCACATCAAGATCAAAACTTTCAATATGGATAGATGAGAATATATCCTGTTGAACCACTTTTTCGGAGATTACAATAGCATCCTCAAAATTGTACCCTTTCCATGGCATGAATGCCACTTTAAGGTTTTGACCAAGAGCTAACTCGCCTTTGTCAGTAGCATATCCGTCACAAAGAATAGATCCTGCGTGTACTCTGTCTCCTTTTTTTACAATAGGTTTCAGATTGATACAAGTAGCTTGATTGGTTCTTTGAAACTTGGTAAGCTGATAGGTCTTCATATTATCTTCAAACGAAACGAGTTGATCTTCTTCAGACCTATCGTATCTGATGACAATCTGATTAGCATCTACATATTCTACTACACCTTCTCCTTCAGCATTAATCAACATCCGGCTGTCCTGCGCTACTTTCCCTTCAATTCCTGTACCCACAATTGGGGAAGATGGGTTGATAAGAGGTACCGCCTGTCGTTGCATGTTAGATCCCATCAATGCCCTGTTGGCATCATCATTTTCAAGGAATGGAATCAAGGAAGCGGATACACCCACAATTTGATTGGGTGCTATATCTATATATTCAATCTCGTCAGGGGTAAGTACCGGGAAGTCTCCATGCTGGCGACATTTTACTCTATCTATAAGGAAAGCCCCTTTTTCATCTATTACAGAATTTGCTTGAGCTATCTTCTTATTGTCTTCAAGCTCAGCAGATAAAAATTCAGCATGGGTCTTTACATCTACCATACCGTTAGTAACCTTACGATATGGGGTCTCAAGAAATCCCATTTTGTTTATCTTGGCATGCACACAAAGAGTAGAAATAAGACCGATGTTTGGTCCTTCAGGAGTTTCAATTGTACAGAGACGGCCATAATGTGAGTAATGCACATCCCGTACCTCAAATCCAGCTCTTTCACGGGAAAGACCACCGGGACCTAAGGCAGAAATTCTTCGTTTGTGAGTAATTTCTGAAAGAGGATTGGTTTGGTCCAGGAACTGGGATAGTTGGCTCGTACCGAAAAATGAAGAAACCACTGAAGACAGTGTTCTGGCATTGATCAGGTCGATGGGAGTAAACACTTCATTGTCACGAACATTCATTCGCTCCCTGATGGTTCTTGCCATCCTGGCAAGACCAACCCCAAATTGAGCATATAATTGTTCACCTACTGTTCTTACTCTTCTGTTGCTAAGATGGTCGATATCGTCTAATTCAGCTTTTTGATTTATAAGCAGTACTAGATATTTAACAATATTAATGATATCCTGATTGGTCAGGATCATAGTGGCAAGATCAATGTCCTGATCCAGTTTTTTATTGATTTTATATCTACCTACTTCACCGAGGTTATATCGCTTATCTGAAAAGAAAAGTTTGTCGATCACCCCACGAGCAGTTTCTTCATCTGGTGGATCAGTACCCCTAAGCTGGCGGTAGATATGTTGAACAGCTTCAAGCTCTGAGCTGGAGGGATCTTTTTGCAACGTATTGTAGATGATGGTATAATCATCTTCTACTTCTTCTTTTTGCAAAATGATGGTTTCTGCTTCAGCTTCCAATACCTGCTGTATATTATCTTCATCAAGCACGATGTCGCGCTCTAGTATAATTTCATTTCTTTCGATAGTAACCACTTCACCGGTATCTTCATCCACGAAGTCTTCAGTCCATTTTTTGAGCACCCGTGCAGCAAGTCTGCGGCCGATATTGGCCTGAAGGTTTTTATCCGTTACTTTTATTTCTTCCGCGAGACCAAACAGATCAAGAATGTCTTTGTCCGAATCAAATCCTATAGCGCGTAATAAGGTGGTCACGGGGAATTTTTTCTTTCTATCGATATACGCGTACATCACTGTATTGATATCGGTAGAAAACTCCATCCAGGCTCCTTTAAAAGGAATTACTCTGGCAGAGTAGATCTTTGTCCCATTGGGGTGGAAAGTCTGATTGAAGAAAACGCCAGGTGATCTGTGAAGCTGACTTACAATTACACGTTCAGCTCCATTGATTACAAAAGTACCTTTTGGAGTCATGTAGGGGATGTTTCCTAAAAATACATCCTGTACAATGGTTTCAAAGTCTACGTGCTCTTCATCATTACATGAAAGTCTGAGCTTTGCTTTTAATGGTACTGAATAAGTCAAACCTCTGGACATACATTCTTCAATAGTATATCTCGGAGGATCTATAAAATAATCTAAGAATTCCAATAAAAAGATGTTGCGAGCATCTGTGATAGGAAAATTTTCCTGGAATACTTTGTAAAGTCCTTCGTCACTTCGGTTTTCAGGAGTGGTTTCCAGCTGAAAAAACTCCTGGAAGGATTTGAGTTGTATTTCCAAAAGATCAGGGGACTCTGTGCCGTGTTTGATCTTTCCGAAATTTACCCGCTTAGATTCTGCTTTTCTTAATGCCATAAGTCTCTATGCGAATTTAAATTAACAATGAATAAAATAAGGTTTCAAAAAATGTGTTGTCTAATCGCCATACAAATTAGTATAAGGCTTAGCCAAATAGTGATTATTTAGCTAAGCCTTTCGACTAATTATCTTATGTAGAAGATGTAATTCAGCTCTGCAGATGGATTACTTTACTTCTACTTCAGCACCTGCTGCTTCAAGAGCAGTTTTCAATGCTGCAGCTTCTTCTTTTGTTGCTTTCTCTTTTAAAGTAGCGGGTGCGCCATCTACTAAATCTTTAGCTTCTTTCAAGCCAAGGTTCAATAATGTCTTCACTTCTTTTACTACTTTAAGTTTTTCAGCACCACCTGATTTCAGGATTACATCGAATTCTGTTTTTTCAGCTGCTGCTGCTGCACCTCCGCCAGCTGCGGGTGCTGCTACTGCTACTGCTGCAGCTGCTGGCTCGATGCCGTGCTCATTTTTTAATATTGCAGCTAATTCGTTTACTTCTTTTACAGTTAAACTAACCAGTTGATCTGCAATTGCTTTTAAATCTGCCATGACTAAATTTTTTTTGGATTTGAATTAAATTTTAATTTATATATGCGTACTTGGAAGCCTAAATTAATTTGCTCTTTCTTCTAAGGTTTTAAGTAAACCAGCCAGTTTTTGACCACTAGACTGGAGTGCACCGATTACATTTCGAGCTGGAGATTGTAACAATCCGATGATATCTCCGATCAACTCATTTTTAGACTTGATGGCTACCAATACATCGATTTGGTCATCCCCTTTAAATACGGCGCTATCTATATAAGCGGCCTTAAGTATAGGTCTTTCAGAGCTGGCTCTGAAAGCTTTTAACACTTTAGCCGGGGCATTTCCCACTTCGGAAAACAACATGGCTGTAGGTCCATGCAATGCACTGAATATATCAGCATATCCTTTTGAGGCAGGAAGAGCTTCCATTGCTTTCTTAGCCAGGGTATTTTTTACCACCTTTACTTCAATACCTTGCTCAAAACATTTCCTTCTGAAAGAATTGATTTGGGCTACCGTCATTGAAGATGCATCGGCCAAATAGAAATAGGATGCGTCGTTAATTTTATCTTTTAGAGACTCTATGATCTCTCCTTTTTCTGTCTTATTCATTTTAAAATCAGATTAAAACTTGAATTAAATAATATGGGATTAATGGAGAGATTTTACATCTAACCAAATTCCAGGACTCATGGTACTGGCTACGGATACCGATTTAATATAAGTACCCTTAGCAGAAGATGGTTTCAATTTTACGATAGTAGATAAAAGTTCATTTGCATTTTGAGCTAATTTATCTGCTGAAAACGACACTCTTCCAACTGTACTGTGAATGATGGCTTGCTTGTCTACACGGAATGCAATTTTACCCCCTTTTACCTCGTTTACTGCTGCTCCCACATCCTGAGTTACAGTACCGGTTTTAGGGTTTGGCATCAAGCCACGGGGGCCAAGTACCCGACCTATTTTACCAATTTTGGCCATCACTGAAGGGGTAGCTATGATTACATCTATATCCATCCAACCTTCAGAAATTTTTTGAATATAATCATCAAGACCTACATGGTCCGCGCCGGCAGCTTTTGCTTCAGCTTCTTTGTCTGGAGTACATAATACCAAAACTTTTTTAGTTTTACCAGTTCCATTGGGAAGTGTTACAGTACCGCGGATAGCCTGGTCTGATTTTCTTGGATCTATTCCCAGTCTGATGTGAAGATCTACGGAAGCATCAAATTTTGTGGTGTTTACTTCCTTTACTAAAGCCATTGCATCAGCCACCGAATGCATTTTTTTACGGTCGACTTTTGGATTTACGGCTTTCCTTTTTTTAGTTATTGTTGCCATTAATAAAAGTTATGAGGTTCTATCGTCCCGAGTCTTTCATCGAAACTCCCTCTGTTAAACAAATTATTTTCCGAGATTTAAACAAACCCGACTTTTCGGGCCAAAATCTTCGGTATCGATTTAAAATTATTTTTTAGCCGGTGCTTCTCCACCAGACACGGTGATGCCCATACTGCGGGCAGTACCGGCTACCATACTCATTGCAGCATCAATAGTGAGTGCATTGAGATCTGGTAATTTATCCTGGGCGATCAATTTTACCTGATCCCATGATACATTAGCTACTTTGCTTCGATTGGGTTCTTTCGAACCGGACTTAATCTTTGCAGCTTCCATTAATTGTATTGCAGCAGGAGCCGTTTTTACTACAAATTCAAAAGATTTGTCTTTGTAAACAGTGATTACCACAGGTAATATTTTACCTTGTTTATCCTGGGTTACGGCATTAAAACGCTTGCAAAACTCCATGATATTGACCCCTTTGGAACCCAATGCAGGTCCTACAGGAGGTGCAGGATTAGCCTGGCCACCTTTAACTTGAAGTTTGATGAATGTTTCTATTTCTTTTGCCATGATTTGCTATTATTATAATCGTATTTATTATCCTCTTTGATTTTGTCTTAAAATTGGAAGCTTTAAGAATTTTGGGATCAAAATCATTGAGATCAAAAATTTATTAATTTATGAGGTTTTTTCTACTTGCATAAAATTCAACTCCACTTCGGTACCCCTACCGAATATTTTCACTATCACTTTTAATTTTTTCTTCTCTTCATTAATTTCTTTAATATCCCCAATAAAATCATTAAATGGACCATCTATGATTTTTACAGTTTCACCGGTTAAGAACGGCTCTATCATTGATTCACCAGCTTCTTGCGATTCATCTACTTTTCCTAATAATCTATTGGCTTCGCCTGCGCTCATAGGTACAGGATGATCCTTACCTAAAAAATGAATCACATTGGGTACATTAGCGATCACCTGCACCACTTCTGGTACGAACTTAGATGGTTCAGCTTCTAATAAAATATACCCTGGAAGGATATTTCTTTCTAAGACCACTTTTTTACCATTTCGGATTTTATATACTTTTTCTGATGGCACGATCACCTGGGTAATAAATGAGCCCCAGCCTTGACGCTGAATTTCCAATTCAATACGCTCTTTGATTTTGCGTTCTTTTCCGCTAATCACCCGAAGCGAATACAATTTTTTCTCTTGGTCAGCCATTCAGTAAATAATTATAAACCGTAAACAATGTTTAAAACAGAATTAGAAACAAAATCCAAAAGAAAAATAATCAGAGTAATAATAAACGTGCAGACCAATACCACTTTAGCACTGTCTACAAGCATTGGCCATGATGGCCAGGTTACTTTGTTCATCAGCTCGTCATATGATTCTCTGAGATATAAACTTATTTTATCCATACTCTCTTTTTGTTGCACGGGCAGCAGGAATCGAACCCGCAGCCTAAGGTTTTGGAGACCTTCGCTCTACCAATTGAGCTATGCCCGTTTTTAAATGCTTTTTTATATGACAAAGAAGCACCCCCCTTTCGGGAGATGCTCTTGATTTAATTCATTATATCAATAATTTTACTCTATAACTAGTCTAGGATTTCTGTTACCTGACCTGCACCTACGGTACGACCGCCTTCGCGAATCGCAAAACGTAAGTTTTTCTCCATTGCTATAGAGCTAAGTAATGTAGCTTCGATAGTTACGTTATCACCAGGCATTACCATTTCTACACCTTCTGGTAATTTTACATCACCAGTTACATCTGTAGTTCGGAAATAAAACTGTGGACGGTAACCATTAAAGAAAGGAGTATGACGACCACCTTCTTCTTTGCTCAAAACATAGATTTCGCCTTTGAATTTTTTGTGTGGTTTTACTGAACCAGGAGCGCAAATTACCATACCTCTGCGGATTTGGTCTTTTTCCACACCTCTCAACAGAATACCTGCGTTATCGCCGGCTTCACCTCTGTCTAATAATTTTCTAAACATTTCCACACCGGTACAAGTAGATACGATTGGTTTCTCGTCATCTTTCATCATACCAATAATTTCAACAGTGTCACCTACTTTAATAACCCCTTTCTCGATACGGCCGGTAGCCACAGTACCACGACCAGTAATAGAGAATACATCCTCCACTGGCATGATAAATGGTTGGTCAACCAAACGGGTTGGTTCAGGAATATCTTTATCTACAGCAGCCATCAAATCAAGGATGATTTGTTTGTATTTTGGGTCGCCTTCAAGCGCTTTAAGGGCAGAACCTTTAATTACTGAAGCATGAGCACCATCGAAACCCTGTGCATCCAATAATTCTCTAACTTCCATTTCAACCAGGTCTAACATTTCCTGATCATCAACCAGATCCACTTTATTCATGAACACCACTATTTTAGGTACACCTACCTGCTTAGCAAGAAGGATATGTTCTCTGGTCTGAGGCATTGGACCGTCAGTAGCGGCCACAACTAAAATTGCGCCGTCCATCTGAGCAGCACCTGTAACCATGTTTTTTACATAGTCAGCGTGACCAGGACAGTCTACGTGAGCGTAGTGACGATTAGCAGTCTGATACTCTACGTGTGCTGTATTAATAGTGATACCACGCTCTTTCTCTTCCGGAGCTGCATCGATAGAGTCATATGATCTTTTTTCAGCCAATCCCGATTCAGCAAGAATCGAAGTGATTGCAGCTGTTAAAGTTGTTTTACCATGATCCACGTGACCAATAGTACCAACGTTTAAGTGAGGTTTAGTCCTCTGAAAAGTTTCTTTTGCCATGGTTAAGTACCGTTTTTAAAATTTAAAATGATATAATGAATTTCAATATTTACTAAAAAATAGAGCCAACGAAGGGAATTGAACCCTCGACCCCTTCCTTACCAAGGAAGTGCTCTACCCCTGAGCTACATCGGCTTATGTATCTATTAAGAGAGCTACCATTGTAAGGATTTAGCCACTATCAAATCATACTCCACAGATCTTACTTACGTGAGAAAAATGGAGCGGGAGACGAGGCTCGAACCCGCGACCTACAGCTTGGAAGGCTGTCGCTCTACCAACTGAGCTACTCCCGCCTGATTCTATTTTATTGTTGAAACACACTGTGAACAAAAATCTTTTTAAAAAATGAAGTGGGGGCGATTGGATTCGAACCCATTCAGTCGTAAGACACCAGATTTACAGTCTGGCCCGGCTCTCCCACTCCGGCGCGCCCCCTCATTTTCTGAGAACCTGACTAATGATTCTCATCACAAAATAACAGAGCCGATGGAGGGAATCGAACCCCCGACCAGCTGATTACAAGTCAGCTGCTCTACCAGCTGAGCTACATCGGCAATTTCAAAAAAATGAAATGTATCAGCAGTATGTTTGTGTTTCTTCAATCCTGATTTTCAAATAAATATGACACTTTCTTTAAAAGCGCGGACAAATTTACGAACATTTTTGGGTTTGCCATAAAATATTTTTAAAAATTTGGATAGAATTGGCTAGTTAAAATATAATAGAAATCTATACTGGATAAGTGACTAAGGTTTAATGATTTAGATAATTAATTTTTGGACAAAATAATTTCAAAATAGGTTGTTAATAATAATTGGCTTAAAAGACAGATCCAGGTTGACAATCATACCAATCGAAAGAATATAAAAATTGGAATTTTAATAATATTACTAATGGATCAAACATTTCCTATTTTTAATACCTCAATTATCAATATTGACTTTTATGAAAGCTATACTATTTTGCTTGTTATTCAGCATATCCATTTACTCCCAATCTTTTTATCCCTACTCTGCCATTCCATTTAACCAGGTCAGGCTCACTGATAAATTTTGGTTACCCAAAATTGAAATCAATAGAATAAATACCATTCCCTGGTCATTCTACCAATCAAAGATTACAGGCAGGATTAAAAACTTTGAGCAAGCAGCAGCCAGAGAAGGAAAGTTTTGTAGCAAATTTGTGTTCGATGATAGCGATGTATATAAGATCATAGAAGGGGCAGCCTATTCATTGCAGGTAAAATATGACCGCCAATTGGATTTATATCTTGATTCGCTGATAGATATAATCGGAAAAGCCCAGGAACCCGACGGATATTTGTTTACTGCACGTACCATGGGTGATAGTCATGAATGGATCGGCAATGAACGATATGAGAAAGAACACGAACTTAGTCATGAACTATATAACATGGGGCATTTCTATGAAGCAGCTACTGCCCATTTCCAGGCCACCGGTAAACGATCGATGCTGAATATTGCGATCAAAAATGCAGATCATATTAATTCTGTATTTGGCCCAGGGAAAAAATCAGTTGCTCCCGGGCACCAGGTCATCGAAATTGGCCTTGTAAAATTATATCTCGCGACCGGTGATAAAAAATACCTGGATCTATCCCAATTTTTTATTGAATGCCGAGGTAAACGGGAATATAAAAAGAAACCCGGCGAACCGGGAGCTACCGTCTGGGAAACGGGGGAATATTGGCAAGATCACCTACCGGCCATAGCCCAAACTGAAGCTATAGGCCATGCTGTGCGGGCTACCTATCTATATTCTGGTATGGCAGATGTAGCGGCTCTTACTCAAAACGAAGATTATATCCATGCGATACATAAGATTTGGGAAAACGCTGCTGGTAAAAAAACATATATCACCGGCGGGATAGGATCATCGGGTGGCTGGGAAGGATTTGGACCTGAATATGAATTGCCGAATCAAACGGCCTACTGTGAAACGTGTGCGGGTATAGGTAATGTGTACTGGAATCACAGGATGTTTATGCTGACGGGTGAATCCAAATATATTGATATGGTAGAACGTACTTTATATAATGGAATTTTAGGTGGAATAGGACTCGATGGAAAATCATTTTATTATGCCAATCCCATGCAATATGCTATTACCAATGGCAAACTATCAGGTGAGAATAAAAGATCACCCTGGTTTAGTTGCTCCTGTTGCCCTTCCAATATTTGCCGGTTCATGCCCTCCATGCCGGGATATATCTATGCAAAAAAAGACAAAGAAGTGTATATCAATCTTTTTGCCAGCAGCAATACCAAATTAGAAATTGAAAAAGGAAGGAATGTGATCATCAGTCAGGAGAGCGATTATCCCTGGAATGGAGATGTACACATTAAAGTAAAAACAGAAGATGAAAAAGAACTAAACTTTGATTTGTTAATACGTATACCGGGTTGGGCGAATAATAAACTATTTCCTACCGATTTATATTATACTACATTCAATGCTATGAATACACCTCAACTATATCTGAATGGTAAAGTATTAAAATCTGAAATCAATGCCCAAGGTTATGTAAAGATAGCCAGGGACTGGAAAAATGGAGATGAAGTAAAACTTATCTTACCCATGCAGGCCCAGGTGGTACAATCCAATGAAAAAATTAAAACCAATACCAACCTGGTTTCATTTCAAAAGGGACCATTAATGTATTGCGCTGAATTTGCAGATAATGGAAGTCGCACTTCAAATCTCATTGCTTTCATTAATAATAAAATAAATGAAAAATACGAGGAACAACTTTTAAATGGAGTAATGACGCTGACTATCCCAGGGAAAGGAATCCATATCAGTACTGATGGTCAGGACATAAAAACAGAGACCAAACCCATCAAATTAATTCCATATTACGCAAGGTCCAATAGAGGCATTGGAGAAATGCAACTATGGTTTCCTACTAAAGTGAGTAATTTAAAGATCGAAAGTCACTAATTAAAACAAACCCGAAATAGACAAATAAAAAGTTAGTTTCCACAAGATAAAAATGTAAAATTCACCGCAACATCGCTATTTAAAAACCTTAGTTGCAAAGTCAAATGCATACCTAAAAACAGACTTTTTGTTACCCAGGCTATTGAAAATAGGTATCTCAAAGATTATCCTTATCATTTCACAAATTCAATCACTTTACCAATACTTGCATTAGGTAAAGTAATTTTTGTCATATGGGTTATGGTAGGTGCAATATCAGTAATTTCGTACCTGGCATAGGATTTACCAGCTGGCACTGACCATCCAAAAAACAACCCCGGTACATGAGTGTCATAATTATAAGGTGACGAATGGGAGGTACCGGTTCGAAAACTACTTTCTAACCATGCCGGTAATAATGCATAAATTATATCCCCTCCCCGGTTGGTATTAAATCCCAATTGAATCATGCGATTCATTGGCAGATTATTTGATAAAGAAGGGATTTCGGATCTATCCCAAACCTGGAATACACCTGGCATATTCTGAAGAAAAGATTTGATGTCAGACACTATCGCAGACCGGTTTAGCTTTTTAAAAGATATGCGATCTTCATTAAGGTATATCTGGTGATTGCTCATGCCATCAATGATGTTGGGATCGTATTTTTTGGTAAGCATCTTTTTTAGTGAATCCATCATGGTTACACTACTTAGGTACCCAGCGCTGTGCCTTTGATCCATTAGAAACTGAGGTACCTGGGCAACGGCATGGTCGGCGCTAAGAAATAATAAATATTGATTTTTTCCTACTTTTTCATCCAGGAATTGCAGTAATCTCGCTACTTCCAAATCCAATCTTAAATAAATATCTTCTATTTCGATTGATTGTAAACCAAATAAATGGCCGGCATAATCGGGGCCGGAATAGCTCAAGGCCAAAAAATCGGTAATCTCATCCGTCCCTAACGATTCACCTGCAATCGCTCTGAGTGCGATCTCAGTCAACATGGTATTTCCATGTGGGGTCACGTTTATGGCTCCGTAATTGGGTTTACTCATATCAAACACCCTTGGAAAAACAGGATCTTTTTCACCTGCCAGCTTACCTTCATATGGATTTAAATCAGTTGTGCTTTCAGTATATTCATTGATGGGTTTCAATGTATTCCAACCCTGACTTAATAGTTTTGGTACCCATTTTTCATTATTAAATTTAGAGACCCAGTCAGGCAAATTGTCTCTATAGTACGTGCTGGTAATAAAATTTCCGGACTGATCATCGTACCAATAAGCCCCGGTAGGATTATGGCCTGCCGGCAAGATGGATCCTCTGTCCTTTATCGAAAGCCCTATTACTTTGGATTTATTATAAAAAAACAATCTCAACTCGTCTGTCATGGTACTGGCAATCAGATTTTTTGGCGATTTTTTACCAGCGGCAATGGTGGTACTTCCAACATTGGATACTGATTCATCTTCTACACAATACATTGATTTCCTGCTGTAGCGCTGAAACCATTCATTTCCGATTATGGCATGATATGCAGGGGTCGTGCCGGTGTAAATACTTGCGTGACCAGGAGCAGTGACAGTAGGTGCATAATTATAATGAAGATTTTCACAGGAAAAACCTTCTTTAAGTATTCGTTTGAATCCGTTTTCGGAATATTTATCGTAATATCTGTAGAGGTAGTCATGCCGCATCTGATCTACCACGATACCCACTATTAATTTGGGGCGATCCAGCTTGGATTGGGCGTACTGAGTATTGGATACCAATACGACTATCAAAAAAAATAAAAGTCTTTTAGCCATGATTACTTAATTATTTCTACTATTAAAATTGAGAATATTGCCCATGTGGTAACAAGTTCTGCATCTTGGTTCGTATTTATCTTTTTCGCCTAAAACTACGGTATCTGTTTCATCTGAGAGCCTGTAAGAATGTGTTGCCAGGTTGCCGCAATGGGGGCAGATGGCATGCACTTTGGTGATATACTCAGAAGTAGCTAAAAGATGGGGGATTGGGCCAAAAGGTCTGCCCAAATAATCCATATCAAGTCCTGCAACAATGACTCTGATTCCGCGCAAAGCAATCTGCTGACAAACTTCAGGCAAATCCAAATCGAAAAACTGAGCTTCATCTATCCCGACTACTTCCATACCTGCGCTATGTTTGAGTATATCTTTCGAATGTAATATAGGTAATGAATCAATAAAATTCTGATCGTGGGAAACCACCTGTTTTTCGTCGTATCGTATATCGTTGGTGGGTTTAAAGATGATTACTTTTTGATTGGCAATTTTGGCACGTTTTATTCTTCGTATAAGTTCTTCCGTCTTTCCTGAAAACATAGAGCCACAGATCACTTCGATCCAACCGCTTCGCTGTCCTTTAAAATTGGGTTCTAAAAACATAAAGCACCAAAGGTAAGCAAGTATCCAGGATGTAAATTCATATATTCGGTCAAAATAATTGTCGTGGCATCAAAATGAGTGACTACTTACTTTATCCTTTTGAAAATTACAATAGACAAGTATTTATGTACAGCATAAAAGAGGAGGTGTAAAATCAGGACTCTCACCCTATTTGACTTAATTGGGTTAAATTTGCGGCCGAATACCTAAAAGGTAGTAATCAAAAATCGTGTATGGATCTAATAAAGGCTAAAACAATACTTTCCCGGTTGAATGCCATGCATCAGTCGTTGGAAACAAATGCACACCTCAGCACACTGGAAAGAGATCTGATACTGAATTACCTGCGCGAACTTTATGAAATCTACTACACAGCAGATGTGAATACTATGCCCGAATTGAAACTCCCTGTAGTCGCTTCGTTAGAAAAACCTGTAGAAAAGGAAGTTATCCAAAAAACACTTGAATTTAAATTTACCCCTGAAGTAAAAAACGAACCGCCCGTAGAAGAATCGGATTCACCACCAACCAATTATGAATCCATTTTTAAAGAAGAGGTCAAAATTGTTGTGCCGGATCAGGTAAAAGAAATCCTACATGAGCCCACTGCTGAAACAAAGCCAGTAAACATTATTGCCCCAAGCTCAAAAACAAGTAGTATTCCAGTTTCCATAGGCGAATTATTTGAAATAAAAAAAGGGAATGACCTATCTGACAAACTAAATGAATTGCCCCTGAAAGATATAAACCGGGGTATCGGCATCAACGACAAACTGGAAATTATGAATACCTTGTTTGGCGGGCAAAAGACTTTATTTGATATCACGATCAGCGAATTGAATAATCTGAAATCCTATGAGGAAGCACAAAACATACTAGGTAACGGGCCGGCTATTCAATTTAAATGGGATCATGATGATCGCAGGGAAAAAGCAATAGAGTTTATCAAATTGATCCGAAGAAGATACTTGTAATGGTGTACGGGGAATTTGGAATAATTAATAAATAAAAATTATGACGGAAAAGAAAGCAATAAAGAGTGGTAGTAAAGTTAAAAAGATAGCTGTATTTACATCCGGTGGAGATGCTCCGGGAATGAATGCTTGTATACGGGCTGTGGTTCGCACTGCATTATATTATAAAATGGAAGTGTTTGGTATCGATAGAGGATACAGTGGTCTCATCCGTGGACAAATCCGCAAAATGGGATCAAAAGATGTGAGCAATATACTTCAATTGGGGGGCACCATTCTGCAAAGCGCCAGAAGCGAAAAATTCAGGACGGCAGAAGGCAGGAAAAAAGCGTATCTGCAATTGAAAAAACATGGTATAGATGGTCTGGTGGCAATAGGGGGAGATGGTACTTTTAGTGGTGCTTCTGTATTTGGGAGCGAGTACCCCGTGTCTATAGTTGGAGTACCGGGTACTATTGACAATGATTTGTACGGATCTGATTTTACGTTGGGTTATGATACGGCGGTAAATACAGCAATGAACTGTATAGATAATATAAAAGACACAGCTAACTCCCATAATAGACTGTTTTTTGTGGAAGTAATGGGACGCGATGCGGGTTTTATTGCTTTACGAAGTGGGATTGCATCCGGAGCGGAAGCCGTGCTTATACCGGAAGCCAAGACGAATATAGATGAATTGATCAAGACATTAGATAAGAATTACAAAAGTAAAAAGACATCGAGTATAGTCGTGGTGGCTGAGGGAGAGAAGACGGGCGGAGCATTTGAGATAGCTGAAGAAGTAAAGAAAAAATTTAACCACTACGACATGAGGGTTGCTGTATTAGGCCATTTGCAAAGAGGAGGCAGACCCACCGCTTTTGACAGGGTCCTGGGTTCCCGGCTCGGCATGGAAGCGGTGAAGGCTTTGAGAGAAGGTATGAAAGGGATAATGGTAGGACAAATACATAATAGAATAGAATATACCAAATTTGAACAAGCGACAAAGCACAATCTGAGGATAAATCCGGTGATGTTGGATATGGTAAAAATCTTGTCCTGAGAGACACCCGGAATTGATTATAGTAATTGGTGCTGAATCACTGATGTTAATTTCATATAGTGAGCAATTGCTGACTACTTCCATTTATTATTTCGTATGCTCGCATACAAAGGAGATGGCATCATCCACTCAACCCGGGACATGGTTTGTCGATAAAATGAAACTTTTCTTGAGAATTTACACTTATTTTGAAGTATGAAATCAAATCGTTTATTTCCTGCCATCAAGAATACATTTTTTATTATGGCTGCGGTATGGGGAGGATTTCTGCTGCAGGCAATGCCTTTTTTCAACACCACGGCATGGGGTATTGTACCCAGGTTCACAGAAAGTTGGAAAGGGATATTTACTTCACCTTTAATGCATGGAGGTTGGGACCATATCATCTCTAATTCCGCACCAATGATCGTTTTGTTGCTGATGCTTTTTTACTTTTACAGAAAAATTGCCTGGGCCAGCCTTATTCTTATATGGGTATTGACAGGATCGGCGGTGTGGTTTTTAGCCAGAGGAAATTCAGTACACATTGGCGCCAGCGGGGTTATATACGGTCTGGTGGCTTTTATATTTTGGAATGGCATATTCAGAAGGGATTTGAAGTCTATTATTTTATTATTGATAGTAACCATACTATACAGTGGGATGTTGTACGGAGTGTTGCCAACTCAGCCGGGGGTTTCATGGGAAAGTCATCTTTATGGCGGATTAGTAGGCATATTGGTATCCTATATTATGAGAGGATTTGATATTAAAGAACACGATGACATCGAACTTGTGGAACATAAGCCAATATCGGAAGGGGATAAAGAGTATTATTTTAACCGGGATTTGTTTGATAGACGATTGAGTGAACGGGAAGAGGAGTTACGAGGCAGGGAATAAGCATCTTATTTATCGACTCATTTCTAATTTTGATAATCCTGATTGTATATTGAAGGTGATGGAGACCCATCATGGTTTAAAATCGATTTTTCAGGTGCTGGTGCAGTGAATAAAGTTTCAGCTACAGGTCTTGTCCTGATTCTATTATATCGATAGCAGCTCTTACACTACCGTATTTCTCCAGCAGGCTTACCGCTTTATCATAAGACACGTTTGTTTTATGTACAATCATTTTGGCACCACGATCTTTTAGTTTTATATTGGTTAGTTGCATATCAACCATTCTATTGCCTTTCACCTTTCCAAGACGAATCATAGTAGAAGTAGAAATCATGTTTAAAATTAATTTCTGTGCTGTACCACTTTTCATTCGAGTACTACCGGTGACATATTCGGGTCCAACTACAGCTACAATTGGATAATCAGCTTGTTCAATTATCGGCGCTCCGGGGTTGCAGGTGATGCAACCTGTAACAATTCCATTTTCCCTACAGTCTTTTAAGCCATACACTACATAAGGAGTAGTCCCCGAAGCAGCAATTCCTATAACTACATCATTTGGATTGATGTTTTTTTCTTTAAGATCACACCAGGCTTGCTTGGGATCGTCTTCTGCATGTTCAACAGATTTGCGGATAGCTATATCACCTCCAGCCATTATTCCAACTACCATATCCGGGGAGACACCGTAGGTCGGAGGACATTCGGAAGCATCCAGAATACCTAATCTTCCGCTGGTGCCGGCGCCAATATAAAACAGCCTGCCACCTTGTTTTAATTTTTCCACTATGGCATCTACCAACAAAGTGATATGTGGAATTGTTTTTTCGACAGCAATGGGCACTGTTTTATCTTCTGCATTCATGCCCCGCAGGAGCTCTTCAGTTGTTTTTAACTCCAGGTCATTGTGGTTGGAAGCTTGCTCTGTAACTCTCTCAATCATTTTTTTGAATAATTTTAATTTTAAAAATCCATACCGGGATTAATTGCCTTGCCAAACTGCAAAGCGCACAAAAATAGTTAGTAATCCATACATTAAACCAAAAAGTAATATCTTGGTTTCTGTTATTTTCTTAAATCGGGTATATGTCTGCATTTTTATTGTTATCAATAGTATTTATATATTTCCTTTTGTTGTTGGGTGTGGCATGGTACACTTCCAAAAACTCAAATAACGATTCCTTTTTTATCGGTAATAAAAACTCCAATTGGCTGTTGGTGGCATTTGGGATGATCGGCACCTCCTTGTCGGGTGTCACATTTGTATCTGTTCCTGGGACCGTAGGAGGTGCAGGATTTGGTTATTTCCAGGTGGTGATAGGATATATTTTTGGTTATATGGTGATTGCCTACATTTTATTGCCTTTGTACTATAAGCTGGAGGTAACCTCTATTTATAAATACTTGCAGCAGCGATTTGGAATGACCAGTTATAAATCGGGGGCCTTGTTTTTTATCATTTCAAGATTATTGGGTGCTACCGCCAGGCTCTTTCTGGTAATCAATGTATTGCACTTGTTTTTACTCAAGGATCTTCAGATTCCCTTCTTTGTCACCACATTTATAATATTATTGATGATTTTACTGTATACTTATGAAGGTGGTGTAAAAACTATTGTGTTTACAGACACCTTGCAGACGACATTTATGATTTTAGGGTTGCTCTTTTGTATTGGTTTTATGCTGAGTAACCTGGGTACGAATCCCGGAGATGTAATGGCAGATTTAAAACAGGCAAACCTAACCCGGGTTTTTAATACATCCATAGACAGCTCTTCTTTTTGGCTAAAACATATGTTAGGAGGTATGTTTATTGCCGTTACTATGACCGGCCTGGATCAGGAAATGATGCAAAAAAACATCAGCGTACGCACACTCAAGGACTCGCAAAAAAACATACTTACTTTCAGCATAACATTATTGATCGTCAACTTCCTTTTCTTATTCATGGGGGGATTACTTTATTTATTTGCACTCAAAAATAATATCACCGTAGCCTCTGATGATTTGTTTCCCACGATTGCATTAAAATATATGCCACCCATCACGGCGATTATATTTATTATTGGACTGATTTCGGCCTTATTTCCAAGTGCGGACGGAGCCTTGACCGCACTCACATCTTCATTCTGTATTGATATCCTTGGGATACAGCGAAAAGCAGGACTTACTGAACAAGCAAACAGAAAGACTAGGCTTACCGTACACATCACTTTCGCGATTTTATTTTTACTGTTTGTGATGCTGTTTAAATGGATAGATAATAAGTCCATCATAGATGTAATCCTCAAAGTAGCCGGATTTACCTATGGACCACTGCTGGGCATGTTTGCATTTGGCATCCTTACCGATCGAACTGTAGCAGATCATAAAGTAATCTGGGTATGCCTTCTTTCGCCGCTGATCATATTAGGCATAGATTTTATAAATAATATCGAGTGGTATCAACGCCAATTAAAATTTACGGATGAATCCATTGCAGGAATAAAGGCTATATCCCAATCGGTATTTGGTAATTTCAAAATCGGGTATGAGCTATTAATATATAATGGATTATTCACTTTTATAGGAATGTGGTTTATATCAAATAAGGGCAAAATGATAAATAAATAAAGTACTGCATTCGGTGCAACAGGCAGCATCGGCAAGATTTGCATCAACAGCATTTAATCAATGCTTAATTCAGGATGAAATCCTTTCACCCCTTTCCAATATGCCCATAATTTGGCCAGGTCATTATCTACATTATCTGAGGGCATAAAAGGCTCTGCATAGGTGACTATTTTATTTTCAAAATCGAATTTAACCATGACGATGGGTACTTGTGCCTTTTTAGCAATGTAATAAAAGCCGGTTTTTAATTTATCTACTTTTTGGCGGGTACCTTCCGGAGCGATGGCAACCTTAAACTCTTTGTTTTTTGCGAAATAGGAAGCCATGATATCCACCAGATTGGTGTGCTTGGTTCGATCTACAGGCACCCCTCCCAGCCATCTGAAAATAAATCCAAATGGAGGCTTAAATAAAGTATGTTTACCCATAAATCGGATGTCAGAGCCCTGGCTGCCACGGGTAAAGAAACCAATGATCACATCCCAGCCGGAGGTATGAGGGCCTACCACCACCATAGCCTTAGGGATCGAGTTAATATCAAATCCTTCTATCTTCCAACCGGCCAGTTTACGCACCAGATTCCAGAAAATTTTGCCCATTTAGACACCAAAAATAATCTTAAAAATCTGGTCTACTCTAATATTCTTGATTAAACCTTTGTATTAATATATAGTCCAATGATTAGATTTGAGAATCAACTGAAAAAATAAATGCTGATATCCGATACTGAAATAGTAGCTCTGATGCTCACCTCCGGCCAACAAAATAACGGCCTAAGGCATCTGATGACCAGGTATCAGGAGCGGCTCTATTGGGTAATCAAAAACATTGTGGAAAGCCACGATGACACAGATGATGTACTTCAAAATACATTTATCAAGGCCTATAAGAATATTGAAAAATTTGAATCCAGGTCTTCCCTATTTACCTGGCTATACAGGATAGCCACTAATGAAGCACTGACATTTAAAAAGTCGAGGCAAAAAAAAGCAACCGTTTCGATTATTGAAAATTCTACTTCATCAGGGGACAAGGCAATTGAAAATGAAAATTCGGAAGATGATCTTTTGCAAAGACTGGAAAATGTACTGGATATGTTACCGGACAGGCAAAAACAAGTTTTTAAAATGAGGTATTATGATGAACTGAGCTATGAAGAAATAGCCAATACCCTTCAACTATCTGAAGGTGCATTGAAAGCATCATATCATCATGCTGTAAAAAAAATTGAGCAATACATTCTTGAAACCACTACACATTAAAACCTTAAAAGAAAAAGTATATGGAAGAAAAAAATCTACATACTGAAATACAAAACGAACTAAAGAATATCTCTCCCGGTTTAGCTGATGTTTTAAGAAACAGGAGCAAAGAAAATGTACCTCCGGGTTATTTTGATCAAATGCAGGAAAAAGTATTGTCCTCATTAGCAGATGAAAGAATGGCCCGGGGAAAAATTGTACCACTACAATCAAAATCAAACTGGAAAATTGTATTGATCGCTGCCTCTGTAGTGGGAGTGATACTGTTCTCGACTTTCCTGTTCCAAAAAAAGACCATTGAAAATGGTTATGATCTGGCTATTTTAAATGAAGATGAAATAAAAACATATCTGCTGGACCATGCTTATGAACTGGATGATGATCATTTATCCCAATTGCCAAGTGCCCAGACCGACATTGATCTTTTAGAGCTATCTGATGATGAATTGAAGCCGGTACTGGAAGATTACTTGTACCAAATCGAAAACACAGAATTAAATTGACCATTACATAATACCAAAATATTAAAACCATGAAAATTTTTAATACTATTTTAATTACCACTTTTTTACTTGTGATTCTATCTTCGGACCTGACTGCACAGCGTGGTGATAGAATAGAAGCCATGCGGGTAGCATTTATTACTCAAAAGCTCGCCCTTACTCCTTCCGAGTCAGAAAAATTCTGGCCTGTATATAATCTGTATCGAAATGCGATAATAGATCTCAGGAGGCAAACCAGTATAGAAACCAACCTGGAAGCTATGAGCGATGCCGACGCCGAAAAAGCAATCCAAATCTCAATTGAAAGAATGGAGAAAGAGCTTTCACTCTTTAAAAAATTAGCCGGTGATCTAAAAACGATATTACCAGCCAGAAAAATTGCTATCCTGACGAAGACAGAACGTTCATTTAATGAAGAACTGATCAGAAGAAGTCAACTGAAAGAGGAAGTGAGGCCATTTAAGAGAAATTAAATCAATTTTCCGGATTTTCAATATATACGGGTTCACTGTAATTATTGCCTTCCATAGCAAGATATACTGCATCTAATAATCTTGACCGGAATTCTCTTTTGTGCAATCGGTTATTAGACATGGAGGGATAAGTTCTATTGCAAAGAAATACAAAGACAAGTTGATGATTAGGATCTACCCAGGTAGCCGTACCTGTAAAACCAGTATGACCAAAAGTATTGGGTGAAGCCAAAACACCAGCAGGTTGGGGTTTGGCCGGGTCCAGTTCTTTCATATCAAAACCAAGGGCCCTCCTGGTAGAACCCAATTGTCTTGTCGTAAAATGATCGATAGTCGATTTATTTAGGAATTTTTTACCCCCGAATTCTCCCCCATTGAGTAACATTTGCATAATTGTGCCCAATTCATATGCATTGCTAAACAGCCCCGCATGACCGCTCACTCCATCCATCATGGCTGCCCCCATATCGTGTACATAGCCTTGAATTTTAGTATTTCTCCAATAATGGTCATCCTCGGTAGGGGCAATTACTGTAATCGGGAGTTTTTTATACGGATTATACAGCGTAGCTGATAATCCCAGAGGGCCATAAAATTTTTTTGTCAGATAATTATCGATTCTTTGACCCGTTTGGTGTTGGATCATATGTGCTATTAAATAGAAACCAAGATCACTGTATAAGTATCTTTTGGAAGTACGCATTTCGGAATTTAAAATAGAAGACCATATCAACTGATCATAGCCATTTTTTAGAAACATTCCATGGGCAACAGGAACGTTAAAATTTCCGCTGGCTTTACTTGAATAATATTTAGGATCCGGTTTATATTGTCTTTTTTTGACTTTTATTAAGGTCTCTTTGTAAAACGGAATCCATGACATGAGGCCAGACTGATGGCTCATGGCCTCAGTAAGAGTAATAGAAGATTTGTTTGATTGTTTCAAGTCGGGTAAAAATTCCGCCATAGGAGCATCCAATGAAACCATTCCTTCCTCATACATTTTCATTACGCCCAGGGTACTGGCGGCAACTTTGGTAATGCTGGCTAAATCATAGATATCAGAAAGTGATACAGGATTCCTTTTATTATAATCAAAATAGCCAAATGCTTTGTGATAAATGATTTTACCTTCTTTCGCTACCAGTAATTGTCCACCGGGAGCAGCATGTTCATCTACTATTTGCTGGGTAATAGCATCTAATGTACTTAATTTGAGGCTATTGATATTTACCCTCTCTGGGATTGAATATCCAAACCGCATAAGGCTTTTTGTAGTAATTCCATCACCATATTTAATTTCTTTGGATACTGAAATGGGAAGTGTCCCGCTAATCCCAATGGCCCCGAAAATAGCTTGTGCTGCCAAATCCTGCATCATAGCATCATCCTCATATGCTTGAAGGATCCATTCTGAAGAAGCAAAGTTTTTCAGAGCATAAGGATTGGCAAATGAGACTACAATGACTTTGGTTTGGCCAGCTAGTTTTTGAATTAATTGAACAGCTGATTCCTGAATGCCGAAATTTAGTGTAGGATTGCGGGATGGATTGTGAATACCTACCACAACGGCATATTTATCTTTTAGAGAATTAAATAATTCCTTACTTTTTGCTTCACTGATAATCGCTTCAGACTGGAAATGCTGAACTTTGGTATAGCTATCCATTCGCCATTGCAACGGAGTTTTTTCAGTTGCTCCTATTGACAGGGAGCCAATTCTTTTTTGATCTAAATCTGTGATTGGAATCAAATTGTTTTTGTTTTTCACTAATGTGAGTGCCTGCTCGTAAAGTTTGCTTTTTAACGCTTTTGCTTTATTATTATTTACTTCTGCAATTAAATTAGATAAGGGAGCAGGGACATATTTGTTCAAACCCAATTTGTATTTGGCATGTAAAATTTGCTTTACTGTAAGGTCGAGTTTTTTGGCTGCTTCCGGCTCAGAGCTGATCAGGTCTTTTATTTTTTGAAAAGATAAACTGATATCATTTGGAAGGCAAAGTATATCACAGCCTGCTTTAAAAGCCACTGCTTCTAAATCACCGGCATTGTAATTTTTAGTTACTGCTTTCATTTCCAGGGCATCAGAAAAAATCAGTCCATTGTATCCAAGCTCTTTGGATATCAGATCTGTCATAGTAGCGGCGGACAGAGAAGCAGGAATCTTTTCGTCCGGCTCGATAGAAGGTACCTGCAAATGAGAGATCATTACACTCTGCATCCCCTGCTCAAAAAGCAAACGGAAAGGAAATAATTCTACACTATCCATTCTGGATTTTGAGTGAGTAACCACGGGCAAATCATGGTGACTATCAATATCCGTATCTCCGTGGCCGGGAAAGTGCTTGGCGCAGGCCATTACCCCATTATCCTGCATACCCATCATATACTGATAGGCTTTGGATGTTACATTGCCTTTGTTTTCACCAAATGATCGATCATTTATCACGGGATTATTTGGATTTACATTTACATCGACTACAGGTGCAAAATTTACATGAGTCCCTATCCGTAAAAGTTGCTTTGCAATCTCGGCCCCCATATCATAAATGAGTTTATTATCCTTGATAGCACCGAGGGTAATTGCTTTAGGAAAACTGATGGCAGCTTCTTTATGTCTCATTCCTAGGCCCCATTCAGCATCAATGGCAATCATCAAGGGTACCGATGACATAGCCTGGTAATTATTAGTAAGTTCAGCTTGTTTGAGCGGAGTTCCCTGAAAAAAACACAGACCACCTACATAAAACTGTTTTATTTGGCGTTCCACTTCGGCGATATGCTCCGGGCCTTTATCAGAGTGAGCTCTGATCATAAAAAGCTGACCTATTTTTTGATCGGTAGTGAGTGATCCAAAGACCGAATCTACCCAATGCTTTTCATCCATCGAAATGGCGGGCATCTCGAGTCTTGTATTTTCTGTACCGATACTGGTGAACTGAAATACAAGGAATGCAAAAAACAAAATTAGTTTGGTCATGCGCAAATTTATTCAATACTATTGATAGCAAACCACATTTTTATATGGAATTAACATAATGGTTTTTTTCATATTCAAATATAAAAAATCTATCAAAAACCAAAACCCCAAGATTTTCGTAAATTTTGAATATGAAAAAAGCAATATCCCTGTATTGGGTATTCAGTTTAGTACTGTTGACCCGTATTTCTGCCCAAAAGCTTTCCATTACCAATGTGTATGATGCCTTCGGCAAAGAAAATGAAAATCTTATCCAATCCTTTGGATTTTCATGCTGGATAAAATACAATGATAAAAACATATTATTTGATGCGGGTTCCAATGCTGATATTTTTAAAAACAATATCCATGCGCTGGGGTTGGACCCAAAAGCGATAGATATGGTAATAATTTCACACAGCCACTTTGATCATCTCAATGGGTTGGATTACCTATTGTCAATAAATAAAAAAGTAAAAGTTTATTTTCCACATGATATTTTTTGGGGTGCCCCTGTTCCGTTTGACGCGACTGGCCAGGAATCATCGATCGGAGATTCACTTCCGGTAGAGATGAGGTATTTTCGTGGCAAGGAAACCAAATTTGTAATTAATCAAAGCGGTAGGTTTTGGAATGCCAATGTGGATTATGTGAAGGCATCCACCGAAATACTGCCAGGGGTAAAATTAATTGTGAATACTTCGGCCTATATGGGTTATTTTAATAAATATCCCAACCTTAGTTTCGTGCCGGAATTATTTAAGGCAAATGCATCCAAATCCAGTGAATCAGGGCTCGTGGAATTATCTTTAAGCCTGGAGTCCAATGGGGGCACTATACTCATAGTAGGCTGCTCCCACAGCGGAGTAGAAAATATCATAGTCAACGCCCAAAAGGAGAATGCTAAAAACATTGAGTTGGTGTATGGTGGTTTTCATTTATTACCTTATAAAAGAGATGAATTGGAGAAACTGATTCATTATATTCAAACGGATCTTCAAGTAAAAAAAGTTGCCCCAGCGCATTGCACCGGACATTTAGGGTTCAAATTATTTAAAGATGCGTATAAAGACAATTTTTTATTTGCCGGGCTGGGAGAAACGGTAAGATTAAATTAGTTTTTAAGTAAAGTAGGAATGCTGTAATTTATTCCAATCTGAGCTCCAACCGACCGGAGATTTATATTGCCATTACCTATCCCTTTTAATGGAGTTTTTAGATAAGGGTTGAGCGATAGTGACCAATGTTTTGAAATTGGTTTTATATAGGCTATGCTGAAAATGGCAGAAGACCATAATTCCCAGTTTTTATTATCAAAACCATACACTTTGCGATTGACCCTCCCACCCTTCCAATAGGAATAATCAACTGCATAGGTTTCTTTGTCCATTCTGGCTGAGGCAAGCCCTGCATTCAATTGAAAATAATTATTACCCAGTGCTTTGAATTTGTAACCTACAGTAACAGGCCATTCAATTACTTTGCAGCTACCATCAATATTTTCAATCACCTTATTATATAAATAATCGCTATTGGGGATTTCGTAGTCACCTTGTTTGGCTGAATATAATTTATCTGTCTTTTGTAAGCCGGTAGTAATAGAAAGGCGGGGAGTAAATTGATAACTTATATTGAATCCATATTCTTTACTGGTGCTTCCATAAGACCGACTGGGTACAGAGGTAATTTCAGGGGATGCATGAATAGACAAAATTACAGAAGAGTACACTTTTGATCTTGGTTTTTCTGTATTCTTGAGTATTGCCGGCATTTTTAATTTATTCACCTTTTCAGTTAACAGATACCCATTGTAGGCAAGCCGATGTACATCAATTAAGTCTCTTGTCATTCCAGCTATAGTGGAATGATCATCATTAATTCTATTCTCCAGATTACTGCCTTCAGCATTATTAGTACTGGTAGTACTGGATATGGCCAGGGTTATCTCCGAACCAGGTTTAGCCTTATTACCTATGGTTTCTCCATTTCTAGTGATTTTTGGTTGATGTCTTGATGATTTTTGAGTGGACGCACCAGTAATCTTAGAACTTGATTTTAGGATACCAGAAAATGGCTTCAAAGTTTCTCCCTTTTTATTGTTATTCAAAGAGGATGAATAGGCAATATTTTTATTCTGCATGTTCAGACCTGCTGAACTTTTTCGGTTTTCTGAAGTAGCATCAATAAATGAATTTTCAATTGTGGATTTTATAGAAAATGACATGGGCGTATTTTCCATGGCTAAGATCATTCCTGCATTGGAATTGCTTATCCCTGCTTGTCCTGAATTTGAGTTTATAGTTTCGTCTGATCTGATTAAAAAATAAATCAAGGCTGAAACCAGTATAATACCTGAGATACCCAGTGGCCATATCCACCAGAATATTCTTTTTTTCTTCTTATTGTCCAGCAGCTCTTCCATTTTCAACCATGATGCTTCATGGAATGGACTCTCGGCTTCATCAGCCAGCTTCCGGATCCACTGATCAAAATCGTTTTGCCTTTGGTTCATGATGTATATAATTCAATTCAGTTGATAAAAGATCTTGCAGTCTAAGTCTGGCTTTGGCCAGGTTTGATTTGGATGATCCTACAGAAATGCCAAGAAGAGTTGCAATTTCTTCATGTGAATAACCATCGATCACATGCAAATTGAAAACGGCCCTGTACGCCGGGCTCAATTTTTCTATGCATTTTATTATTTCCCCATATGAAATGGAGGTTAAAACCACATCCGGCGTACCTACAGCATACAAATGAATGTCTGATTCTGTGCGAAAATTTTTTTTCAATTTGGCATTCCGAATTTTGTCTATACAGGTATTTACCAGTATTCGTCTAATCCATGCTTTAAGTGATGATTCGAGACTATCTTGTCTTTTTTCAAACCGATACAATTCATTAAACACTTTAAGAAAAGAGTCATTGATAATCTCAACTACATCGTCTTCATTTGAAAGGTATCGCTGACTTATAGCATGGGCAAAGCCATAGAAGTATTTATAAAATCTCCTTTGACTTTCACGCTCATTTTTAATACAGCCATCTATACAAATCTTGAGTGTGGATTCCGGAAGTATACTTACACCCATTTCTGACATATAATACGGATTTTGACCAGTGTAGGTTGCCCAACAAAATAATCAATTTTTTAATTTATCATAATTGAATTTTCTTTCCTGCATTCTTTTTAGATTACCTCACCCTTGCATGCAGTTATATTCAACTCATTTTCCTAATATTGTCCCATGTCAAAAAAACTATTTTTACTGGATGCCTATGCGTTGATATTCAGAGCTTATTACGCTTTTATCCGAAATCCGATAGTCAACAGCAAAGGATTCAATACCTCGGCTATTTATGGATTTACCATTACCCTTCTGGAGGTATTAGAAAAACAAAAACCCAGCCATATCGCTGTGGTCTTTGATCACCCCTCCCAGACCTTGCGGGAAAAAGAATATGCTAATTATAAGGCCAATAGGGATGAAACCCCACAGCCTATCAAAGATGCCAATCCCTGGATACGCAATATCATCAAAGCAATGAATATACCTCTGTATGAATATGAGGGCTATGAAGCAGATGATGTAATTGCCACTTTAGCAAAAAAAGCGGCTGCTGAAGACTATGAAGTGTATATCATGACCGGCGACAAGGACCTGGCACAATGTGTCAATCATAAGGTAAAAATGTATCGCCCCGGCAAGCAAGGAGCTCCTGCTGAGATACTTGGGATAGAAGAAGTAAAGGAAAAATTTGGAATTAAAGACCCCCTGCAGGTGATTGATCTGCTTGGTCTCATGGGAGATGCTGTAGATAATATTCCTGGAGTAAGTGGTGTAGGTGAAAAAACAGCACAAAAGCTAATTGAAGAATTTGGTTCTATAGAGGGGATATATGAAAGGATACACGAAGTAAAAGGTAAAATTAAAGATAAACTGGTGGAGGGCAAGGAAAATGCATTTTTATCAAAAAAACTAGCAACTGTAATCTCCGATGTACCCACCATTGAATTTGACGAAAAAGCATTGTTGATCGAAAGCCCTGACAAAGAAGCCTTGGCTCCACTATTGGCCGAATTAGAATTTCGTACCATCGGTAAAAGACTGATCAGCGATGATTACACTGTGGTAAGTAATAAGCCCGCACCAAAATCTTCCACTCCTTCATTATTTGATGATCCGAGTGAAGAGTCAGATAACCAGGATGATGGATTACCTGCTGCCAATACCATTGCCAATACGGAGCACGTATATCGGATTGCCGATACCAGTGCATTGCAGGACGAACTCATATCCTTGCTTTTGTCACAAAAGGAATTTGCATTTGATACGGAAACATCGGGACTTGATTCCATAGACACTGATTTGATAGGTATGTCATTTTCCTTTAAAGCTCACGAAGCCTGGTTTGTACCTACTCCATCTGATTTTGATAAGACCAAAGCAATCGTAGAAAAATTCAAAGTGGTGCTGGAAAATGATCAGATTATTAAGATCGGTCATAATATCAAGTTTGACTGGCAAGTAATCAGGCAATATGGTGCAGAAATAAAAGCTCCGTTTTACGATACCATGGTTGCACATTATCTCATTGACGCTAATCAGAGGCACAAAATGGATTTCCTTTCAGAAAACTATCTTCAATATACACCTGTACCAATTGAAGCATTGATAGGTAAAGCCGGAAAGAAACAAAAATCCATGTCAGAAGTACCTCTCAAAGAACTTGCAGAGTATGCCGCTGAAGATGCGGATGTAACCTTTCAATTCAAACAGAAATTTGAACCACTTTTAATTCAAAAAGGACATCATGACTTATATCGGGATGTAGAATTACCATTGGTAGAAACCTTGCAGGATATGGAATGGCAGGGAGTCCAGGTGGATGGAAATTTTCTAAATGAATATTCAAAACAGTTGGGCGGCGAACTAGCAGAGATAAAGACTAAAATCTATGAAATGGCCGGAGCAGAATTTAATCTTGACTCGCCAAAGCAAATGGGCGAAATTCTATTCGATAGGATGAAAATACCCTACCAGGGAGCCAAAACGAAAACAGGCCAGTATCAAACAAATGAAGATACGCTCACCAAATTAACTGAAGTACATCCTATCATCGATAGTATAGTAAACTACAGGGAACTAGCCAAGCTAAAATCAACCTATGTAGACGCCATTCCTGAGCTTATAAATAAAAAGACAGGCAGGCTGCACACCACGTTTAACCAGACTATAGCAGCCACAGGCAGATTGAGTTCTATCAATCCAAACCTTCAAAATATTCCCATCCGCACCGACAGGGGCAAAGAGATACGAAAAGCATTTATACCCCGGGATGGAGATCATATTATTCTGTCAGCTGATTATTCCCAGATTGAATTAAGGATCATTGCCGCAATAAGTAAAGATCAAAATATGATAGAGGCTTTTGACAGAGGAGAAGATATTCATTCAGCTACTGCTTCCAAGGTCTTTGGTGTAGCATTGGCTGATGTCACCAAAGATATGCGCCGAAAGGCCAAAGCCGTAAATTTTGGACTGGCCTATGGCCAATCGGCATTTGGGCTGAGTCAGACCTTAAATATTCCCCGCGGGGAAGCAAAAGAAATCATAGACAATTATTTTTCTCAGTTTCCAGGGATCAAAAACTATATGACCGAAACAATAAAATATTGCAAAGAGCATAGTTATGTAAAGACTTTACTTGGTCGCCGCAGATATCTTCCTGAAATAAACGAACGCAACTTTACCGTACGAGCCCAGGCTGAGCGAAATGCCATCAACTCACCTATACAAGGATCTGCAGCCGACATGATTAAACTGGCCATGGTACGCATATATCAAAAACTCAAAGTCATGAATCTAAAATCCGTGATGACATTACAAGTACACGATGAATTGGTATTTGATGTGTATACATCAGAATTGAATGAAATAAAGCCGATGATAGAACATGAGATGAAGGTAGCGATTCCGGGGTTGGAGGTCCCCATAGTTGTAGAAATGGGCACGGGTAATAATTGGTTAGACGCACATTGATGTTCTTACCTTACCGGTCAAATAAGATTTGAATAGGTTAAATTTAATTTTGCCCGGTAGGCATCATATTTCTAATAGAAGATATCTTCCAATTATTTTGATTTTTTACTACTACAAAACAACTCCACATTTTTCTGATAGTACCATCTGGATTGGGGACATCGTATCGGGTATCCACCACAGCTACTGATGATCCAATATATTTTATTTTATCTACCGAGATGGTGCTTTTACCTGATTTCGATGCAGTACTCCTAAGCATTCCCTTTATAGCTGATGCCAAACCATGTCTCCACTCACCAGTGGATACCAATTGGTCAATGTCCGGAGTTAAAATGGATTTTAGTAAAATGGTATCTTGATTTTCTCTGGCTTGAGCATACTGGTCAATAAGGCTATGGATCGCAGCATCGGAGGGCGGTAATGATTTATTCTGTGCGATGGTAAAAGAGCCTGACCCAAGAATGAATAACGATATCAGCAAACAACATTTTATTACTTTCATTTTTTCCTAAATTTTAAAATTGTTTAGTCCAGATCTCATTCACCGGATTTCCGGTTGAGCTCTTACCCTTATGATTCCATTTTGTGCCTTGAATGGTTGCTTCAAAACTCAGCTCCGTACCCACTCTTGTTTTATCCCTTGAAAAGAACTCTATTTTTTCTGTATATACTCCATCTTTCAATGTATATGTACCTCCCCCTGTGCCTGAAAACTGTTTGGTCTTAGGATTAATGGCAAACCATTGAAAGCGACTTCCACTCATTATCTTTAGTGTTTTCCGGTCACCTTGTGGCATAGCACTCAAATTACCATCCTGACCAAGCCTATCTGTGATTCGCCAGCATCCGGCCAAAGGAGTTACAGGCTCCACCATTTTTTTCCAAATTACTTTGTCTGTATGTTCCAACATAAGATCCTGGCCTTTCATGATGTAAGAATAGATTATGTCTTTGCCTATTTTATTTGAGTCCCTGGTATCGAATTCCACGTTGAGCACCAATTGATCTCCTGATGCCCGGTATACTCCTCCATAGGTTCGAATAAAATCATGAGATTGAGAATGGTATATAGCTGCGGCCATATAATTTTCACTGATAATAAGTACAGTAACTTCTCCCGGTTTACTTTTTTCAGTTAATTCATAAGCTCCGGTAAGCTGAGAGAAAATCATTCCAGGCGACCAAAGAAAAAATAATAGAACTCGCTGAAAATTCATATGTTGATATTTTAAGTATCAATATACTCTAAAACCGGAATTTTTATGCTCCAAATTTTTAATTGTATATAGTAGCAAATTTACCTTCCGCTTTTTCCTGGTATTTAAAATAGTCTGTGTAGCTATATCTTAGACTGCCAAATGTAAAATAAAAATCAGGGCCTTATTTGTCCGATGGAAAATTTGAACTAACTAATAATAGACATCTTTTCCTGAAAAGATCTCAGCATCCAAAGGATATTTAGGTTTATAACCAAATCATCAATGGTCCTATCGACCTCAATGGGATTGTATGTTTTGCAATCATTTTTGTTTTATCAAAAAAATTGTCCTTAATCCAGGAATGAAAATGGTAAAATTATTTTTTGTAATATAATTAGACCCAAATTATGTATGGTTTTTATAAAAATAAAAAAGCCCTTGAGCACAACATCTTCCAAAACCATTCATTGTACTAAGGGAACTCTAAAACCCCTTTGGGGCACATAAATTATAATGATACAAAGGTAAAAGTGTAATGTTACCAGAATATTAAGTTTTTCACCTGAAGTTTTGAACTCTATAAAATTATTTACTTAGGCAGAGGTTCACCAGGTGCAAATACGGTTTTCTCTACTTTATTTTCAACAGGGGGTATAGAATTTAAATATCGGTAAACTGCCCTTATTTCTACTTCATTCAACCTGGAAAAAGCATCCCATGGCATAGGGGAAGTTTCATGTATCCTTCCCAGCTTAAATCGGGCAACAAAAGCATCTTCGTTCCAATCAGATAGTCTGCCGGTTGCTTTATGGGGAGTAAGATTAGGTGAGACAAATGAGTAACCTTTTGAGGCAGCCTCTGCCGGCATAAAAAAACCTCCCGCGAAAGGCTCACCAATAAATTTACCAGTTTTGAGGTCCCTATTTGTATGACATCCTACGCAATTGGCTACACTATTAGCTATATAGGATCCATATTCAATCGTGGTATCTATTTTTATTGATTTGACTGGAGTGCCTTTAGGTCCTTCCGGTTTTATTAATCCCACTGCGAGTACAGCCTTACCGATAAAATTGTAAGTGGAAGGCTCAATCTTATTTTTTATTGCAGGCTGTGATCTGAGAAAGGAAATGATAGCTGTAAGATCCTCATCTGACATATTTTGGAAAGGCATAAAAGGTACAATCACCCTACCATCAGCACCTACAGAATGCCTCATTACACGGGCTATCTCTCCATCTGAAAGTTTGCCAATTCCTGTTTCCATATCGGGCGTAAGGTTTCGTGGCCTGAATATGCCAGCTTCTATGGGCATTTCAAAACCACCGCTTAACGGTATAATGGCCCCCTTTTTTAGCTCTTCTAATTTTGACATATCACCATGACAGTCTGCACAATGCGCAGGGCCAAATACAAGATATTTTCCACGGGCTATCACCGCCGAGTCAGTGCTTGCCTTAATATCAGGATATGGCGCATCATGTTTCTTGGCCCAAGTCGTCATTACAAATAGTACAAATCCTGAAACGAGGAAAATGAGTAAGCCCAGAATGTAAAGCAGAATTCTTTTCATGAGAATAAAAAGTTGGTTTTTGGATTGGTTTAATTTCCACAACACCGAATTGAATACTTCTATTCAATAGGATATGCTGTTTTGATACACTAAATATAATACTTGGTTGGAAAATACGAAAGAAAAAATAAATGTAGAGATCGGTCAGTTTAATTTAAAAGCATTTTTCCAAAATCCAAGCTAGCTATCAATTATTTCTCTTAAAGACCTTGCGATGCATATCTTTTAATCCTTTAGATTCCAGATAATCGTATAGTTCCTGAGCTGGAGCACCTCCTTTTTTTGCATGATGCAAGAGCGTGAAGCCATGAGGACCTATACTTTCTATTAGTTTGGGATATTCCTCCAATAACGCTTTAACTATTGCCGTTTTCCCAAGCATGGTAAGCACGAATATATCGTATCTGGCACCCTGCTCAATCAGGTGATTGGCAATATCTTTATTCCCGACATGCCCTGCAGCACCTGCAGCTGTTTCAAAATCACCATCACCCCAGTCCCAGGCAGAATTTAAAACATGTGGATGATCGGTGAGTATCTCCTTTACTTTATCAAAGTTGCTGTGTGCCACAGTGACAAATTCCTTTACTACTTTAGTATCTAAAGGCAGCACCGGATCAGGTTGTAAATCAAAAGAAGGTCCCAAAACAAATCCTGAGCAAAGCCCGAAAGATTGTTTTACAAATAGTCTGCGATTAGTGTCTGCCATGGTAATGGAAATTTAATTTAAAGATAAAGTCATTTTATTGATTTGAATATAGTTTTATTACATTCGGCAAAGTAGCTTACCCATTTATTCTGTACGCAGCGATTTTATTGGATTTGCAATGGCAGCCTTTACTGCCTGAGAACTTACGGTAAGAATGGCAATTAGTATGGCAATTAATCCCGCAAGGCCAAACATTTGCCAGGTAAGCATTACTCTATAATTAAAAGACTGCAACCACTTATTCATTGCCCACCAGGCCAGCGGGGCAGCAATAATAAAGGCAATAGTAACTAAACTGATAAAATCATAAGACAATAAAGCGGTAAGTCTAAATGTACTGGCACCCAATACTTTCCTTATTCCAATTTCTTTTCGTCTATTTTCAGCACTATAGGATGCCAATCCAAACAATCCTAAGCAAGAAATAAAAATAGCCATACCGGTGAATATATTTATTATGTAGGATAAAGCAATTTCCGATTCATACATTTTTTGTACCTCAGCATCTAAAAATGCATATTCAAAAGGAAGCGCAGGAAAGTTTTCATTCCAAATAGACTCTATCCTGGATAGTAATGATTTATAATCCGATGAGGTAGTATTTACGGTAATGTTAGCCAGGTACGGGTCAAGGTCATTGCACATAATCATCAGCGGTTTTATTTCCTCATGTAACGAATTAAAATTAAAGTCTCTCAGTATTCCCACTATTTCAAATTTTACCGGATCTCCATTGCCTTGTTTAGAAAATAGAGATAGCCCCTCCGCTTCAGCAATATTAATCCCAAGCCTGGTAGCCAATGTTTGATTTATCAATACTTTTCCTGAATCATTCATTCTAAAATCTCTTCCACTTATTATATCAATACCATTTGCTTGTGCAAAAAATTGATCTGAAATCATAAGCCTGGATGCCTGACCATTTGCCATAGATCCTCCTGCTTTATAAAAAGTCTGATCACTTAAAATAGGTTGGCTTAGGTAATAAGCTGCTCTGCTGACTGATTTTACTTCAGCCAAACCACGAAGGTCGGATGCAAACTTGCTTCCTTTATTCATGGTCTCATTGGTATGAAAAGTAAAAACTACTTTTTGATTTTGATCAAATCCAAGATCCTTATTCTTGATATACCTTAGCTGACTATATATAACTATAATAGCCGAAATAAGCACTATTGCCAATATAAATTGAAATACTACCAGGGACCGGCGTATACCCGCTACAGACACACGATTGGTAAAATTGCCTTTTAGTACTTTTACAGAATCAAAAGCAGATAAATAAAAAGCTGGATAAGATCCCGCCAACAATCCGGTGATAATAATCAATGAAGTCAGCAAAAGCCACAATCTATAATCTTTCAAAAAGGAAATTGGAATATCCACCTGAGTCAATTCATTTAAAAATGGCATCGTGGTCCATAAAAGGGGTACAGCAATGACTACTCCCAAAAAAGCCATCAAAATCGACTCCCATAAAAATTGCGCTATCAACTGGCTTTGTCCTGCTCCAATTGCCTTTCGCACACCTACTTCCTTAGCTCTGTCAGCAGACCTTGCTGTAGCCAGATTCATAAAGTTTATACATGCAATGATTTGAATTAGTGCTGCAATTAAGAGGAGGATTTTAAGGAAGGAAGGATTGGCGATTTTATCTAATTCATTTTCAAATCCCGTAGTAGTATGTATGGAACGCACGGGTTGAAGGTGTAATTGTTTTTCCATTCCAAATTGTGTAAGCTGGTCCTGTCCATACTTTTTCAAAAATTCAGGCAATTTAGCTTGCACTACTGCGGGATTCGATTGAGGAGAAAGTTTTATATATGAATATGCAAAATTATTTCCTGCCCAGGAATCATTTGCTTTAGCATAACTACCCATCCCTCCACCATCCATAGTAATGAATATATTTGCTTTTATATGTGACTTGCCTAAACTTTCATCAATAACTCCTGCTACAGTATACGTGCCTTTACCATAAGCATACTCTAATTCAATTTGTTTGCCTATGGGATCTTCTGTATTGAAAATTTTATCTGCTATAGACTTTAGTAATACTATTGAATAAGGCTTATTTAAAGCATTGGATCGGTCCCCATAAATAAAGTGATAATCAAACAGTTCAAAAAAAGTAGAATCTACAAATACAACCGATTTCTCACTCCATGCCTTTTCCTCAAAATGAATGATGTATTGCGACACTCCCAAAGATGGTATTACTCTTGCAAATTGCTTTACCTCAGGAAAATCCCGTTTCATGGCTGGTGCCGTAGGTGGTGATACTGCAGAATTAATATGGTTTTCTCCGGGCAGTTGTAATGCAGAAGTAATTCGGTATATATCTTTTGCGTTTTGATGATGTTGGTCGTAGCCATATTGATCTGTAACATATAGTATAATGTACAGGAAGCATAATGTGCCCAATGATAAACCTATAATGTTAATAAAACTATTTGTTCTATTTTTTATCAGACTTCTATAAGCGGTTTTAGCGAAGTGGGTTCCAGGCAGCTTTAAAAACATGATGAAGTATTTAAAATTTGATAGGATTTAAATTGAATAAAGTCGACTTTGTCTTTCACCTGATGAATATAAAATTGCTGATCCCCAATTGCAGATGATAGCATGCTCACATTCTGATCTATCCTTCCCTGGTACGATGACTAATACCATTGGATTAGTAGTACAATACTTAAGAATACCATAAAAAGTTGATTTAACCAAAGAGGTTTCGATATTTACCAGATTGAGAAAAGCTAAAGAGAATACATTTTCTTCCATGCTGACTTTTTTATTAAGCACTTATCCTTTAGAAGGCAGATCATTTTAATCAATAAAAAAGTGTACACAACCTATGCCAATACTATTAATAAATTGATTTACAGAAACTTACCACACCAATCAATTCTTTAAAGTGTTCGAAAACGTACAGTGTATAGCAAAATCATACGAAAACTTAAGGATTATATTATCTTTAAAAGCGCCGATCAATTTTTAAATCATGAAATACATCAAGCCTATAGCATTCCTCTTATTGCAGATTTATACTTTAAACCAGTTGCATTCTCAAGGGGATTCAGCTTTAGTATATGGCGAATTGGGCAAAGACTACAACCGACCTGTAAGAATGATCAAATTACCCAGTGGTAATCTTATATGGGCAGGTGAATGGAACAATGATGCCGTAATAATGAAAATTTCCCCTTCAGGTAAAGAAATTAAGAGACTTATTTTTTCGTATGTATCCGGCTCGGTATTAAAGTCAAGGGATCTCTTACTGGATAATGATAATACACTAGTGATAGCAGGAGAATGCACCAAATGTGTTTCGGAGGACAGTTTACCCAGGATTACGTTATTTAGAATAGATACCTCGTTGAATACGGTACAAAACAAAATACTGCTTCATGGAATGTCTAAATCGAATCCATTCATTTATAACCCTTCCATAGCCCGAAATAAAAATACGTTGATGCTGATCGCCAGCCAGGGAGCAGAAGGTTTGAATTTTGAAGACACCTACCTTGCAGCCATCAATGAAAAATTAGATACTATATGGACAAAGACCATCAATGCATGCAGTTCATGTGGATTTGAATACCCTGTGAGGATGACTACTACATCGACCGGATTTGCAGCATTTGAATACCATGCATTTACCGATACTGCGACCTTATTTCATTTTAATGATAAAGGAGAAGTATTATGGAAACAACGATCTTATACATTTAATGGTGTTGTTGGCGGTGCTATATCCTATTATAATGGTAAAATATATATTGGAGTAGGTGTTCGTGGGCTGCCTTCCGATCCATTTTTTTATGTCGCTACTATACTTACCTATGATGAGAAAACGGGAACTGCGCTGGGTGCTACTTCATTATCGGATGCTTTTACAGACAGGACTATCACCAGCCTGGAGTTTGCCAGGAACGGGTATTTATTGGTAGGATACAGGCGGGTCATCCAATCATTTTCTGGATCAGTATTAGCATCCCAGGTGTTACGATTGGACCTGGTATCCGGCAATCCAAAATTTATAGACCTATTGCAAATCCCAAACCCAACCGATATCACCAATATGGGAGTAGTGTATGCGCTACCATTAAATGAGGATGGATCCAAAGTCGGTGCTATAGGTATACGTGGTTTTTTTAATCGAACATTTTATTTTACCAATCCCGCGACTACTGTCCCTACTAAAGATATTAATCCGGATCACACTTTTTCTGTCTTTCCAAACCCTGCAAGGGAGTTTCAATCCTTAACCATTAAATTGAACGATAAATGGAACCCATCACATCCAGTTAGTATTGAAATCTTTACTTTGAATGGACAGCTGATTAAAAAATTAAAGACCAATAAAAATACATCCACAAGTTCTATAAGCGGGCTTGGGAGAGGATACTATACCGTAGTGATAAGGAGCGGAGGCAGCCAGGTATCTAAAATGTTTTTAGTGGAGTAGAAATCAAAATGACTGATGTTGAATTGAATTGGATTTTTATTAGATAAATCTATTCATCCATATGCTATTGCTTGGGACTTTTTTAAATTATTTTCAATTGCTTGATTCTAATAATTTTTTTTTCGATTTTCGTCTTTGTTTGGTAAATTTTGTAAACCTAATCTTGTTTCTTTTGTTAAGACTAACTCTACCGTCATGCTTAGTAATTTTAATAAATCCATTTTAGATCGCATCAATAAAAGGGCCCGAACCGACGAAAACACCGGTTTTGGCACCAACAGTAATTATTACGGAGGGCGGTATTATAATAAATCCGGTATTCCCAATGCTTATAAGACCGGTTTGCCTTTTTGGGAAAGATACAGTGTATTTCACACGATGCTTCATATGCCGCTGTGGAAATTTTTATTAGTGATTTTGATTACGTTTATTATAGTGAATGTGTTATTTGCAATATTGTATCTCGCCATTGGATTGGAAAATCTTGCCGGGGTTCAGGTAACTAAAACAATTGATAAAATAGGCGAGGCTTTCTTTTTCAGTAGTCAGACATTCACTACAGTGGGATATGGCAGGCTGGCCCCTACCGGTTTTTGGATGAGTTTGGTTGCCTCGTTGGAATCGTTGTTGGGCTTACTTGCGCTTGCATTAGCCACTGGTCTTATTTATGGCCGATTTTCAAAACCCGAAGCATTCATCAAATTCAGTAAAAATGCTATCATTGCACCCTACAAAGATGGCATAGCCATCATGATGCGCATGGCACCATATAAAAACACCAATCTTACAGATGCCGAAGCAAAACTCACGTTGGGAATGATAGTGGATGAAAATAATGTAAAGACCAATAAATTTTACTCCCTTCCGCTCGAACTTTCTAAGGTAAATGCACTTACACTGAGTTGGACTCTGGTGCATGCTATAGATGAAAATAGCCCACTCTATGGATTATCTATGTATGATTTAAAACAAGCAAATGCAGAAGTGATTGTGTTTCTGAAAGCTTTCGATGAAAGCTACAGTAATAATGTAGTGACCAGAACTTCTTATACTTACCAGGAAATAAAAGTAGGTGCCAAGTTTATACCCATGTATCATAGAACAGAAGATGGTAGCAGTACGGTATTAGAAATGAAACTATTGGATGCCACTACTCCCGTAGACCTCAGTAAAGCCAAAAATATGAATTTGGAGGAAATGGCAGCCTAAAATACCACCCCTTTCAACTTCAATCCACTATCTTCAGGCCAACTGTACATGATATTCATATTTTGTACAGCCTGACCACTGGCCCCTTTAAGCAGATTGTCCAGCATAGAAACTACTAACAGTTTATCACCATGTTTTTCGAGATACAGCAATGCTTTATTCGTATTTACTACCTGCTTGAGATCAGGATTTTCTGAAACAATTTTAGTAAAAGCCTCGGCTCTGTAGTATTTGGTATAAAGCCTTTGAGCTTCATCCAGGTTTAAATCGCATTTTGTATAAACAGTAGAATATATACCCCGTGTAAAATTTCCACGAACCGGAATAAAATTCAAATCTGCTTTAAAATCAGGATACAATTGAGTCAGGGATTGCCTGATTTCCGGTACATGCTGATGACCGAAAGGCTTATAAATACTGATATTATTAGTGCGCCAACTAAAGTGTAAGGTATCACTTAATGCCTGGCCAGCCCCTGTGCTCCCGGTAATGGCATTTACGTGTATTTCATCATTTAACAATTTTGCATTTGCAAGGGGTAGTAATGCTAATTGAATTGCAGTAGCAAAACAGCCGCAGTTGGCAATCCTTCGGCTTTTTTTTATTCTTTTACGGTTTAACTCAGGGAGTCCGTACACAAAATCGTGGCTCCCATCTTCAATGCGGTAATCCATGCTTAAATCAATTACTCTGGTAGTCTTATCGAGTTTTGTCCTGGACATGAATTCTTTTGCTTTTCCATGACCAGTACACAAAAATATAACCTCAGGTTGCCCATCGATTTTAGAGCTAAAAGTCATATCGGTGTCACCGGTCAGGTCTCCATGAATGGAAGATATGAGTTTACCTTGTTGACTTTCACTTACAACACTGGTAAGATCCACAAAGGGGTGATTTAATAAAATGCGGATGAGTTCACCACCTGTATATCCTGCTCCGCCTACGATTGCTACCGGTACCATAACACGAAGGTAGGCAAAATGAGGTTTAAATGCACTCCAGGGTGGTTTCTTTCAAATAAGATATATTGTTCAGACCAATGAAATTGGATAGGTTTAAAATAATTTGTTATGATTTTTTTATTTTAATTAGTGGGTATGCCTTCATCTAAATTAGGTTTTTCTAAAAATACCATATTCATATAAAATTTAAGTGATATAATTAAAATATATTTGCTCCATGAAAAAACAGATCTTTTTTATTCTCCTCTTTAGTGCCTGCATTTTCACTGCTTGTAAAAACGAAATGAAAAAAGCCACTGAACCGGTACCTGCTTCGCAAACAGAGACTAATGCTGTTACCGATACAAGTGCTCAGGCTATAGTATATGCCTGCCCAATGCATCCCGAAGAAAAAGGGAAGGCTGGAGACACCTGTCCTAAATGTAAAATGGCACTCGTAGCAGAAAAGGATGCCAAACATGATGAACATGCGGGTCACAATCATTAACTAATTTTTATGGTTTCACATCCCTGGCATGAAGTAGAACTGGGTGACCAAGCTCCCCGGGTTTGTATGGCTTTCATTGAAATTTCAAGAGGCTCAAGAGCCAAATACGAAATAGATAAAGAATCCGGGTTATTATATCTTGATCGGGTGTTGTTTTCGTCTGTACAATATCCAGTCAACTATGGCTTTTTTCCACGGACACTGCAAGCTGATGGTGACCCGTTGGATGTATTGGTGATTTCACAGGCGGATATTACACCTCATTGCCTGGTACAGGTAAGGGTAATTGGCCTTATGAGGATGATAGATCAGGGGGTGATGGATGATAAAGTCCTCGCTGTAGCAGTAAAAGACAGCAGTGTTTCCCATATTCACGATATTGCAGACCTTGCTCCTCATATAGAAAAAGAATTCACTCATTTTTTTGAAACGTATACCATACTTGAAAACAAAAAAGTGACCACAGAACGTTTTAAGCCACGTGAAGAAGCCTATAAGGTAATAAATGAAGCTATCCAACTTTACAAGCAACATTTTTGATTCCTTTGTGCCGGTTTACAGCAACAGCATGTTTACAGACTTCTAACTATATCTAATGGTAGATTGGCCTTAATCTCTTTTTTTACCAACTCTATCAACTTGGACTTGATGTGTAGTCTGTGTGTAGCGATTCCAATTTCACGACCAGGTGCCGGTTCTTTAAAAAAATGAATATTTTTTAATTGCATTTTTGACAAATCTCGCATTGCTAATTTGGGAAGGATTGTAATTCCTTGATTCGCTTCCACTATCTTTTTCAAGGTTTCAATACTGCCAGTAGTAAAATTGAGGTGATGTGAGTGTTTCTCCTGTTCTTTCAATTCACACAAATTGATCACCTGGGAACGGAGGCAGTGCCCCTCTTCTAACAACCAAAGTCTGTTTACATCAATATCTTTTGCAAGAAGATATTTTTTACTTTTAAATTTTTCACCGGTAGATGCATAAACAACAAACTCTTCGTGGAACAGGGATTGCTCGAACAAATTACGATGACCTAAAGGTATGGCCAATAATCCGGCATCCAATTCAGACTCTTCAAGCTTGCTGATTATGGACCCTGTAGTGATTTCACTAACTTGTAATTTCACTTCAGGATATTTTTTAAGAAAACTATTCAGGAAAAGTGGTAGTATGTATGGGGCCAATGTAGGAATAATCCCGATTTTCAGCTCTCCGCTGATTATTTCTTTGGATTCACTTATTTGTTCTTTCAATCTGTAGCTTTCCCGCAGGATCACTTTTGCCTGTGCTAAAACCATTTTCCCCACTTCGGTAGGAAGAATGGGATGCTTGCTTCTATCAAATAGTACTACGCCCAATTCATCTTCCAGTTTTTTCACCATCATACTGAGAGTAGCCTGAGTTACGAATGTATTTTCAGCAGCAGTGACAAAATGCCTGTATTTATCCAGTGCAACTATGTATTCCAATTGTTGTAAATTCATATAGATAATATCTATGTAAAGATAAAATAAATCAATAACATCTATAAAGACTTTTTATCAAATTTGCACTATAAAATTGAAGCTGAAAAACATAATCTTTTTCTGGTTTATTAATTAGTATACCAAAAGATTTTTAATTTCCTAAATAAGTTTGAAAGGGCGATCCGATATGGATGCCCTTTTTCATTTTGGAATAAATGAACCGGAAGCAACTCTACTTACCTTCTGCCACCTGTAGTACTTCATAATTGGGAGTTCCCTTATGAATAATGGCAACTGCATAGAGTTCATTTATATTCCAATCGGATGGAATGTCAGTAGTGAAATTTAGTATTTTGGCCTGATTAAGAATCAAAACAGGTAGTTGATTACCTTGTACAGGAGTCAGAAATTTCCGCATCACATGATTATGAATGTAATTTACATCCACGCCGGTTGGAGTAAGCTGGGCATCTTTAATGTTGTTTTCGGCAATAGCAATTGAAATAAAATAAGCATCGGGTACAGATTCCTGGAGTAATGTTAATTCTGCAGAAATGCGTAAGATTCGTGCAATAGCATCCGCATTTACTTTTACCGAAATATGTACAGTAGGCTTTGAACTCAGTTCAGTATTGATATATCCGGCCCATGAATTACCTCCTGCAAAAAGTGATCCATCAAAAGATTTTCGATTTACTATGGCTGATGGATATCCTTGTGGTTGGTTAAATATGCGGATTAAATCTTTACCATACGCATTATCCAATGTTAGCTTATTTTCAGCATTAGTAGGTTGGGCAAAAAAACCTCCATGAATTGACAATACGACCAGGCGCTCTTTGTGAATTGTTTTGAGGTCTTCCAATAATTTCGCTCCTGCAGGGCAATTTTGACACCGAACCCCTGTATATTCTTCGATCAGCACATTTTGCAGTTGGCTGCTCCCCGGAGTTCCACCTGAGGTAGGAATAACAACCGGCACTTCAGTGCAACCGATCATAAAAGCCAAAAAGACTATGTAAACTAGAAACTTCATATTAAAATCTGGACTCAAGATTTATTTTTATGCCATTGAATGCAGGCTCATATCTACATATACCTCCCGTACACACTATCCCCGCTCTTTGCCTTACCCAATTTACACTAAAACGATTGGCATCGTGAATATATGTTGCGCCGGCAGTATAATAATTATACTTATTGCCTTTTACCGGTTTTACATTATACATATCCGAAAGAGTAAAAATCCATTTGGGCGCAATACTGTATTCTAAAAGGAAATTCATCCACGATCCTTCTGCTTGTCTGCTGATCATATATTCCCCATTTATTCGAATTGAGTTTTTTTGGTTTAATTGCTTAATATAATCAAAATATGGGGTGATGCTGCTGACTATTGGAGCATTAGGCTTGCCCTCATAGACTGCCTGATTATATTCTCTTAACTGGATGCCTGATATTAATGTGAATTTGTTGTATTTGACGATGGAAGACTCAAATAATGATTCCCTATACAGTTTTATTGCGTTGAGATCGTTTATCAGGCTCTGATGAAAAACGATAGTCCAGTCTTGCAAAGGTGACACTTGTAATTCCCCCTGGAAAGCCAGTTCACCTATTTCTTGGGTAGCAGGCTGGTAAAAAGAAAGTAGCCGATAACTATTTTGCCGTGACATAGCAGGCACAAAATGAATCAGTCCATTATTCAATTCTTCCTGTGGCCTGGTGCGCATAGAAAAATATTTAACTCTCTTTCCTTCAAGTGAAATACCCCAGCCCGATTTTGCAAAATTTAGAGCACCATAGATTACCTGCCCCATTTTATTTTTAAATACCGGGCCAATGATGTTTTCTCCATTACTGCTTTTTCGTATTCCATTCGGATCATTGATGATATCCTTTGGCTTAAAAGCACTTTCAAGGTAAATACTCAAATTACCCAGGTTTATCTGATCGTATAAAGTAAAAGAATACGAATTGTATTTGGGTAAAAACTGGTCTGCTGACTGATAGGTAGATAAAGTAGCCAAAACATTATTCATACTTGCATCATCCAATGTTCTGTTTACAAACCCTAGGCCGGGCACCATAGACCATTTGCTGCTGTCGTGTGGTTGAACGTACCCTTCCAGATTGATTCCTTTTATGAGTGATTCATATAAATCAAACTGTTTTTTTTGTTTACCGCTGAATGCTTTTATATTCCAATCTTCATTGATGTGATAATTAAGTTTTAACCCATACAGTGCATTGTCAAGTCCGAGGTTACGTTGTTCATATGCCCGATAAATAATGCCGGAACCAATTTGATCATAAATATAACCTAGTTCGAATCCAATTTTTTCTATGTCTCTTTTTATAAACCACCTTCCTATGCCTTGTTTGTTAAACGAAGCCTGTGGATTTATGAGATTACTATTTTGAAATAAATCCGCACGCAGGCCAAAGTCAAAACCCCAATTACTATATTGCATAGCCAACCAGGATTCGGACCCAAAAAGTTGATGATCATATTGCGGAGTACCACTGGCTCCAATAGTACTATCCCGAACAAAAAGGCCAGCTTGAGTATGGAGGTAAGCATTAAATACGCCCTGATGGGAAGTTGACGCTCCATCTTGCGCATTAGCAAGATTTAGATTCAAAATTAAGATCAGGGTTAATATGTAGTTAAAACAAAACTTCATTGAAACGAATTGCCGCAAAATAAGATTAGATTTGTTACAAATATATCACATTCAAAATCCATGAATAAAATACTTCTCATTTGTAGTTTTTTTTTATCCTTTTCATTAGTAGCTCAAAAGTCATCTGTTAAGCCTATGCCTTCTGCGAAGGTTAAAGATTTGAGTGGCAAATCTGTAGATCTTTCGAGTTATACCAAATCCGGCAAGATTTCAATTATTAGCTTCTGGGCTACCTGGTGTGCGCCTTGTAAAAGAGAATTAGATGCATACAGCAGCTTATATGGAGACTGGAATAAAAAATACGGGGCGCAATTATTAGCAATAAGCATAGATGATATTCGTGGTCAGGCAAAAATCAAACCGTTAGTAAATGAAAAAAAATGGCCCTATACGGTATTAGTAGATTCCAACGGGGAGTTTCAGCGACTGATGGGCTTTAGCTCCATACCTCAGCTTTATTTGGTGGATCAGAAGGGCAATATAGTACATCAGGCTAGTGGATATGTACCCGGCAGTGAGAAAGAGTTGGAAGAAAAAATGGCCGAACTGAGTAAAATTGCCAAATAGTAAAATAGGCTATACCTGCAGCCTGGTTTTATCCTAAAGTTAAGGAAAGTAAAGATTATAAACGTGGCTTTCAAATCGTGATCTTGAACTACAGATTCGATCGCATTTTCAAATAATATCATACATCGTAAATGTACGATTAACAAAATATTGTTATACCAATTGAATGGTAAACTACCAATATAAAATGAACATCATCATACATCGTAAATGTACGATTATGTTTAAAAAAATGATAACAACCTTTTAACTAAATTATTATTGCAGATCCTATTTAAGCAAGAACTTGTTTATTCTATTTTCCTTTTAAACTAATAAAGAATTCTGAGTACGGTAGATTGATAACATATAGAAAGTCTAAAAATGGAAAAGGATAAAACTATATGATTACGAGTATACAACTTTTGCATAATCTGATCTAAAGCTGGAATACAAAGCACTATAATCTTTGTGGAATTTGGCAAATCTGATCCAGTTTATTTGATAAAGGCTTTTATTGCCATCAATAAAAGCCAATAGTAATTCGGCCTTCCGCAGGTATCCCAGATGTTGACTCACCGTACTTTGAGCATAATATGATAATTCTTTTTCTATCTGAGAGCAGGTGCACTCACCTTGTTTAGCCAATATTCTCAATATTTCGATTCGCGCAGGGTGAGATAATGCTCGCGCAATAATCGAGATTTCCTGATCTGCGAGTTTTAAGCCTGTTCTTTTACTTCGATTGAATTCCAGCATGGTGTTAGTTAATTGTACATCGTAAATGTACGATTATAAAATAATAATTACGAAAATAGAATACTAAATTCAGTATATAAATTATGTAAATCATACATCGTAAATGTACGATTATCTTTAAATTTTTGTTCCATTGTTGCACTCTTTTGTATCTCCAATTGGGCGAGTAACTGAAATAAATAAATCCATGTTTCAAATCAGCCCAAATTTTGATATCTTCATAGGTACAATTCATATTTCTAAAAATCCAAGTAAATAAATTATGAAACGACGCGATATCATCAAAAACCTTGCTACTCTTCCCATCCTGGGTGCCGTATCTAGCCAGGAATCCATCTGGGCAGCCGAAGCGCATAATTCAACCCATGATTTGATGGCTGGCGATTCGATCTATTCTACTATCGGAGTGGAGCCAATCATTAATTGTAGAGGGACATTTACCATCATTGGGGGCTCTATGGAAAGGCCAGAGGTATCTAAAGCAATGGAGGCTGCTACAGGCTATTTTGTCCAATATGATGAGCTCGCATATGGAGTAGGTAAAAAATTAGCCGATCTCACCAAAACGGAATGGGGCATGGTTACCTCAGGTTGCGCAGCTGGTATGAAACATTTTACTGCAGCTTGCATTACCGGGGGCAATCCTGAAAAACTACTGCGCATTCCTGACCTCACTGGCTTTGAAAAGACTGAAGTAATCATACCCAGATCTTCACGCAACCAGTATGACCACGCCATCAGAATTTTAGGAGTTACTATAGTCCATGCCGATACTCCTGAGGAAATGGAAAGAGCAATTAATAGTAAAACCGCCATGATCTATATAATGACTGGACCGGCAAATGATAAAGGGCAACCATTGTCTTTAGAAGTGATAGGTGAAATTGCTAAAAAGTATGCTATACCCGTCTTAGCAGATGCAGCTGCTGAAAATTTAACCATTCCTCCAGTCCATCTTGAACGGGGTGCGACAGCAGTAGTCTATAGTGGTGGCAAAGCCATTTGCGGGCCACAATGTGCAGGCCTTTTATTTGGACCTAAAAACCTATTAATGTCAGCATGGCAAGCCAGTGCGCCCCATCACGGCCCTGGCAGAGATAATAAAGTGGGCAAGGAAGAAGTAATGGGTATGCTCGCAGCAGTAGAAGCCTGGACCAAACGTGATCATAAATCAGAATGGAATAATTGGCTCAAACGGTTAGAGACTATAGCAGCTAAGGTAAAACAAGTAACCGGTGTCACTACAGATATAAAAATACCCACTGAATTATCAAACCTCGCCCCCGTATTAAATATATGGTGGAATCCTGATGAATTGCATATCACAGGAGAAGAAGTCGCTGAAGATACGGCACGAAATAAACCACGCATTGCAATAGGAAGCAGTACTAAAGATGGTAAAACCGGTGTAAATATTACTCCAAGTCAAATGAGGGAGGAGCAAGTCTCCATAGTAGCCGACAGACTTCATACCCTGCTAGCTAAAAAAAGAAGCCCAAAGTCTGAATCCATGATCAGTCCATCGGTGAAAGTTCATGGCCAATGGGATTTAGAACTACACTATTTTAGCAGCGTAAGTCACCATTCATTATACCTCGAACAGGATTCCAATTGGTTGCACGGCAGGCACGATGCAGATTTTGATTCGGCTGAGGTAATCGGAATGGTAGAAGGAAATAAAATAAAAATAAAATCCGTACTTCGCCAGCCAGGCGATTTTATTACTTACCTATTTAATGGTACGGTGGATGGGGATTCTATGTCCGGTTCAGTATTTTTAGGTGAATACCTAACTGCAAACTTTAAAGCTAGCAGGAGTAAATATAAACTTGCTAAGAAAGCCTTTATGATTCCAGGCGGACCCCCATTAGCTACTTAAATTATTTGCAACTCAAGGTTGTCCATTGGGATTTTTCATTGAGAAAAAAGTCTTCCTGTTTATTTAAAGGTAAAATAGTGATTCATTATTCCATTTCATTCTCACAAGAGTCTTCATCCAAAAATTGAAAAATTCAATGTAATTCAATTATTATAAACCATATATATTATCTTAATGTAAACCTAACCATGAAAATCTTTTTTGAATCTTTGCGTCTTTGCGCCATACTTACAATCCTGGTAAATTTTTCTTTTGGCCAGGAAACCACTCTCCTGTTAAAAAATGGGCATGTCATAGATCCTAAAAACAATATCGATGCAGTAATGGACATAGCCATTTCATTTGATAAAATAACTAAAGTAGCTCCCAATATTCCTACATCTAATGCCATTAGGGTAATCGATCTTAGTGGGAAATATGTAACTCCAGGCTTGATAGACATGCATGTGCACGTATTTGCCGGAAATAACCTCGATGATTACATTGCAAATGCGCCTACCAGTGTGATGCCGGATGGATTTACTTTTCGGAGTGGTGTCACTACCGTAGTAGATGCAGGCTCAGCTGGTTGGAGAAATTTTCCACTTTTCAAGGCTCAGACCATTGACAAAGCTCAGACCAGAGTACTTGCATTATTAAATATTGTAGGTCACGGGATGAAAAGCCGCTTTCATGAGCAGGATATTACCGATATGGACCCGGTGATGACTTCACTAATGATCACTAAACAATATCCAGATTTGTTAGTGGGCATCAAATCCGCTCATTACTGGGGTGGTTTTACCCAAGTGGATAAAGCAGTAGAGGCAGGTATATTGGCCAATGTCCCGGTAATGGTAGATTTTGGTGAACACACACCTACTAATTCAATAGAATCCCTTTTTATGCAACACCTTAGGCCGGGAGATATTTTCACCCATACCTATTCCTATGGACCCAAAGTAAGAGAAACAGTGGTTGATGAATCTGGAAAAGTAAAACCATTCGTATTTAAAGCTCAACAAAGAGGGATCGTATTTGATGTAGGTCATGGTGGTGGGGCCTTTTCATGGATACAAGCCATACCGGCTATCCAACAAGGATTTTTTCCAAATGTAATCAGTACTGATCTGCATACCCAAAGTATGAACGGAGGGATGAAGGATCTGACAAACGTATTATCAAAATTTATGGCAATGGGTATGTCCCTGAAAGAGGTAATTGCACGATCTACCTGGGCACCGGCTCAGGTGATACACAGGGAACAACTAGGGCATCTATCAGCAGGAAGTGAAGCTGACATTGCCGTATTTAGTATAAAGGAGGGAAAATTTGGCTTCTTAGACATCCGGAATACAAAATTGGACGCCACCAAAAAACTTGAAACTGAGCTCACCATACGTGCAGGCAAAGTGGTATGGGATTTAAACGGCTTATCTGCGCCAAAATGGAATGAAAAATAATTTATTTGTGATGAATAAATTATTGAAACTGCTTCCTGTATTTTTCTATGCATTGTATAGTTATGCTCAGCCATATGATCTATTATTAAAAAACGGCCGGCTTATAGATCCAAAAAACAGGATTAATAGCAAAATGGATATAGCTATTAAAGAAGGTAAAATTGCCCGGGTGCATAAATCTATTAGCCCAAATCTATCAAAAAAATCAATAGATATTAAAGGCTTGATTGTATCCCCGGGATTCATAGACCTACACACTCATGTCTTTGTTGGAAGCGACACAAACAAATTTGCCAATGGGATCAATAGCATATCTCCGGATGATTTTACTTTGCGAGCCGGAATCACTACAGTGGTAGATGCCGGAACCTCAGGGTGGAAAAATTTCTCTCTTTTCAAATCCCAGGTGATAGATAAATCAAAAACCAGGATCCTTGCTTTTCTTAATATCGCTGGCTATGGAATGACCGGAAATGAAATGCAGGAAGATATAATGGAAATGAACGTGGATAGTGCTTTAAACTGTATTATCAGGAATTCAGCGCATATCGTTGGGGTCAAAATTGGCCACTTTGAAAAAAAAGACTGGGCTCCATTTGATCGGGCAATTGACCTGGCTAATAAATCAAATAGTCCTCTTTTGGTAGAATGTCACCTGCCAGAATATACCCTGGAAGAACAATTGGCCAAAATGAGACCGGGCGACATTATTACACATACATTTGAAAAAGTAAAAGAAAGGGCTTCAATCATTGATGAAAATGGAATAGTAAGACCGTATGTTTTAAATGCAAAAAACAAAGGTATCTTATTCGATTTGGGCCATGGTGGAGCTGGGTTTTGGTTTAGTGAGGCGATACCAGCTTTGCGGCAAGGGTTTACTCCAAATTCATTTGGTACTGATATGCACAGATTTAGCATAAACGCAGGCATGAAAGATATGCTGAATGTCATGTCAAAATTTATGGCTTTGGGACTTTCGATAGAAGATGTAATAGCCCGGGCCACCTGGTTTCCAGCTGTTGGTATCAAAAGGCCAGAGCTCGGGAATCTAAGTGAAGGGGCTATAGCTGACATTGCCATACTGAGCAAGCGAAAAGGCAAATTTGGATATATAGATGCGGGCGGTAATAAGGTTTATGGCAATTCAAAACTAGAAGCAGAGCTCACCATTAAAAATGGAATTGTGGTATGGGATTTGAATGGCTTAAATGCAAAGGAATTCACTACAAAATGATCCTAATAAATTAAAATCTCTTCATTTACTGTCTTTCCATCTCCACATATACATGCAAGCTATTGTACGATAAGGTTGCCAGGCAGCTCCGATCTGATGCATTTTTTCTATTAGTAATTTCCCTTCTTCTTTTAAGCCATACAATTTTTTTATCCCTTGTTGTACCCCGAGATCCAATACCGGGAAAACATCCAGTCTTGCCATATTCCCTATCATCATCATTTGCACTGTCCATTTCCCAACACCTTTGATGGTAGTCAGTCTGTTTAACAATTGATCTTCCGGAAGGGCGTGCCAGTCTACCTGCTTATTTTCATTTTCCAGGAAAAACCTGGCTATATTTCTCACATAGTCTGACTTCGAATAGGATAAACCCACATTGCGGAGGGTTTCCGTCTTCATTCGTGATAATTTTTTCAAATCTAATTTTTCATCATCAAACCTGGATAAAAGCCTTTTGTATATTACGGCAGCCGCTTTTATTGATAATTGTTGGTATACAATACTTTCTATCAAAGCTTCACTTACTGGGGTTGACTGCACTTCCAGTTTTGGAAATGGTATGGTCTCCACCAATGATTTTAAGATTGGATCTTGTGATAAATGTTTGGTAATTTTAGATTTGGAAATAGACATACAAAAAATTTAACCTATTTAAAGTTACGCGTCAATAGCCTATAGTAATCATCCTCACTCCTACATCAATGGTTTTTATTCGAATTTTCACCCAGCTAGCATCCATATATTCTTCTATCAATTCAGGCCACTCGATGAAACAAAAATCATCACTGTCTATTATCTCCATGATACCAGCATTAAAAACATCCTGTACTTTAGATAATCGATACAAATCCACATGGAATACCCTACCATATACAGCCGACTGATATTGATTGGCAATAGTAAAAGTAGGACTCGATCCTTCATCATCACAGTTCAGTTCTTTGATCAGCCATTTTACCAGGGTAGTTTTACCCGCACCCATGGAACCATAAAGTGCAAATTTTCGATGCGATTTCAAGTCTTTCATCATCGAATTGGCTACTAATCCAATATCTTTTTCTTCGTATATATAAGATTTATTCATCTGCAATGTATTTTTGAAAATATTGATTTATAAAATATTGATTTTTAACATTTTAAATTGATAATTTAGTCAAAATAATCATATGTAAAATTATTGTTTTGGCTTTAAAAATCGTATTTTTGTATTCTTCAATTTTCGATAAAAATTATGAATCAAAATAAAGGTGAATATACCGCAAAAAACATTCATGCCTTAGAGGGCCTGGAAGCTGTCCGTATGCGACCAGGTATGTACATAGGCAGTACTGATACAAAAGGTCTCCACCACCTGGTATGGGAGGTTATAGACAATTCAATAGATGAGCATCTTGCCGGCTATTGCAACCATATAACTACTATAATACATAAAGACAATTCCATTACAGTAAGAGACAATGGCAGAGGCATACCTACCGGCTATCATGAACAATTAAAAAAATCAGCCCTTGAGGTTGTGCTCACGGTATTGCATGCCGGAGGCAAATTTGACAAAGACACGTACAAAGTTTCAGGAGGTTTGCATGGGGTGGGCGTATCTTGTGTAAATGCACTGAGTGATTATTTTAAAGCAGAAATACATCGTGAAGGAAAAGTTTTCACCCAGGAATATTCTAAAGGCAAACCGGTAACTGAAGTAAAAACTATTGGTGAAGCCGATGATACAGGCACGTACATCACTTTCAAACCAGATGGCACCATCTTCGAATCGCTTGAATATAAAAGAGAGACTTTATCGAACCGGTTACATGAACTTTCATTCCTCAATCCCGGACTTAAAATGGAACTGTTTGATGAAAGGGAATTAGATGATGAAGGCAATCCCATCAGGGAAGATTTTTTATCTACAGGGGGATTGGCTGAATTCGTAACCTATCTGGATGAGGGTCGTACAAAATTGATTGAAAACCCAATAACTGCCAAAGGGAAAGAAGAAAACATAGAAGTAGATGTTGCCCTTCAATACAATGATGGTTACAATGAGAATATCTATAGTTTTGTAAACAATATCAACACCCGCGAAGGAGGGACTCACCTCAAAGGATTTAGGCTGGCAATATCAAAAGTGTTTTCTGACTATGGTGAGACCAACGGTTTTTTTTCAAAATTAAAATTTAAGGTCACAGGTGAAGATTTCAGGGAAGGCCTTACTGCTGTGATTTCAGTAAAAATACCCGATCCTCAATTCAAAGGTCAGACCAAAGGTGAACTTGGAAATAATGAGGTTACGGGGGTCGTATCTCATGCCGTCTCCGATATGCTAAAGCATTATCTCGAAATAAACCCGGGAGATGCAAAACGCATCATGGAAAAAGTAGTACTTGCCGCTCGTGCACGGGAAGCTGCCCGGGCAGCACGGGAATTGATTATCGGCAAAAAAGGTATGAGTAGCATTTCCGTACCGGATAAGTTTGCTGATTGCTCCAGCAGAAGACCTGAAGAATGTGAAGTATTCCTGGTAGAGGGAGAGAGTGCCGGTGGAACCGCAAAGACTGGTCGTGATAGGAATTTTCAAGCCGTACTGCCATTGAAAGGAAAGATTCTTAATGTCGAAAAAGCTTTTGAGCACAAGATTTACGAAAGTGAAGAAATCAAAAATATATTCAATGTACTCGGTGTGCGAATAGAAGAAGTAGATGGGGAGCGAAGATTAAATACAGATAAACTTCGCTTTCACAAAGTGGTCATCATGTGCGACGCGGATATAGATGGCAGCCATATCGTGACTTTAATACTTACCTTCTTTTTCAGATATATGCGTTCATTGATCGAACAAGGAAGAATTTTTATTGCCGCTCCCCCACTCTATTTAGTCGCCAGAGGCAAACAGCAACAATATTGCTGGACAGAGGAAGATCGAAAAAAAGCAGTAGAGACTTTTGCCAAAGGCGGAAATGAAGCTAACGTAAAAATACAACGTTATAAGGGTCTGGGTGAAATGAATGCTGACCAACTTTGGAGCACTACTATGGATCCGAAAGAACGTATGCTCAAAAAAGTAGATATAGAAGATGCAGCGGCCGCTGACCGAATATTTTCTATGTTGATGGGCTCTGAGGTAGAGCCACGCAGACAGTTTATAGAGGCGAATGCGAAGTACGCAAATGTGGATATATGATGATGTGCGATATACATTGTCGACATGCGATGTATGTTATTTCCTATAGATGCATATCAAATAAGAAATAGGTTTATTGAGTGAATATTTTTTGGGTATACGGGTTGAAACTGATTGAATTTGATCTAATAATATTCAATACCTAACATATTACTATTTTTTATAATTTTACCTTCTAAATATCACTTCCTAATTTGATCGAATGCCGAATCAAACTCGTTTGCTCATTTTTGTTGTAGCTTATAATGCTGAAAAACATATACAAAGTGTATTGGATAGGATCCCCAAGTCACATTTATCCAAATACGATTATGAAATATTAATCATAGATGACCAATCTAAAGATGCAACTTTTGAAAAAGCATTGTCTTATCAAAAAAAACACCCGGAGTTAAAAATCACAGTACTTTATAATCCAATAAACCAGGGCTACGGCGGCAATCAAAAACTAGGATACCACTATGCCGTGATCAATAAATTTGATGTAGTATTGCTTTTACATGGCGATGGACAATATGCACCTGAAGAATTCGATCGATTGGTTACACCGATAGCGGACAAAAAAGCCGATGCTGTATTTGGCTCACGCATGATGAATAAAAAAGATGCTTTAAAAGGCAAAATGCCTTATTACAAGTTCATTGGGAATATCATTCTTACGAAAATGCAGAATTATATCCTTGGAACAAGTCTTTCTGAATTTCATTCCGGTTACAGAGCGTACAACGTAAACGCATTACAGTCCCTTCCTATTGAAAGAAATTCCAATGATTTTCATTTTGATACCCAGATCATCATTCAACTTGTAATGGCTAAAATGAAAATATTGGAAGTACCCATACCCACACATTATGGCGATGAAATATGCTATGTAAACGGCACTAAATATGCATACAATATCATTAAAGCATCCATGCACAGCAGGTTGCAAATGATGGGGATATTTTATAAAAGAGAGTATGATCTGGATCAGAAATTTCCATATCAATTAAAATTACATTACACTTCGTCGCATACTATGGCCATCGATGCAGTATCACCGGGTGCAAAGGTGTTAGATATAGGGGCCGGAGAAGGTCTAATTGCAAAAGAATTACTTAAAAAAGGCTGTCATGTTACCGGACTCGATCAGTTAAAGCAGGTACCTCTTGAGAATTTTTCAAAGTATATCCAGTTAAATTTTGATACTGAGCCCCTCATTAATGATATGTCCGAATACGATACCATACTCATATTGGACATCATAGAACACCTGAGCTCACCGGAATGGTTTTTGGATCAAATTCGATTGAATACTAAACTGGCAAAGCCTAAAATAATCCTGACCACTCCTAATATTGCATTCTTCATAGTTCGATTACAATTATTAGCAGGTGGGTTTAATTATGGAAAGAAAGGAATCCTGGACAACACGCATAAAAGACTTTTTACTTTTAAATCACTGAAAAGACTTTGCGAACAGTCCGGGTATATTATAAAAAAACAAAAGGGAATACCGGCCCCCTTCCCATTAGCCTTAGGGGATCATTTTTTCTCGCGAATGTTGATGAAGATAAATCAATTTTTAATTAGCATACGGAAATCACTATTTGCATATCAAATTTATATGGAACTAGAGCCATTACCCATGGTCGAGCACTTAATGAAGTCTACATTAAATCAAAGTGAGGAGAAAAGAAATCTGATAAATATTGAAAATACTGCCAGTGTATGAGTACTAAAAAGAATATACCTGTAAAAAAAAATGAACCGGTCCCATCGCCGAAAAAAATAAATATTATTACACTTGGTGAAAATCAAGAGTTTTTATCCACCGTCTTAAACCTGACCCAGGAGAATAAATTATATGATGCTGAATTGTATAGTTTCACCAGCCAGGGAATTAAAAAGATCAGTAAAAATCAAATAGAACCAGGGTTAAATCCTGAATCCACTGTACCTGAAAAACATTTTACTATCTTTTTGGACAGCAGATCCATTAATGCGATACCTGATCTCAAGGTATGGCTTGGAATAAAGGGATTGCAATCATTACCAGTCGCTCAGAAATTATTGTATAAAACAGGATTGTTGAACAGTTTTATAAGCAATTCAAGTATATTGGTAAACAAAGAATTTGTATCAGAATTATCATCATCTTATACAAACGATATAGCACCGGAGGCACTTGGAAGTACTTTGTTTTCATCATTCCAGGCAATCAAAGCAGTAAAGATTAATTCTGCGCCGGAATACCAAACCCCCGGGATGTGGACGACTTTTAAAAACATAGTCCGGTCATCGACTGTTGAGGCATGGAATAATATAAAAAAATGGCCTTTACAAAAAGAAAGCAGGGTGATAGAGCACCCGGTATGGAGATTCATGCTTGCCTGTATCATGGTTTTGGGCCTGATTTATTTGTTATTGGGGGGCTTACATGCCGGTATAGGGGGTGATGAGTTCAGATATATAAATCAATCTGAAAAAGTAGTAAAATTTTATTCCACCTTCGGAGCTGATACTACAGCCTATACAAGGGCCGGAGTTGATCCCCAGCATTTTAATGGCCAGTTATTAGATAATGCGATGTATGTGATAGGTAAGCCACTTGGACTGGAGCGGAATTTTAAGTTTCGGCATTCCATTACTGCTTTCTTTTCATGGATTGCGATCTTATGCACCGTATTTTCCGCTTTAGTTTTGTTTAATGCCAGGATAGCGTTCCTTACATCTTTATTTATTTTTCTGTGTCCAATATTTATTGGCAATGGGTTCAATAATCACAGGGATATGCCTTTGGTTACCGGAATCATGATGGCCATATTAGGACTCAGTCTCCTGAGGAATACATTCCCCTATTTAAATAAAAAATATTTGCTTCTCATTCTGTTGGGAGTATTTATTTCATTTGGGCAGCGGATTGCCGGTGGCATTATGGCCGGATTCCTTTTGGTATTATTCTCAGTAATTATTCTGTTGGAACAAAAGCAATTTTCAAAATTGATTGCTTTGGATAAATCTATACTGGCATGGGTTGGTGGGATGGCGATTGCTACCCTCATTGGGATCGTATTATCTTTTTTAGTTTGGCCGTATGGCCTTATAGACCCATTCAAGCATGCCTATGAAGTGTATACGCAGTCCGGCAATCTCAGTGTAGCCTTATTTCAGATTTTTGAGGCTAAATACAAACTTTCTTCCCAAATGCCGGATCATTATGTGTTAAAATATATGGGTATTACTATACCTGTTGCAACACTGGCAGGAGTATTAATTATAATTTCATTTTTATTTAAAAAATCAATTCCTTATTCTAAATTCATATTGGCGTTTATTTTAATTGCATTTCTTTTTCCTGTATTGTATTCCTATTTTAAACTTGGGAATATGTACGGTAGTTGGCGCCATTTTATGTTTACCTTTCCTTTTATTGCCATGGCTTCTGCTTTGGGGTGGGATATTTTTTTAAATTCTTATGTCAGGCCGAAGCATGTCTTATTGCCTGCCGGTATCCTCTTGATTTTACTCATTCACCCTTTACAATACATCGTTCGCAACCATCCATTTGAATACATGTACTATAATGAGATCATTGGTGGCAATAGAGGCGCATTTGGAAAATACGAATGGGATTATTCACTGAATAGTATAAAGCAGGGGTCAGAATGGTTGAAGAAGTACATAAGACAACATCATCCCAAAGGCACCAAACTGGTAATTGCATCAAATGGTGGAGAATTATCAAAATACTTTGAAGGATTCGATGACAGCATAACTACCATTTACACCAGATACTATGAACGTAGCAATCAAAATTGGGACTATGCTGTTTTTCCCAATATGTATATTCACCCGCATCAATTAAAAAACGGTATCTATCCCAGAGCAGATTCATTGCATTTTATCAAAATAGATGGTAAGCCGGTTACCTTCATTTATAAAAGAAACAATAAAGTTGATTTTGCAGCAAGCCAGGCTATCACCCGGCAGGATATACCCACGGCCATACAAGAACTGAACACCTATTTAAAATATAATCCAAAAAGTGAATGGGCATGGTTTCAATTGGCTTATATGTATGCACAACAAAACAATTTTCCGCAGTGCCAAACTTACCTCAACGAGGCATTTAAATGGCATCCTGAATTTTTGCCTGCTCTGGCTTTACAGGGATTATTGTATCAAAATACGGGCAGATGCAATGATGCTCAACCTATATTTTTAAGACTGATCAATGAAGCAAAATACGATCTATTTAATACTTATAAATGGAGTGGCATGTGTTATGAAACTGATAAAAATTACAAAAAAGCATTGGAACAATATGGCTTTGCTTTAGGAGCTGGAAATACTCAAAAAGATACCTATGCTAAAATTGCAAATTGTTTTAGGCAATTGGGGGATCAAAATCAGGCTGCTAAATATGAAGCATTGGCAAAGTAGACTTTAATGGGTGGTATATTTTTCTCAACGAAGATTATGTATATCCTATTCCGTAATTCAGAAATGGACAAGTCCAGGTTTACAGACCAGCTCTAATTTAAAATACCAATAGAATACAAAAGTATGGATTGAATATCATCTCCTGTATTCACCCAACATTACCTCCATTCTATCCAGTGCTGTATTCAATACATCTGTATCAGCCAGGAATACCATACGGAAATGTGCATTATCCCTATGATTGAATCCCGATCCGGGTACGAGAAGCACTTTGTGCTCCGTCAATAATTTATATACAAAATCATTGTCATCGAGAAATGTAAATTTCTTTAGGTCTATTTTAGGGAAAACGTATAAAGCCCCTTTTGGTTGTGCACACGAAAGCCCATCCATAGCATTTATGCGATCATAGCATAGTTTTCCTTGTCTGTATATTCTTCCTTTTGAAGATACGAGGTCATCTATACTTTGGTACCCTCCCAATGCAGTCTGAATTGCATACTGTGCCGGTACATTGGCACATAATCGCATGCTCGCTAATAAGGTAAGGCCCTCTATATAGGATGTAGCTTTTTGCTTTGCTCCACTAAGTATCACCCATCCACTGCGAAACCCGGTAGCCCTCCAGTTTTTACTCAATCCTCCATAGGTAAGATAAAATACATCGTTATTCAAGGAGGCAATGGGGGTATGCTTATGACCATCAAATAAAATCTTATCATAAATCTCATCAGACATGACCATCAGATTTTTTTCGGCAGCAAGATCTGCAATGGATTGCAATACCTCTTTAGGATACACGGCCCCGGTAGGATTGTTTGGACTGATTACTACAATAGCTTTGGTCTTACTACTAACTTTCGATTTAATGTCTTGGACATCGGGTATCCAATCACTCTCTTCATCACAGATATAATGTACCGGTTTACCACCAGCCAATGCTACAGCTGTAGTCCATAAAGGATAGTCCGGACTCGGAATTAAAACTTCATCATCATCATTGAGTAATGCCTGTAAGGTCATTACTATCAATTCACTTACACCATTACCTATAAATACATCGTCGATGGTAACATCCGGTATTCCAATTTGTTGGGTATAATGCATCACTGCCTTGCGTGCCGGAAAAATTCCAAGGTGGTGAGAATACCCCTGGGCCTCCTGAATATTTAATATAATATCATGAACGATTTCATCAGGTGCATATAAACCAAAAGGGGCCGGGTTACCGATATTGAGATTGATTATAGATTGGCCAGCCAATTGCATTTCATGGGCTTTGTCAAAAATGGGGCCGCGTATGGCATAGGATAAACTATTGAGTCTGTTGCTCTTCAGGTATTGGGATGGAAGTCCTGTAATTGGTTTTGCAGTCATAATTTAGAGGGGCAAAAGTAGCGTTTTCCAGACCAATTCAGGGGTCGTATCTAAAGCATCTCCTTTGCTGGCGTGCCTAGCTACTTAATATCTTCAACTCCACCCGTTGATTTCTTGCCCTTCCTTCCCTGGTGGCATTTGTATCTATGGGTTTTCTGCGACCATAGCCGACATAGGTCATTCTTTCTTTTTGCACACCTTTCATGATCAAATAATCTGCTACTGCCTTAGCCCTTAACGTGGAAAGCGAATCACAAAAACGATCTTTAGGGATGCCATTGGTATGGCCACCAATTTCAACTATTAAAGTAGGGTTACTGACTAAAAAAGAATATATATCATCCAGGGCGGTAAAACTTTGCGGAGGAATCGTATCACTGTTTACATTAAAATACAGGTTATTGATCCGGATGATTTCACCCACTTTGGGTTTTGGCGCAAAGCTTGGTGGTGGCGTATTGGCAACTACTGGTTTAGCTGGAGGAGGTGGGGCTTGCACTTTGGGTTTATTGACCACAATGGTTTGCGGTTCTGCCGGTTTTTCACAATCGATTGGTACCAGATCTGACGCATGATCCAGGAGTATATTCCCATTATATGGCAATAAAACCGGTGTCTTAAAGAATGCCTCTAACATAATGTATTTGTAGGTAGACTTTGGCTTTAACCGGAAAAAGTATTGTTTCCAATCAAGATGTTCAATTGGTATGCTTTCAGCGAGCAATTCTGACCTGCCACAGGAAATGTTAGCACCCCATATACGCAATACTGCCGGTACATCAAAATTAAACATACTATCACTTCTGCTCACCAGTGGGAACCTGTCTCTGTTGTTTGTACCACTTTTGTATGTTGGAGAACTGGACAAATAAATATTAAAATTATAGCAACTTCCGCCCAGCATAGGTTTTTCCAGCATCTGACTCACCCGCTCCCAGGTGTCATTATGCCGAACCACCAAACCCATATAGGTTTTGCCATTTATAGCGGGCTTACTTACTTCCCAAAAATTATTGGGATGCACATCAGGTGCTGACTCGCCTTGAAATCCACAGTCTGTCCATCCCATAGGGGGTGAGCTTTGTTTTGGAGTATCTTCAAAAGAAGCATTGATAAGCTTTATGGGTGAAGGGGCAATATTGTCCTGCCCTACACCTCTTATGGTACTGAGTAAGCAATAGGAATAAATACCGATGACTGATATTATTCTCATTTTTGACATAATGGTACAAAAATATCAGTTTATAATCGATTATGGAAGGACTTTAAATAAAGGATAAGGAAATAATTAGGGGGATTTTTATTATAAACCGTTTTCGACCCTGGCACCAGGCAACTGCTACTTATCATATGAACAGCTAATAGGAATGATGTCCGAAGCCTCATCACATAAAAGATGTCCATTTACCTTTATTTCATCTGCATAATAAGCCTCCAATAAGATGGAATCAAAGAAGTCTTCTGAGGTAAATTTAAACGTATATTTTTTCCAATGCTCATGATCTATTTTGGGGCTTTCCCCTATCAATTGGTTCTTATTTCGCTTACTGTCTAATGCCCAAATCCTTAAAATTATCGGAATGGTAAAATTAAATTCTTCACTCAATTTTGAAAGTTGTGGAAAATGGTCTCTATTGTTCATGCCACTTCTGTAAACCGGTGATTGAGCCAGGAAAATACTAAACTGGTAACATGAATCTGGTATCAATTTACTTGAGAGCACTTGCCCTATCCGCTCCCAGGTTTTATTGGCTCTGGCTACCAAACCCAGATAAGTCTTTCCACTAAACGGTTTTATAGTTACACCCCAAAAGCCATTTGGATGCACATCCGGTGCTGATTCTCCCTGGAAATCTATACTCTTCCATCCAGCTGGAACTGCACTTTGCATCGGACTACCTTCAAAAGATGGATTGGTGAGTCGAATCTTAGAGTGCTGAAAAGTATTCTGCCCAACGCTATAAAAAGTATGCGCAAAGAAACAGAAATATACAAAGACTGTTGATGGGATATTCATTTTTGACTTGATGAATTAAAAATATCTGCCCAAAAGCTTTGAAATGAAGTCAGTTTATGTCAAACCTCTTACCACTCTGCGAATTTACAGAATAGCTGAATAGGCTAAGGAAATTGAATAAAAGAAATAAAATTGCCCGTATGATGGTTACCTATTTCAATTTGGAATTTACTAATCGTATATCAATTATAAAAATTGATCTTTCAATCATTATTTTATTCAATAAAAACAATCGACCATATCAATTATGAAAACAAAAGCTAGTCTCCTGGCAATGTTAAGTTTATTCATTTTTTCATGCCAACCGGATTTTTTCAATGAGGTAAATTCTGAAAGCAATGAAAATATTCAGAGTATCAACGAGGGCACATCTTTAGTTTGTACTCCCATATTAAAGCTGGAAATCAAGAGCCGGCTGAAAGACAGCAAATCTGAGAATTCAGTTATGGAGTTTTCCTATGCTGCAAAAGGATGTAATCCTGAGGACATATTTTATTTTAATGTGCAGATAATTGACAAAAGCAATAACACATTGTTTATTGAAGGACCATTGAATTTTCAAAATATCAATTTTGCAAATGACCATACCATGTCTGGCAGTGGTCAGCATAAAATCACTTTAGGTAAAGTTGGTGGTGAGTACCTGGTCAAAGTCACATTAGTAGAAATAAACTCTAACACGATATTGGAGAGCAGAGAGCAAATAATTTCGGATTTTAAGTAATGAGGCTACTTTTTCACCGCTAAGGTTAAACACTTAAAATTAAAAGCGATTGCATTCTTTTGATTGCCATCGCTTTGTATTTATTTCTATTTCTGTATTCACGAAAATGCATTGAGTCCTGTGATATCCATACCTGTAATCAACAAATGAACATCGTGTGTGCCTTCATAGGTAAGTACCGTTTCGAGGTTCATCATATGGCGCATGATCGGGTATTCATTCGTAATGCCCATCCCACCGAAAATTTGTCTTGCTTCGCGCGCAATATTTAATGCCATGGCCACATTATTTCGTTTGGCCATAGAAATCTGTGCGGGACTGGCTTTTCCTTCATTGGCAAGGGTACCCAGGCGCCAGGCAAGTAATTGGGCCTTCGTGATTTCAGTGATCATCTCAGCTAATTTTTTTTGCGTGAGTTGAAACTGGCCAATAGGTTTTCCAAATTGAATCCTTTGCTTAGAATATCTCAATGCGGCATCATAGCAATCTAAGGCAGCCCCAATTGCGCCCCAGGCAATCCCGTACCTCGCTTTTGACAGACAAGATAATGGACCTTTCATGCCTTGTACATTGGGCAAAATCTGTGATTTGGGCACGATTACATCTTCAAACACCAACTCCCCCGTGATGGAGGCCCGCAATGACCATTTTCCATGTATTTCGGGAGCTGAAAACCCTCTGGTTCCTTTTTCTACAATCATACCTTTGACTATGCCCTGATCATCTTTAGCCCAAACCACTGCGAGATCAGCTACCGGAGAATTAGTAATCCAAAGCTTAGCACCATTTAATATGTAGTGATCCCCATTATCTTTAATCCGGGTGACCATACTGCTCGGGTCAGATCCATGATCAGGTTCTGTAAGCCCGAAGCAACCAATTAATTCACCCCTACCCAGTCTTGGCAGGTACTTCTTTTTTTGCTCTTCAGATCCATATTTATATATCGGATACATGACCAGAGAGCCCTGTACTGAGGCCATCGATCGCACCCCACTATCCCCTCTCTCCAGTTCCTGCATAATGACTCCGTAAGCCATTTCATCCATACCCTGACCTCCATATTCTATCGGAAGGCTTGGAGCGAAAGCACCTATTTCTGCGAGGCTTTTAAACAAGTGTGTCGGACATTCTGCTCTATTGGAGTACTCCTCTATGATAGGTGACACTTCTTTTTTGACCCAATCGCGCACCGACTGCCTTACCAATACTAATTCTTCACTCAACAGAGCATCTACATTGTAATAATCGTGATGCTGAAACAGATCTTCTTTGCTGGCAGATTTCATTGGTGATGTATTTAAATACAAAAGTAGAAGTAATTGGGTGAATAAGAGACTTTAGTATAAGTGATATTGCCTTTAGACCTGAAAAGGGAAAAATTAAAATCTGCAAATAATAATACTAAAATTCCTTGTTTTTGAGAAATATACATTTATTTTTGACTTAATTCTAAAAATAAAAACCAAAAATCATGAAAAAATTTATTTCTCCACTGATCCTACTATTTATCCTAAGTTGTACAAAAGATAGATTAGCACCCAATTCAGAGCCCCTGGAACAGCGTGACTCCGAAAAAAAAATTACGATTTGTCACCAAAATGGTCAAGGCGAATTTCACCCTATCAGCATTTCAGAAAATGCATTACCAGCACATGAAAATCATATGGACTATAATCCAGATGTCGACGGCGACGGTCACACTGCTTTAGGAGCATGCACCGGAGATGGCCAGGATTGCAATGATCTCAATCCTGATGTATGGCAAGACTGTGGCTGTGGGCAAATTACTTCCGGTTTCCTCGATTCATTTGGAATAATAGCTTTTGCCTTCACAGATGCGTGTAACATAATTGGAGTTCAAGTCCCCGGAATATTACTGTTGAATGAAAACTTTGAAGTTATATTTTTGGGCCAAATAGATGATGTATCCAGGCTGATAATTAGCACAGAAGAATTTTTTTGTGATGCAATTGTGAATGTCGATATCACTGCTCAGCAATTTTCAGCTTATTTAAATACGATGATTGGATATATAGAAAATCATGATCTTATAGATTTTTGCGTTGGGGGGCTTCCGTATAAAAAAATAACTTTATTAAAATACGATGGAATAAAAAAAATCACCAATAACTCCATCTTATCCGGGAATAGAAATATCAATTTTGAAGATTTAGTAAATCGATCTGTACGGAGATCCGAGAGATGATTTTCAATTGTATTTCAATATCCAAACTCAGAAAAAACACAAATTGAGTATGTTATATTTACAACCATTAAAAACTAAAAACCCATAATATGAAAAATTTATTTTTCCCACTGTTTCTATTACTTTTTGTAGTTAGCTGTTCCAAAGACAGTGTAACTGAGACCGCCACTTCATTGGAAGAAAGGGGTAAAGAACAAAAAATTACGGTATGCCACCGAAATGGACAAGGTGAGTTTCAACCCATTTCTATCTCCCAAAACGCATTAGCTGCACACCTGGCACATGGAGATTATAATCCGGATGCTGATGGTGATGGACATACTGCTCCCGGCTCCTGTACCGGCGACGGGCTTGACTGTGATGATACCAATCCTGAGGTATGGGAAAATTGCTGTGGTGAAGAATGCCAACTTGCATCCGAAACACTTTTGAATTGTATCGGCGGCTGGTATGGTTATATCAGCTCAGAAGAATGTCCTGATTTTTTTGGAGGTGCTACTAATGCTGTTTTATTGGTTGGAGAAAATGGAATCATGATTGTAGGTAATATAGAAGGTCAGTACGTATTTGGATATGAAACTAATGTTGGACTATGCCTATTTTTTGTAGGTGAAGAAGAGGAAGAATTCCTAATCACCTTAGAAGAATGGCAAGAAAGTTATAACGCCATACTGGATTATATTGATAATAACCCCAGCTTAATAAATGGCTGCGAACAAGGTCTTGTTTCAAAATCCCCAGCTTCATTAAAACCAGCAGAGAATAACAAGTTCAATAAATCTGTTTTGTTACAGCAGGTTAAATTACAATTTCATGAACTTAAAAATCAGGGCCATTTAAATAAAGACAGATAAATCGAAATAATTTCTTTTATTCCTATAGAGGTCATTTATTTGCTTAAATAAATGACCTCTTGTTTTTTATCGACTTTTTTTTCTTATTCTTAGTACTCATATTAACTAAAAACCTTTTCATAGAACATCTTCATTGGTGATTAAAAGTTCTTGATTTCAATCAGCTTAAAAACATAAATTACCTTATTGATTTATTATTATTTTTGATTATAATATCAAAATCAGCATCCAGATAGCAAAGCAGAAATATATGGCTAAGATTAAGAACTCCGCAATTTTAAAGAATAAGACACTTAAAACTCTTAATGGGGACACCATACCCGGAAATAACCCACAGGAAGCGAAAACATATACTGTACAAAAATCAATGAGGGCAAAGTTTAATGCAGATGCTGCAGATTTAAATAACAAATTGCACTATTCAGGTGACAAAAGAGAATTGCTGGAAAATTATTTATCGAACTTTCCTCTTGAGGATAAGAAAATAATTCTCCAAATATTGGATAATGAATTTAAATCCCAAAAAAAACTGCTTAAAAAAAATAAAGATGAGGAATTAGAAGAAGGATGGCAAGAAGGAAAGTATCCTTATAAATATTTAATGTCCCGCAAAAACTATGAGTTTCAAAAATATGATCTCCAGGTAGAATTATTAAAATTGCAGGCATGGGTAAAAGAAACAAAAAGCAGGGTCATCATACTTTTTGAAGGACGGGATGCAGCAGGAAAAGGAGGAGCCATAAAAAGGTTTATGGAACACCTTAATCCAAGAGGTGCCAGTGTAGTTGCACTACAAAAGCCCACTGACGAAGAAAAAGGACAATGGTATTTTCAACGCTATGTAAAACATCTCCCCAGTCACGGCGAAATAGTGATGTTGGACCGATCCTGGTATAATAGAGCGGGTGTAGAAAGGGTAATGGGATTTTGTACAGATGAAGAGTATAATGAATTTATGAGGCAAGTACCAGAATTTGAGAGAAATTTAGTCCGAAGCGGGATTACACTTATCAAATTTTGGTTTAGTGTGAGCCAGGATGAGCAGCGAAGAAGATTTAAAGAAAGGGAAACGCATCCACTAAAACAATGGAAACTTTCCCCTGTAGATATGGCTTCTTTAAATAAATGGGAACAATATTCATTGGCAAAAGAAAAAATGTTTTTTCATACCGATACATCCGATGCGCCCTGGACAGTCATTAAATCAAATTGTAAGAAAAGAGCCAGGTTAAATGCGATGAGATATGTATTGCTCCGCATACCCTATACTAATAAAGACACTAATCAAATAGGGAAACTTGATACTTTGATCGTCGGCCGATCTAATATAATATATGAAAGAGGCGAATCCATTAGACTATCCGATTCAAACAAATAAGATAATGGGTATCAAATTCTTTAAAACGCCTGCTGATTTTCGTGAATGGCTGGAAAAAAATCATCTGAAAGAAAAGGAACTGATCGTCGGCTATTATAAAAAAGATACCGGCAGACCTAGCATGACCTGGCCTGAATCGGTACAGCAAGCCCTGTGTTTTGGATGGATAGATGGTATAAGGCGATCCATAGATGATCAGAGTTATTGTATACGGTTTACTCCACGAAACCCTAAAAGCATCTGGAGTGCAATAAATTTGAAATATATGGAAGACCTGATCGCTCAAAACCTGGTGGCCGAAAATGGATTAAAACTTTACCGGATGCGTGATTTGAAAAAAGCCGAGATCTACAGCTACGAACGCTCCCAGGTCACCCTGAGCGATGAATATTTAAAGGTCTTTAAAAAAAATAAAAAAGGATTCGCGTGGTTCAGCACATCGCCACCATCGTATCAGAAGCCGGCGATCAATTGGGTAATGTCTGCAAAACAGGAATCAACCCAGAAAAAAAGACTGACTGAGCTGATTACAGACAGTGAAAACCATCAAAGAATTAAAAACCTCAGACCGCTCAAAACAAAATCAACTAACAAATGATTCAATTCCGATACCAATATCCGGGGTTTAAAATAAAATCTTCACGTAAGATAAAATCTTGGCTCACAATGGTGACCAAAGGTGAAAAGAAAAAGATAGGATCCTTAGTATATGTATTTGTTAGTGATGAAGATCTGTTACAGATTAATAGAAACTCATTGCAACACAATTATTATACTGATATCATTACATTTCCGTATTCGTATGAGCCTATAGAATCCGAACTATTCATTAGTGTAGAACGGGTAATCGACCACTCTAAAAAATATAAAGTAACCCCGGAAAACGAAATGGCCAGGATATTGGTTCATGGTTTACTTCACATGTGTGGTTATTCGGATAAATCAAAAATCAAAAAAAAACAAATGACAGAAAGAGAGGATTTTTGGCTTAAAAAGCTATAATCCGGATTTCACCTGAAAGGGTGACTTTCTAAATGATATTAACCTAGAAATTTGTATTCAATTCAATACATGAAATTTTTCCTGCTGATATTGTTAGTATGCAGTTTTGATTTACTTCAAAGTCAATCCGATATGCCAGTAGAAATGCTTTCAGCATATAACTATATAAACTGCTCTCCATTAACTCATAAAGATACGGTCTTAAAAAAAGCAGTCTCTATACTACAAAACCCATCCATTCTTACTTCCCTACCCGGCGAAGTAAAAATCGGACTTCAGCTAATAGCAGGTGAAATAAATTATGCAAAAGGGAAATTCGATATTTCCATTCGATATGTCCTGGGAGCTCAAAATACCTACCAACCGTTATATCCCGGAAAATCCCATTATTATATTCTCATCCTGCTTGGAAAACTGTACTATCAAAGAGGAAATCATTTGTTTTCCGGTCAGCAGTTTTTCGAGGCATTGCGGTCAGAAAATGTAAAAAATGATATTACCCTGGAAAATGAAATCAGGGAATACATTTTACGAATATATAATATACTACCTACGTTCAACCTAACCAGTGACTTTTTTGAAAAGTCAATCGATATAAAGCAGAAACTGGGAGATGACCGCGGTGAAATGATGGTAACCCAAAAACTTTCGCAACTTTATTATTCTAAAGGAGAATATCAAAAGTGTATAACCACAGCTAACAAAGGAATAGAACTTGCAAAAAAACTAAATGACGAAGATGTCTTTTTTTCAAACACAATCGAAAAAATCAACTGTCTGACGCGCCTGGGACAACACCGCCAGGCTGAAACAGAATTAAAAAAACTTAAGCACGAATACAATCCAATAGATTTTCATCATATCACCAGGTATGAAACCGCCTGGGGTAATCATTTTCTTGCCCTGCAGGATGAAAAACAAGCACAGGTACACTACAGCAAAGCCTTACCATCCAGGGCTCCTGTAATGGAGCAATATTTATACAAACACCAGGCTGAATCCTATGCCAAAGCTGGCATGATGGATAAAGCTTACGAAATACAGAATAAATATATCGCTCAATTGAGTGAATCCTATCTGTCCAGTATATTGCCGGTAGTAATCCAAATGGAAGAAAAATCAGCCCGCACCAATCTGGATGAACAAATCAAATACCTGAATGCACAAAATATATTAAAAGATACCCTTTTGAAAAATCAAAAATTGCTGGCCGATGCACTGGAGGCGAAAAATGCGATCCAACTAAATCAACTTCAAAATCAGAAAGACCTCAGTGAGGCCATGCAACGTGAAGTCACACTACAGAAAAATCAGGTATTGAGTGAAAAAAAAATACAGATGGTATTTGGAGTAAGTAGTATCGCCCTGTTGCTTATGGGAATCTGGACTTATACCCTTTTTCACAAACAAAAAACCAAAAACAATATCATTTTAAAGCAATCGTCCGAGAATGAAATGCTGATGAAAGAAGTACATCATAGGGTAAAGAATAATTTACAGATAATATCCAGCCTGCTTGATATGCAATCCATGTCCATCAAAGACTCTACTGCTGCTGAGGCCATCAAGGAAAGTAAAAACAGGGTACAAAGCATGGCACTTATACACCAGAATCTGTATCACGATGGCAACATTCGGGGAATTAAAATTGACGACTATCTAAAACATTTAGCTCATAGTTTGTTTGACTCGTATAATATCGATTCAAATAAAACCAAATTGGTAACCGATATAGAACCCTTATACCTGGATGTAGATACCGTAGTACCTCTTGGAATCATCGTAAATGAACTCATCACCAATAGTATTAAATATGCTTTTACCACCGCGCCGGGAGGGCAGGTATCCATACTACTTAAATCCCAACATGAACAACTCTTTTTTCAAATCAAAGATTCAGGCAAAGGATTTCCTGCTGACTGGACACCCGACTCCAATCGATCATTTGGTTATCAACTAATCAAAGCTTTCGCAAAAAAACTCAAGGCCAGGCTGAATGTGTATAATGATGGCGGAGCGGTAATTGAACTCCAGATTAATAAATACAAAATAGCTGAAGCATGACACCAATTAATACGACTTCATTAGAACTTAAAATCTTAATTGTAGAAGACGAACCACTGGTAGCAGAACATATCTCTACTTACCTCAACAATGCAGATTTCATTGTCTGTGGTATAGCTCATGATGATGAAGAAGCCAGACATTGTCTTCGTACTCAATTGCCTGATGCTGTGATATTGGATATTAACCTGGATGGCAACGTAGATGGTATTCAACTAGCAGAGTTTATAAATAAACAATATCATCTTCCGTTTTTATTCCTGACTTCGTATGCCGACAGGGATACCCTTGAAAGAGCTAAAAAAGTGGAACCCTGGGGGTATATTGTAAAACCATTCAACGAAAAAACACTTCAGGCCAGCCTGGAGATTGCCATATCCAATTTTGCTCAGCGACATAATCAACAAGTACCCTTTATAGAACTCGATAAAATAAATAAACATTTAATGACCTCCATTACAGCCCGCGAGTTTGATGTATTAAAACTCATATACGATGGAAAGACAAACCAGCAAATTGCCCAGGAACTATTTATAAGTTTGAATACAATCAAGAGACACATAAACAATGCTTACTTAAGCCTGGGAGCGACTTCCCGCAGTACATGCATTGCCAGACTGAGGGAGCTTATGCTGAAATGAGTTAATTAAAAATAACCTATTCAATTTAGTTTACTGAAAATATATTCACCCTGAATCCCTATATGGTTTCGGCCAGGGGTGAGTACTTCGTTTAATTTAATACAATCCAGGTCAGGAGAATACAATATATGCTCAAAAGGTTGTACAAAAAGATGGGGTTCACGACGACTGAGCTTTAAATTGGACTCAGAGATAAACTGTTGTAAAGTATAATCCCATGGAGTAAGGCCCAATTCGCCACTTACAAACACCGTCTTACCCTCATTATTCTTTAGCCATTGAGTAAGTGTGGTAAAAAAACCATTTACTTTTTCAAAATCAGTATTATTCAATCTTGGTAATAAATGGCAGGAAATAAAATGAACTTCTTTGCCTTGAATATCCATCCTGATCTTTAATGCAGGGAAAGTAAACATGGATGTCGTGTCCTTATAGACCAATGTATCAATTTTTTTGATTGGAAATTTACTGAATATAATCATACCAAAAGGATCTATACGATTAAGCTCAGCTGTGTGAGGATATTCTTTTGCCAGTGAGTTCTTTATCACCTCCATCCAATCGGGTGTGGTTTCCTGAATTTGAATTATTTCAGCTCCACTATTGATTAATTTAGTCGTAAATTCATTGTAAGTATCTGCCCCACCCGAGATCGTTACCTGGCAAATACTAAAATCATTTTTTCTGCCTAATAAAAAAGCCGGAATCCCACTATTGCTCTTTTGTTTAAGATATAAACTTAAAATCATTGCCATAGCCATGCAGGTAAACATGATGCGGGGCTTATTTATAATCAAAAAAGCCATGGCCGATGCCAAAAAAAGGATTACTGCTTCAAAAGCATGAGCAGTGATTTTTTTAATGAGTAAAAAATTGGGTGTAAAAAAAATAGTACTTACGACTACTATCATGGAAATTATAATTCCAAATTCTACCCATTTTTTATCCAGTATTTTACTGATGACTCCTAGCCTCACATTCTGAAAATTAAAAGAATAAATATAGATCAAATATATCATTCATCGATATCTGGACTGTTTGGAATGTACCACTTCGGCTGATCTTAAATAATTCCCTATTTTAGCACAATGGTAAAAATTTTATATTTCCTCTTATTTCCATTTTGCATTTACGGTCAATGGACTGATCTCCCAACTACCAATACCACAGCACGGGGTGAATCAGCGCTGGCAGAAGTAAAAGGGAAAATATACTTGCTAGGGAGCAGAGGCATTCGACCTGTAGATGTCCTGGATTTGACCACTAAAACATGGACAGCCCTTGCAAAACCACCAATAGAGTTGCATCATTTTCAAGCCATTACTTATAAAAATGAAATTTGGGTGCTTGGCGGATTGACCGGAAATTATCCGCACGAGTTGCCTGTAGATCATATTTATATCTTTAATCCTAAAGAAAACATTTGGCGAAAAGGACCAGCACTGCCTTCAAACAGATTGCGTGGATCAGCAGGAGTTACTTTATATAAAAATAAAATTTACCTTGTCTGCGGTATACAGGATGGACATTGGGACGGTCATGTTGCCTGGTTAGATGTATTTGATCCAAAGAAAAATAAATGGACGACTCTAGCTGATGCTCCTCACGCCCGTGATCATATTTCAGTACAAGTGGTCAAAGATAAACTATATGTGACAGCAGGTCGTCGTACTACTGCTAAAACCAATAATGTAATCAATATCAAAGAGCCAGCTACAGATGTTTATGACTTTAAATCCAATACCTGGACTACACTGCCTGATTCGGGAAACATTCCAACATTGAGGGCAGGATCAAGCGCTGTAACCTATCAGGATCAATTAATAGTAATCGGAGGTGAAAGTGATAGCCAGGTTCCAGCCCATTCAGAAGTAGAATCATTAAACGTAATCAATCATACCTGGACTAAACTACCAAATCTGAAGCAAGGAAGACATGGTACTGGTGCGATAATATTGAAAAATAAAATTTATATAATAGGGGGTGCCGGAAATAGAGGGGGCGGGCCTGAGTTGAACAACGGTGAAGTACTTGAGTTAAAGTAACACTTAATTCCTTGGTGGAAAAGTACCTCCAAAATCCCGGATTATAAGCAAACCTTATTATTCATCAGAGTTCAATTAAGCATAGCTCTATTTCTAAAGACCACCAATATGGATGCCCACTGATTTCGATAACAGGATAGTACTATCCCGGAAAGTAAATTAATTATACTAAAATGGGAGAATGCTCACACTATACATTTCCAGAATAGCAATACCATCGTACATTTACGATGTATGGTAGACACAAAATATGAAGAGTAAAATAAAAATTATTATAGCCAATGTAAGAACACTATCGTACATTTACGATGTACGATTATCATTGAATTTATTTGATTGTTCTCCATTTATCGTATAGCATCATTCCCTCTGACTTTAGTAGAAATACGGATGGCATCCAGCACATCATATACAAAAATTTTACCATCACCTACTTCTCCGCTTGAAGCATACTCCATGAAAACATCAATGCATTTTTCCAGGTTCTCATCACTGATGATACAGATAATCATCACCCTGGTTTGTAAAATCATAGTTTGCTCCACGCCTCGGTAATGTTCTTCATAACTTTTCTGCAAGCCTGTTCCTTTAACCGGAACGACAGTAAGGCAAGGAATACCCTTTTCCTTTAATGCTTTCTGTACGGCTTTTAATTTGGATGGCCGAATGATAGCTTCTATTTTTTTCATTTGATTTTAATTGATAGTTTATTCAAAAGTAGAGTATGATTCTACCCCAAACGATCCAGCATCTATACCCGACAGCTCTTCTTCGCGAGTAACCCGGATTCCAATGGTTTTTTTCAAAGAATATAAAACACCGAATGTACAGATAAATGAAAATAAGGAAATTACAATTACTCCCAATAATTGAACAAAGAGTAGCTGAGCTCCCCCTCCCATAAGCAACCCTCTCTCCTGAGCAAATAACCCCACAGCCAAAGTGCCAAATAATCCATTGCATCCATGGACAGCTATGGCTCCCACCGGATCGTCTATTCTTTTTTTATCTATCCAAACTACAGCCATCTCAACCCATATTCCCGCTACCAATCCTATGATGATTGCTGAAACAGGTCCTACCAAATTACAACCGGCTGTAATGGCCACTAGTCCTGCCAGCACTCCATTGATTACCATGGTAATATCAATCTGACCATATCTGAAATAAGTATAGATCATAGTCGAAATACCACCTGCGGCCGATGCCAGAAACGTATTTGTTGCTACCTGGCCTATCAATTCCCATTTACCCACTGCACCAAGAGTAGAGCCCGGATTAAATCCAAACCATCCAAACCATAGGATAAATGCACCTACTGCAGCGAGCGGCAGATTATGCCCAGGTATGGCAGTTGTGGTACCATTTCCATTATACTTGCCTCTTCTCGGACCAAGTACCATAGCAGCTGCCAATGCAGCAAAGCCACCGGCCGAATGGACTGCTGCTGAGCCTGCAAAATCATTAAACCCTTTCATAGCTAACCAACCCGCCGGATTCCAAACCCAATTGCATATAACAGGATAGATTACTGCACAAAAAATAATCACAAAAATGGTATAAGCCCATATTTTCATTCGCTCTGCTACAGCCCCGGAAACAATTGAAATAGCTGCAACGGCAAAACCCAATTGTATAAACCAGAACAATTTATTAGAGATGGTAAGATTTAATTTAAGATCATAAGAAGGAATACCCATATCAAAGGCGATCCAACCGTTTGATGCACCATAAGCGATTCCAAAGCCAATGCCATAAAATGCTAAACCTCCGAAACAAATATCGATTATCACCTTAGCAATAATACTCATGGCATTTTTGCCTCTGATGAAACCTGCCTCTAAAAGGGCAAAACCGCCTTCCATCTGAAAAATAAGTGCTGCACAAATTGCTACCCATACACTGTCTATTGCATTAGCCATGCCGGCCTGACCAGCAGCTAAGCTTTGAATATCATTCATTATATACGTAAGGTTTTAAAAACTGTTTTTGTCAAAAAAACAGCACAAATGAATGAAATATCTTTAAAATTAAACCTATTTTGAAGAAAAAAAAATTTATTAGACCATTTTAGCTTTAATTTTAAGCTATTTTAGGTCGTTTCCTATTAAAATAAATTCAGTTTCTATCCCTTAATATATATCTGCATACATCACCGCACCTGAATTGAAATAAATGTATTAGTCCGATTCTATACCCCGGCAATCAGATCACTTTCTTATTTTTAATTTAATTTCCATTATATCATGGTCAATACTGCCTGCCCAGGTCAAAGATTACCCCGAGACTGGTAAATTCTTTTTTATATGACAAAGCCTGATCATTTAATTTAATAGATCTGCCGAGTTGAAGCTGCAGTTTAAGCCATTTGTAACCTACTCTTGCCGTCACCGCAGGCTCTAAAAACATCCAGACAGGCTTGTTAACATCTGCTAAATTATTAGATATCAATTCCTGTGTGGTATAGGAAGTGGTTGGTTTTTGAAATTTACCGGCTACCAACCGAGGTGTAAATGCCAATTCAAATATGCTATGGTGGTATCCGAGGCTGGGCTGAAAAAAGAAACGAGCCCCTGTCGCCTCAAACGATTTACTATTATCTTTTGTATACGTTTTGCCAACACCAGCACCTACAAATGCTTCGTATTTCAAATTTGTCCTGGATCTGCTAAAACCACCAATGCCTATTTCACCAAAACTGCCTTTCCCATATACCAAATCTGTTTCTTCACCCTCCTTTTTAAACATGCCATTGGCCATAATGGCAAAACTATTCCCGAGACTGGCTGCAAATTGTACATTGCCTGCCAGATCACCAGACAATCGAATTTGACCTGCATCATCAAATAATGGCACATTTACTGTATTGGGTACATAGGCCGTTTTACATGAGAAGCATAATATCATTAAACTAAATAAAAGGAATATGGGCTTAGTCATATCAAATATATTTTATATGATTAAAAGTAAAAAAAAACTTCGAGAAAGTTTAATGAATAAAACAGCTGAGGTAAAACTTAACTATCCCAGTTCCATTTATTATCTGGGTTTGTATATTGTCTTTTAGTCCTAATCCTTTCGACCTGTCTGTCGATGATCAGTTCTGCTAAAGCTTTGCTTACATTTTCTCCCGTGGCCAGCGCAGCCTGTATTTTATGTTCCAGTACATCCAATCTATATAAATAACTGAAAAGTAAATCCGGCTGATGTTGCAGAAGATCGAGGACCCTCACCTGCATGGCTGCCACAAGTGTATCTCTGTCTATAAATGAATCCTGGATCGATAATTCCGGAATAAATTCAGATGAGTCTTCCATATTATAAAAGAAGGTAACTATTTCAATCTGGCAGTGATGTTAAAATCCTGCAAAACGGCATCTAAAATAGGGTCCTGGCCTTTCACATATTTATCCTTTAGATGGTACCCATAAAACTTGCTAAGAGAATTCCAATACGTAGCTGTAAAACCTCCTTTTACATCTTTGATTAGATCGTAAAACGGAACATCCAACTCTCTTTCTATCATCTTAATCAAGACTTTGCCTTGTGTACGAGTCATATTTTTAAAAGTCTCTTTATAGTTTTGAGTATATTCCATTTCTTTGTTCAGTTCCTTTACATATTTTCTTTTTTTTCCTCTTTTCAACTCTTCCGTGTTTTCCCTGATTTTCCTATAGACTTCGATTGCTTCTTTTGCATAGGGATATACATCGGCTGCATACCTTTTGTAGCGCATGTATAGTCGGTATTCATCATAATTAATAAATGTGCGTGGTGATGAAATATGGACATCCTGAAGATCAGCTATGAATAAGGTGTCTTCACCGTTAATTAATAATTTCACTACCTGACCTTGAATTACTCTTTTTTCTTCTCGGTCTGAAGTGCCATTTTGACTGAAAAGGGTACAAGAGAGTACTAAAATCGATACTATTATTTTAATTTTTAACATCCCGAGATTTAAACATGAATAGGTTGACCAAAAGTTTGTGTTGTACTAAGTATTAATATTTAAATAACAAAAAAATATCTTTTAGGCTAGCCTGTCAATTAAACTGCCCAAGCATTCCTTTTACCTGCGGGTCAGTCTCTTTTTCTTTGATCTCCTGTATCCAAGCTTTCAACATTTTGACTTTTGATTCCAATTCGATTCGCTTGGCTGAATCCTCTACATTCAAAGCGGCACCCAGTATTTCATCTTTTATTTCAAATATACCTTTGACAAAATAATACTTCGCATTTTTATCCATATCCTTCCTGATGGCCTGCTTAAACAGGAAAGCAGATTTGTCAAACATGGTAGTAATGTTTTGGGATAATAAAATATCAAGATATTTATCCATGATCATTGGAGCAGAAGAGGGGTCTTCACTTAATTTTTTTTCGAAATAATCTATATTGGCTGGATCATCTGTACTTGCTATTGCTTCAGCAATTCCTTCCTGCAGTACATTATTTTTTTCTTGTTGCATATTTTTTGCCAGAGCACTCGCTTTGGCCGGATTCAGATTAGTAAGTGCTTTTAACGCCTCAGAAATGCTTACGTATGCACTGTCTTGTGCAATAATATTTTCATAAAAAGTTTCCTGGGTATTTATTTTTTTATCACTTAGTATTCGTATAGCGGCAGCGCGAACTTGCGAATGGGGATCTTTGGAAGCCATCGCGATTAGAATTTCCTTATCCGAATCTTTTAAAGAAGGGATATAATCAAGCGCACGCAATCGAATATACCAATATGAATCTTTTATTGCTTCTCGCCAGGTGCTTGCATATTCTTTGTCTTCAGTAAGGGCGCCCAGGGCATTCAATTTTAATTGAAGGGAGTTACAGCTTTTCCACATTTTTTGATACTCTTCCGTGGTGAGAGCAGGCTCATCCCACTCTACGAGCAATATTCGATTAGGGTCCACTACTGTTAACAGAGGCTTTGAATTCATGGAAAAGCTAAAATCCTGGCTTCGCTCGTTCATCCATATTCTTTTTCTTTCTATAGTGCCATTTTGCAGATGAAAATCCACATCTATAGGCAACACAAATACGGCTGGATATATCTTTTTCTGGGTTTGATTGAGGGAAACTTTTATGGACTTGGATGATTCATCAAAATCAGTGGAATAGGAAAGGGTCGGATGACCATCATCCAGAAACCATTGATTAAAAAACCAATTCAGGTCTTCGCCGGTCACTTCCTCGAAAGCCAGTCGGAGATCATGTACTTCAACTGATTTGTACGCATGCCTGGTGAGATATAGATTTAATGCAGTATAAAAGGCTTCGTCACCTACATAATACCGCAGCATGTGCAGTGTGAGCCCACCTTTATTGTAGCTATGTGCATCAAACATAGACTCCTTATCAGTGTAATGAAAATCTATTAAATTATGTGCTTTTCCAAAAGACACCGAAGAAAGGTAACCCATCAACTCATCCTCCCGGTGCCTGTCTGCCTCGTATTTGCCATATTTATGTTCAAACCACAAGTATTCACTATAATTAGCAAAACCTTCGTTTAATGTAAGGTTTGCCCATGACTCAGAGGTCACATAGTCACCAAACCAGTGGTGCATCATCTCATGTGCAATGATGTAGTCGTTTTTGTCATCGATGAGCTCACGATGTGTCTTTTGTATAAAATCTCCAAATACTACTGCCGTAGTGTTTTCCATAGCACCACTTACATATTTTTTTACTATGATTTGGGCAAATTTTTTCCAGGGATATTTTATGCCCAACTTATCACTAAAAAAACTAAGCATCTCCGGAGTGTGATTGAATATTTCTTTTGCATATGGTGCGTAGTAGGGTTCTACATAATAATCTACATTTATCCCCTTCCAAGTTTCAGATACTTTGGCAAAAACTCCTGCTGCAATCATTACCAGGTAAGGGGCGTGTGGTTGATCCATCACCCAGGTATCTGTACGGGAGCCGTCACTATTTTTAACAGATGAAGTCATCAGTCCATTGGACAGGGTAAGCATAGAATCCGGGACGGTGAGTGTAATATCATGTGTCATTCTTTCATTTGGTTTGTCTACTGTCGGAAACCAGCGACTATTATTTTCTGTCTCACCCTGAGACCAGAGTTGAATTGGAATCGATGAGTCCGTATTTCGCGGATCTATAAAGTACAATCCATTATCATCTGTAATAGCAGCACTGCCACTTGTCGTATTCGCACTTGGTTTGGCCGTATAATCTATATGCAGGGACAAGGTGTCTTTTCTGGTATATTTTTTCCCCAGATGGATAGTGATCAGGTTTCCGTCATATATATAATTTAATGGCCTGTTAAATGCAGTAATGGAGTTAATGTCAAACGATTTAGCATCCAGTACCAGGCTATCTATAGCATAAAATAAGGGCACTAATTTTAAATCGGCTATACCCAGCACATGTTCTTGTTGCCAATCGAACCTCAATTTCAATGAGGTATGTAACAGATCCCAAGTCCTGTGATAGGAGGGCCTATAAGTACTTAAATTTACTGTATTATCTTCAGATTCTTCCGCATCATATCCATCCGGAGTGACTACGAGGGTATCCAGATCTCTGATTTCAGTTTCATCAGATGCCAGGGTATCCGGCTCTAATGGTTTTATCACTGTTTTAAGGGCTGATTTATTGCCGGCACATTGAATAATTAAAGTGCTAAGGACTATGATTATAATTAAATATTTCATTAGTATTAAAGAATAGATTTAAGGAGCAGGTATTTATCTGGCGTCAAGTGTAAATTTGGTTGAATAATAATAGGCAAAAATGGAAGTAAAAAAAATAAGTGCTGTACAAACAATGGGGGGCAGAAAAGTAAATACCAGCATGGAGAGGAATACTGCCCCAAATACGATTATTTCGATTTGCAATAATCCTGGCCAAAACTCCTGAGGCAACCCCTTACGTAAAAAAAACAGATTGATCAAGCCACCCAGAATGCAAATCAAGGTAAAACACAGACTCAGTCCTGTAAACAAATCATAGGTAGATCGGTGTATGCCCATTCCCAAATCTTGTTTATAATTCACGAAAAGATCTATAAGCTGTTTTTCTGTTTCATTCCGGCCAACCGGCTTATTAATAAAACTAAGCGAATGAAAAAAAGCGGTAATAAATTGCATAGTAATCAAAACAAACAAGGATTTTCTAAACATAACTTAAGCTTGATTCTAAATAACCCTGCAAAGTTAGCCTAATTATGCAAAATTGAATATCAGACTTCAATGCCTCCAAAGGGAGGTTTAGGATAAGGCATTTTAGCAGAACTCACACCGTCAGCCAGGGTTTTGAAATGTTTGTTCTTATGATTTCAACTTTACATTTTTTAGCATTAGTCTGTAAGATTTTTTTTCATGATTTGAATTTGCTGGTGATCACCAAGTACAATGACCTTCATCCCTTCTTTGATTAAAGTAGTGCCACCCGGGTTGATTATAAATTTACCTTCCGCATTTTTAATACCAATGCAAGTTACTCCAGTCCTTTTCCAATTCATCACTTCATCGAGGGATTTGTTTTTAATCTCTGCAGGCAAAGAATCAAATGAAATGGATTCCATATTGATGGTTTCACCCTCTTCCCCACTCACAAAATCTATGAATTCGATTACATCCGGTTTGGATACCAAGGTGGCCATGTGCGTACCGCCTATTTTATCAGGTAAGATCACATTATCCGCACCCGCCTTTTTGAGTTTGGGTAAAGAATTGGCGTCACTGGCCCTACTTATTATTTGTATTTCCGGCTTGAGAGATCGTGCGGAGAGAACTATAAATACATTATCTGCATCTGTAGGAAGAGCAGTGATCAGTGCCCTGGCCGTTTTTACAGATGCTTTAATCAATGTTTCGTCCAACGTGGCATCCCCTACAATGTATAAAATTTCAAAATTTTCTTCAATAAATTTGGCGATTTTATCTTGTTCTTTTTCAATCACGACAAATGGAACAGAGTGCGACTTTAAAGTAAGTGCCGCCTGCTCTCCATTTCTGCCAAATCCACAAACTATCACGTGATTTTGTTGTTTTGCTATGGTACCCATAATTTTCCTGATTTTAAAAAATTCATTTATTTCTCCTGTGACTACAAACTGGGTGATCCTGGCCAGTACGAATGCCAATGTGGACCAACTGAATATCAATAAAATGACTGTAAAAATCTGTCCATTTTCAGATAATGGTCTTACCTCTCCAAAACCTACAGTAGTTATAGCCAGCGTGGTCATATATACAGCTTCGACAAAACTGTACCTTTCGAAAAACATATAACCAGAAATACCAATCAAAATAATACCCTGCAGTATCATAAAAGGGGTAAGTAGTCTATATAATCGTGCCTTCAAAGTCTTTGTATTGAAATATACGGTTTATTTGTAAATGGGAGTGATTTTTTATTCCCCTCCCGGAGGACCATAAAATACTACCCAGGTTACAAAATCCGGAGTGAAATCAAAAAACCTATGTGGTGCACCGGCAGGTACAAATAGAAAGTCATGTGCCTTAAAATCGATGATAGTTCCCCCATTCGAAAACTTCCCAGTACCTGATACAATAATATAAACTTCATCTCTATCGTGTGGTTGTTGAAAATCCACGGTATCCGGTTTATAGATCTCTATTGAAAGCGTACCATGTGAAAATAATTCTGCGAATGGCCTGGAAGACAAGCCCAGGCTCTCCATTGCTTTATCTAATGAAATATGCATGTACTATTCTCTAATTTTATACACCCAAAAAACATCCCCGCTCATTTGACACCAGGCCTTGGTTATTTGACTGGCGTCATTTCTGACAAAAAGCACATTGAATGGCAATGAAGTAAAATAATCATCTGCTAACCTGGACAATGGAAAAAAATTCCTTTTTTCTATTCCGTTCCATTCGTAATACAGAGCCCCGTTTTCATAGCCAATACTAAGTTTCCTCCCTTCCATGGTCATGTATTTTCCAACATATTCATTTAAGGGTTGAATATTCTGTACAGGCAACACTGCCATTTGTACCTCCTTTATTTCTGATGCAATTGTATTGGCAAATGCGTCCAAATATTTTTTGCCGGTCTTTTTATCTGCAAGAGTTGCATATCCATTTATTCCACTTGGATTGAATGTACCCCCATCCAATTTCACCGGTGACATCGGACCGGGAATATTTTTTGCCGAGCTATCATTTACAGCCAGGGACATATGTACCAGATCTGGTCTTAAATACAATATATTGGAAGTTTCACCATCATCAGCATGTCCGCCATAGGCTCTTTTTCTATAGGTTTCATCCACTTTTGAAAAATTCGCTCTACGATAATCGCTGAAATACAAAAGGATACCTTGGTCTTTTAATATAGCCGCTGCTGCTGACAAGGTAGGTGTAGTGCTCACTCCAATATTAATGATGTAGAATCGCCTGGGGCCAAATCCCGCAAGGGTCTTAACAATCTCAACTATCATATCCCTGCTGGTATGCCAATAAGTTGTAGTCGATCCGGGATATTTGATAAAAGCAGGATAGTAGCCATAACTTAGGGTAGGCGTAAAGACAGCATTGACTTTTTTTGCCACTATTCGGGCCAAGCCATCCGCCTGTATTTTATCCGTAGAAAGTGGTAGGTGTGGGCCATGTTCTTTAGCTCCTGCCCCGAGAGGAATAACTACTGTAGATTCAGCATTCAATTTTTCTCTGGCTACAGTCCAGGATATTTCTTCAAGAAAGACAGACTGCGCAATGAAAATAGATGGTACATAAAGTATGATAAGGAGTGGAATAAGCCTTTCCATATATTTGTTTTTCTATTTGCAAGTTAAGGTAATTTGAAAAGATTGTTGTTTACTCAACTTTCCTTCAATAATTATAAAGTGAACTCCGGATTAATGCCTGTTTCGAATAATTCGCTTAATTTCATCAAATTATTAAATAAAATTACTTATGTGGATTGAGAAAAAAGATCACCTTGAAGCCAGTTTCCAATTTATTGATTTTACCGAAGCTATGTCTTTTATGATGGAAGTAGCATTTGCCTGCGAAAAAATGGACCATCATCCTGAGTGGACCAATATATGGAATAGAGTAATTATAAAATTGTCGACCCACAGTGCAGGAAACAAAGTAACCGAAAAAGATTGGGCTTTATCGAAAGCAATTGATAAGATCTACGAACGAAGAAAGAGTTAATACTCAAAGAAAAGGGCTTCATTTACCTTACTACTACCCATTTCAGATTTTTTATCCCTGAGGTACCCTTCACTTTTATTATGTAGGTACCGCTTTCATTTAACGTGGGTAACTCTACTAAATATTTACCGACAGTGTATTTTTGCTGAGGTATATATAAAACAGATTGCCCATTCAATCCAGTTACCTCAATTCCAATTTCGTCCAATTTGTTTACTGAGATCAATAGTGTAGAATTGCCCTTACTTGGATTAGGAAAAATTTCAGCATTATAGGCCAATGGGGTATTTATGTCTTTGTCAGAAGTAATTATTTCAGCAGACTTATCTGTATACACATGGTATTCGCCAGGCTGTAGTATGGAATTGGTGATTACAGGTGTATTGATTGTAATTGATTTACCTGTCATCAAATCTATCCATGTACCTGCTTTTGGAAATTGGAGTGTCACGGTAATGGGTTTTACATCAAAATTGCCAAAGGCTACCAGGTTGAGGTCCTCGTTTGCATTAAATCCGACCCATTTATAAGCCCCGATAAGATTATAGGAGATAACTCGGGAAGCATTTTTCCATTGCAAAGTACTTCTAAGTTTGAGTAATCTGCTGTACCAATCGTAAACTGATTTGCGGGAAGCATCCTTTACATAGTCCCAAACGATAGGCTTATTATCCAATCTGCAATTATTGTTCACAGTGCCATTAATACATCTATTAATGGAATAATCAAAACCCAATTCACCAAATTGCCAAATCAATCGGGGCCCCGGAGTCATCAGGAAAAGAGTAGCTGCCAATTTCATTCTTTCCAATGCGGTGTTTTTATCCCTGGTATTGTATATGCCCTGGATATTTCCAAATTGCCCATTTTTATACATCAACCTTTCCTCATCATGGCTCTCCATATAGGATATCAATAATGATTTAGACCAATTTCTTTCCTGTGAAAGGGACCAGGACACATCTGAAGAATTTACATAGCCCATCGTGCCTTCGTTATAATTATAATTGCTATTGCCCCACAGCAACATACCGTAATCAGACAATACCTTTTCTTCACTATTATCTGCAAAATGCTCAAGTATAGTATACGCTCCCCTGGAATATAGTTGAAGACTATCATGATATTCTTTCCAAATGGCGATACGACTTGCATCGTAAGCACCAAATGCATTCACATCATTGGGATTATTCTTTTGAGTAAACCCTTTCGAAAGATCAAATCGGTATCCATCTATATTGTATTCTTTGAGCCAATATTCTATCACGCGAGTAGTAAAATAACGGGTGTCTTTGCTCTCATGATTAAAATCATTAAATACATTAAAAGGGTGTCGGGCAGTTACATTAAACCATGGATTGTCGGCTGACGGTCGCTGATTTATACCATCCCAATAAAGAGCAGCCAATGGACACGTACCGGTAGCATGATTGAGCACTATATCCATAATTACCGCAATACCTTTACCGTGACAAGAATCTATAAATCGTTTAAAACTATTTTCATTACCATAATACTTGTCCAGTGCAAAAAAGAAATTGGGATTATAGCCCCATGAAAGATTGCCTTCAAATTCAGACACCGGCATCAACTCGATAGCGTTTATACCCAGTCTTTGCAGATAACTCAGAGTATCGGTCAATGTATTGAAATCATGATTTTCTAAAAAATCTCTGAGGAGCACTTCATAGATTACCAATTGGGATGGGTCAGGTCTTGAAAATTTGTTTTTCCATTTGTAATCTGACCTGGGCTTTATTACACCGACTATTCCGGAAGTTTTTCCTGTTGGATATGCCTTTAGATTGGGATAGGTGGCCGGTGAAATAAAGGCATCGTTTACCGGGTCAAGTATTTTTTCTACATAAGGATCGGTCACTCTCAATGTGCCATCTACCAGGTATTGGAAGCCATATTCAATGGTAGGATTTAATCCTGTAATTCTGATCCACCAGGTACGGTTATCCGGAGCCAGGTTCATTTGGTATTGAGTATTATCCTTCCAGTCACTCCCGGGAAAATCACCGATAACTGAGACCCTGGTTTTATTTGGTGCTACCAGTGCTAATACGATGGATGTATCACCAGCTTCCCTATTAATCCCTGGTTTTATACCTTCAGGCAACGGTTTAAATACGATCGACCCACTTACAATAAAAGAAAAAGAATCTCTGGCAACCTGGTTCCCTGTGTTGGCAGTACCGGTAATGGTATAATTGCCCGGTAATGAAAAATTGAATCTGCCTGAAATGCTGTCCGTATTGATTTCAGAAAAAACGCTTTGGCCATTTACCTGAAGTTCCATACTGGATAATTTACTACTCACCATTTTCACATCTATAAAATCACCTACAATGACTTTCAAGGGGTCTGGTGCAGGTATGATAAAAGGCTGAAACCCGGGTTTTTCAAATTTTACGTACAGACCTTCATCATATACAGGTATATACATGTCCGATCCATCTGCATTGCGTTGTGCAGCACAATTAGAGCAGCCACCTGCCCTGAATAAAATGGCAATATTTTTAATTGACTCATTAGAAGGTACATTAAAAAACCTTCGAATATTATTTATCGTAAACTGCCATTTGTTATTTCCTAATGCTACAGCTTGTGATGCAGTGGCAGTACCTCCCCACGTAAAAGGAGCATACTTCCAATCCGTCGCGTTTCTGCTTGCGGAAGTAATGAGTCCAATATGGACATACACATTCTCTTTATAATCTAATAACCCTTTATTCCCGCGGGTGGCATCTACTGTGATCTTAATAACATCCTGGTCTTTTGGAAAAGCCGGTGACCATGTAAGCAATTGGGCGTGAATTGAAATAGAAATTACTAATGCAATATAGCTCAAATAGAATTTCATACTAAATGATTTAACTTATATCGGCAAATCTAAGCGATTATCTGTACCGCTTAGAAATAAAAAAAAATTAATGCATAATAATTTAAAGTCTGACACTTACAGACATCCAGGCAGACCGGCCATCAGCAGGTAAAGCTCCCGGACCCGGATATCCACCCGACCTACGTGTAAAATAATGTGTATTCACGACATTATTAATGCCTCCCTTTATAGCAATAGCATGTGAAATTACGTATTGACCTGAAAGATCAGCTATAGAATAAGCAGGAATCAAGCCGTTTTGGGCATTGGCAGAAGGAAGAATCGTATTATTTGCATCGGTATACATGGCAGAAGTATAGGCATAGTTCACTATAAGCCTCCATTTACTTTTTCTCCACTCTACGCCAGTTCGTAAAATATGTTTCGGTGCATTTTCAACTCTATTTCCATTGATTGTGCCCTCAGCTATTTGATTTCCTGTTTGACTTACTACACGTAATGAATTAAATCTTGCATCATTATAGCTATAAGATAGGAATGGTATTAGTCCCGTGCACAATTTCTCATCTGATGACTGATCTATATTCCATTCAATTAACATTTCCATCCCTTTTGATTTACTTGAGCCGATATTAGTGCGGAGATTGTAAAAGCTGCCATCCAATCGTTCTCGTTTCAGTGTACCTATTCGATTATTATATTGTAAATTATACATACCTATATCCACTCTGAGTCCTGAAGTAACAAAGCCTCTTATGCCCAGGTCTATGTTGATTGCTTTACTATCCTTAAGGTTTGGATCGAGTTCGTCCGAAGTGGGAGGGGTAGTCAGATCAGCAAACTGCACAGGACGAAAGGATTGATTCAGATTGCCGTATAATTCTATATTTCCCAGATGATATTCCGCAGCGATACCGGCAATTAAAAATGCCCTTGATTTTGATCTTGGTACCAATGCTATAGGCTGATTGTCTTTAATTCCATTAGTACCAGCTGCTGTACCAAGTATATATTCATATCGCACACCCGGAATGATAAGCAGTCTTTTATTCCATTTGATTACTTGCTCTGTAAATGCCGCCAGATTGGTAGTACGGTATTCAATTATTCCATTCCATGGCATAGTCTCATCTCGCAGGGTGGTATATTGGCTTTGAGCACCTGATTCTCTGCCTCCTCTGTATCGGTCAGTATTACCTTGATACCATCGAATACCCGAGCTCCAGGTATTTTCTTTACCAAGTATTTTTCTATCGTGCAATAGCCTGGCTTCAATACCCATATTGTTATAATAATCCTGATCCAGAGTACGGGGATTAAATGAATTTGTATTCTTGTTTAAGGTATCCTTTACCAAAATCCCGCTAGAAGGATTGAAGCCAATGCTGCTTCGTTCTGCATTCATGACAAAAGATTTTACCACCAATTTATTTTTTTCTCCCCACGAGTGAGAAAAAGTCAAAGCACTAAGTAACCAATCGAGATGAAACCAATTGCGTGCGCGAAATGATTTTTTAGGATCGGAATACACTAAATGATCAGTAAGTCCTCCCGGTTGTTGACTGAGCATTTGCCATTTAGTTATCTCTGCCGTAATGGTCGATTTATCGGATAGTTTATATGTTATTGTTCCCAGATAGGTATCGGTATTGTATTCACTATTTTCTCTATACCCATCGGACTGTCGCCGATCATAACAAGCATAATAATTGATTTTTTTAGAATGTCCACCAATTGCAATAAACGTATTTATCAATCCAAATGATCCCAGAGTCTGTTCTGATTCAAAATTAAATCGTTTGGTAAGGTGGCTTCCGTCTTTCATTATATAGTTTATCATGCCCCCTATTTGTGGACCATATTGCAATGATGCCTGACCACGGACTATTTCCAAGCGTTGCACTGCTTGCATGGGAGGGTTATAATAAGCTTCGGGGTATCCGTAAGGATCTGCAGCAATATCATAGCCATTTTGTCTTACATTAAATTCCCAAGAACGATTTGGACTCAAACCTCTTGATGCGATTCCAATCTGAATACCACTGCCGTCACTTTCCCATATATGTATACCTGGCACTTTTGCTAAGACCTGCCTCATTGTATTGGTAGACTTATTGCCCAGTACATTATCAAGCAGGATCAGGCTGTTTTTTCTACCAGCATATATATTAGTCCCGACTACCTCAGGCATCTGTTTGTAATCATTAATAGATGATTTCCCAACTATTTGAATTTCTGGCAAATACGATTGGTGGATGTCATTACTGTCACCCATTTGAGATATAATATATTGATTATCAAGCAATAAAGCAAATAAAAACAAGAATCTATACATGATATTATTTTATATTCAGTCGCAAACTTATATTTATTTAGACTAAATTCAAATAATAAATTTAATTTTAACTCTTGGGTATTGCTCGTTAATATTGAGCTCGGCTCAATCTAAATTTCCGCTGAAATCATAAGGATAATCTGGAGGTATCCATATTTTATTATCTTCACTTTTATGAAATGTAAGATTCAATTTGCCTTTTTGATAGTACTATTTTTTTTACCTGCACTTAGTTATTCACAACCAAAAAATAAAAAATCAGCACTGCAAACTCCTGCTGCGATTCCATCATCTGCAGCACCTTCAATGACCATAGATCCTAAACTATACGAAGGTCTAAAATGGCGTAATATAGGCCCTTTCCGGGGAGGACGGGCAAACGCTATTTGCGGTGTTCCAGGTCAGGAAATGGTATTTTATGCTGGATACACCGGAGGAGGGGTATGGAAAACAGAAGATGGTGGTCAAAATTGGTTTAATATTTCGGATGGTTTTTTTACCACCAATACTATTGGAGATATTGCTGTAGCTGACAGTGATCCTAATGTGGTTTACATAGGATCCGGAGAACATGCAGTACGGGGAGTAATGACCACATTTGGCGACGGTGTATATAAATCTACTGACGCCGGTAAGACCTGGAAAAATATTGGCCTGGAAAAAACACGACATATCTCCGATGTGGTCATAGACCCACGTGACCACAATATCGTGTATATTGGAGCACAAGGCCCCTTGCATGGAGCCGGTACTGAAAGAGGTGTTTATAAAACAATCGATGGGGGTCATACCTGGAGAAAAACATTGTATATAGATGAAAATACCGGTATCTCAAGTCTGGTAATGGATAAAAACAATACCAGGATACTGTATGCAGCCAGTTGGCAACACAGGCGATATCCTTGGAAAGTCGAAAGTGGTGGGCCGGGATCGGCTGTCTATAAAAGTACGGATGCAGGCGAAACCTGGAAAAAAATAGTAACCGGACTGCCTGCAGAAATGGGTAAAATAGGCTTATCCATAGCCCAGTCCGATCCCAATAGAATATATGCTATAGTGGAGGCTGAAAAATCCAAATCGGGTATGTATAGATCTGATGATGCCGGTGCAACTTGGATTCAAATGTCGAATAATCAAATCATTACCGCCCGATCCTGGTATTATATGGAAGTATTTGCAGATCCTACTAATGAAAATGTAGTCTATGCTCTTAATGCACCATTAATGAAATCAATAGATGGTGGTAAAACATTTGAGGATATGCGTGTGATACATGGAGATTGTCATGATTTATGGCTGCATCCGACGAAAAACAATATCATTGCTATGGCAGAAGATGGTGGTGCTACCATCTCATTTAATAAGGGAAAGACCTGGTCTACTTTTAACAATCAGCCTACAGCCCAATTCTACAGGATTACAGCAGATAAACAAATTCCATTTTGGGTGTATGGCGGTCAGCAGGATAATTTATCAGTGGCCATTCCTTCCCAAACTCCGGATTACGGCATACTTTCAAGACATTGGTTTAACGGGCCAGGCTGTGAGAGTGCCACTGTGGCTTTGGATGATTATTCTAATCCCCGGATTTTATACGGTGGATGTTTTAATGGTCGTATCAGCTTATTAGACAAAGTTACCATGCAGGCCAAGGACATTCAACCCTACCCTATGACCAACCTGGGGTATCAGGCCAAGAACATGAAATACAGATACAACTGGAATGCACCATTGGTAAATTCTCCACATAATGTAAAAACAATGTATTATGGTGGAAATGTCTTATTTAAAACCATAGATGGTGGTTTGTCCTGGGATATCATCAGTCCTGACCTCACACGTGATGATGAAAATAAACAATTGGATGGAGGGGGACCTTTTACTAATGAAGGTGCCGGAGGAGAAAATTACAACACGATATATTCGATAGCAGAATCCATACACGAAAAAGATGTAATTTTTACAGGTTCAGACTGTGGCTTGGTCCATATCACTAAAGATGGTGGAAAAACCTGGAAAAACATTACTCCGCCTGGATTACCTGAGTGCAGTATTCATAGCCTTGAATTATCTCCTCACGAAAAAGGTACTATTTACATTGCCGCTAATCGATATAAGTTTAATGACTTTTCTAACTATTCATATAAGTCTACAGACTATGGGGTAACCTGGAAAAAAATAGGCGAAGATATCAATCAGGATGATTTCTTTAGAGTGATAAGGGAAGATACTAAAGTACCCGGACTCCTGTATGCAGGCGCTGAAAGAGGATTTTATATTTCATTTGATGGTGGAAACAAATTTACCAAAGTCCAACTCAATCTGCCTGTTGTGCCTGTTACCGATCTTACTATTCGAGATAATTCATTGGCTGCATCTACGGCTGGCAGGTCTTTTTGGATATTGGATGATCTTTCTGCTATACAGGAATCAAAAGGAAAAATTACCAAACAAATGCAGTTGTTTTCACCCAAACCACAATACCGATTGCCTGGCCCGCCGCCTTTTTATTTAATTACTGAACATGGTTTTGGACAAAATCCTGCAGAAGGCGTAATGCTAAATTATTATATTTCAGATACCAGTGGCAATTCTAACCTGAGCCTGGAAATACGCAATGCCAATGGTGATGTCATAAGAAAATATACAGGTAAAAAATCTTTATCGTCTGTAAATATGCAGGCAGACAGGGGTAACCTGGCAGCTCCTAATGTCGATACACCTCTTATTCAAAAAGGCATGAATACGTTTTATTGGGATCTTCGGACACAGGGACTGGAAAAATCAAAAGACTTTATCCTGGAAGCGGATTATCGTGGATATAAAGTAGCTCCCGGAATATATAAAGCTCGAATGGCCTTTGGAAATGAAAACCAGGAAGTGGATATAGTTTTACTGGATATGCCTTCAAATAAAATTCCACAGGAGTTATGGGATCAGCAACAGGCGATGTTAAAATCACTTACCTATCGCATTTCTGAAATCCAGCGCAAAATGAAATCAGCTCAGGAAATAAAAAATCAGCTCGATGGTATATACGAAAGAATCAAATCCGAACCCAACTCGGATGATTTGAGAAAAGCAAGCGAAACATTGACAATAAAATTAAAAGAATGGCAAACCCAGGTAGTAGAACTGAGACAAAAGGGATTCCAGGATGCGCTAAATTGGCCAGCTGGTATCATTTCTGAGTTTTTCTATGTAAAAAACAACCTGGATACATACGAACCCAGTATTCCAAAAGGGTACCATGAACGTTTAAAAGATCTGGATAATACCTGGACAGGTTTTGAACAAGAATTTGAAAAAATAATGGAGACGGAAGCAAAACCGTTTAATGAAAAATTCAAAGCACTTAATATGCCACTGCTTAAAGTACCGGAAAAGAAAGTGATAAAACCATAAAAAATTTAAGTAATGGGGCTGGATTTAAACAAAAGATTCAAGCCATTTCTGATTATGTTTTTTCCAAGCTGAATATTCTTTTTCAATATTTTGGTTTTTAAGCTTCTTCCATGCACCGATAGCTTGTTGCCTTGTAGGGTTCTCTTCATTGGCCATATAATCGGCAATAAAATTAATATATCGTCCAACTGGTATCCTGTCAAATTTGACTTCAGGATCATTCAATCTGATAAATTCATGAATCAGGTCTCCGTAGCAAATCATTATACTTTTAGTTACCTGGTCATCTCTCCATCTATTCAGTCTATACCATGACCCTGATTTTATCTTTAACCCGACCTGTAATAATGTGCTTTTTAATCAGGTATTCCAATTCATCCTTTCGGAGCAAGGAAAAATTCCGAATACCTATTTCTTTCGCAAAAGCCTTGATTTCAGCTGCATACCAATAACCCTGATTAAATTGATCCATAGTTATGTCTTTAGATAACTTTAATTTCTTCATATATTGTGAGAATTACACATTATGCTCATTTTAGTAAAATAAAATTACCTTCTGCCATTGGCCTGCCATTGATTTGAATTTCTATTTTATGTATTCCGGGATGGTGTACCCTCGTAGTAAAATCAATGATCTTTTGATTTTTAATGAGCTCAATTTCCTGACCGGGCAACAGGGTTAATTCAGTCCATTTAAATACTTTTGGTGAACTGCCACCCTGTTTTTTTACATAATGCACTATGTAATCAATGATCAGTTTTTGTGGTGACCTTGAAGTCGATTTGAATCCAAGATGGATCGAAATTTTCTCACCGAGTTTTATTTTTGATGGACTTATGGTAAAATAGTTGAGATTTACTTTAGCTTGACTATGAGCATCAAACAGCTTTAATGCTTTTGGATGTCCTTGTTTGATCAGGGTACGGCTGGCGTGTTTTATAATCCAGGCAGTATCTGCATTCGATTGATCCCATGTTTTTACCAGGGCGATCATATATTCGGGGTGATCTTTGGATATATCATTTAAGTGATTAGCAACAGATTTGCGTACATACAGCTCCGGATCTGATTTTAACTTTACTAATATTTGCTTGGTTAGGTGCGGATTACTGATTACCTGATCTAGTTTGAAAGACCAGGGGAGCCTCGGCCGGCTGCCTTCAGAAGATAATCTGCGAACATGAAGGTTTGGGTCCTCAGCCCAGGTATTCATAGCCGTTATTGTTTTATCAAAGTCTTTTTTTAGAAAAACTCGGATCGCAAACTCTGACGATCCAAAAACAGTATATCTTTTAAGAGCTTCCAGGGAAAAATCCATATGCTCCATCCCATATTTTGCGACAAAATCAGGAAAGACCATTGAAGTATAGCCTGTCTTCATTTTGCTCACCACTTTATCTAAAATATGGATACTAGCCTTGAAATCCCGGGGCAGATGAAATCCGAGCGTTAGGGAAGTATGGGACATTCTTTCATTTAATTCTTTATCCTTAAGGTTACATAAAAGATCATCTATAAATTTTTTCTTATTTAGCAACGCATATTCGGATTTGACTACTTCCGTAAGTGTATTGAAGTAGGTTTCATTGAACATTTCTTTTAATGGCTCCAAAGCAGTACTGATTAATGTGAATATAGAAAGCTAAAATTAAAATTTGTAGATTACATTTCAATACACTACGCATGATTCACCATTAAGTATTTTTTAACATAACTGTCAAAAAAAATTTTCATCTTTACGTTTTATGGATTCATGCGTGTTTTTTTAAAGTCAATCAGTATTTTACTTTTAATGGCTGTATCACTCACTACAGTAAGTGATCTGTACTACATGGTATCTAATCTTACAATTTGCATGAATGGCGATGTCCTTAGTGATATAGAAACCGGGGAAAATGGAGAATCGCAAGAGCAAGAAAAAGAAATTGATGACGATGAAAAATTCATTTCATTTGAAAAGCCAAAGGATACCCATTTGTATATCTCTTTCGATTACATTTTAAGGCACACCGCTGAAATTAAATCGAAATCTTTTAAAGCCACCCTCATCCATCCCCCAGATATCGTGTAATTTCCTATAGTAAGACTGGCCATGAGTATATTCATCAGGCCGTATATTTTTTTTATTTCTTATAATTTATTTTTCTAATCTACAAATCAGGTCTGATTACAATCTGGCCATATTCTAATTTACAATATGAGTAAAAAACCTTTTCAATTTGCAGTGGATATACCTGCAGGATTAGTTGTGTTTCTGGTGGCATTACCCTTATGTCTAGGTATATCTTTGGCATCAGGTGCACCTTTCTTTAGTGGACTGATAGCCGGTATTATTGGTGGCGTAGCCATTGGTACCATGAGCAATTCCAATCTCAGTGTGAGTGGCCCCGCTGCTGGATTAGCGGCTTTAGTATTTGCAGCCATAGCAAACATCGGAGATTTTCGGTTGTTTTTATGTGCCGTGGTGATTGCAGGGATGTTGCAAATCGCAATGAGCCTGGCAAGATTAGGTGGTATTGCGAATTATTTTCCATCAAGTGTAATTAAAGGTATGCTTACCAGTATAGGTATATTGATTATAGCGAAACAAATACCCCATGCCACCGGCCATGATAAAGAAGAAAAAGGTCAATTGACTGAAATATTTTCTATTGGAGATGAAGACTGGCATGACCTGCTCAAACCTTTGCAACATATAGACCTGGGCGTGCTGCTCATATGTGTAATTTCTATATTAATTATGGTGATCTGGGAAAGACCAGCCATCAAGAAAAAAGTAAAATTTATTCCCGGAGCTCTTATTGCTGTTTTTGTCTCCGTAGTCTTGAATGAACTATTTAAGATTACGAACAACCCATTGACCATCACTGATGAGCATCTGGTAAAATTGCAAATAGCTCAAAGTCCTTCAGAGTTTTTCAGTTTTTTTACTTTACCCGATTTCACCGGTTTTTTTAATTCCAAAGTAATCATTACCGGCATTATGATTGCTTTGATCGCTTCATTGGAAACTCTATTATGTATTGAAGCAATAGATAACCTGGACCCGGAAAGAAATACAACCAATACGAACAGGGAATTGCTTGCTCAGGGTATAGGTAATAGCATCTCGGGACTCATCGGTGGTTTACCCATTACAAGTGTAATAGTACGTAGTTCTGCCAATTTGCATGCCGGTGCAAAAACCAAACTTTCTACCATTACGCACGGCTTATTATTATTCGTCTGTGTGGTGAGTATACCTAAAATTTTAAATCTTATTCCCCTGGCAGCATTAGCAGCTATATTGCTGATCACGGGCTATAAACTATGTAAATTTTCAGTCTTTAATCAAATGTGGAAAAACGGAAAGTACCAATTTGCCCCATTTATAGTAACCGTAACTGTGATTATTGGAATAGATCTGCTTGGTCTGTATAAACCATTAAAAGGTGAAGGATTGTTGATTGGCGTTTTTGCAGGATTGGTTACGGCGGCCGTTTCAATATTGCTTGGTAACTTGAAAAATTCCTATTATTTCCACAAAGATCAGCATCACGAAGGAGATATAATTAATATTAAACTGTCAGAGGAAGTTTCATTTTTAAATAAAGCGGCCATACGGGTCACCCTGGATCATTTACCAAAAAATACAAGAGTCACCATCGATGCTTCCCAGACAAAATATATAGATTTTGATGTATTGGAAATCATCAAAGAGTTCAGAGATATCAAATCACCTCTGAAAAACATTAAATTTAGCTTAGTTGGTTTTAAGGAAGCGTATAAAATTGAAAACTCATCCCATGTCATCTCCAGTCACTAATCATATAATTCATAGTCTTACTCATACCGAATTTGACTTACATCACGTATTGCATGAAATAAAGCATTACCTGCCATCCCAGGCACCCATAAAGGAATTTATACATCACAATACATTGCATGCGTACCAGCACATGAAGTTTTTCGATGCTATTTTCAAAGCAGGCACTATTTTTGGCTATCAGGTTACCCTTGAATTAAACGACTTTAGAAAATTATACACCAACGGCAGGATTAAAGAAGAGGTACTGGATCGAATACTGATCCAGCATATAGGTAAAGAAAAGCACCTTAGCTGGAAATCAAAATTACTTACCGGAAAATACGATACTCAAATCAATCCAAGAATTGGCATACTTAGAAAAAACTGGAAGTCTGCATATGGGATTGAAATCGAAGACCAGGTACAACCAATATTATTTCGAATAGTATGCAGTTATCTTGACCAGGGTATTGCCACAGCACAGTTCCCCAGAGATGAAAATGGATTTATCGCGTCACTCCGGCAACTGGAGAAAAAGAGTAAGGTCAGCTTCTTTAAGACCAATAGAACCAGGGCTATATTACTAGATGTTAAACTGGGTGTGAATGATCTATTAAAAATGCTGGTGGGCGATCAGGCCTATTTTGAACAATACCTTTTCGACCAACAATTTTCACATCCTGGCTGGAGTGGATTGATTTCTTGTCTCGAAGACGCACCCAACACATTATATGATAAAAGAAATAGTACACTGTATGATTTTATACATCTGGAATTGTTATTAGAACTCGATGTACTAGAATATCATTTTGCGGGTAAATGGAAACCGCTATCCGAAATTACAAAAGAAGCTCCACTGAATTTATTTTCTTCGGTACCAAAGACTGAACTTCAGGAGGTGTTGATGCTCTGGCAACATGCATTTGAGTGGAGTTATTATGATGAAGTGCTCACTGGCATACTTAAAACCAGAAATACTAAGGTAAAGACGGATGGAGACCATTCTTTCCAGGCTATATTTTGTATAGATGAAAGGGAATGTTCTTTGAGGCGGCATATTGAGTCAATGGATCCAAAATGTGAGACGCTGGGCACTCCTGGTTTTTTTGGAGTGGAATTTTATTTTTTACAACAAGATGGATTGTTTTTTGACAAACTTTGCCCGGCCCCGGTATTTCCCAAATACCTGATCAGGGAAACGAAGGTACCAGAGACGAGAGGCCATGAATTTTTATATTCGGATTATTGGAATACATTTATAGGTGGTGTCATTAGTTCTTTGATACTGGGATTTTATGCATTGGTAAAGATCATTCAAACTTTGTTTTTACCCAAAATGAGCCCTGCTATCTCTAACGCGTATGCCCACATGCACAAACAATCAAGCCTTACAATAGAAAATAAAAATCCGGATGATGTGGAAAATGGCCTGCAGGTAGGATTTACTACTACGGAAATGGCTACCAGGGTAGAAAATGTACTGCGAAGTATTGGTCTTACTGAAAATTTTGCACAGATCATCTATTCAATAGCCCACGGCAGCAGCAGTGCAAACAATCCACATCACAGTGCCCACGATTGCGGCGCATGCAGCGGACGACCTGGTTCAGTCAATGCCAGGGTATTTGCTTTTATGGCCAACCATACAGAAGTAAGAAAGTTATTGATTGGGAAAGGGATAAGTATACCCGATGATACTCAATTCATAGGAGGGATGCATGATACAGCCGCTGATCAAATCGAATTTTACGATGATGATTTTATGAGCGAAAAATTAAAAATACGGCACCAGCAAAATGTACAATCCTTTGAGCGCGCATTAGACCTGAATGCTAAAGAGAGATCGAGAAGATTTGCATCAATCAACACCATACAACCGGTAAAAAATGTGAGAAAGGATATACAATTGCGTTCAGTCTCTATGTTCGAACCACGGCCTGAACTTGGCCATGGTACTAACTCCCTTTGTTTCGTAGGTCGTAGAAATACCACCAAAAAATTATTTCTTGACCGAAGGGCCTTTATGAATTCGTATGACTGCACACAGGATCCGGATGGTAAAATACTGACCGGAGTCATGAAGCCCATCGGTCTGGTATGTGGGGGTATCAATCTGGAGTATTATTTTTCACGGGTCGATAATCATAAGTTTGGAGCAGGTACGAAATTACCTCATAATGTTATGGGCCTGGTTGGGGTGGCAAATAGCAGTGATGGGGATCTTCGCCCAGGTCTGCCTCTGCAAATGATCGAAGTCCATGATCCTGTGCGATTGCTTGTCATTGTTGAACATTACCCGGAGGTAGTGCTCAACGCCATACAATCATCGCCTGAAGTATTCGAATGGTATAAAAATGAATGGGTACATATTCTGGCATTACATCCTGATTCGGATGAGTTTTATTATTTCCATGAAGGTGCATTTCATGCCTATCATCCATCCAACCAATCACCCGGGAATATTTCAGATATTAATTCATTTATAGAAAATGCCTGTGAAATGGAAACAAATTATATAGCAGACGCCACGAAGGAAAATCTTCCTGTACACATCTTACAATTTTAGCCATGGATTCACTATTGCTTTTTTTTATTGTTTTCCCTGTCCTGACCTATTTGATTAGTTGTGCATTGCCGGCTAAAAGCGAAAGAGTTATCAGCGGTTGGGTATATTATACACTTATTGTACACCTGGCAGCGTTGACCCTGTTTATAGTAAAATGGATTGCAGATGGCCGGAATACTTTGCACCTCAAGCATTTGGTTTTATATTCTTCACCAGGATTTGAATTTTCTTTGCATTATTTTTTTGATATAAATACGGCATTATTCGCATTATTAGGTTCTGTAGTGCTGGTTCTGGTCACCCGTTTTAGTAAATTTTATATGCATCGTGACAATGGCTTTAAAAGGTATTTCACCACATTCTTATTATTCAATATTGGTTACCATTTTGTTGTTTTTTCAGGAAATTTTGAAACCTTGTTTCTCGGATGGGAAGTTCTTGGACTTTGTTCATTTTTATTGATTTCATTTTACAGAGACCGATACCTGCCGGTAAAAAATGCCATGAAGGTAATTTCATTGTACCGCTTTGGCGATGTATGCCTGTTGCTTGCGATTTGGATGTGTCATCATGTATTCAATGAAAACATTACATTCATCAAGCTTTATTCTGATGAAACTGCACTGTCACTGATCTCAGAAAATGGGATCAAAGTAGGATTTATCATCAGTATGATTATGATTACAGCAGCAATTAAATCCGCTTTATTTCCTTTTTCATCTTGGTTGCCCAGAGCAATGGAAGGGCCTACCTCTTCATCGGCTGTTTTTTATGGTTCACTATCCGTGCATTTAGGGCTTTTTCTTTTAATCCGGACTCATTCACTGTGGCATGAGCAACTGATGTTTAAAGCATTGCTTATCATTTTAGGGGTGGTCACAAGCCTGGTTGCATTTTCAATTTCCCGTGTACAGCCAACGGTAAAGACGCAAATAGCATACGCTACCATTGCACAGATAGGTATCATCTGCGTAGAAATTGCAATCGGATGGCATATGCTTGCTTTAATGCATATTTTGAGTCATGCTTTTTTCAGAGTGTATCAATTATTGGTTTCCCCATCTGTACTTAGTTATAAAGTTCATGATATGGTATTTCACTTTAAACCTGGAAATAAGTCTTTAAATTCAGTTTCTTCCCTGCAATCTACTCTTTTTGTTTTAAGCATTAAGGAATGGAGTATGGATTGGTTGATGTATAGATTATGTTGGAGCCCGTTTAAATGGATTGGAAAAAAAATTCATGTACTAGATAATAAGCTTACCAACAGGATTACAGCCATCCTGTTTGCAATAGGAATACTTTATTTTTTAATAGATGAACACGTTCCCGCCATGATAGATCATAGTGTTACTCTGTTTTACATAGCCGCGAGTTTGTTTTTGATACTGCGATCATTTACAGAGAGAGGCCCTGCTACCCGGGCGTGGATCATGGTGACTTTTGGACAGGCCATGCTCTCATTGGCTATTTCCCATAATGAACATGTTCCTCTGCATCGCATACTCATCTACCTGAGTGGGGTTACCATAGCATCCATAGTAGGTTGGCTGTATCTGAAGAAAACGGAAGAATTAGACAACCACATTACGCTGGATCAGTATCATGGTTACAGCTACAGCCATAAAAAATATGCATTGATTTTTTTGATTTGTTGCCTCGCTTTGCTGGGTTTCCCATTCACACCTACTTTTCTTGGCATTGATTTGTTATTCACGCATATACATGAACACCAATATGCTTTATTGATAATTACAGCATTGTGTTTTGTGTTTATTGAGATAGCCATACTCCGGATATATTCAAGGGTATTTATGGGTCAAAGTAAGAAACTAGACCATGCTATGGCTTTCAGATCTTCCTGAGACCTTTTTTTTAGCCGGGTATTATAATATTCATTGCTTAAGCAGTAAATTGGAACAGGCAATTAAAAAGTCTTGCCGTTTTATATATGTTACGTAGGCAATTTTTACGATCTTCAATAGTAGGTGCTTCTTCATATGCATTCGGAATGCCATTACTGTTGGGTGCTAATAATCCCAGCAAGTGGAAAAGCTCAAAACTGAAAATAAAAAAAATCCGGTATTATGCAGCACCAGGCTATACCAAGCCCCTTTTTAACCAGGCACGGGGCATTGTAGAGATAGAAACGGATGGAGGCATTACGGGTATAGGTGAAGGGGGGTTTAATGATGTAATAGACCAATGTGCTAAAATGATTATTGGAATGGACCCATTCAGAATAGAGCATATCTGGCAACTATTGTACAGAGGTATGTTTTATCCTCCCGGAAGAGAAAAAATACATGCGGTGGGAGCGATCGAGATGGCCCTGTGGGATATAAAAGGTAAGGCATTAAATATACCTGTATATGAACTGCTGGGCGGTGCAACGAGAGATTACGTAGAGTGTTATGCTACCGGTTACAGCCCATCCAAAGGAGCTACCGAATACGATCGGGCAAAAGATTGTATAGCAGCAGGATTTCGTACCTATCGAACCGGCCCTACGGGCGGCAATGGAGATCAGCCATTTGATTTTTACGAACATACTCAAAAAACCATCGAACACTGCCAAAAGCTGGATGCAGCGGTAGGCGGTGGTGGTAACTGGGCCATCGATTTACATACACGGTTTGATACCACAGAGGCAATAAAGATTTGTAAGGCCATTGAAGTACTGCAGCCTTATTTTGTAGAAGATATTATACGATCTGAAAATAAAGGAGTATATAAAACCATAAGGCAAATGACCAATGTCCCTATAGCTGTAGGTGAACAATTCAGCGACAAATGGGATACCAATGAATTAATTGAAAATCGCCTGATTGATTATTGCCGTGTAACTACGCCAAATAGCGGTGGTTTGCTGGAATTGAAGAAAATAGCAGCCATGTGCGAGACTCATTACGTAGGTATGATACCTCATTTTACCGGGCCATTATCTACTGCTGCATTGGTGCATGTACTCGGATCATCCAGCCCTACCAGATGTATGATTGAAATAGCAGGAGGCGTAATCGAACAACCTGCTTATTTTAACCAGGATTATATCCTATTTAAAAACGGGAAATTGCATCTCAATCCCAACCCAGGACTAGGTGTCGTTTTTAATCCATCTAAAGCGGATCTGAAGTTTGAAGTGACTGCAAATACGAAGTATCCGCATCCTATATTATTTGCTAAAGACGGAAGTGTACATAATTGGTAGGTGAATTAGGAGAATTACATATTTTCTTAATTGAAACGAGGTTAAGCATAAACTTGCTATCATAAAAATTGATTAGTTTCATACAATCATTTATACAATATCATGCAAGGTAAATTCAGATGGTTTGTACTGACTCTACTATTTATTGCCACCTGTATTAATTACCTTGATCGGCAAATCATTGGTTTATTAAAACCGCTATTGGAAAAAGAATTTGCCTGGACAGAGCAAAATTTTTCCCGCATTGTCATGGCCTTCACAGCGGCCTATGCAATAGGTTTAATATTAGCAGGGAATGTTATTGATAAAATTGGTACCAAAGCTGGATATCTTATTTCGATAATCATATGGAGTATGGCAGGTATGGTACATGCACTTGCCAGATCAGTGAATGGGTTTATATTCGCTCGTATTGGCCTGGGTATTGGCGAAGCAGGAAATTTCCCAGCCGGAGTAAAAGCAATTGCAGAATGGTTTCCCAAACAAGAGCGTGGATTGGCAACCGGCATATTCAATTCAGGTACCAGTGTCGGAGTAGTGATGGCTGTTTTTTTAGTTCCAGCAATCTTACATTTCGGGTCCTGGAAAGAAGTATTCTGGATTACAGGAGGGCTTGGTTTTATCTGGCTTATATTTTGGATATTTTTTTATAACTCCCCCGAGAAATCCAAATACCTGACCAAGGATGAGTATAATTTCATTAAGTCCGGCCAGGTAAGTGTAATAACTGAACAACCTAGCATAAAATTAAATCTTCTCAAATTTTTCCACCATAATCAAACCTGGGCTTACATCACAGGCAAGGCATTGATAGACCCCATTTTTTGGTTTTTTCTCTTTTGGTTACCCTCCTATTTTGCATCCAGTTTTAGCCTGGATCTGAAGAAACCAAGTTGGGAATTGATGATTATATACACCGCTACCACTCTAGGGAGTATTGGTGGCGGGTATCTTTCGTCCTTATTGATAAAACGCGGTTGGGCCACTATAAAGGCAAGAAAATTTGTACTGATGTTATTTGCCATCATTGAGCTTACAGTAATCCTTACCCAATATGCCCATGAAGCATGGATTGCAGTACTCTTGTTAAGTATAGCCGTCGCAGTACATCAGGCATGGGCCACTAATATTTTCACCCTGGCATCAGATTTGTTTCCAAAAGAAGCTGTGGCCACAGTAGTAGGCATAGGAGGAATGGCAGGAGCAATAGGAGGAATTTTATTCCCTTTATTTGTTGGCAAACTCCTGGATAGATTTAAAGAATCCGGAAATATTACAGATGGATATCATATTCTGTTTACTATTTGCGGTTGTACCTATTTGGTTGCTTACTTTATTATACATATGCTCACCCGTAAAACGGAAATGGTGCCCTTAAACAAACTCAGCTAACCTTACCAGTCATTACTCTTCACCTGTATTAGTATTCAGTATCTATAAAATGTTTTGGAAACTATTCTCCATCCTTCATTAAATTTATATAATAGCAGATGGTCGGTAAATATTTTTTTATCGCCCCGAAATAGATCCAGCATTACATTTGCCGAATTGCCTGCGACAGATACTTGTTTGTATTCAGCTATAGCTTTATTGCCATCAGCATTGGGATTGGCTTGGGTTCTTCCCTTTTCTATATTTGTAATCCATTCTTCCAGCGCTACTGAAATAATCTCATTTTTATTAAATCTAAACATTACGAAAGACGGATGAAAACCGGATCTGATGTCGGCAATTGGTCCCCCGTTATGTATACCACCCACATAAGCCGATTCTATAGTCCGCTTAATTTCTGATTCATCATTTTGTGAATGTGCAAAACAAGGAACGAATAATAAAAGAAAGAATATATTTTTCATATTGATGAATTAATAATATACAATGATAATTGAACAGTGCAGTAACAAGAAGATGTAAAATGTTAAATAGTATTTTCTTAACACCCGGATGGTAGTACTCAAAATTCTGGTTGATTACTTCTTTCCAATCTGAAATTCATATTATCTTCACTTAAAATAAAATAACAATATGGATATTGATAGAAGAGAGTTTATACAGCAGTCATCCCTTGCTGCAGGCAGTTTAGTCATGCCGGTCACCTTAAGCCCAAAAATGAATGCAAAAAAAAGGATGGTATTAGTAGGTACGGGAAGCCGAGGTACCGGATTTTGGGGTAAAAACATTATAAATAAATATAGCGACCTGGTGGAATTTGTCGGTCTGTGCGACATCAATCCCGGTCGGGTTGAATATGCAAAGTCAGCAATGGGAGTAAGTTGCCCGACCTTTACTGATTTTGATAAAATGATGCAGGAAATAAAACCAGAAACTGTAATTGTAACTACAGTGGATGCTACCCATCATGAGTTTATCGTAAAAGCGCTGGGATATGGTGCCGAAGTAATCACTGAAAAACCCATGACCACAGATGAAATAAAATTAGCCGCGATACTTGAAGCTGAAAAAAAAGCCAATAAAAAAATTACGGTCGGATTTAATTACCGGCACAATCCTCATGTAACTAAAATTAAAGAATTATTAGTCAAAGAAAGAGTAGGCAAATTGACATCGGTAGATTTTCACTGGTACCTCAATGTATACCATGGTGCTGATTATTTCAGACGATGGCACGCCTTTGTAAACAAGGGTGGATCACTTTGGGTACATAAAGCCACTCACCATTTTGACATGCTCAATTGGCTTATTGATTCTGATCCGGTAGAGGTAATGGCCTATGGGCAATTAAATCATTATGGAAAAAATAATTCATTCAGAGGAAAAACCTGCCGTACATGCGACCACAAATCCACCTGTAAATTTTATTATGACATCAATAAAAATCAGGAATATGTAAATATGTATGTTAAAAATGAAGCACACGACAATTATTACCGGGATAGTTGTGTATTCAGAAATGAAATCGACATCTGGGATAAAATGAGTGCGCAAATTATTTATGCCAATGGGGTAACTGTAAACTATTCACTCACTACCTATTCTCCCTATGAAGGATGGAAGCTTGCTTTTAACGGAATGAATGGCCGTATAGATGCATGGGAGGATATCCCCTTTATGCATGCCGATGTAGACCAGGCTAACAAACATGCGCAGGAAATGAATCAAAATAATGCTAACAAACCGGATGGCTTTGAGGAAATATTTGTGATGGACAACTTTGCTCAAAAAGGCGAAACCATTTATGTACCAAAATACAATAGTGGCCATGGCGGTGGCGACAGTCGTATGCAGGACCTGATCTTTAAAAATCCAACGAATGAAAATCCGTTTAAAATCATGGCGGGAAGCAGAGATGGAGCTATGTCCTGTCTTATTGGTATAGCTGCCAGAAAAAGCATTGCCATGAATCGAAGTGTAAAAATTGAAGAACTTACCAATCTTAAACCAAGTGCTAACCGGATGTAAAACCTACTGCATTTCAGTATTAATTAAATTTACAGTCTATAACCACTATCTTTGTAAAAAATAATATATAATTTAAAAGAAATGGAAAAAAGAAGTTTTCTCAAAAGTGTAAGCGCCTTAGGTCTATTCAGCATTTTGCATAAACCATCCCTGATCACAAATGAAAAATTAGAATACAATAAAATCGAACCATTTTTTGCCCCCGGTGATCCTTACACTTTGCCGCCTCTTGACTATGCATTTTCTGCTTTAGAGCCACATATAGATGCCAAGACAATGGAAATCCATCACGACAGACATCATAATGCCTATATAACCAATCTCAATAAAGAACTCAGTACTAATAAAGTCGCTGCGGCTATGACCCTGGAGCAATTATTTGCTAAAATTTCCAAGCAACCGGCAGCGATACGAAATAATGGTGGCGGGCATTACAATCATTCATTATTCTGGAAATTATTAAGCGCTACCTCATCTGCACCATCAGGAGAATTGGCTACTGCTATTACCGCCGGTTTCAAAGATCTGGCCGGATTAAAAGATGCGATGAACAAAGCAGGTACCGCAAGATTTGGTTCCGGTTGGGCCTGGCTGGTATCGGATAAAAAAGGAAAACTATCTGTAGGCTCTACTCCCAATCAAGACAACCCATTGATGGATGTGGCAGAGATAAAAGGATTTCCTATACTTGGCATTGATGTATGGGAACATGCTTATTATTTAAAATATCAAAACAAACGTGCCGATTACCTTACTGCCATTTGGAATGTGATCAATTGGGATGAAGTAGCCAAAAGATATAAAATGGCTATGGGTAAATAATATAATCAATATAATCGAAAAGATCAGTACTTGTTTCTCTTTTCGATTCCCGATTTAAAGATCAATGGATTTTTTCCAATCATTACTTTTAAGCCAATGGCTATTGATTGCCGTTGGGGCATTTCTCATCGGCTTATCCAAAGCCGGCATCCGGGGAATTGATGTGGCACAGGTAACTATAATGGCATTCATATTTGGATCGAAAGCATCTACAGGTATTGTACTGTTATTACTTTGCCTGGCGGATGTATTTTCCGTGTCGTATTACCATCGGCATGCCCAATGGAAATACCTGAAAATTTTAATGCCCTGGCTGATTATTGGAGTATTGATTGGTGTTTTCCTGGGTAAAGACATGAATGAAGTCCTATTTAGAAAATCCATGGCTTTGATCATATTAGCGGCTATATCTCTCCTTTTTTTATTTGAATATAAAAAGAATATTAAAATACCTGAAGGGGGATGGTTTGGATCTGGTATGGGGTTGATATCTGGTATCACCACTATGCTCGGCAATCTGGCTGGTGCATTTTCGACTCTGTATTTTATGGCATTAAAAGTACCCAAGGATCATTTTATTGGTACTGTATCCTGGCTATTTTTGATAATTAATCTTTTCAAAGTACCATTCCAGATTGTTTTTTGGAAGAATGTAACCATCGAAACTATTAAATACGATCTGGTACTGGCTCCTTTTGTGATTATAGGTTTTTTTATTGGTGTTAGGATTGTAAAAAGGATGACCAACGATGCCTATAGAAAAATGGTACTTGCACTTACCCTGGTTGGGGCATTGGCAATGTTGATCAAATAAGGATATCCGCACTTTGGATATTTTTAGTAATTTCAATTTAAATCTCATTGTTTATATGCCAACTTCTCCTCTTATCTTATTTGCTCTTGCCATCGGCATTTTATTATTCGGGATCATCAGATTAAAAATCAATCCATTCCTTGTACTCTTATCTGTTGGAATATTTACAGGATTGGCAGCCGGACTTCCCATCACCAAAGTAACCAAATTACTTTCAGATGGATTTGGGTCTACCATGGGCAGCATCGGTATTATGGTAGCCTTGGGGATATTGCTCGGGAAAGTACTGGCTGATGCTGGTGCTACCGAACAGATTGCACGGTTATTTTTAAATAGTATTGGTGCCCGATTTTCAATATTAGCCATTTGTATTACAGGTTATATAGTATGCATACCGGTATTTCTTACCGCAGCATTTATTGTATTTATGCCTTTATTGCGGGATCTTTCAAAAAAAGGAAATATTCCCTTAATTGGATTGGTGACCTCCCTCACTATTGCAGGCCTTGCGACACATTGTATTGTAATACCGACTCCCGGCCCTTTAGCAGTAATGGGAAATCTGAATCTCCCGGTCGGTAGTTTTTTATTTTGGGCTTTGATTGTGGCTATACCACCTGCACTGGCTGGATTAATATCGGCTAAGATTTTTTCAAGACAGGCATTTATGCAGATCAATACGGTCGGACTTGATGATGGAGAGTATGATGCAAACCGGTCCAAACCTTCAGGGAGCCTGTCATTATTTGTATTATTATTGCCCATTTTGCTGATACTCATAGGAGGGCTGATGGCAGAGTTTTTACCAAAAGACAATTCCTTCACATCCTTATTTAGTTTTATAGGCGATAAAAATATTGCCATGCTGATCGGTGTCGCAATAGCCGGATTGTTATTGAAAAAATATTTTAGTAAATCATTTGAAACACTGGTAGCTTCGGGTGGTGCAGATGCCGGACTGCTGATATTAATAGTAGGTGCCGGTGGAGCATTCGGATCGGTAATCAATGGCTCTGGCATATCAGATCATATTGTAAAACTTTTATCCTCCTGGAATATGCCTTTATTAGTAACTGCATTTTTATTGACCGCCATACTCAGAGCTGCCCAGGGATCAGCCACAGTTGCAGCCGTAACCGTTTCATCTATCATGGCTCCCATGCTGGCGTCGTCATCCGAAAATCCGGTCATGATCGGATTAGCGATTTGCTGTGGCAGCATTTGCATGTCTTTTCCAAATGATTCGGGTTTTTGGGTGATATCCAGGTATTCCGGTTTGACTGTCCCTCAAAACCTGAGGATGCTTACTTTAATGAGTACCATTACCGGCATAGTAGGTTTTTTGACTGTATTGTTAATTAATTCATTGATATAGTATTTAGGTAAATAAAATTTAAACCGGTGAGGACAAAATTATTCCTCGCTGAATCTATCCTTTTGGGTCACTTTGAGTAAGCAATAATAAGTAATTACCGAATCCAATCCTGAATACCTCAATACTCCAAACATCAATGAAGAATGGATTTTTCTAATTTTTATTAATTTCCCCACATGAAAGCAGTGATAGGAATAGATTTTGGTACCGATTCCGTTCGGGCCCTGATAGTCAATACTGAGAATGGCGATGAATTAGCAAGTCATGTGGACTATTATCCCAGGTGGAAAGAAAAAAAATATTGTAATGCCGATCGCAATCAATGGCGGCAACACCCACTCGATTATATTGAAAGTATGGAACGGGCCGTAAAAGAAGCTTTAGAAAAATCATCAGTTGATAAAAAAGATATCAAAGGGATAGCCGTAGATACCACTGGCTCTACTCCCGTAGCTGTAGACAAAAAAGGAATGCCTCTTTCTTTGCATCCTGAGTTTAAAGACAATCCCAATGCCATGTTTGTGCTTTGGAAGGATCATACCGCATTGAAAGAAGCGGCCGAAATCAATGAGCTGTGCCAATCATGGTCTATAGATTATAGTCAATTTGAAGGTGGGGTATATTCCACAGAATGGTATTGGTCAAAAATTTTAAAAATGTACCGGGATGACCCGGCTATTCACAAACATGCTTATTCCTGGGTAGAACATTGTGATTGGATTCCCTATATGCTGACGGGAGGGGATGATGTGCATAAAATGAAGCGAAGCAGGTGTGCTGCCGGACATAAAGCTTTATGGCACCCATCCTGGAATGGTTTACCTTCCAATGATTTTTTAAAAAAATTAGATCCCTTGCTGGATGGACTCAGAGATAGATTATATGATGAAACGTATACTTCCGATGTATCAGCCGGCAAACTATCTGATGAATGGGCCAGCAGACTGGGATTAAGTACAGAAACTGTTGTCGCTGTGGGTGCTTTTGATGCACATATGGGGGCGGTAGGTGGCCAGATTCTTCCCTACCATCTGAGCAAAGTCATGGGTACTTCTACCTGTGATATTTTAGTAGCTCCTTCCGCTGGAAAAGAAAAATTGATTCACGGTATTTGCGGGCAAGTTGATGGTTCTGTCATTCCCGGTATGCTAGGATATGAAGCTGGTCAGTCTGCTTTTGGTGATTTGTATGCATGGTATGTATCCATTATCTCGGATTCGTTGACATCTGCTGTACATCAGTCTTTTTTAGATCAAGCCACCAAGGAGAAATTGATACAAGTTATGAATGGTAATCTCATGAGTCAATTATCCCGTGAAGCAGCCGCAATTCCAATTGGTTCAGGTGGAGTCCTTACCCTTGATTGGATGAATGGAAGACGAACACCGGATGCAAATCAGGCACTCAAAGGAGTACTCAGTGGGTTAAAATTGGGCAATACTTCTGGTCAACTCTTCCGGTCAATCATAGAAGCTTCCTGCTATGGTGCAAGAATCATAGTTGAAAGATTTATAGATGAAGGAATCCCTATCAAAGGACTGATCGGCTTGGGAGGTGTAGCCAAAAAATCACCCTTTATCATGCAGGTAATGGCAGATGTAATGAATATGCCTATCAAAATTGCCAGATCAGAGCAAACTTGTGCCCTTGGAGCTGCTATGTTTGCTGCAGTGGCTTCTGGTATTCATGCCACCATAGAAGAGGCAATGGAAAAAATGGGCTCCGGATTTGATGCTGAATATTATCCAAATCAAGAGCACGCAGCTGAATATGAAAAACAATATCAGGAATACAAAGCATTGGCTAAAGTGATGGAATCCCATATTATGAAAAATCAGTAATCAATTAATCCTATTTTTACTTTTTTAATAAACTACATGCCTAACTATAAAACGATTCGCGAAGAAGCTTACGAAGCAAATATGTTATTACCGAAGTACGGATTGGTACTCATGACATTCGGCAATGCAAGCGCTGCTGACAGAGCCCAGGGTGTTTTTGCAATAAAACCAAGTGGTGTTGCATATGAAAAACTATCACCAAAAGATATGGTGATCGTTGATTTTGAATCGAAAGTAGTGGAAGGAAAATGGAAACCTTCATCGGATACAAAGACCCATGCCGTACTCTATTCAGAATGTCCAGAGATCAGTGGTGTAGTCCATACTCATTCCACTTATGCTACAGCCTGGGCTCAGACATTAACAGATATACCAATACTGGGAACTACTCATGCAGATCATCTTACCGTCGATGTCCCCTGTGCTCCGCCAATGAAAGATGCGTATATCAAAGGAGACTATGAATACAATACGGGATACCAAATACTGGACGAACTTAAAAAACGAAAGCTGAGCTATAAAGAAGTGGAAATGATATTGGTAGGCAATCATGCCCCGTTTACCTGGGGAAAAACAGTAAATAAAGCGGTATATAATAGTGCTGTGTTGGAATCAATTGCTCAAATGGCTTTTATCAGTTTGACTATAGCCCCCAAAATCAAACGAATGAAAAAATCGCTGATAGATAAACATTATGAGCGTAAGCATGGTGGCAATGCATATTATGGGCAGGAGTGATTAATTTACCTCCTCATACTTTCATCACTGCTGGCCGACCACCACATGATTTGATCTTCCATCTCCTTTTCTGATGTAAACCGTGAGATATCATAACAACCCAATGGAAAATTAGCGGTACGTACAGGGCATCGGTTGCAGTGTGTACAGGGATTGGAGGGTTTTGATGTCCCTGCCTTAAATTGTTTAATGAGATCTATATTGGCAAGTAAGGGGCGAGCCATGGCAATCATATCGGCTTTACCGGAAGTCAGTGTAGATTCAATTATCTCTTTATCCTGGTAACCACCATTGGAAATTACCGGAAGACCGATTTCATCTTTAAATCGTTTGGCATCATCAGCAGAAATAGCCGGTATGTCTTTCCATCCAATATTGGCTATTGGGTTCAGGATAAATTCCGGAATCAAATTAAATAGCACTGCTCTGACCCCTGCTTTTACAGACAAATGCCTGTTTGAATTATAAAACATTTTCATCTCATGTATCGGAAACGACCCGGGATTGCCCTTGGGATTGGGAAATCCATAGCCTTTGTCTATGTGCAAATAGTCAATTCCCAGGTCTTTCAACTTTTTAGCATAATATAGGTTTTCATTGATGGTATTACCAAAATACCAATGCTTTAAAGGGAAGACTACAGGCAATCGTAAATTGATGGGTTGATAATTATAATCTGCTGCTGACAATCGAATTCCAATAGGAAAATCCGGACCAACTTTTTTCTTTACGGCTAATATAATTTCCTCTAATAAAGTAAACCGCTTATCTACAGACCCTCCATATTTATCCTTCCTTCGATTGATGCCGGGATTGAGAAACTGATGTATTATATATCCTTTGCTTGCCGTGATTTCCAGACCATCCGCACCGGCTTCCTGTACTCTGCGAGCTGCTTCAGCAAAATTGGATATGGTGATTTCGATATCTTCTGCAGTCATGGCTTTGTGCCGATTTTGATAACCATAAAAAAAGTCAAAAAGAGTAGATGATGATTTTGAATCCTCCGCCTGGGAAAACAGACTCGTATGGGTAGCTCCGCCTGTATCTCCTATTTGTACAATATATCTGCAATCAAACTCATGCACCGCTTTTATTGCCTGAGCAAATGGTTTGATGTATTTATCGTCGCTGATTTTCGGATATTCCAATGGGGATGTTCGTTGATCATTGACACTCACCGTAGCAGAGATGATACCAGCCACATCATTCTCTGCAAATCTTCTTTCAAAATTTTTAAAAGCAGACGATACTGTGCCGTCATAATAAGAAGTACGACCACCTATAGACGATCTCAGGATACGATGCTTAAAATGAAGGTTTTTTATTTGGAATGGCTCGAAAATCATGGTTAAATAAATTAAGTTTTTAATAAATAGTCCATTGCAGTCACTACTGCTTACAATGGCTTTTTTTTCTTTAGTTGTTAAAAATAGGCTTTAAAGTTTCGAATTAAAAAAAAGACTTGCTCTTTCATTTACCAGGTCCGGTTGTTCGCTTAGTATAAAATGGCCGGAATCAGGCACCAGCTCTATTTTAATATCATCGGCAAAGTTTTCATATCCGCGTAACCAGCTTAAAGCAATAGCAAAGTCTTTTTTCCCAAATAATACATAGGTAGGTGTTTTCAGATGAAACGATTTGTACTTCCCTAAGCCCAGTGGGATATATTCCTTCAATAAAAAATCTCTATATAATCTGGATGATGCCTGGGCCCGCTCGGGTTGGCTAATCCTTTCATGATATATATTTTTTTCTTCCTCAGTCCAGCCATTACTCAAGGTATTGTCTCGCGTAAAAATATAGTCCAAAAAATTTCTATTCTTCATCAACATGCGCGGTCCGAAATAAGGCATGGCAATTTTAAACATATATCCTAATTGTATCGTGGCGGGAATCATTTTATAACTTAGCTTGGGCCATATCGGACAAATATTTGTGGCGAAATGGGTTGATATCAACCCCGGATATTTTGCACTGGCAATAAATCCGATCCATCCGCCCCAATCATGACTCATTAGTTTTACTTGTTTATAACCAAGAGCTATAATAAGTTTTCGCAGGTCTTCAGCCAGTTCATCTTTCAGATATCCTCTATCCGTTGTTTCTGACCATCCAAAGCCTCTGATATCAGGCGCAATGACATGATATTGATTTGAAAAATATTTCATTTGTTTGCGCCACATAAACCAGTTTTGCGGCCAGCCGTGGAGCATGATTAGTGGCTCACCCTCCCCTGCCTCTGCGATATGTATTTTAAGACTGCCTATATCGATGTATCGGTGATTTACATCCAGTCCTTGTACTACCGGTATAGATGGGTCTGCAACCCTGGTTAATTGGCTTATCATATAAACATTTACGAATTGAATCGGATCTTGGATTTAAGAATGCTTTGGTCAGCTTTATCTTTTTAAAAGCACTTTTTACCTTTGGTATGCCTACTCACAAAAAGTGACTCTTTCGTTTTATTTACTTTTGGTAGTGTCTCCGTTTGAAAATTCAAATTGATATACTACCTACTTTTCCCTGTTAATATTCGTTACAGTATTTGCAGTATCTTCAAAGCTGTATTTTGTGCTAAAACCAAATAATATGAAGCCTATCCTTTTAAAAATTTTCATTATCCATGCTGCTTTTTTACTAAGTAGTTACGCGTATGGTCAATCGCGCGTGATCCAGGGCATTGTTACAGTCGACAAAGATAGGGAACCGGCCATCGGAGCGACGATTCAGCTCGAAGGGACTGCCACCGGCACAGTGACGGATGGTGATGGAAAATATTCTATTTCTGTACCACTTACCGGAGGGATACTGAAATTTAGTATGGTTGGATTTATCAGCCAATCCATCTCAATAGATCCTGTGTTAAATACACTCGATGTAATTTTATCAGAGGATGCGGTAATCATAAACGAAGTAGTGGTCACCGCACTTGGTATACGAAAGGAAAAAGCCAAACTAGGATATGCTACACAGGAAATATCCGCTGAGCCACTCAAAAAAGCCGCTGAAGCAAATGTGGCTTCTAATTTAACCGGTAAAATCGCAGGCCTGCAGATATCAAATAAATCTACATTATATGAGAACCCTGAGATCCTACTAAGAGGTGAAAGAACACTTGTGGTAATAGATGGGGTACCCACACAAACTGATTTTTGGAATTTAAACTCCAATGATATAGACAATATTACCGTATTAAAAGGTACAGCGGCAGCAGCATTGTATGGCTCTCTCGGCATCAATGGTGCCATCATGATCACCACTAAAAAAGGGAAAGATGGTAAGGAAGGAGTGGAAATGTCAATAAATTCCACTACCCAGTTTCAGGCAGGATACATTCGTATACCATCGGTACAAAATCAATATGGAATGGGGTGGAATGGCCAATATGGATTCGTAGATGGCAAGGGAGGTGGAATATTTGATGACTATGGTTATGTATATGGTCCAAAGTTGAATGTAAAAGATCCTTCCACTAAGAGCGGTTTTGTTGAAATACCACAATATAATAGCCCTATAGATCCGGCTACAGGGCAACGTGTACCTCTACCCTGGATCTCACGTGGAGAAAATAATTTACAAAATTTTCTTCGCAATCAACTTCTTACTACTACCAATTTTAGTCTAGCAGGTAAAAGCGAAAAAGGAGATTACAGGCTCTCTGTATCACACCTATACCAAAAAGGGCAGGTACCTAATACCAGGCTTAATAGTACTACAGCATCATTATCTGCAGGCTTAAAATTAACCGATAAGATCAGGGCTGAAGGCAATATGTCCTACAACAGACAATATTCACCCAATTATCCTTCAGCTGGTTATGGCGCCGATAATTATTTTTATAATATCCTGCTTTGGATGGGTACAGATGTAGATCTGCGCGACATGAAAGACTACTGGATACCAGGCAAAGAAGGTACCCTGCAAAAAACATACAATTATACCTGGTACAATAACCCGTGGTACCTGGCCAATGAATACCTAAAAAAATATACGAATGATGTGATCCTGGGCAATGTAAATCTGACCTGGGATTTAACCAAGGATTTGAAATTTTTGGTGCGAAGTGGGATTACTACCAATACTATATTTACTGATCGCAAGACACCATATAGTTTTATCTATTATGGTACTGGTGCATCGCCCCTGGGCAATTACTCTATAGAAAAGGAAAATAATTTCCAGGTAATTTCGGATGCGATGCTTACTTACAATAAAACATTTTTAAAAAATTGGAACATTACTGCATCAGCTGGGGGGAGTCATAGATTTAATGGCAACGACTTTGTAAGTTCCAGAACGAACGGATTAAATATTCCCGGATATTATAATTTATCAAACTCTATTTCACCTGTTCAAACCACCAACCGGCTTATTGAAAAAGAAGTCTCTTCTGCGTATGGATACGCTGACATTGGATACAAAAGTATGATATACCTCGGGGTCACAGGACGAAATGACTGGACCTCAACCCTGCAAAAACCATATAATTCATTTTTCTATCCATCAGTTTCACTTGGAATCGTATTGTCTGAAATGGTAAAATTACCTTCCTGGTTTGACTATTTAAAGTTACGTGGATCATGGGCAAATGTCTCTACGGACACGGACCCTTATTATACTATTCCAAAATACGATACCTATAACCGATGGAATGGTACTTTGTCTTTGAGAAGACCTGGTTCGCTTGTAACCCCGGATATCAGACCGAATAAAACAATATCTACTGAATATGGTACTGAGCTAAAATTTTTTCAAAATAGATTGGGAATAGACCTTGCTTATTTTAATTATAACCAAAGTAATTTTATAGTGGAAGCCCCTGTATCTGAAGCTTCAGGATTTGATAGTAAAATTGTAAACGGTGGAGAAATAGAAAAAAAAGGTTGGGAATTGGCCTTATACTCCAATCCGATAAGACAAAAAGATATTACCTGGGATATCACAGCCAATATAAGCCAGGCACATAGGTTTCGTAAATCATTCTTTGATGGTGCTGAAGAACAAGATGGGGTTCGAGTGGGAGGCAGAGCAGACATACTCCGCGGTTGGGGATGGCAACGATCTCCTGAGGGAAAAATAGTCACTGTAGATGGCCGGCCACAATACATAGATCATGTGATTAATCTAGGCACATCTGATCCCGATTGGATTTTCGGTCTGGGCAATAAGTTTACCTGGAAAGGAATTTCAATAAATGTACTATTTGATGGGAGAATTGGTGGCAAGCTGGTAAATGGAGTAGAAGCTAAATTATATGAAGGTGGTACCCACCCTGCTACTGCCAATAGTTTCAGGGATGATTCATATGCAGGTAAAGCTACTTACGTACTGGATGGCGTAGAAGTGACTGACGGTACGGCAACATGGGATCAGCAAGGCAATATCATATCCGATACCCGCAATTTCAAACCTAATGATAAACATGTAAAATACATTGACTATTTATTTGATACTTACGTAAATGGAATAGACCAGTCTGTATTGTATGACAGATCATTTGTAAAACTAAGAGAGATTACTATTTCTTTTGCGTTACCGGATCGATTGATCAAAAAGCTTCCTTTTACAGATGCTAATTTTTCAATTGTAGGCCGTAATCTTGCCCTTTGGTCCAAAGTACCATTTATGGATCCGGATGGATACAATTATTACAGCCTGGCTGAACCCAGCTATCGCAATATAGGCATAAACATAAATCTCAAATTTTAATCACCGTTAAACTATCATTGAGATGAAAAAAATTATATTTTCAATAGCAGTATTCTCAGTATTGTCTGCCTGTCATAAACAAGAATATTACCAGGTAAATCCAAATGCTCCTACTGTAACTACTCCTGCACTTTTGCTTACCGGCATTTGCTACGATTTGTTTCGTGTAGATAATACCGGAGCGGCATTTGCCAGCAGGCATCTTACCTATTATGAAAGGCCCAACTCGGATGTAAACTACGGATGGAATGAAAGTGAAGGGTATTCTGACTATGCCACGTTGCGCCAGGTAAATCAAATGGAAAAGCTGGCTTTAGCTAATAATGATAAAAACTATCAGGCTTTGGCAAAATTATTCAGAGCAATATTATTTTCAAGACTATCTGAGCGATTTGGTGATATTCCATATCGGGAAGCCCTCAAAGGCGAAGAAGGAATAGATAATCCTGCTTACGACACTCAGGAAGCCGTATTTGCAGGACTATTACAAGAGTTGGATCAAGCTAATGATTTACTTACTAATGCTACCGGTACAATAGGAGGCGATATCATTTTTGCCGGTAATCCGAAAAAATGGCAGCAAACCGTAAATGCCTTTACATTGAGGTTGTTGATACATTTGAGTAAAAAAGAAAATAATACTACGTTGAATATCAAACAACGATTTTCAAATATTGTCAATAATGCAGCCAAATACCCTTTGATGACCAGCGTAGATGATAATGCTCAATTAAAATTCAATACTTCTGCGCCAAATAATTATTATCCGACATTTAACAGCAATTCCATATCGAGCCTCGTGTCGATGGAAAAAGGCTTTGTAAAAATCCTTAAAGACCGGAAAGATCAACGCCTGTTTTATTTTGCAGATCCCATTGTGGGTAAAGCTGCCAATAATTTTGACAACTACGAAGGCGTAGATGCTGGACTCATAATCTCCGATCAACAAAATGCAGCCACCAGTGCTTCAAAAATTCATCGCAGATATGTGCAAAATGAAATAAACGAACCATGGATATTCATTGGTTTTGCAGAACAGGAATTATTAATTGCAGAAGGAATTACCAGAGGATGGGCTTCCGGCTCCGCTCAGAACAGATATAATAGTGGGGTAAGAGCATCTATGCGATCCTATGGCATAGGCAGTATTCAAATGGAACAATATCTATCCAACCCTTTAAATACATTGGTACCTGCAAAAGCAATAGAACAAATCATTATTCAGAAATACATTGCCTTATTTATGCATTCCGGCAGAGAACCTTTTTTAGAACAGAGAAGGACAGGGTTCCCAAACTTCAGTACTGGTCCCGCTACTTTAAATGGAGGAGTAATTCCAAAAAGGTGGAAATACCCTCAAAGTGAATATCAATATAATAAAGCCAATCTCGATGCGGCTATAGCGAGGCAATATCCGGGTGGTGATAACGTAAATGGGGAGATGTGGATTTTAAAATAGTAGGTACTATAAAATATTCAACATAGAAATACATTTAGAGGTAACATCATGAATCTTATACAAAAGCATTTCCCCCATTGGAGGGGGTAGGGGGTGGAAAAAATGGTATTAAATTCAAATTTTTATTTTAAAAATAGAATCATTTCTATGACTCTATTACTTATCTCTTATTCCCAACTTCAAAGCCAATCCCTTACCACCACTGACAGTGTATTCGAACAATCCAAACCTCTTCATTTTAGATATGCTGGCGGCACCGGATCTCCTACTGATTGGATAGGAATCTACAAGACCGGGCAAAAGCCGGGGCAGATTGCCTCCACCATTTGGAAATACGTTTCTTCTCCAACTGGTGAGATTGAGTTTATACATTCCTTAGATACAGGCCGCTATGATGTGCATTTGTTTTGTTGTGACGGGTATAAAATATTAGCAAGTATCATTGGATTTAGAATAAATCCGGCAAGATTAAAATCGAGATTGGTTTATTACAAGACCAGCGATAGTATTTCTTTTTATTCAAGTTTAGCCAACCTTTCTGACACCCTCAAAATATACAACTTTAAGGAGTGGGTTAATGGATCGATTCAGCCTTCTGCAGTAGCTTTAGTTACACACGCTTACAATGGCAACCTTAACTTTAGAGCAATCGATCTGCCGGGAAAATATATATCAATACTTTCTGCAAAAGACAAAACTATAAAAGGAATAGATTCATTTGAGGTACATTCCAATCCGGTATTACCTGGTATAATTACCCGTATAGGGGTTGGTTCTTGCTCCAATCAAAATGCTCCTCTGCCTGTTTTATCACATGCATTATCCAGATCAATACAAGCATTTATCATGGCAGGTGATAATGTCTACATTGATTCGTATGATCCCAACAAAATAAAGGCTGACTACAATAGTTTTTTAACCAATCGAATCGAATTTCAGAAGCTTCGGGCTTCCGTACCCATTATTGCTACCTGGGATGATCATGACTATGCCTGTTGTGACGAAGACAAAGACAATCCCATCAAAGTACAATCCCAAAAATTATTTCTTGACTTTTATGATGAACCTCTTAATACCCCTCGAAGGAATCAGGAAGGGATTTTTACCTCCTATCATATCGGTCCGGATGGAAAAAAATTACAAATCATTGTATTGGATACCCGGTATTTTTTAGATGATAAAAGAAAAAACAATGGATGTGGACAACACGATTATTGCCCTTGGGCAGGGCCCGGAGATGCCACTAAAACCATTTTAGGCAATAGCCAATGGACTTGGTTAAAATCAGAACTTCAAAAACCTGCTGACCTGCGACTTATCGTTTCAAGCATTCAATTTTCCAGTGGATATACAGGCTGGGAAGGTTGGTCTTTATTCCCCTACGAACAACGAAAAATGCAATCGTTGATCAAAGAAACCAGGGCCGATCATGTATTTTTTATTTCCGGAGATATCCACTATGCCGATGTATCCAGATTGCCTGCCGAATTTGGGGATGTATATCCTCTATATGATTTTACGGCTAGTGCACTCAATCAATCATGGCCACCTGAGAATAATCGTAACCGGGTGGATAATAAATCGTACCGCGATCCTAATGTGGGTATCATCGAGATTGACTGGGCGAAAGAAGAGCTTACTTACCATTGCATAGATGCAGAAAACACTATCCGATTTAAACATACCCTTCACTTCAAAGAAATATCTTTTACCACTGTAGGCAATAAAGCTGAGCATTCGACCCCCGGCATTCTGGTTAACCAAATTCCCAGACCAGGGCAAAATGAAATTAATTTGAGTTTTGAACAGGAATTTAGTGGCCTGCTTACACTATCTAATTTAAACGGTCAAGTGTTAAAAAAAATGGAATTGAAAAATGTACTGAATTATAATATATTCGACATGGATAAGGGACTTTTTTTAGTAAATCTCAGATCCAAAAATGGTCGCATGCAAACCATTAAAACAGTGGTCAAATAAAAAAACCTAATTATAAAATTAATATACAATATGAAATCGACATTAGTATTCTTATTTATGCTGGCACCGCTCGCAGGGGTCACGGCTCAAAAAATAACTGCCGTGGATTCAGTGATCGTTAATGGCAAACCAATCGTTTTTAATTACTCTGGTGGTACTGGAGCTGCTACAGACTGGATAGGAATTTATCAGCGAGATACGGTGCCCGATGGCTCTCCCGCATCTTGTTTCTGGGATTATATACCAAGCGCTTCCGGAACCTATACATTTAATGCGCCTTATAAAAACGCTTCTAAAAATTTAGTTGCCGGGAAGTATACTGCGCATTTATTTTGTTGTGATGGTTATAAAATATTGGCCAGTTGTAATATCGAAATTACAGGTGCCATCCCGGCTAAGATTGAAACATTGGCCTTTGCTATTCAGGATTCCAATTTCACATTTAAATATTCTGGTGGTACAGGATCTCCAACGGATTGGGTAGGACTCTATAAAAAAGGGGACACTCCCGGAGTACAAAATTCCTTAGTCTATGAATATATCCCGGCTAAAGAAGGAGAAATAACTTTTAAAAAAACAGGATTAAAAGCCGGAAATTATACTGCATTTTTATTATGCTGCGACGGATATGATGTATTATCTAAAGTTGATTTTACTATTTTTGAAAATTTAAAACCAAGTCTTGCTCCTGTGGGCGATTTGATTGCAGGCAAACCTTTAAAATTTAAATTTACCGGTGGCACAGGATCCTTATTGGACTGGGTCGGTTTTTATCCTAAGGATACCATACCGGATGGTACACCACCATCCGTTTATTATTTGTATGTAAACGGTGTAAATGGGGAGTTGGAATTTCCGGCTACAGCGTTAAAGGCAGGAGTATCCTATGATGCACATCTATTCTGCTGTGATGATTATAAGATCCTTGCCAGCTACAAAAATTTTACACTCAAAACATCTACCGGTGCCAATGAGCTCACCGTACCTCAATTAAAAGTATTTACCATATCCCCCAATCCCTCTTTTGCTGTAGTCAATATTCGATTCAGCAAAGAAGTAACCGGGCAATTTAATTTTTACAATATGTTAGGTCAATCGGTAAAACGATTGAAAATAAATAAAGACAGAGAAGTAAAAGTAACTGACCTTGTAAAAGGATCGTATATTGGTATATTCCAAAGTACAGAGGGTAGTCAGAGTCAAAAGATAATAATACAATAAAGGCTTTTTTTAAGTTACCAAAAGCCTAATCTTGATTTCCTCCAGATTAGGCTTTTTTATTTTTTTATAATCCATTACCGACCTTACCCCGATTAAAACGATGGAGTATTCTAAAGCTCCCAATATTTGCTACTTTTATGAAATTCAACTTTCTAAAATATGAATAGACGGAAATTTATACAAAACTCATCTTTCGCTTTTTTACTGCTTGCCGGTGGCAAAACAACTTTAATTTCAAGACAGGATCTGCTTGCCAAAAAACTCCGATTGAGATTTGCCGTAGCATCCGACGGCCACTATGGTCAGCCCAATACGGATTACAAATCTTTTTTCGACACTTTGGTTACCAGGATTAACCAGGAACACACTGCCAAGCCATTCGCATTCTGTATGATCAATGGTGACATAATTCACGATGATAAAAAATTTACTCCGGAAGCCAAGTCCGCACTGGATAAATTAATCATGAAATATTATGTAAGCCAGGGCAACCATGATATGCTCACCGCCTCCGAATGGCAGAATCAATGGTTGATGCCCACCAACCTTTCATTCACCATCAAAAAAAATGGGTTCATCATCGCATCCACTTCCAATGAAACCGGAAAATACCTTTGCCCTGATCTTAATTTTATGTCCCAATCGCTGGCAAAGCTTAAGAAGAAAAAAAATGTTTTCATCTTCATTCATATCAACCCGGTTAAGCTCACAACACATGCGGTTGACTGTCCTGAATTATTGGAATTATTGAAAAAATATCCTAATGTCAGAGCAGTATTTAACGGTCACGATCACGATGAAGAGAATATAAAAACAAAAGACAATATCCCTTTTGTATTCGATGCTCATTTTGGTGGAAGCTGGGGAACGAATTATAGAGGATACAGGATAGTGGAATTATACAGTGATAACTCGATAGCTACCTGGGTCATGAACCCGATGGAAAAGATAAATGAAACTTCAATTTAATGTACCACGTACAATGTACCACGTACCACGTACAATGTACACCTACCAGGTAGATTCTTCGTGGTAATTTGTACATTGTGTCCCTATTTATTAAACCTTAAAATGTAATGAAACGATTTATTCTAGCCTTGGATCAGGGCACTACCAGCTCACGTGCAATTCTATTTGATGAGGATGGAATCATACAAGGTGTAAGTCAACGGGAATTTACTCAGATCTTCCCTCAACCCGGATGGGTGGAACATGATCCAATCGAAATATGGGAAAGCCAACTGGCAGTAGCTGAAGAAGTAATTAAAACACATTCTATTTCAGCAGAGCAGATTGCTGCAATAGGCATCACCAATCAACGGGAAACTACTGTAGTGTGGGATAAAAACACCGGATTGCCGATTTACAATGCTATAGTATGGCAGGATAGAAGAACGGCCTCAATCTGTGAGCGCCTGAAAAACGAAGGCTTAACAGAATATATTTCTTATGAAACCGGACTGGTGATCGATGCTTATTTTTCAGGAACCAAAATAAATTGGATACTGGACAATGTAGATGGAGCCAGAGCAAAAGCGAATAAAGGAGATTTGTTATTCGGCACCATAGATACCTGGTTATTGTGGAAATTGACTCATGGTAAAGTACATGCTACGGATTATAGCAATGCATCACGTACTTTAATCTATAATATAAGGTCATTGAAATGGGATGCCAAGATGTTGAAAACACTGGATATACCGGATAACATGTTGCCTTCCGTGCAGCCATCAAGTGGCCTATTTGGCCATACCGATGTATCCCTCTTCGGCAAAGAAATTCCTATTGCAGGTATTGCGGGAGATCAGCAAGCTGCATTGTTTGGACAGGTATGCTGGCAACCGGGTATGGCAAAAAACACCTATGGTACAGGCTGTTTTATGCTGATGAATACAGGAGAAAAATGCATAAGATCAAATAATGGATTGCTTACCACCATTGCCTGGGGATTGGAAGACAAAGTATATTACGCCTTAGAAGGTTCTGTTTTCAACGCAGGTGCTGCAGTGCAATGGTTACGAGATGGATTAGGCATCATACAATCATCAAAAGAGTCCGAAGAAATTGCCTTTTCCGTAACCGATACCGGAGGAGTATATTTAGTACCGGCATTTACGGGTTTAGGCGCCCCATATTGGGATATGTATGCCCGGGGCAGTATCTCCGGCCTCACCAGGGGGACTACACGTGCTCATATTGTAAGAGCTACATTAGAGTCACTTGCTTATCAGACACGCGATGTACTTGATATCATGTCTACTGAATCTGGTATTACATTATCAGATCTCCGCGTGGATGGCGGTGCATCTGCCAATAATTTTTTGATGCAATTCCAGGCAGATCAATTGCATGCTAAAGTAGAGCGACCTAAAATCATTGAAACTACTGCTTTGGGTGCAGCTTATCTGGCCGGATTGGCAGTAGGACTTTGGACCAAAGATCAAATAAATGCCCAATGGCAAAAAGAAAAGACTTTTATCCCATCACCGGATACCAGTATTGCAGATAAATTATATCAAGGCTGGAAGAAAGCGGTGGAAAGAAGTAGAAATTGGGAAGAAATGAATTGATGTACGATGTATTACATACAATCTACGATGTAGGAGTTGATCGTGTTTTTATTCGATAAAATTAGGATGAAAAATGTATCTATTTCTTATGGCAATATTTTATAAAAGAAATCATACATCAATATCGCATGTCGTACATTGTACATCATATAATTAGAAATAGATGGCAAGTGTAAAAAAATTGGGACTGTGGACGGCTACATCGATTGTAATTGGCAATATGGTGGCATCGGGTATATTTATGTTGCCGGCTACTCTGGCGGGATTTGGAAGTATCAGCCTGGTAGGTTGGTTATTATCCGGCATAGGTGCGGTAGCTCTTGCTTTAGTCTATGCCTGGCTTTCTAAGATTATGCCTTTAGCTCAGGGAGGTCCATATGCTTATAATCGTGCTGGTATGGGACATTTTGCCGGATTTTGGACAGCATGGACTTACTGGATCAGCGTGTGGTGTACGAATGCTGCCCTGGCCATAGCTTGCGTTAGCTACCTGACTACCTTTTTCCCGGTATTGGGAGAAAATACAATTCTGGCTGTGATTACCGGTCTGGGGTTGATATGGTCATTAACCTGGTTGAACACTACTGGAATCAGGAATGCAGGTACTATGCAATTGATTACGACCATTGCAAAATTAATCCCACTTGCCTTGATATCAATTGGGGGTTTGTTTTATATTCATACCGACCATTTCGAAGTATTTAACCGTACTGAATCTTCTGATATATCAGCACTCACTAAAGTGATTACACTTACTTTTTTTGCATTTCTTGGATTGGAATGTGCCACAGTACCAAAAGATATAGAAAATCCTGAAAAAAATATCCCCAGGGCCACTATCATAGGCACATTGATCAGTACTGCCATATATATTTTATCTACTATTGCGGTAATGGGCATACTACCACCTGATGTATTGGCCAATTCGAAAGCACCCTTAGCCGATGCATCAGGCACAATATGGGGACCATGGGCTAAATATCTGATCAGTGCCGGTGCAGTAATTTCCACATTTGGAGCATTAAACGGATGGATACTGATGCAAGGACAAATACCCGCCGCCGCTGCAGCCGATAATTTATTACCCGCCATTTTCGGTAAAGAAAACAAGTATAAAACTCCCGCATTCAGTCTCATCGGTTCCAGTGTCCTGGTGTCACTTCTTATGTATTTTAATTATGATAAAAGCCTGGCTTCTGCATATGAGTTTGCTATTTTATTATCTACGCTGGCTGTATTAGTCCCTTATTTATTCTCTGCCGTATCGTATATCATATTGGGGTCAACCACTTCCGGCGTCACTCTGAAACCATTCCATACCCTCGTAGCCATCGTAGCATTTATATTTTCTGTCATAGCGGTGATCGGCTCTGGTGCTGATACTGTATTCTGGGGATTTGTGCTGATGATACTGGGCTTACCATTATATGCATTGATGAAAATGAATAACCGGTATCATGAAAAATAATTTAAATCAAAAACAAGGAGATTATATTTGATCAAAAATGAAAACAAGACTAAGTCATCATTCGGAATACGGCAAGATCAAATCCATTCTGATCAAGTCTGCAGCCCATTCTTTTATCAATCAATCTAAGTTGAATACAGAGTGGAAACCCTTGAATTTTTTAGAGGAACCCAGTTTTGAAGAGGCCATTTCAGAATATGCTGCGTTTGAAAATATACTCAAACAAAATATCGACGACATTTATCATTTACCATCCTCAGAGGAAGTTACTATTGATTCAATGTACTGCAGAGATGCATCTATAGTTACGGATCATGGTATTATTCTTTGTAATATGGGTAAAGAATCCAGGTCACATGAACCCACCCAGATAAAAAAATATTGTCTTGAAAATAATATCCCTGTATTAGGAGAAATAATGCATCCGGGTACTATAGAGGGAGGAGATACGGCATGGATAGACGAGACTACGCTTGCTGTGGGGCACACCTACCGTACCAATAAAGAAGGGATCAGGCAATTAAAAAAAATACTTGAACCATACGAAATACAGGTATTGGTTGCTGACCTGCCTCACTATAAAGGGCCGTCCGATGTTTTCCATCTCATGTCTGTGTTTTCTCCCATTGATAGAGATGTGGCTGTAGTATATTCTCCCTTGATGTCTATTGCATTCAGAAATGAATTATTAGATCGCGCATTTCATTTGGTAGAGGTCGCGGATGCAGAATTTGAATCTATGGCGTGTAATGTACTGGCTATTGGCCCCAGGAAATGCATCATCATGGATGGCAATCCAAAAATAAAAGAATCATTGATAAAAGCAGGCTGTGAGGTGATCAGCTATAGTGGTAAAAATATTTCGTATTTAGGCGGGGGTGGACCTACTTGTCTTACAAGACCCTTAAAAAGAGAAATGGCAGATACGGGTTTTGCATGATACTTATAAAAAGTAGGATTTAGATACCTCGAAATTTATTCCACCTTCACATTTTCTACCCACAAAGCATCTGCAATCGCTTTTCCTTTTAATGCATATATGCCAATATAGATTTTTTTTGTACTATCTGCTATAGATCGATTGTACAGGTCCAGCTTCTCAGTGGAGATTTTACCGTTGAAATAAAACTGAGTGTACGGATACGAAAGATTGGCAATATATATTTTCTGATTATCATTCTTGACAGAGGGATATACACTTTCTACGGTGGCTTTGATCAGATTAGAGTCATTTTCAATTTCCCCGGTCAAAATCCGATATGAGTCACAGGCATTGTTTTGATCACAATCGTATTGAATGTACACGTTTTGATTCAAAACATATTTCCCGCTGTCTGCAAACTCTATTGTATTGGGATCCGGCGTAATCCACAAATAGTTTCTATTGGTGTTAGTGGCATACAGATTATTGGGATTCAGATATCTTATTTTAAGGTATTTTCCTTCATTAATGATTTTTTCAGAATCCAGGATCCAACCTGATAATACCACCCACTGCACTAAACAAATTCCAAAAAAGGATAACAGGATATATTTTGATTTCATGATTTTTTCTTTTTAAACAAAAGGTAATTGAGTGAAAAACACAGCAAACCCAGTACGATAAATATAATGCCCTTCCATATCGAAGGGATATCCGTACTAAAAAATCTAAACATGACCCATAAAACCAAAATGACTATTCCCAAATTCAGTTTTACTATATTTTCACTATCTATACCTTCTTTTATAAAATACGCACTACTGACCAACAGAATACCATTTGCGAGGATACTGCTTACCGCTGGAAAAAGATGTCCCACTATAATGAGTAAGCCCAGCAGGATTATCAAATATCTCATATCGAATGCCCTGGCAAGGTTCCAGCTTTTTGATTTAATTAAATATAGTACGGTAAAAATGAATACTATAGAAAATAAAGTAGTAATATAATTGCCTGTGGAAGTAAAACAATTTTCTGAGAGGTGCATTGAGCGTTGTGTCCAAAAGCTTTTAAATGAAAAAACAAAAGCAAGTATATAAGTACCCCCAAATCCGATTTTATTGTAAAGGCTTATCCACCAACGGCCAGCCATACTGTTGATGGAGGGCAGGCTCGAAAAAACAAAAAACAAGATCAACAGGTGTAGCAGCATTATTTTTTGACAGGTATATGGGCCCAATGCAAAAGTAAATAGTATCAATACTGTGGGTATCGCTATATGATGCCATGCCCATGAAAGGTCTATCTTATTTTCAAGCAGGTGTTTTGCATAGATATAAAGTAAGGCCGCTACAAAAATTAATGTAAAGACTATTTTACTTTCATTTTGAAAAAGCGTACCTGTAGTAATGTAAATGCCTATACCCATCCAGCCAATGAGGGAAGCAATACCAGAATCAAATACCAGCACGACCGGGATACAAAGCAACAAACCCCATTTCAATAACTCTGAATAGGTGGCATCCAGGTTATAAATAGTAGACAATAGTGACATGGCAATAGCGACACCGGCGAGGATAGCAGTTGCTGAAATCGCAGACCAAACTCTATTCGTTTTATTTTTAATTAGCGTGAAAGCCCCTACTAATTGGGCTGACAGCAGTGGTAAGAAACCCAAGGTAACTTTCCCCCATTTGGGAATAGAAAACCAATTGTAACCAATTATGAGTATCAGGCCCAGGCACACCAATACTATACCTAAAATTGAAATGATCTGAAAAAACCTGGAACCCGAATCTTTTTGTTTTTTAGACACATAAAATGCCTCGATGGCATCTGCAGTAGTGCTATCCAGTATACCCGCATGGGTTAATTCTTTTAGGTCAATATTCATTTCGATCTAAGTTACCGATTTTATTTAAAATAGTAGTATCATTGCAGTCCTTTCAGACAAGATTTCATCAGGAAACTTAGATTATTTTTTGGAATTCTATGCAAAAAACAATCTCGGTTGCTTCCGGCATCCTTTCCGCTTCAGCAGAATTGAATTTTAATTCAACCTGGGATACTCATATCGCCGAACTCAAGTCTCTTTTCGATACCTTATATAAAGGACATAAAAACTCTCATATAGCCTTAGACCGTATTCAAAACATTACCAAAAACGCATTCAGTCAACGATCCACCCTATTAATAAAAAAAGATCAGGATAAATCAAGAAGCCAGATAAAATGGTTTTTGGATAATAAGTTGGCCGGCATGAGCCTGTATATAGATCGATTTTGTAAGTCCCTTTCCGGCTTAGAAGCAAAACTTGATTATCTAGGGGAGCTGGGCATTAATTATTTGCATCTGATGCCTTTATTTGAAAGTCCTGCCAATGAAAGCGACGGTGGATATGCCGTTTCGGATTTTCGTAAGATAGACGGTAAATACGGCAATTTAGAAGATCTTTCATCCATCATTCAAGCATTGAATGACAGACAGATGTATTTGATGCTAGACATCGTGTTAAATCACACTTCGCATCATCATATATGGGCCCAAAAGGCACTGCAGGGTGATCCATACTACCAGGAGTTTTATTATATGTTTGATGATCATACCATTCCTTCTTTGTATGAACAGTCCATGCCGGAGATTTTCCCGGAAAGTGCGCCGGGTAATTTTACCTACTTAAAAGAAATAGATAAGTGGGTGATGACCGTTTTTCATCAATATCAATGGGATCTCAATTTTTCCAATCCATTAGTATTGGCCGAAATGATTGATATAATCCTATTCTATGCCAATCTTGGGGTAGATGTATTGAGGATAGATGCCCCTGCTTTTATCTGGAAAAAAATGGGCACAAATTGTCAAAATCTTCCTGAAGCACATCAATTGTTGCAATTTATTAAACTCATAGTAAATATAGCCAGCCCGGGAATGGCTTTATTAGGAGAAGCCATCGTGGCCCCAAATGAAATAATGAAATATTTTGGCACCGGTAATGCCCTCACAAAAGAATGCGATATCGCCTATAATGCCACCATGATGGCATTGCAATGGGATGCTTTGGCCACAGGCAAAACTAAAATAATGAAGAGTGGGCATTCCATGATCAGTTCAAAACCTTTGGGCACTACCTGGATCACGTATACACGCTGCCATGACGATATAGGACTCGGGTATTCTGACGATAATATACGTGATGGGGGCTTTGATCCTTTTGCGCACAGAGCATTCCTGCAAGCGTATTATTCAGGAAAATTTCCCGGATCGCCTGCTACAGGAGCATTGTTTTCTGTTAATCCAAAGACCAATGATGCCCGCATCAGCGGTTCACTAGCCTCATTATGTGGATTGGAACAAGCCCTTTTGTCAAAAAATAATTCATCAATAGATACTGCATTAAAAAAAATAATTCTCATGCAGGCGCATACCCTTTTTATTGGAGGCATCCCTATGATTTTTTATGGGGATGAGGCAGCATATACAAATGATTACTCTTACCTACACGATCAGGGAAAATCATATGATAACCGGTGGATGCATCGCCCAATAATCGACTGGAATAAAAATAAAAAAGTCCATATAGCAGGTACACCGGAGTACACGGTGTATCATTCCACAAAAAAATTGATTTCCATTCGTAAGAAATTCAATGTCCTTGCGGATAAAAATAATTTTCAATGGTTACCTGAAGAAGACATTCACCTATCCGCTTTTGTAAGAAAAGATGAAAATCAAACCGTGTTTTGTCTGTTTAATTTTAGCCAATGGCCGGTATATGTAAGTTGGTATATATTTAAATCACAGGCTTTAGAAGGACAGGTCATTTACGATGCCTGGAACGACGCTACCCTGCGGATTGGAAAAGATGAGGAAATGCTTGGAATACCCGGGTACGGGTTTATTATCGGGGAATTGAAATAAAAACAATTCCGAATACCAATACGGAACTATTTCATTTTAATAAAAAAAGATTTCATCTATAAACAACCAACCTTTTTCACCTTTTCCTCTATGCCATTTAGGAAGTTTGGGATTGTTCACGGCTTTTATTTTTATATATTTATTCTTGATCCCATCTAATGGTATAGAAATGGTTTCGTTTTTATTGGCTTTAAGGTCTGATTCCACTAAAGCAGGTGGAATGATTTTTTTTATGGACTTTAATTGTAATGTGTCATTGCCGGCAAATAATTCCACCGAGACCGGTGGCACCAAATAAGAATTTACACTTTTATTAATACTGATTAAGACTTCTTTTATTGTGGTATTTCCATCAAATTCAAACATTGCCTCCATATGGTTTTCCCTAAAGCCAAGCCAGTTGCCATCGATTAAATTTCCTATTGCACCTTTTATGTTATTGGTGAGCAATTCTGCCCCTTCGCCCCTGTATTTAGCGTTGGGCATGGTAAGCAATGAAGTGGAAACAGGGCTAATGCCTTTTTGAAAAAATGAGTAGGAGGCTACATTGGAAGCCAGCCAGCCCTCTTTTACCGCCCGGGCATTTACATTTACATGATGACTGATTGCTAAAGGTTGCTTAAAAATAGGGGCACTGGTACTATCGGGTATAGAATCATTAACTGTATATCTGATAATGGTACCAGGTATTCTATGGTACAATCGTACGGAATCATTTTTATCCAATACTGTCGATGCATTCAGAATAGACGGTATATTCAATTTTTGTACTTCATTATTATCAGTTTGATAACCCAAATAATATTGGATAGCCGATGTACTATCCAGGTCGGTGATTCCAATATCGGTATTCCAAATAAATACTTCGCTCAATGATTTGGATTGATTTAATGCAGGAATAGAAGCTTTTGTAATTTTAGTACCGGAAAGGGCTAAGGACCTGAGATTAGGCATTTTTGACAGGTCTGTTATGGCCTTGTCCGTAATCAATGAATTATTTAAAATCAGTTTTCTGAGATTAGTAAAAGAAACTATGTTTTTGATTTCATCATCAGTCACAGGCATATTGCTCAAATTCAATTCCACCAATTGAGATTTAATCTTTTGTAACTCCTTTAATTTAGATGGTTGATATCCGGCTCTGATAAAGAAACTGGCTTTTAAAGCCGGTGAATTAATATCTAATGCCGTGATGGTACAAAATGGATCATTTAAGGATTCGATTAATTTCGGATTCGCCGGTTCGAAATCATACGTAATGAGGTCAGGTTTTTTTATCAGTTTAGTTGCTGTACTCTTTAATGAATCTTCATCCGCATACTCATTCCATTTTTTTGTAAAATCAGCACCGCTTTTAATCCATTGATTTAATACCTGTATTTCTTCGGTTTTTAACTGAGGTTTGCCAGCCGGAGGCATATGCTTTTTGTCTTCTTCCGGTAGGTGAATGTATTCCAATAACCGACTCGATTGTAGATTTTCATTATCTATTGCCAATCCTTTTTTCCCACCTTTTAAAATAGATGCCGGCGTAGTAAGGTCAAGATCTCCTTTCCTCTTTTTTGGATTATGACATGAAACACATTTGGCATCGAAAATCGGATAAATAGCATTCTGAAACAAAGAAGCATTTTCATCAAATAAATACTCTTTATCTTGACTTTCCGCAGTCCCTTTCAAATATCCTTCACCATGAGTGATGGTAGCGCCGAGATGGGACCCTACGATTAATGTCAATACAGAAGCAGCTAATCCAATTTTAAATAATGTTTTTTCCGTGCTTAGTAAACTCAGAAAATAAATAATGTACGCAGTAGCTATGCCCCACCATTTGTGAAAGTCCACCAATTCGTTATCATACCCACTCTCCTTAGACAAAACCAAACCAAATAATGCCGTGCAAAAAGCAAAAAACGAGGTGATTAATACAGAGGTCTCCAATACATCGGTAAAGGATGGGTTAAAACTTTTTTTCTTTACCAGTATTAAGATCGAAATCAATACCAGCATGCCGATTGGCAAATGCAGTGACAGTACATGCAATCTCCCTACAGATTGAAACAGTCCCGGAACAGCCAGTTTAGCTTCGAATAAAAGTAAAAAAGCAAGTAAAAAAGCAAGACAAAATGAAATGCCTGATAAAACACGATTGATATATTGCATGCGCATCAAGCTAAAATATCATTAATCACCTTGCCTGCCACATCTGTAAGTCTGTATCGACGACCAAGATGTTTATATACCAATCTGTCGTGCTGCATGCCCATCAAATGCAAAACAGTAGCATGAAAGTCATTTACATGCATTGGGTCTTTTACTATATTATATCCAAACTCATCCGTCTCACCATAGGTCACACCTGGTTTGATGCCCCCACCTGCCATCCAGATACTGAAACTCCTGGGATGATGATCACGGCCATAATTATCTTCTTTGAGTCCACCCTGGCAATAATTAGTGCGGCCAAATTCGGATCCCCAGATCACGAGGGTTTCATCTAATAGTCCACGTTGTTTAAGATCTTTTATCAAAGCTGCAGTAGGCCGGTCTGTATCTTCTGCCTGCATTTTCATTTCATTAGGCAGATTGCCATGCGTATCCCACCCCTGATGATACAATTGTACAAATCGCACACCGGACTCAGATAGTTTTCTGGCAAGTAAACAATTGGCGGCATAGGTACCCGGCACTAAACAATCAGGACCATACATTTTAATGATCTTGTCTGATTCTTTACTGATGTCCGTGAGTTCCGGTACGGCCGTCTGCATCCGGTAAGCCATTTCGTATTGCTCTATTTTAGTTTTAATCTCCGGGTCTCCAAATTTTTCATAGGACAAGGAATTCAATTTTGAAAGTTCATCGAGTTGATTTCTTCGATCTTTTCTATCCAGCCCATTCATATCATTCAAATACAAGACCCGCTCATCACTGTTACTAAATTGAACCCCCTGGTGTACACTATCCAAAAATCCATTTGTCCAAAGTTTTGAATATACGCCTTGCCCATTGCCCCTGCCCCTGGATAATAATACGGTGAAAGCTGGCAAGTTTTTATTTTCACTGCCCAGGCCATAGCTTAACCATGCACCCATACTCGGCCGGTTACCTTGTTGAGCACCGGTCTGCATAAAAGTAAGTGCAGGATCATGATTGATGGCTTCGGTATGCATGGTGTGCACCACACATATATCGTCAACTATGGTAGATAAATGAGGAAACAATTCCGACATCCAAATCCCTGATTTGCCATGTTGTTTGAAATTAAAATAAGAGCCAACCAAAGGAAATTTTTCCTGATTTGAAGTCATACCGGTCAATCGTTGTCCATTACGCACAGACTCTGGCAAATCCTGGCCAAACATTTCTTTTAACTTCGGTTTGTATGAAAATGTCTCCAGCTGAGATGGTGCCCCATTTTGGAACAAATAAATAATTCGTTTTGCTTTTGGTGCAAAATGAGGTAAGCCCAGAGCGGCAACATTTCCTTCATCTCCGGAAAATATATCTTTTACCAATAATGATCCCAATGCCATAGATCCAATGGCCATTCCCGTTCGGGTAAAAAAATGACGACGGGTAATATTCAACCGGTTTTCTAAAAATTCATTCATTTGATCAGTTGTTTAGTTGGCTGCTCTAAGATAGTGAAAAACAGTTTTAGTATGGCATATTTAAAACATTCATACGGCAATTTTATTCTTTACCTCTTTTGGTATAATTCTATACCCGGGTATTCGGCTAAAAACCATGTTATATAATTTTCTATCCATGCGGCTAAAAAATAAGGTAAGTTTAACAATAAATATTCTTTACCCAATCTTGTGGTTAATTTATCAATGGAAAATCGCCCGCCATAGAATCTAATTGCGAAATGATGGTTTGTCCTGTCCATAAACTCATGCAAAGATCTTAATGTACCCGTTGCTCCAGCCTTGAACTCTATAGGAATCAAGTATTGTTTATATGGATATACTAAATCTACTTCCGATGATGCATTTTTTTCTTCTCTAACCCAAAATTTTAATTTTTTTGAGGGTAGGTATGCAAGAGACTTTATTTCCTGCGTTACGACCTGCTGAACTAAACTGCCTCTTGTCAGGTTATTTAAATCCGATAATTGAAGTAATTCCTGAAAAAGCGCTAACTGATAATTCTGTAATCCCACATCCAACAAATGCAACCTAGGTCTTTTATTATAATCCGATGACCCCGGCGGTATGACTTGAGTGGTAGGATAAACCAATTCAAGATAACGCGCTTTTTCAAGAGTGGTCATGGCCTCTTTTATCTCTCTGGAGTTAAAAGATGAACCTCCAAATTTATTTAATTGAATCCTGTGGTCTACTTCATATGCCGCAGTATCTATTATATGTCGAATAATCAACTTTTGATTCTCGTTTTTAGCATATTTTTCGACATCTGATTTATAAGACTCAAGGATAGAGGCATACAATTTGAGTAACACTGTAACATTCTTGTTATTTAAAAAATTGGCCATTATTTCCGGCATTCCTCCTATCATTGCAAAGTCATGAAATAGCGGAAAGACTATCGGTAGTACATCATTGTTAATAGGTATTTCATTCAAAGCATTCAACACCGATTGATTAGACATTCCATGGAGAAATTCGTTAAAATTCAATGGATGCAGCTCCATGTATTCCACTCTGCCCACAGGTGTTTTTTCAATTTTTGCCAGGGCAAAATCCAATAATGAACCGGTAATTATGATATGCAGATAATTATAATCTTCAAAAAAATATCTTAGTGATTCAATTATTGCAGGAGCTTCTTGTACTTCATCTATGAATATTAGTGTGGACCGTTTTTTATCCAGAATTTTATTTCTGGATAAAAACATAATGGGTATGCACTTTTCGAGATTAGAAACTGATTTAAATATTTCTTTATCTATATCCTTTTCCAGATTGAAATAAAGATATTGGTCAAATTCCTGACCAAATTCATTGATTAATGTTGTTTTGCCGGTCTGCCTGGCACCTCTAAGTATTAATGGTTTTCTATTTTCTGAATTTTTCCATTCAATCAATCTTAAATATAAATATCTGTAAATCAATTATTTAAAAATTTTATTAGAATACAAATATACATATTTGGACGAAAGGATAGGCAAATTTATAAATTTATTGCTCTAAAGAATAGGCAATTTTAGTTAAGTTATGCACGAAAGTATAGGCTATTTGAAGTAAATAATACTCAAAAGGATAGTCAATATTAGAAAATCGATAAGTAGGTTAAGTAAGGCAAATTTCTGCCAGAATCAATTTGCTTTCACCCTTTTACTATGGTCTCTTCCATATTATATATCGTATGTATCACCTGCATCAATGCAGCGGTCTCTATAGTATCGGCATTGGATCTATTTGATGCCAATTTAAACTCACCGGCCTGAAGCATATTATTGGCTTTTGACGGCGCTTGAGTAAAATTGTTTTTTTCTTTTCCGAAATAAGAATTCAAAATCGACTTCTCCGCTTCAGTTGGCACACGGCATACAATAGTGCGGAATGCTTTTTCGATTTTCGAATTTATATCGGAAGATTCCTGCATCAAATGTTGGGCTAATACCCTTGCCGCCTCCACTACCTGCGGATCATTTAATAATACCAGCGCTTGCAAAGGCGTATTGGTTACCACTCTTCTTACTTCACATTGATCGCGGTTACTTGCATCAAAAGTTAGCATGGATGGCGGAGGAGCGGTACGCTTGATAAACGTGTACATTCCCCTCCTGTATAGTTTTTTTCCATGATCTTGTACGTATGCTGCCAGTTGCCCACGCCCTGAAGTAGATGATTCCCAAATTCCATTGGGTTGATATGGTTTTACACTCGGTCCTCCTATTTCTTCATTGAGCAAACCACTGCTGGCCATTACGTGATCTTTGATAAACTCTGCCGGTAACCGTGACCTTGTATATCGGCTAAGAAAGATATTATCAGGATCCACGGCATATGCTTCTTTTGTGATTTTGGATGATTGGGTATATGTTGCACTGGTTACGATTTGTTTTACCAATCGTTTTATATCCCAACCATGTTCCATAAAATCTACCGCTAGCCAATCTAATAATTCAGGATGAGATGGGGGATCGCCCTGTAAACCAAAATCACCGGCAGTCTTTACTAAGCCCCTACCAAAAAATTCCTGCCAAATGCGATTGACAAATACCCGGGCGGTAAATGGATTCTTTTTATCAAATAACCACTGTGCAAGCCCCAGCCGGTTCTTCTTAAATTTGGTGGAATCAAATGGAAATAACCCTTTGGGTGTGCTAAAATCTACTGAGTCACCAGGCTGGTCATATTGACCTCTTTTAAGGATATGAGTAGTACGTACCAGTGAACTGTCCTGCATAATCATTACCGGTACCGGAATAGTATCTTTTTTATTGACAAACTTCAATACACTTTGCACATCAGCGTCGGTGATGTACATACGGGGAGGATCAGCTAATGAAGCCAATGAAATATCCCCCACCAGGCCTTTTTCGTTTACCTGATTAAAGAAGGCAAATGTGCTGAAGTAATCTTTTTGTTGAATAGGATCGTATTTGTGATCATGACATTTGGCACATTCAAAAGTCATGGCAAGAAAAGTCTTTCCAAATGTATTGGTACGATCAGTGACATATTCAATGCGGTATTCTTCGTCGATTACCCCACCTTCCTGGGTAATTTTATGATTTCGATTAAATCCGGTGGCCAGAATCATTTCTTTACTGGCATTCGCCATCAGGTCTCCCGCCAATTGCCAGCTGGCAAATTTTTCATATGAATAATTTTCATTAAAGGCATGTATTACCCAGTCCCGCCATGGCCACATCGTGCGTAAGCCATCATCCTGGTACCCATGGCTATCGGCATATCGTGCAGCATCGAGCCAGGGCAAGGCCATTTTTTCTCCATAATGTTTATTTGCCAATAATTCATCGATGATCTTATTATATGCTTCTGCAGAGTTGTCCCGTATAAACCGATCTTGCATATCCAAAGACGGTGGGAGCCCGGTAAGATCAAAAGCTACTCTTTTAAGTAAAGTCTCTTTATCCGCTGGCTCATTGGGTTTTAAGGACTTCGTTTTCATTTTCTCCAAGACAAAATGATCGATTTCATTCTTTGCCCATTTTTTATCCAAAGCCGGTAGCTCAGGTTTCACCGGAGGGATAAAAGACCAATGTGCTTTATACTCTGCCCCTTGCTCTATCCATTTTGCAAATAATTTTATTTCATGCGCACTCAATTTTAGATTTGATTCAGGTGGAGGCATCATTTCATCTGCTGCAGTAGAGATAATTCTGTTGTACAATTCCGACTTTTTAAGATCGTGCTTCACAATGGCATAAGTACCCGGATGTTCTTTTAATTCTGCGTAGGCACTATCTGCCAAATCCAACCTGAGATTGCCTTGTCGTTTATTGGCATCCGGACCGTGGCATTTAAAACAACGATCAGATAAAATCGGGAGTATATGAATATTAAAATCAATTTTGGATGGAATACTGGCTGTATCTGATTCCTGTTTACAAGCAATTAAAAGTAAACCGGCAAAAAGGATAAATAGGCGGCAAATCTGATAAAGTTTCATTCTGTTATTAAAGCATGCCAAGATAGTGATTTTTGCCTGGATATTTTTAATACCTTTTATCTTTTAAGGGTGATTTTGAATTCATTTTCACGATTTTTTAGTTTTAACTTACTTTTGCATTCAATGCTCTCCAAGCAAGAACATATTCAACATTGGGTGACAAGTGCTCAAGAAGATTGGGACACGAGTCAGTTGTTATTGGCAGGGAAAAGATATTCTTTCTGCCTTTTTGCTATGCACCTGGTAATAGAAAAGTTACTTAAAGCTATTTGGGTAAAGGAGAGTCTATCCGATAATACTCCACCATTTACCCACGATTTGATAAGGTTAGTAGAAGAATGTGGACTCTCGCTATCACCTGATGATATGGATTTTTTGACAATAGTTAATAGTTGGAATATTCGTGGACGATATCCTGATTTTACTAAAACTCTGCATCATATTGCTACTGAATCTTATATCCAAAGGCAGAAAATAAAATTAGAAGCATTAAAATCATGGTTAGAAGAAAAGATATAGAGCAAGAAATTCTAGGGTACCTTAAAGGCCTTGAAGCTATGGGGTTTCCCGTACACAAAGCGGTATTATTTGGAAGTATGATTAAAGGAAATGCCCACGACTACAGTGATATTGATCTTGCCGTGTGGAGCCCTGCATTTGGTGACGATTACTTTGAAACTATAGAAAAAACTGCACCATTAAAAAGATCTTTTAAGAGAATAGAATTGCATCCATTCAGAATGATTGATGTGGTAGAAAACAATCCATTTATCAGAGAAATTATTTCAACCGGCGTAGAAGTTTCAGCTTAATCCAACGGTTCACTTAAGCGGCAATGATTAACTTTACCATTCTATTTCAGGTGTAATTAAATAATAATAAGGTATGGCTTACGATGAAATACTCGCTTCCCGCATGACAGAGATTTTCGCCACAAAAGCATTATTTGATGAAAAAAAAATGTTTGGCGGTATCTGCTATATGGTAAATGATAAAATGTGTGCCGGAGTAGTTAAGGATGAAATTATGGCCCGGATAGATCCGGAAAAAGAGGAAGAATGCCTGGCAAAAACAGGGTGCAGAGAAATGGATTTTACCGGTAAAAAAATGAAAGGGTTTATCATGGTTTCACCGGAAGGTATAAAAACCAGGAAACAATTGGAGTATTATATTGATCTCGCCCTCGATTTTAATCATAAAGCAAAAAAATCTAAAAAGAAAAAGTAGTGGTTACTACTATATATTAACGATTTAGTAACCAATTTCAACATCTCAGGGTCTGGTATTTCAATTACTTTCGGGATTTGAAAATCGGTCCATTACCAATGAAAATTTTCTTATTCCTAATATTCTTATATAGCATCCACATTTCTTTTTCTCAAACAAATGAATTTCAGAATAAATATCATATAACCGTAAAAAAGTCCAGTATTCCATGTAAAATAGATGGTGAACTGAATGAACCTGTATGGTCTGCAGCCGGTATGGTAGGTGATTTTTGGGAAAAGTTTCCTACCGATGAGATTAAAGCAAGCCTGAATACTACGGTACAGGCTGCCTATGACGATCGTTTTCTTTATTTTGCCATCATCAGTTATGATAGTTCCGATACCTATATAGCCCCGTCTTTAAAACGCGATCTATCCTTACGAATGCAAGATGGCATTTCATTAATCTTAGATCCGGTAAATAAAAAAAGCAATGGTTTTGGGTTTTCCGTCACCCCGTTTAATGTGCAATCAGAATACCAATTTGGCTCTAATGTCGACGGCGGTGGGGAAGGACTTAGTTTTGCATGGGACAATAAATGGTTTTCAGGAGTCAAGCGCTATGCAGACAAATATGTCGTTGAAATCGGCATACCATTTAAAACATTGCGGTTCGACTCAAAAAATAAAGTATGGGGATTTAATGTAATTCGCAGTGATCAGAAAAAGAATAAATTCTATACCTGGACTAATGTGCCTGTGCAATTTCCCGGCTTCGATCTTGGCTATTTAGGTACCATGACATTTGAAACTGATTTGCCCTCCATTAAAGGCAATGCTTCAGTAATACCTTATATCACAGCCAAAGTAAGTCATGAACCGGAGAATAATATCAATACTTCGGCTTCAATGAATGCGGGATTTGATGCTAAGCTTTCACTGACTCCATCACTGAATATGGATTTTACTGTAAATCCTGACTTTTCGCAGGTAGATGTGGATCAGCAAGTAACTAACCTTACACGATTTAATATATTCTTTCCAGAGAGAAGGACTTTTTTCCTGGAAAACGATGATATTTTTTCTTCCTTTGGTGCACCTCCGTTCAGGCCTTTCTTTTCCCGCAAAATCGGACTCGACGAAAATGCGCAACCTATACCAATTTTATTCGGCGGCCGAATCAGTGGTAATTTAAATCAAAAGCTGAGAATAGGTCTGATGAATATGCAAACCGGCAGAAAGGGAGATGCTGCGCCACAAAACTATTCGGCAGTTTCGTTGCACCAACGTTTATTTGCAAGATCCACCATAAAAACATATGCCTTAAACAGAGCTGCCTCTATGAATCCGGACGAACTTGAAACCAATCCATTGGGGAAATATGGTAGAAATGCCGGTGCTGAATTAAATCTTACTGATCAACAAGGCAAATGGACTGGCTGGGTTGGTCATCATTTGTCTCAAAAGCCGAATACATCCGGTCATAATACATTTACCCAGTTTGGAGGTCAGTATGGGGGTAGGAATTTATTTACTTTTATCGACTTTGCTTCCTTCGGCAGAAATTATTATGCAGACATGGGTTTTATAAATCGAATAGAAACATTTGCCACTAAGGGGGACGATTATAATAGTGGCGACACTACCATCCGGAATGGAATTACTCAAGTATATATGCCCATAGATTATTTTATTTACCCAAAAAACAAACGCATAATCAGACATAATTTTGGAGTAGAAAACTTTGTCGGTCTATACGCTGATAATGCGTTAAGCGATCGCTTTACACGGTTTCGGTATTTTATATTTATGCGCAATACCGGTATGTGGTCATTCCGGTATGATATGCAGCAAGATAACTTAAGATATTATTTCCCTTTACCCTCAGACAAGCCATTACCCCCTGGAATATACAAGTACAATAGTGTCAATGTTGAATATGCATCTGATACCCGAAAAAATATCATTTTCACTGCCGGCCTGCGCACAGGACAGTTTTATAATGGCACCATACAGCAATACCGCGGCAGCATTACTTTACGCCAGCAACCATTTTGGAACATTGCAATGAATATTGAATACAATCTCCTGGAATTCCCTACATCATATGGAAACACTGAGCTTTGGCTCATAAGCCCTAAGACTGAAATAAATTTTAGCAATAATTTATTCTGGACTACTTTTTTCCAATACAATACGCAGCGAAATAATTTTAATATTAATAGCCGGGTACAGTGGAGATACAAGCCCATGTCTGACCTTTTTATAGTATACACCGATAATTATTTTACGGATACTTTTAAAAATAGAAACCGGGCCCTGGTAGTAAAGTTAAATTACTGGCTTACGGTATGAAATTATACCAGGTGCTGATGGCAGTCATTTTATAATTAAACCTGAATTTATTATATTGCATTAGATGAAAAAAAGCATTGCTCAGCTAAGACGCTCATACGAAAAAGCAAAACTTACCGAAGATTCAGTCTGTACTGATCCCTTCGAACAATTTCAAGTATGGTTTGATCAGAATCTGAAAATAAATAAAGATGATCCTACTGCTATGGCCTTAGCTACGGTAGATAAAAAAGGAATGCCTGCCAATAGAATTGTTTTATTAAAAGACTATAACCGGGAGGATGGATTTTCATTCTATACCAACTATGATAGCAGGAAGGCAAAGCAACTAAAAGACAATCCCAAAGCTTCTTTATTATTTTATTGGCCGCAAACCGAAAGACAAATACGCATAGAAGGAAAAATAAAAAAACTGAGTAAGGCTACATCAGAAGCATATTTTCACCAAAGACCTCGTGAATCTCAGATTGGGGCCTGGGCCTCTGAACAAAGCAGCACTATACCTGACCGTAATTATTTAGAAAAAACGGTAAGCGAGCTATCCCGGTTTTTTGATAATCATAAGCAAATACCCTTACCTCCGTTCTGGGGTGGATATTCTTTGATACCTTCTTATTTCGAATTCTGGCAAGGCAGACCTAATCGGCTACACGATCGAATAATATATACCTTGGTAAAAGGTTCGTGGAAGATTGGAAGATTGGCTCCCTAAATCAAAGTCCATAGGCAATATCCTCAACTTAGATTAGCTTTGAGCTTATCATAAAATAAGTGCATGAATAGATCAGGCTTTGCGTGTTACAGTATATTGGTTTTGACATTACTCATTTCATGTAAAAAGGATACCCCCTATAATACAGTAATTGCAACAGATACACAGAGCATCAATCAAGGTAAAATGGTATTCAACCAGTATTGCGGTTCATGTCATAACTTTAATTTCGATGGTATAGGCCCAAGGTTAGGCGGGATCACCGATAGTGTATCCATTGATTGGCTCAGGGATTTCATATCAAATCCTGCCAAATTGATCGAAGCAGGAGATGCAAGAGCCAAACGATTACATACTAAATTCAAAGTATTGATGCCGCCTTTTGCCGGCTTAGGTGATACTGCCATAAACACCATTATTTCTTATCTGCATGCCCGAAAACCCGCGATACTTTCAACCCGGTACGCAGACAGGATCGAAGTAAAAAATGCCATCGCAGATACTATTCCATTATCAGGTCTGGTCGTAAAGCTTAAATTGATCAAAGAGATTCCTGTATCAAATCCACAGAAATCAGCACCACTCGCCCGCATCCAAAAACTGGACTATGAACCGCATTCCGGACAATCTTTTATTCTTGACATGAACAGCACCTTATATAGATTAATTGGAGATCAAATCTCCGTTTATCTGGACATGTCAAAACAAATAGAAAAATTTATCAACCAACCCGGTCTGAGCTCAGGCTTTGCCAGCTTTGCGTTTCATCCTGAATTTTATAAAAATGGATTATTATATACAGCGCATACGGAGCCTGCTGCCACAAAACCTGCTGATTTTACATTTGAAGATTCATTGGAATCTGCTTTGCAATTTGTCATATTGGAGTGGCAGTCCTCACAACCTGAGGCTAAAGAGTTTACTGGCACCCACCGAGAATTATTCAGAATCGACATGGTGAGTAAAGCGCATGGCGTACAGGAAATTGCCTTCAATCCGACTGCAAAAAAAGATCGTATTGACTTTGGACTACTATACATTGCTATAGGCGATGCAGGAGCAGGTGAAAACAGGTATCCATATTTATTGCATTCCAAAAGCAGAGCCTGGGGTACTGTTTTTCGAATAGATCCGAGCCGTCACCCAAAGAAATCCACACTTTCAAAAAACGGAAAATATGGTATTCCAAAATCAAATCCATTCGTCACAGAGCCTGGAGCAATAGGCGAAATCTATGCCTATGGATTCAGAAATCCGCATCGCATTACCTGGACACAAAAAGGTCAACTGTTGGTAAGCAATATCGGGCATCATGATGTAGAGACACTGAACCTGGTAGAGCCAGGAGAAGATTATGGCTGGCCCTACATGGAAGGCAGATATATACTAGACCCGATGGGAGATTTAGATAAGATCTATGATCCAATAGAAAGCGATACGATCACAAAACAAGTGAGTACACCGGTAGCTCAGTTTGATCGGGATGATGCCAAAGCCATTGCCGGAGGATATGAATATAAAGGCAGTATTCCATTGCTCCGGGGCAAGTTTATTTTTGGAGATATACCATCGGGAAATATATATTTTATTTTTACCGATCAAATACAAAAAGGTAAAGACGCTACTATATATGAAATGTTGGTCTCACTGGATGGAAAAATCGTGAACCTAAAGGACCTTAATAAAAACTCCCGGCTGGAACTTCATTTTGGTCAAGATGCCAAAGGTGAAATGTATCTAATGACTAAAGCGGATGGCAAACTGTATAAGATTGAAGATTGTTACAAACTGATGGACAAATAAGGAAAATGCTTTATTTTTTTGCTCCCGGCCTTCAAGCCCGGGAATGTATACTGCATTTGTGCTTTTTACTCCTCGATAAAATCCAAATCTTTGCCATACGTTTCCGCTAAAAAAAAAGAAGAAAATATTGCAATCACCATTACTATGACGCCTGTGATCAATGCTCCTTTTACATAATCGTTTGCATACTCCCGCAGTGATTTAAATAAAATAATAAGCAATGGCAGAGACCCTCTCACAAAATTAGATATACTGATCGTTGCTGTTGCTCTTAGATTAGTACCAAATTGCTCAATGCTGGTAGTAAGATAAATTACATTGAGACCTGCACCGAATCCAAGGCCGGCAATGATAAAATAAAACCATGTGCTACCCATGTTGCGTTGACTAAAAAACAAAATCAAAAATACTATACAGATGATATAAAATAGATGGAGGGTCTTTTTCCTGCTTTTTAATCTTTCACTTAAATACCCTACTGTATAGTCTCCTGCCGCAACAGCCAGGTACAAAAACAATACTGCTTTGCCCGGTTCTATATTATTCACTCCGAAATACCGGCCAAACTGATCTGAAAAGGTGACTAAAATCCCTATGATATACCATACCGGCAACCCGATCAATATGCATAACAGAAACTTGATGAATCGCTTTTTATCGGTAAAAAACATAAAAAAATCTCCTTTCACTACACTGGATACATGTACTGAATGAAACAATTGACTTTCGGCTACACGCATCCGCATGATTAATAGTAGAATGCCCATTCCGCCGCCAATAAAATAGCACAACCTCCAGTCGAAAAACTTACTAATGAAATAGGCAAATACAGCTCCCAAAACCCCAAATCCTGCAATAAACCCGGCAGCGAGACTGCGTTTGTCTTTAGGTAATTGTTCACTCACGAGGGTCACACCGGCACCCAACTCACCGGCTAATCCCAATCCGGCTAAAAACCGCAGTATTATATATTGATCCAGTGAATAGACCAAGCCATTCAAAATGTTTGCAATGGAATACAATAATATAGAGCCGAACAATACTTTTAATCTACCTTTTTTATCCCCTAATATTCCAAAGAAAATACCTCCTACCAACATGCCTATCATTTGTATGCTGATCAGCAACTCTCCCTGGATCAATAAATCCGCTTCAGATAAACCAATAGAGGCTAAACTTGGCTTTCGTATAATGGAAAACAACAATAAATCGTATACATCTACAAAAAATCCAAGCGCACTGACTATTACACTCAATGAAAATAATGGAGATGATAAAAATCCGGATATGGCCGACGACGAATTGGATTCATTGGATTCCATGCCGGGATTCAATTTTTAAATGTATTACCAATTCGTATTTAAAATAAATTAGAATCTGGGACAGAAGATCACAGGTTTGACATCAGGCTTTTTATAAATTTTGACTATATACGATACTCCCAATTCATAGCCTCCTACACCGGAAGTACTTGCTGTGGCGCCGGATAGATTAAAATCATAAGCCAACCCTACTTTGAGGTCTTTTACTCTTGCGCCAAAAATGGCAAAAGCCGCATCGCCAATTCTATATCCTGCACCTCCCACTATAGCAAAATCCTTTTCTTTATTGATTAGCATTTCACCTTTGAGTTGTGCTGCAAGTTCAAAATTACCTGCCAGGGAATGCAATACCACTCCCGGGTAAAATTTTAATAGATCCCCCCTGGGAATACTCATGATGGCATGCGCATTTATGAGCACATCCTGCTTATCTGATGAGCCTCCGGTATTACCTCCTCCGCCACCACCAGGTGTACTACCAATAGATCCATTGGGCTGTGTAAGGTGATACATGGATATGCCCATATTTAATGCAGAAGTTTTATCCTTGTTTAATATAGATGATAATACCAACCCGACATTGAGATCGGCGTAGGTCTTTTTATTATCTCCTCCTCCAGCAGGGAATTGTGGGTCACTGGGATCGCCAAACCGAGGAGTCCCTTGCAGGCTTCGCGTGGTACCACCACTTTGAACTCCTAAGGACAACACCGTCGTACCGGCCTTATTCATGGGAGCGTGATAGGATCCACCTAACCATCCGGATGTTTTTCTTAACTGAAAAGCACTTCCCTCGCCCGCTCTATCCTGATAAGCTGCTATACCAAAACTGATCCAATCTTTTTTACGAAGTCCCCGGAATAAAGGAGCATCTACACCAATTGCCGGAGTCTGATATTTTGCAATAGTAGGCCATTGAATTCGGTAGTTACCTGTAATGCGAAAAGTCCCATTAAAATCACCTATCAAACCAGGGTTCAAAGTAAGTGGTGATAGATCAAACATGGTGAAGTGTATGTCCTGAGCATCTACCCGGGAGATACATAATATACCTGCCAGGATGATTTGGTGTAAGTACTTCTTTAACATTTGCTTTAATAAATGGAAGTGAAAGATAAGTAGTTTTTTGGATTCGTCAGGGTTAAAAAAATAGGCTTTACCTGGCCGCATTCGCTGACTAACAATGATGCTGGAAGACATTATGAATGAATTACATCCTCCGGTACCTTATCTTTAAAAATATCCACCGGATTGTTTACTTTTCAGGAAAGAGTAAAAAGAATCGGGCTTAATAAGTCATATTGGAATTCAACACCTGTGAGCATAAGGATGAAAATTATTTTATTGACTCAGATAAATAGTGTCTAAACAGTATAATTTTGATCAGGTAATATTCCCGTATTAAATGCGGACTTTACGGACTTTACAAAGAAAAGGTAAGAAGCTAAAACGATTTTAATATCGTCCTCAAACTCAAAAATATCAATATCAATCCCACCAATACAGTCACCTGTTTCCTGGGTATTTTATTTACAAGATAAGCCCCAAGCGGTGCGGCTGCTATCCCGCCAATGATCAATCCAATGATCACCTGCCATCCTTTGATACCACCAAAAATCATAAATGTAAGACCGCTTGCAAAGGCTACAGCAAATTCAGCTGTATTTACACTGCCGATAGTATATCTTGGATCACGGCCTTTACCTATCAAGGTGGAGGTAACTATTGGGCCCCAACCACCGCCTCCTATGGCATCCATAAATCCGCCAAATATGGCCAGTACGCCCAGGTTTTTTGATTTTTTCTTTTCAATATTGGACTTTAATCCTTTGCGAATGATGATGAAAGCCAATATCATCATATAGAATGCAATAAACGGTTTGATCACATCACCATCAATTACATCTGCTAATAAATAAGCACCTATAATAGAACCGAGTACACCAGGTACTAATAATGATAAAACCAGTTTTTTATTGATATTACCAAATCGATGATGCGCTATCGCCGAAGCACCGGTAGTAAACATTTCAGCAACGTGAACTCCTGTACTGCTTATAGCCGGTGGCACCCCTATCGATAATAAAAAAGAAGTAGAGGTAGCTCCATACCCCATACCCAGTGTGTTATCCACTAATTGGGCCAATATCCCCACCAGCAGGTACACCAATAAATCCGAATTGATCCCTGATCTTACATTTTCCAGGGTAAAGCCGGAACTGTAATTGAATAAAATAATAAAAAGAAGGATCACCAGCATCAGGATGGGTATTGCATACCACAGTAAGGATGGATGGGAAGATGCGTGCCGTTTGATGGCAATGCTGCGGGCTAATATTTTATTGATTGAGTTTAACAGAAGTGCAAATTTGAAGATTAATTCATATAATTCCTATCTATTTAGTATGAATTATGTGTTAAAATTTATCCGGATTGTTACTTCTACCATGCCACATCAATTTATGCAAAAAGGAAAATCGTAAAATATCTCTGGAAAAATACTGATTGCCGGATGGCCGCTGCTGATACCATTTTATATAGGATATTTCAAGGGCCACTTTGGGCGAAAATTCTTTTTCCAAACTAAAATATACCCGATTCTGATCGAAAGTATTATAGACTATGATCTTCCCCTGGTTGATCATGATTTCATCGCCAGCTTTAACCCTTAACGATTTAGTTAGCTTATACAAAATTTGTACTCTGTATCTGAATCGAAAGTTAAAGTCATATCCATCCTCAAGTGTAATCCCATTGTTTTTATGAATAAATCGCTCATCCAGTCTGAATCGATGTGCCAGCGAAAATCCGGAGGATATGTTCTGTGTCAGGTTTAATTCCTGTACACCGCGGATCTCAGGTACTACCAGGTGATTAACCCCGTCCGGGATTTGTGGGCTTTGCCATGACAATGTAATACCCCCTCCGGCATCAGCATACGAAGACAGCTTATACTGCAACCGGTAATGATTGATCGTATGGTGTTGAATACTATTCTTAAAAAAACGACGATTTTCGATTTCTGCATGCAGAGTATATTTTGAGCTCAATCTTAACTGTGGGTAATATCGAATCCAGTAAAGGGATTGATGAGTAATGGATTTTTGGCCTGATACACTGACAAAAGAAAATAATAAGCAAGACAAAAGTACCCTGGACTTCATGATGATAAATCAAAAATAGAATTTTAATTTATCTATCGTCTCAGGCACTCCAAGGAGGAGCAATAAAATACAATGCATATGTTTCTTTACAAAATAAACTTCATAGTAACCCCATAAGTCTGAGGGTCGCCTAAAATCCCTGCGTAATGACCAGTACTACCCGGAGCCACTAATAATTGTTCGTAATAATTTTTATTGAGCATATTTCTACTCCAAACAAATAGGGTAATACCTTTGGAAGCTTTGAAACCGGCCCTGCCATTTAATAACGAATATCCGGATATATTCAAATAAGCAGATGGGGATGGGCTGGAAGAAAATGAAGAACGAAAGAAATAATCCATTGCTACAAAATAATCCCCGGCAAGCGAAAGAAATTTTCCGGGCGTATTGCTTTCTGCACCAACTGTACCTGCATATTTTGAAATACCCGGTAGCACGCCACCCGATACATCTTTAAAAGAAAGTGTACCTCCAACTTCCTCCAGGGGTACAGGGGCATTTTTAAATTTTACATATTTACCCTCTGTCACAGTCATGGATCCATTAAAGGAAAGGTATTTATTTAAAATTAATTTACTTTCCAATTCAATTCCTTTTACTCTCACTTTTTCTGCATTGGCCAGGTAACCCCGGTTTACCCCCGGTTCAGGAGTTTGAACCTGAGTTTGGTAATCCTTTATTTCTGTATTGAAGAAGGTCAGGTTTATGGTTGCATTCTCCCTGGGCATGGATTTTAGTCCAATCTCAAAATGATTTACATATTCCGGTTTCACCTTAGCCAATTCAGTCAAGATCTCTCCATTTAAAGTGGGTAAGCCCCCCACGTTCACTCCTATAGGTTTATAACTTAAAGAATAGGTCGCAAATACATTTGACTTTTTTACCAATTTATATTGAATGGTAGCTTGACCAGAGAAATTATCCTCTGATAAGTTAATATTGAATTTCTGGTTGGTATATACACTGTTTTTTAAAGCAATCAAGGCCGGATCGGTTGTCTGCAAACCTCCATATACTTGTCTATCGTAATTCGCCTTTTTTAAATCATAATTGTAACGGATGCCGGGAATAATGTGAATTTTTGAAGTGATGCGAAAATCCGTTTGGCCAAACACTGCCAGGCTGCTGCTTTTGATTTGATTAATTGTTTTTATTCCAAAATTAGTAAAGAGGCCAGGAGTTTTCCATAATGCACTGGAATTGGTTTGTGCAAATCGCCATTGAGCTGATCCTGCTTCTTCAGTCTGCACCGGATCTGAATTTAAATCCTGCCAAAGACCGAAAACACCTACAGTAGAAGTAATGTGCTTATTAATTTGACCGACATATCGAATCTCATGGGAAAATTGGTTGTGTTTTGAATTGCCTGCAGAAATAGTAAAAGCCGGAAGTCCTGTATAATCTCTGTCATTTAATGGATCCCATTTCCAATATCTCCATGCAGTAGTAGAAGTAAGGGTCCCATTTCCCAATTTAATATCCGAATTAATCGAAATCCCTCCCAGTTCATTATCCGCTTTCGAAGGGGTATCGTGGTCAACTATGCGTTCAAAGGCATTCGTATATGGAAGTGAATAATTCAACTCTTTTAGAATGGCATTAAACTGCCTGAAAGCTGCTCTTTTGGTAGTCACTACACCGGCTACGGGCCAACCATATCCGCTTGGTTTCTGAGAGGTAATATCACCAATAAATCTAATTTGAATGGTCTCTATAGGCTTGTACAATAATTGACCCCTGAATCCGATATTATTAATGTCATTCATATAAAGTTTAGTAGTCATATTGTAAATGGTGCCATTGCGTTGAGATCCTGCCAATGAAATCCTGGCAGCTAATTTTTTTGAAATGGGGCCGGTTAATGAACCTTTTACCTGTAAGAAACCAAAATTTCCGTAGGATGCTTCAAAGTTGGCATTTGTTTCGAAGCCAGGTTCCCGGGTACTTACATTAAAAGCACCTGATGTAGTATTTTTTCCAAATAAAGTACCTTGCGGCCCACGCAAAACTTCTACCCGATCGATATCCACGAAATCAAGTGCAGTAGCAGCAGGCCTTGCATAGTATACGCCATCAACATAATACCCTACTCCGGGGTCTATCCCATCATTTGTCAATCCAAAAGTCGAACCCAATCCTCTGATATTTAAAGTAGTATTTCTGGCATTTGATGCAAATAACTGAACAGAAGGAAGTAATTCTTTCAGACGGTTTGGATTAAATGCTCCGGCCTCCGAAATTTTACTCCCTCCGATTACGGATATGGGAATTGGAATATCCTGTACATCTTCCCTGCGACGACGGGATGTAACCACTACTTCTGTAAGTGGGTTATCGCTTTTTAGAAAAATCACGAGGGGATTAGGTCTGTCTTTTAACACCATAACCTCATTGGTGACATACCCAATATAACTGATTAATAATACATTTTGATTTGCATTAAATTCCAGGGTAAATCGACCATTGGTATCGGTGACAGCTGTTTTTTCGGTCCCTTTTAAAACTACATGTGCCCCGATTAAAGGACCATCACCATCCCTTACTTCACCTGTTACTCTTTCTTGCGCATTACACAAGAGGTTCAATGCAAAACTAAGCCCAAGAGAAATAATTACCTTTTTGTAAAAAAGAGTTGATTGCATACGATAATAATTTATGTTTATAATTTCTGAAACTAATCCGGTATTCAACCGTAATCACTCTACAAAGATATATCTATTTATTTATTTCCTATTATTCCTATCGATTTAGTAGGATTTAAAAATAGAAAAAATTGTATTTTTCACCGTTGCTCTGACGAATACGGATACTAAAGGGATCAGATTAAACCCTAAGAAAAAAATGGTTTCAAATCCGGCCTAAAAAATAAAGTCGATTAAGAAATGGAACTGAAGGTCCATGATAAAGGGAGTACACTATTTTATATTCGTATTTCTGTCAATCAATGAATTCCTTTATTCCTTGACCGTCAAAAGCAAATCCTTCTTGCTAAAAAATAAAATCTGCATGAATCTCCACCTGCACTCCCAAAAAAAACATCAAAAATCAAACGAATCAAAGACTAATGAAAATGTCAATTCTACAGGATTGAGTCAATTTTAAAATGGGTATTAGTGGCTGAGAAAATTCGTTAACAAACTAAATATTACAGCTTTCGGTGCTAACTTTTTTAAAAATCATAGTTTTTCCGGTGCTAATTTTTTAAAAATTTTCGCATTTTTCGGTGCTAACTTTTTAAAAGAGTAAACCAATCCGGTAACCATTAAATAAGAATAGACTAATCTAAAACCTCCCGCTGGCCATCGATTTCAGGGTAATTTTTTCCAGCACCTTCAGTGTCTTATCTCTCACTTGCACCACTGCTTTGTGTACCTGGCATGTATCTTCGTTGGGACAGTCTTCACACCGTTCATAAAAATTTAACGACCCGCAGGGCAACAAGGCAATAGGTCCTTCTATCAATCTATATACATCTGCCAGAGTTACCTGCGAAGGTTCTTTGAGCATATAATAGCCTCCAAACGAGCCTTTTTTGCTGTTCACTATCCTTCCTTTTCTGAGTTCATTCAGTATTTGCTCCAAAAATTTGATGGGCACATTTGCCTTTTCAGCAATAGTATGAGCTGGAATATACTCCTCTTTTGAGTTTACTATTTCGATCAATGCCTTTAAAGCATATTTCATTTTTTTAGAAATCATATGAGGTAATAAACTTTAAGCATAAGCTGTTAAATAAATATCGAGATCCAATTACTTTAAATTCATAATATTCACATTTAGAATTTAATAA